>NZ_JBHWGS010000018.1:77222-131083 GCF_042732975.1 Streptomyces sp. NPDC059743 | reverse complement strand
GCCGAGGAAGCTGATCGGAAGAAGGCGGAGGAGGAGCGTCTCGCCGCCGAGGAAGCTGATCGGAAGAAGGCGGAGGAGGAGCGTCTCGCCGCCGAAGAGGCTGATCGGAAGAAGGCGGAGGAGGAGCGTCTCGCCGCCGAGGAAGCTGATGCTGAGGACGATGACTGGGGCGAGGATGATGATGCGTTCGACTCCGCCACAGGGAAGGTGACGCTGCAGACCTACGTACCGTCCACGATCGCAGCAAAGGTCAAGCAGATGCAGCAGACTGGGAAGTCTGCGGAGACGATCGTCCTTACCGCGGTGGCGGAATGCGCCGATCGGCTGCCCGAGCTCATCGCTGAGGCGCGGGGTCCCGTCCGAGAAGGTGGCTTGTTCCCAGGTCTCAAGGTGATCGAACGTGGCCCGGGCCGGCCTAAGAAGATCGAGCCAGCCAACACTCGGCTTCAGTACTCGGTGTCCACGAAGTGGATCCCAACTTTGAAGCAGACCGCGAAGCGGCACAAGCTAAAGCAGTCTGTCCTGGCACGACTTGCGCTGGGGGAGTACTTCAACGTCCCAGTTCGCATAGAGCGTTCTTCGTAGGGCGCTCCCGAGCTGTCGCCGCGACGCCAGGGATCGCTCGAGCGAATCTGAGTCTGTTCTGCGGAGGGCCCCTGGACGTGAGGGGCCCTCACGCCTCTGAATGACCGGCTTCGTACGTTGCGAGCCGCCCGGTCAACAGCTGAGGCAGACGTCGGCCCGGACTGGTACGTGCAGGCGGCCGCTCGGGTCCGTGGCCTGATTCGCCCCGCGCCACCGGAGCGTGCCTTGCCCGTACGGCGGCCGTCGGCCTCGCCAGGTCCTGAGAGTAAATACTCGGGATCGACCTGTGGCGAGTTCCTGGTGTTCGCGGAGCCATGACAGACTCCGTGGCCCAACTTATGTACATCTAGCGGGAGATGAACTGATGAACACCACCTCCGAAGTCGCCGCGTCTGCTCAGGAGCGCTCCGGCGGATGTCTGTGTGGGCGGATCCGCTTCACTGTCAGGGGCAAGGCCATCTACCCGCATACGTGTAGCTGCCCGCACTGCCAGAAACTCGGCGGTGGGCCGATGATGTGGTGGGCCGGCTTCGCACCCGAGGAGGTCACCTGGACTGCCGGAGTCGAGCCGACCTGGTTCACCACGTTCGAGGGGGAGGCTCAGCGCGGCTTCTGCTCGAACTGCGGCAGCCGTCTCGCGGGGATCGACAGCGACATCCCCGAGCTCGGCATCGTCGTCACGGCCCTGGACGACACCACCGGTGACGATCTCGTCCCCGTCAACCAGTCTTTCCGCGACAATTCCGTGCACTGGTTGCCTCAGGTCCCGGACACCCAGAGCAGCTCCGTCGGCTGAAGCGCACTTTGTGCAGTGAGAAGGAAGAGGACGGTTCTTCGTCTGCGCTGGATCCACCGCTCCGCCCGGCGCCTGGATGCACGCCAGCCATGTCCCGTGTGCTCACCGCCGCCGACGGGCACCATCGGCGTCATGTCCTTCTTGCCCAACGCCCCGACGCCCCGACCGCGATGCGTCCTCTGACGCATAGGGTGACCGCGACGCCATACGATCACCCGGACGCCCGCCGCCTCACCCAGGCCCTGCGCGCCGAGCAACTCGGCTTGTACGGCTTCGCCGACGACCCGGAGACCACTCCCGAGACGGACTTCGCCCCGCCAGCGGGCCTGTTCCTCATCGCCCACGTAGGCAACGATGCGGTCGGATGCGGAGGCGTACGCCTCCGCGACGAGCACACTGCGGAAGTCAAACGGATGTATGTCTCCGGAGATGCTCGCGGCCGCGGCATCGGGCGGTGCCTCCTCGAAAACCTCGAACGGTACGCCACCAGCCGCGGCGCAACGCGGATCATGCTGGAGACCGGACGGCGCAACCGCGCCGCCCTGGCCCTCTACCATCGCACCGGTTACATGCCCTGCCCCTCCTACGTCGCCGGGCGCGACCCCCGAGTCAACCGGGCCATGACCAAACAGGTACCGCTGACGGTCGCCTGACGACCGGGCGCAGGCGTAGGCGGCTGGCGAACTCACCCTGGCGTGCGCGCCGGCGTGTCCCTGTGGGGTTGGTGCCGACGTTGCGGCGGCGCCAGGGCTCAAGATGATTTTGTCTGATGGCGTCGCCGAGCCGGACGACGGGACCTCCACTCCGGTCGCGTCCAATCGCGGGTCACGATGGCGCCTGTGTCTTCTCGTACCAGAGCGGATCGATCGCGGAGAGACGTTGTTGTGCGTCTGAAGGAAGTTTTCCTTTCCCGTGCTTCTTGCGCTGCTGGTAGAGCCAGTTTTTCAGCGAGCCGGGGGGAACATCGAGGTGGCCGTGGGCGGCGTGAAACCCTTCCAGCTCGGCGTATCGGCTATCCCAGCGTTCCTGGATGGGATCCCACGGAAATCCGATCTCGTTGAGCAGGGTCTCCTGCTCTGCGAGCAGGGTGCCGGCTCTTCTGCTGACCCGCTGTGTCCTCATCCACAGGCCGACTTTCATGCCGTCGACGGTGGTGAGATCACTGGGAACGGCCCAGTGGCCCTTTTCGGCGTGGAACCTTTTGAGCGTCTCGTAGGTGTTGCGCCAGGCGGCATCGCGCCGGTTGGTGAAGTCGATGCCCACCGCCTCCATCAGCTTGATCTGCCACGGTGCGAGCCGGCCGTTCCGGTGGGCGGCGCGCTGGCCCTCCAGCCACACTGCCTCCGGGGTGCTGGCGGCAAGGCGGAGCAGGCTTCCGCGGCGGTCGTAGATGGTCTTGAGGTCGCGGTAGCGGCGCATCCAGCGTTCTTGCGCACCGTCCCAGGGGAAGTTGATCGCATCCAGCAGCGCGGTGCGCTGCTCAGTGATCTTGCCCGCGCGCCGTCGGCTCCGTTGCTGCGTACACCAGTTGAGGACAACCAGTCCTTGGGGGGTGAGGACGCTGTCGTCGAACACGAAGTGGCCCTGCTCCGCCGCGAGGCGCTTCACCTCCTGGTAGGTCACCATCCAGCTTGTGCTGAGCTGGTCCCAGACGATGCCGAGTTTCTCCAGCAGCGCCTGGCGCTCCTCGCTCAGCTCACCGGTGTTGTATGCGACGCGTTGTTTGGTCCACCACGCTCCCAGCCTCAGTCCCTCGGCCGTGACCCAGTGGGATGGGATGTCGGTGTTGCCGAAGACCTGCTGATAGGCGGAGGCGGCGCCGTAGTACTCCTGCCAGGAGTTGGTTGCGGTGCGGACGGTCTGCACCGTGATGGCATTGGCGAATCCCGGGGGAACGGGAACGCCGGTGATCCGCAGCCAGTCCGGGAGCGCCAGGAGGTCCTTGTCGTCGGCGGCGAGTTCGCCGGGGGTCCCACGGAGGTCGTCTTCACGGTCCGTGCTCGTCGGGCGGGCTCCGAGGTCCTGGCGCATCTGCGCGAGGCGCTCGCCGAGTCCGTCGTCGTGCGCGCACAGGGCTCGGACTATCTGCCAGACCGGGGCGAAGGCGGAGGTGCTCAGGGCGGCTTCCGGGTCTTCACCTGGCTTGAGCAGGACGGGCACGATGACCGACGCGGTCTTGGGACCGGGGTGGCTGCCACGCCGCAGGGCACGCCCGACTGCCTGAATGCAGTCGATGGCCGAGCCGCGGTTGTCGATGAAGGCGATGGAGTCCACGGCCGGCACGTCGATGCCCTCGCCGAGGACTTTCGCGTTGGTGATGACAACGAGCGAGTCGTCTTCGGATCGGAGCCGGGTCAGGGTCTTCTGCCGTTCGGACAGCGACTGCTCACCGTGGACGTGACCGACCGAGAGGTCGGCGGGGCGGACCCCGGGGGCCAGGTGGGCAACGGCGTGCGGCAGCGTACGGGCGAACCAGTGAGCTGCGACGACCCGATTGTGGAAGGTGATCATTCTGCGCAGCCCGAACTCGTGGGCCGCGCGGAGGATGGCGATCTGTGTGGCGAGCACAGCCGGGGATATCGCGGAGTGCCCGCTCTGGTAGAAGTCGCCGTCCGGGCTACTGGCCGCGGCACGGACCTGCTCATCCGTCACGACGGGCACGATGATGCGGTAGTTGGCTAACAGCCCCAGGGAGATCGCGCGTGAGAACCCCAGACGATAAGCGACCTCACCGTAGACCTTCTCGTCGTCCATGCTGATGGTGTCGTCGCCCGACCCGGTGAAGATCTTCGGCGTAGCGGTCATGTACTGCCGTCGGGCTGCCGGAATGAAGGCGTTGCTGTGGATCATGGCGGACGCCTTGTCGGCCCTGCCGGCACTTCGATGAGCTTCGTCCGGGATGATCAGGTCCCACAGTGGCAGTTGGAACTCATCGTGCGCTGCCGCGACGACGGGCAGGCTCGCGTATGTGGTCGCGACCGTGACGCGGCCCGGACCGGCGGTGAGCTGGGCGAGGTCGGCGGCGCTGGTGGTCACCACGGCACGCTGTGCACGAAGCTGGGGCTGGTGGTCGCGCAGGACTTCCTTGTCCGAGCACACGGCTACGACCCGGCCGAGCCCCGCGTCCCCGAGGACCTCTCGCCATTCTCTGAGCGTCTGCGTGATCAGCTCCAGGAACGGCACGACGACCAGGACCCTCCTGACGTTCGACCTGTCCGCAAGGACTCGGACGCTCGCGGCAGCAGTTCGGGTTTTCCCCGTGCCGCACGCCATCACTGCGGTAGCGCGCTCCGCCCCCTCGAACGCCTCCACCAGGGCATCGACTGCTTCTTGCTGGTGAGGCCACAAAGCGGGCCCAGATATGGTCGGCAACTGTTTTCCTTGATAACGAGAAGAATCGTGGGTTTGAGCGGAGCCGGCTGTTGCGGGTTCTCTGGGCAGGCCGGTCCGGCGGATGCGGTGGGTCAGACCGTCAGTCGCGTCAAGCCGTGCGGGGCAGGGCCAAGTCCGATGCGGGTGTAGTACTCGGTGGCCAGAATGCGATTCCGGGCCCCGTGCGGAAGGCGCGACAGAATTCCGGGCAGTGGCCGTTCGCCTTCGAGTTGGCTGCGGTGCGAGCAGATCGCGGCCCACTTCTGATCGAGCTGCGGCGTCACGTCCACGGCGGCGGTCGCGTACTCGTCCGGCACGCTCAGCAGCGTCTTGCCCACCCCTTGAAGGAGCGGGCCCAGGTCACCGATTCCGGAGCGGGGGTGGGTGGCCGCGTAGAGGGCGCCGGTCTGCCACGGCTCACCGGACTCGGAGTAGAGGGAAGGGAGAGCGGCGGCCTCCACCGCGAGCAGCGTCACCTGATGGGTGCGCCGGTGGTCCGGGTGCCCGGTGAGCTGGCCGAGCACGTCATGGGTCACTACGACGGAGGGCCGGAACTGCCGGATGTGCGCGACCACTTGAGCGACAGCCTCGTCCAGGTCCACGTCGCACCACCGAAGCTGTCCGGGCGCCGACGACTCGTTGCGGGCGTCGCCGAACCCGAGCATCCTCGGCTCCCCTGCGCCCAGGACGCCCAGGGCGTCCGAGAGCTCGGCGGCCCGCGGGCTGTCCGCGGCCCAGGTCGCGGTGACGACCCCCGTGGGGGCACCGCTGGCAGAGCGCTGCGCGAGTACGCCACCGGCCAGGATGCTCTCGTCGTCGGGGTGGGCGAAGACCCCAAGCAGTGATTTCAGTTCGGGCGCGGGTGGTGGCACGAGGAACGCCTTTCTCGCAGTGAAACAGGTTGATGCCAGGGCTCAGACACCCGCCGCGGCGGCACGCTGCCTCCTGGATGATTGCGGCAGGACATGGCCGCTAGGCGGCTGAGCCGGGCTACCAGCAGCAGGAAGGACGGGCGGAACGCCTCCCCGGTCAGGTACGCGGTGAGCGAAGGGTGCGCGCGCACCAGGAACGAGGCCGGCGGCCCACCGGCCTGTGGCGGCTCCGATCTCGCAGGGATCGGCTTGGCGGAGTCAGGCCCGCTGACCGCCGCCCGCGAGCAGGGCCTGCGTCCCGTCGGGAACGCGGCCGGGCCACTGGAAGATGAGCCTGGCGGAGGGCTTGTCGAGCACGTCACCGGCCGGCAGCTGTTCGTCGGGGGTGCCGGCCGGGTGGACGGTCAGCGGCGGGTAGCCGCCCTCGCGCACCACCTGGTCCCAGGTGCGCACGCAGCCGGCGAACTGCTCCGCCACCTCGCTGGCGGCCGGGCCGTAGGCGTGGACGAAGAACTCGGTAAGGCGGTCGGCCGGGTCCGGGGCGTCCTTGACCTTGCGGTAGGTCAGGTAGGCGAGGGAGCCGTCCGACAGCATCGCCGCCGCGTCCTGCTGCGCGACCAGCGCGGACCCTTCCCGGGCGGTCAGGCGGCAGAACCCCGGCAGCGTCGTTGCGGCGTAGACCTGCAAGGTCTCGAAATTGAAGGTGCCCCGGACCACGAGGCCGGTGCTGACCTCGCGCCGGGGCCCGCGCAGCGCCTCCTCCAGCCCGGAGGTGTCACCGGGCTCGCCGTCCTCCCACCGCACGGTGACCTCGCCGTCGGCCAGCCGGACGGCGGGAGCGGAGCGCGCGGCGGCGCCGCGGTCACGTACGAAGCCGCAGTACGTCCAGTGCTCGCAGTGCAGCACGTCGCCACGCCGCACCAGGGTGAGGGAGCGGGTGTAGCCGCCCATCTCCAGCGGCACCACCAACCGTGCTCCCTGGGCGAGTTGTTCCCGCCAGGCCGGTGCGATGTCTGCCGCGTTGTGGGTGATCATCACCCCGTCGAACCCCAGGGCGGGGACGTGGCCAGGTGCCCCGAGACCACCGTCGCCGAGGACGGCGGTGACACGGCCGCTGCCGGCCTCCGCGCCCAGCCGCTGTGTGCGGTGGACCACGTACGGATCGACGTCCACCGTGACGACCCGTCCAGCCCGTCCGACGACGTGGGCGAGCAGTTCCGCGTTGTACCCGCCGGAGCCGACCTCAAGGACTGTTGCCCCGGGCTTCAGCTGGAGTTGCTCGGCCATGTCGGCCTGGAGCCAGGCGGCGCTGACCGAGCTGGTCGCCTTGCCGTTCTTGTCCCGGCGGGTGACGACGGCCAGGTCGTCGTCGTACGCGGTCTTGAGGTCCGTCTCCGGTGCGAACCGGTGCCTCGGCACCGTGCGCAGCGCCTCTTGGACAGCGGCCGAGGGCGCCCAGCCGCCCGCGATGACGGAATCTGCCATGCGCCGGCGTAGCCGGACGGCTTCGGCCGGCTCCCCGGTCACCGGCGCCAGTTCGGTGGCGTGCGGATAGGTATGGACCGGCGGCAGGCCGGAAATGACGCCGGGCCACACGGCGTCCAGAGCCTGCGCGGCCGGGGTGAAAAGCGGGCCGAGGCATCCCAGGGCGTGGGGGTCGTGCCATTCCCAGCGGGTGAACTTCTCCGGCTCCGCGGTGGTGAGGGTGCCGGTGAAGCTGGCGATCCGGATGACGGCGGTCACCCGCGGGACGCCCTGGGCGGCGTCGGTGAGGATGGCCAGCACGGTGGCACCGGTGGCGCGCAGACCCGTCTCCTCGGCGAGCTCGCGGACCCCGGCTCCGTCCAGCGACTCGGCTCCGTCGATCTTCCCTCCGGCGAGCTCCCACATCCCGCGCTTGGACCAGCCGAGCAGGACACGCCCGTACTCGTCGGTGACGACGGCCAGCGCCCCGGCAACGGCGTTGCCGGTGGCCGGCACAGATCGTTCCGTGGCGACCGTGTCCGCGCACGGCCCGCGCAGGACCAGCGCCGCCAGGTCGCCGACGGCGATGCGCTGCACGCTCGTCCATCCGCAGGTGAGGGCGCTGATCTCATCCTCGTCCAGTGCGATGTGCCGCCTCTCGGCGGAGGTGTGCGCCGCCAGCGGGGTGACGACCAGTACGGTGCCGCCCTCGCGCAGCCGGCGCCCCAGTGCATGCAGGACGCGGGTGCGGTCGTGCACGAAGGCCACGGACAAGCGGAAGACCACCAGGTCGTACAGGGTGTCGTCCAGCGGGGCGGGGTCGTCGCGTTCGATGTCCAGGCGCAGCCACCGCACCGCGGTGTCGGGGTGGTCCGTGCGGGCCCGCGCGAGCGCGGCGTCCACCGCATCGACGGCGTCCACCTCGTACCCGAGCGAGGCGAGGTAGACGGACATCTCGCCCGTTCCGCAGCCGACGTCAAGCGCGCGGCCGCCCTCCGGCGCCGGCGCGTGCTCGACGATCAACCTCTTCTCATCGTCGCCGAGCCGACGGAACCCCCGCCCCTGGCTGTAGTGCGCGGACCAGTCGGTCAGGGTGATTCCCACAGATCGCTCCTCGTTCGTGATAGGTGGGGTGGCGGGTTGTCAGGGCAGTTCGACGGGGCCGTAGAGGGCGGCCGGCTGCCGGGTCTGCAGCGCCCAGTACCGGTCCCCGGCCGAGTAGTGCCACCATTCCGTGCCGTAGTTGATCAAGCCCGCTGCGGACAATGCGCCGCTCAGGGTGGCGCGGTTCGTTCGGGCCCGGAGGCTGAGGCCGGGGGCGTTGGTGTAGCAGGCACCACCGGATTCCTCCGGTGAGGCGTTGACGCGGGTGCCCATGTCCAGCTCGCGGCCCTCGTGGTCGATCAGCGTCACGTCGACGGCCGCGCCGGCGGAGTGCGGCGCGATCTCCGGAGGCGAGACGAAGCGGCTGGTGGCATCCCGGAGTTCGGCGGCTTGCCAGTCCGGGTGGGCGCGTGCGAGCTCGGCGGCGTACTCCTCGAAGTACGTCCGCTGCAGGGCTGGCGGCCGGAAGCCCTCGACGAAGAGCAGCAGCACTCCGGTGGGCAGCAGCGACTGGGCGTGCAGCAGCCGGACAAGGACGCCTTGCCGTACGTGGGCCCAGGCGCCGGCCGCGTCGCGCTTGCGGTCGTCGACCCTCAGGCCGTGCGCGCGGACGTCGACGAGGTCCTCGCCGCACTCCTTCACAGGGATCGCAGCCACCCGGCGGTCGGACATCAAGATGATGCTGCTGGTCATGCGTTCCCCCAGGTGTCCATGTATGCGGCCACGCCGGTTCGGCGGGCTTCCTCCACGGCGCGGAGCCGTGCGAAATCGTGGGCCGGCATCAGTGGCTCCCATTCGGTCAGGGGTAGTACGCGGGCCTCGTCGTGCTCGCGCGGGTTGAGGGTGAGGGCGCGGATCTGGGCATCGGTGAGGCGTCCGCCGTCGAAGACGAGCTGGAGCGTGCTGTACGGACGCCGCGCCCGGGGCTGCCCGAACACGGTGGCCAGCAGCCGAGGCGGGCCCGCGGCGGTCATGCCGGTCTCTTCCCGGCACTCACGCACCACCGCGTCCCAGGGCCGCTCGCCCAGATCCATCGCGCCGCCGATCATGTGCCAGGGGTGGCCGGGGGAGTAGACGGAGTGCAGCTGGAGCGGCCGGTCATGCTCGTCGGTGACGTAGAGGCAGACGAATGCGACGGCCTTGGGCAGAGACTGCGCGTGCTGCTCCGGCGGCACCCACGAGGAATCCGCTCTCGCATCAGGAAGCGGGACGGCGGATGTGCTGTGCCGGGTCATCCGCATGAGCGCCGGGTCGCCGCTGAAGCCGAACTCCCGGTACAGGGGCGCGGCCTCCGCGCTGGTGTGCAGCTCGAACAGCGTGACGTCCTCAACGTCGGCCAGGTGGTCCAGGAGCGCGGAGACGACGGCCCGGGCATGGCCGCGGCGCCGGTGGTCCGGGTGTGTGGCAACCAGTTGCACGCGGGCGGCCAGGCCCCGGGGGTAGGACCGGGCCGGGAGCACGGGGTGGATCAGGCCGAGGGCGCAGGCCGCCATCACCCCGTCGGAGGCGTCGACGACGAAGCCGCGCGCATCGCCCTCCGGCGCCAACCGTGGCCCCAGCTCGACTGTGCACCGCCGGATCCACTCCTCGGTCATCGGCGCGGACAGGACGTACTGGGAGCGCATCCGGATGATGGCCTCGGCGTCAGCGGGAGTGGCCGCGCGGACCGGCAGCCGCCCGGCATCGCCCTGCGGACCGGGTGTGGCAGTGGGCGCCATGTCGGCGTTCACCTCGCGTCTCTGGTCGGTGAGAGGGGCGCACGATGCTCGGCGCGCAGCCGAGCCAGCGTCCGACGTCCCCGCTCGACAAGCTCGGGGTCACCGTGGGCGGCGCCGTAGGCGATCCCGCTCACGGAGTCGAGCGCGGCGTCGACGACCAGCCGGGCTTCCTCGGCAGCGGTCAGGGCTCTGCCGTATCCGGCCCGGAACGCCTCGAAGAGGTCGGGGCGGTCGGCCCAGGCGTCGGACAGGCGCACCAGATCCCGTACGGCCGGTCCCGGCTCACTGCGCTCGAGGTCGATCACCGCCAGGAAAGGCCCGGCCTCCGCCTCGGCAGGGGCGGCGGGGATGTCGGGGTCGTAGAGGATGTTGCGGAGCTGGAAATCGCCGTGGGTCTCCACCCACTCCAGTGGCTCCAGGCGGTCGGCCTGCGCGATGAGGGCGCGGACGAACTCCTCGTCGCCCAACTTGAGATGAGCCCGCGCTGCCGCAAGATGCCGGTCCGCCTTGGCGATCGCCGGACCGCTGCCGGCCGGAGCGGGACGGGCAGGACCGGATTGATGGATGCGGCGGGCCAGCGCGCCGATCCGCCGGAAGACCGCCTTCTCCCGCTCCGGGCCCAGGACCACGCCGTGCAGGGGACGGCCCGGCACCGCAGTGATCACCACAGCCCGCAATGTCTTGTCGGCGGCCACCAGCCGGGGCGCGGCCGCGCCCAGCGCCGGCGCCCACGTCCGCAGCCCCCGCACCTCCCGGCCGTGGAACCGCTGGTTCTGGTGCGCCTTCACGTACCAGGTGCCGCCCTGGGCGCCGTCGGCGCGCCAGACGCGGCTGTTCTCCCGCGCCCACGACGTGTCCGTCCATCGGGTGATCCGGCCGACCGCCCGCTCCGCGAACTCCACTAGTGCCGCCTCGGGACCGCCAGGGCCCGGCCCGTCGGCCACGTTCGGGACGAGGCGCAGCCGGTCGGCCGCAGGGTCGAAGGCGATGGCGTCGCCGGGCATCTGGAAGTGCACGGCCAGTCGCGCGCTGGCGGTGTAGGCGTCCAGGCCGGCGCGGCAGTACGCCACCATCCCGGTGGGCAGCGCGTCCAGGGGCGCCCATTCCATCGCATCGCACACGTCCGGCTCCGCGATCCGTGGCTCCCCCTGCCACCGGCGGACCTCGAAGAAGTGACCGGTACGGCTGACCCCGCCGGGGCTTCGGTGGTGCACGGTCACCGCAGCCCGCACGTCGGCCGGATCGATGACGACGCCGGTCTCCTCCCGCGCCTCGCGCACCAGGGCGGTGACGACGTCCTCGTGCGGACCGTCCAGATGCCCGGAGGGAAGGTGCCACAGGCCCGCGGCGTAGACCGGGCCGGCCCGCCGCGACAGCAGCACCTGCGGCCCGTCGGCGGTCTCCCGGCGCAGGATCAGGTGGACGTCCACCGGCTCGGTGTGCCGCTGCCGGCCGTTCATCGCGCACCTGCCGGCCGTCGCGCGAGCAGGACCGTGAACACGCTCTCCTCCAGCAGGCTTCCGCCGTCCGTCAGGTCGTCGAGCAGCGCCCGGGCCTCCTCCTCGAACGCCGCGTGCCGGTCGGCGAACAGGTCGGCCCCGGCGAAGGAGGTGGTGCGCAGGTAGCCGAGCACCCTCTGCGGGGTCCAGGACCGCGTGATGGGGAAGCGGTGATCGGCCACGTCGCTCCACGCCGAATCCGCGAGCTCCTCCTGGAAGGGCCGGATCGGCTGGGGATAGTCGCCCATCGCGCCGGCGCGCCGCCCGGGCCCCAGATACTGCTGGATCAGGTGGCGCAGCGCCCGGGTCCAGTCCGCCTCGTAGGTCCACAGGCTGCCATCTCCCATGATCGCCAGCGAGGCCTGCGGTGCCGCGACACGGTGCGCCATCGCCAGCACGTCCGGACCGCTCATCCAGTGAAAGGCCCGGCAGCAGGTGATCAGGTCCGGGGTCCACCACTCCTCACCGGGCAGCGGTGCGAGGGGCTGATAGACGTCGGCCGAGGTCTGGACGAGGCTGAGGGTGCAGCTGCCGAGCAGGGGCGTGAGCGCGACCCTGGCCTGGGCGAGCATCTGCCGGCTCCAGTCGACCCCTTCGACACGGGCAAGGGAGGGCAGAGCCTTGAGCAGGGCCTTGGGGACCTGCCCCGTGCCGGTGCCCAGGTCCAGCAGCGTCGGATCAGGAAGGTCGCGGAGAGTGCCGGCCAGCAGCTCGGCCGCTTCGGCCGGCACGCCGGGCCGGTAGCGGTCGTACCCCGCAGCGGCCGCGGCGAACAGGTCTGCCTGCTCTGCGGGCAGCGCGGGAAAGGGATCATCGGGATAGCTCACGGGGCGGATCCTTCATCGAGCGGGCGGAGGGCGGGAAGCAGCCAGGACAGTCGCCCGCATGCCGACACGGCCCGCTGGCGGCCGTCCGGCCCGAACAGGAGGCGGTAGCGGCTGGGGCTGCCGGCCGCACGCCACCGGGCGGCCAGGTCCTGGAGTTCTTTCCAGATGTCGCGCGGTCCCTGGGTGGTGACGTCCCAGCGGCTGTGGCTCACCGGCTGCACGCGCAGCCACGAGCCGCAGCCGGGTGCGCCGATCGTCAGATCCTCGGCGCCGAAGTCACGCACCAGTCCGCCGAGGAGGTGATCGGCGGCCAGCCACAGGCCCCGGTCTGTGTCGGCCGGCGGCGCCAGCATGCTCCGCTGGGTCCAGGTGCCCGGATCGGTGGCGATGCGCCGACGGAACTCCGCGGTGAGCCAGATCCGCTCCATGCCGTGCCCGGCCCGGTGAGCGAACTCCACAGCCCGCAGATCCGCCTGGACCTTCCCGTCGGCGGTGCGCTCCACGACGGCAAGGCCGGGCCACGACGGGGACGCGCTACTGACGTGCGCCAGCAACGTGCCCCCCGGCGCGAGCTGCTCGACGAGGGCCGCCGGTACGCGCTCCACCGTGTACGACACGAAGATGCGGTCGAACTCCCGGCCTGGGACGCCATGTTCGCCCGAGCCGCACACCGTCTGCGGGCGGAAACCGAGATCGGCCAGGCGGTCGGCGGCCGCGGCGATGAGGTGCTGGTCCCGGTCGAGGGTGGCCACGCCCCGGTCGCCGCAGACCTGGCAGGCCACCGCGGCGGTCACCCCCGCACCTGTTCCGACATCCAGCACCCGAAGCCCCGGGCGCAGATCCAGCTCCTCCAGCAGTGAGGCGGTCAGGCTCATCACGGTCGACATCGACGTGATCGACGCCCCCGACCGCGTCTCGCGCGCCCGGCCCAGCAGCGGCTCCCCGTCGTGCTGGACGAGCACACTGCCTCCGCCGTACAGGAGCCCGAGCAGCTCGGAGCGGTCCTGCGGCGCCGACCAGTCCAGCAGATCCCACCGTGGCGGCTCCTCGCCCGGCCCGCTGCGGCGGACGTACGCCTGCGGCATCAGCACTTCACGGGGGAGCGCGAGGAGGGCGTCGCGGATCAGGCCCGGTGCGAGAACCCCTTCTTCCTCAAGGCAGGCGACCATCGCCGCCCGGGCGGCCGTCACCTGAGATACGTCATCGGCAGGCCGACGCGGCAGAGGAAGGGCACTCGGTGCAGCGGGGTCGGACAGCACGGCGCCCTCCAGGGGATCAAGCGGCGCGAAAGCCACACAGGGCGGTGGTTCTGGCGAGTTCTGCAGCTCCTTCACGGGGCATCGCCCCCGTGCGAGCGGTCGAGCCAGGCATCTTCCGGCTGCGTGGCCGCGGGCTCCTCCGGTGGCGCCGTCCGGGGCGCGGGCGGCGACTGCACGGGCGGGGCGGCTGGGCCGGGCCGCGTCGGTGGGTCCGGCATCTGCCGCAGCGCGCGCAGCGGGGAGTTGGTGAAGACGAGCAGAGGCGCGAGCAGCAGGAAGGTACCGGCGGTCAGGGCGGGCCGAACCCCGAGCCACGTTCCCAGCCCGCCGGCGAGCAGCGCGGCCACGGGGCGGGCACCGGACGTCAGCCAGGTGCTCACCGCCTGCATCCGCGCCTGCATGCCTCGGGTGGTGATGATCTGACGGATCGACCGCTGGGTGGTGCCCGCGGCCCCGGCGCAACCCAGCTGCACGAACAACGCCGCCGCGATCGTGATCTGCCAGCGAAGGCCTGGAGAGGCGAGCAGCAGCGGAATCTGCGTCAGCGGGGTGATCGCCAGCGCCGTCGTCATCATCGGCCCCGGGCCGTAGCGGCGGACGAGCGCGGGGGCGGCCAGCGCACCTGCGGCCGCGCCCAGAGCGCCCACGCCGAGGACCACGCCGAAGGCAGTCGCGCTCATCTCCAGAGTCCTCAACAGGTATAGCGCCCACAGGGTATTGAGCAGCCCCAGCGCGAAGGACGTCGTGGCGTTGATCAGAGTCAGGGTCCACAGTCGGTGCTCGCAGCGCACGTACCGCAAGCCCGCGCTGATCTCGTCGCGCAGCCTGCCGCGGTCGGTGCGAGCGCGCACGGGTTCGGTGGCCTGGATGCGGGCGGTGCAGCCGGCGCTGATCAGGTAGGAGGCGACGTCGCCGAGCAGCGCCCGGGCGGGGCCGAGCGCCGCGGTCAACGCGGCGCCGAGGTTGCTTCCGCCGGTCGCGGCGACCGCGAACAGCGCGCCGACGCGGCTGTTACTCCGCTGGATCAACGACCGGTCGACGAGAGCGGGCAGGAGACTGATCGCCGCAGCGTCGTGCAGGACGCTCGCGGCCCCCTGGACGACAGCGACGATCATGAGCTGGGTGAGGGTCAGGGTGCCGAGCGCGGCCGAGAACGGCACGGTGGCGAGCGCCGCAGCGCTGACCAGATCACCGGTGATCATCTGTCGGCGTTTGGAGTGGCGGTCGGCAAGCGCGCCGGCGTGCAGGGCGAGCAGCGCGGGCGGGAGCTGCCCCAAGAACGTCAGCCAAGCGACCTCAGCGGTCGTCGCGTGGAGGTGCAGCACGGCCAGCACCGGCAGCGCCATCTGGGTGATCGAGCTGCCGGCCACGCTCGCGGTCTGTCCCGTCAGGTACCGGCGGAAGTCGCGGTGCTGCCACAGCGAATCGCCGGACGAGGCGGACCCGGGGGACTCAGTGCGGGAGATCACGCAGCATCACCCCGGCTTCCTCCAGGTACTCCCTCATGCACCGGCGCCCCTCATACCGGGCGCGTCCGTACGCTTCCGGGAACGGACCGGCCGGCACCGGACCGTCCTGGGCGGCCGACAGTCCGGCACCGCGGCCGGTGCCCGCGCGCACGCCGTTCACCAGCCCATCTGCGAGTAAGTGCGGCCTTCAGCGATGCCGCTGATGGCCGTGCGGGTGTAGGGGACGAGCTGCTCGGGGAGGTCCTGCTGCGGCCACCACTGCCAGGCCAGGCACTTGTCGGGCTCACGGACCTCCACAGCGCCCTCCCAGCGGCGTGCCGTGAAGACCAACTGCAGCAGCGGCTGTCCGCCCGGTGCGTCCACGACGTGCACGACGTGGACCAGCTCCACGTCCGCAGGGTCGATGTCCAGTCCCGCTTCCTCCCGAGCTTCTCGGACCAGACATGCCACCGCCGATTCCTGCTCACATCTCCCTGCCAGGTAGTGCCAGGTGTTCCCTGCGTACACGGAGTCGGGGTGGCGCAGACCGAGGAGGATCCGGCCGTCGTTGTCCTCCAGGTGAAGGTGAACGCCGATGCCGTTCAGCACGGTGCGGCTGCCGCCGTCCCACACCGGCGGCATCTCCGGCGCGGCCACGTGCGGGGCGTTCTCGGCCGCGTGCCGGTCGATGAGGTCGCGTGTTGCGGGGCTCAACCGCAGCCGGTCCATCTGGCCGGGGGTGAACCAGCGCAGCAGGACCCCTTCGTGCAACCGGAGACGATCGGGGTTGCCGCGCCAACGGCCGGCGAAGACCTCGATGGGAACGCTGAGCCCGTCGACGCTGGTGGCCGCCCCCACGGCGTACGGCTCCAGGACATCGAGGCGGAGGTCGGGGACCTCCTCGGACAGTTCACGCAGCAGGGTGCCCTCAAGGCCCAGGTCGCCGGGTTCGCGGCCGCCGCCGAGAAGGTCGAACGCCCCGGACTGCCAGATGCCGGGTGCGTGGTCGCGCAGATGAAGGAGGTAGCGGCCGGCCCCGTCGTGGATGAGCGCGGAGGCGTTCACTGGCTCCGGCCGCCCGTCCATCTGCGCCTGCAGAAGTTTCGCCCGCAGCGTCGGGGAGGTGACCTCGGGTAGGGGGAGCCACTGGGCGCCGGAGACCTCCTCGTCCTGCAAGGTGATCGTCGGCGGCTCCCCGTCGATGAGGTAGAACACGTAGCGGAAGTCGAAGTGCCGATGGGCCGGTTCGCCCTTGGCAGGGTTGGCGTCGATGTGGTGGACGTCGATGTCGATCGGAGAGCCGAGAGTCTGCCGGGCCAGGCACAGGGCGCCCGGCTCGATCCCTGCTTCCTCTTTCACCTCGCGTAGCGCCGCGGCGAGTAGCGTGCGGTCCCCGGGCTCGATGTGACCTCCGGGGACGAGCACGAGGCCGCCGCTGGCCCGGTGCCGGATGTGCAGGACCTGGCACCGGTGGTCGATGACGGCGGCGCTGCAAGTGACGTGAGCGGGCACGGTCGACCGGGCGGTCGCGTCGCCGGGCTGGTCCAGCGCGGCCATCAGTTCGGCCAGGGTGTCGCGTTCGTCCGGGTGCTGATCGAGGTACGCCTCGACGGTCTTGCGGATCGAGGAAGGGCTGGGTGACACGAGCGTCGTCTCGCTTTCGGGTGCGGGGGCGGCCGGGCTTGTGCAGGTCGGGCCAGCGGTCAGCCCGCCTTCTCGTTGTTGGACGGTCGCGTGCCGCGGGGGCCGGGGACGGGGTGGGCCGCCGCCGCGAGTCCGTACTGGGCGGCCTGCGCGGTGAACATCCCCTGGTACATGCCGCCTTCGCGAGCCATCAGGTCCGCGTGCGCGCCTTCCTCGACGACGGACCCCTGATCGAGGACGTAGATGTGGTCGGCCTTCATGGTGGCGGCCAGCCGGTGAGTGACGAGCACGACGGCGTGACCCTGTTGCGCCAGGGACCACAGCCCCTCGAACGCCGCGATCTCCGCATGCGGATCGAGAGCGCTGGTGGGTTCGTCAACCAGCAGGAACGGCGCCTGCCGGTACCGAGTTCGCGCGGTACCCAGCTTCTGCCACTGCCCGCCCGAGAGCTGAACCCCGCGTTCGTAGCCCTTGAAGACGATGGAGTCCCAGCCGTTCGGAAGGCCGTCGATCAGGGTGAGCACGTCCGCGGCCTGGGCGGCGTTCCGGACACGGTCCATGTCCCGGGGACGGTCGCCGGCGCCGATGGCCACGTTCGCGGCGGCGGTCATCTCCCAACGAGGGAAGTCCTGTGCCAGCAAGCCGACCGAGGCGAACACCCGAGCACGGTCCGCCTCGCGGAGCTCAACGGCCTCGCCGGCCCCTCCCTCCCACCACACGCTTCCATCCGTGGGCAGCAGCAGGCCGGCCAGCACCTTCGTCAGCGTGGTCTTTCCCGAGCCGTTCGCACCCACAAGTGCCGTCACCTTCCCCCGGGGCACCCGCACGCTCACCTTCTCCAGCGCGGGGCATGAGGCTCCTGGGTAAGTGAAGGACACCTCCTGCGTCCGCACCTCCCGCACAGGCTCCGGCAGGGCAGCGCCCGAGCGCGGGATCGCGTTCTCCCGCGCCACCTCGATGGCGTCCTCGGTGTCGGTGAGGAACAGCAACTCCTCGTAGAGCCGGTTGATCTGCTGTACCAGCGACGTCAGCCGCGCCGTCGAGGTTCGAATCGCGATGACCGCCGTCCCACCGACGGCGAGTGGCAGACCACCGGTCGACAGGAGCCACCACAGCAATCCGTAGCAGGCCAGCGATGCCAGGCCGGCGAAGCCGCCCGCGACCAGGTCGGTCGAGGCCTGGGCCCGGGCAAGGCGCCGTTGCTCCGCCTCGGTCTGCCTTGACATCTCCTCGTAGCTGGACAGCAACTTGGTGCCGGCCGCGTGCACACGGATCTCGCCGGCGGCGTGCGGACGGGTGAGGTAGGCCAGCAGGGAAGCGATCGCCCGCCGGTGGTCGACCCAGTTCAGGCGCGAGAGGTAGTCGCGGCGCGCGGAGCGGACCGCGCCCCACCCCTTGGGCACGGCGATGGCCAGCAGCATCGGCAGCAGCGCCCAGTGCAGCGACGCCAGCACGACAGCGGCCGCCGCCATGCCGATCACCACGTTTCCCACGCCCACCGACAGCCGGAGCATGCTCCGGGCGGAGTCAGTGCCGAACTTCCCTGCCTCCAGGACCCGCTGCACCTCCGGCCGCTCGGTCGCCTCCACCTCCACGTGGGTGACGGCCGTGTAGTACCGGGCGGACACGGCGCGCTCCACCTGCGGCTCCAGCCGGCCCGACATCGCCGTCGACCACGCCGACAGCAATGCGGTGGCCACCGCCGCGACGGCGAGGACCACCAGCGACGGCAGGGCGTCGCGGAGCTTGCCCGATGTTGGCCCGTCGGCGAACAGTTGTGTGAGGACGTTGTTGACCGCCACCAGCCCCCACCCTGCCGTCACGCCCTGCCCGAGCTGGGCCGCCACGACACCGGCGAGCGCCCGCCGGTCCGTCTGCCATCCGGTGCGCAGCACCATGCCGACCATGCGCGGCAGCGCGGCCGCCATGTGCCCGAACTTCAGCCGGGTCAGCGGGCCCTCGTGGCGGACGAAGGACTGGTCGTAGCGCAACCGCCCTCCGTACAGCTCGCGCTCGGCGTCCGAAATGCCGCCCGTCGTGGCGGTCTTCAGCAGGTTCTCGTTCTCGTCGCTGTCGGGTTCGGCTGACGTCAACGTGTTCCCCCTCGTGGACATGGATGGCGGCTTCGGCGTGTCCAACGACGCCGCCACGATTTCGAACACCTGTTTTTCGGTCGGGTTGTGCACGGTGGAATTGAGCGGATCTCTCAAGGTGGACCGTGCACCGACCCTTGCCGCGCAAGAGCGTGCGTCCGTGGGCGGAATGGCCGAAACGCCGATGGTCAGACGGGCCGCTGTACCCGATCAGCTGGCATGCGACGGTGACGCCTCGCTCTGTCTGCCGGGGGCCGATACGTCCAGGCGGAGGGTCATGACCGCGTGGTCGGTCAGACCGGCCTGCCGCGGCCCCTGGTGGTAGTCACAGGCGAGGACCTGGCCGGTGTGAGGTGTGGAGACGAAGAGGTGATCGAAGCGGAAGCCGTTGCCGCTGCGCCCGTACCAGGAGTGGGCAGTCGTGTCGGGGTGCAGGTGCCGGAAGGCGTCGGTGAGGCCGACGGCCCGGAAGGAGTCGTAGAAGGCGTACTCCCACTCGCCGAACACCTTGTGCGGCGGCTGATGGCCGCGCTCGAGGACGTTGAGATCGCCGGCCACGATGACGGGCATGTCCGGGAAGGTGCGGCGGAGCTTCGGCAGGGCCTGCGTGACCGCGTTCTGGAAGGCTCGTTTGGCGACGTTGCGCTGGTCCTTCGGGCCGCGGGAGGGGACGTACAGGCCCAGGATGCCGACTGTGTACCCGCCCGGGCCGTCGATGGTGACGCGGGCGGCCGGGGCGCGGTGCGGCGTGACGGTGACTGGTGTATCGACCGGCCGAGCGTCGGCGGTGCGGCAGGCGATGACCGTGCGGTAGTCGGCTCCGTCAGGCTGCGTGGCGATGACGGCGTCGTACCCGCCGTCGGTGAGCGCGGTGAGGAGAGCGTCGTGGGAGGAGGACATCTCGGTGAGCACGGCGATGTCAGCTTCCTCCTGGTCGGCGATCCATTCGGCCTGCCGCCGGGAACGCTCAGGGGAGGCGTGCTGGGCGTTGAACAGCAGCAGCCGTACGACGTCGTCGGCCGGCCGGTGTGTGGGCGCTTGCGAGGTGATCAGGGACATTTGCTTGGGGGAGGTCATCGGCGGGCGTCTTTCTCGTCGAGGAACACCTCGCTGTGGGCGTCCAGGTTCTGCTGGAGCCGGCCGAGGGTGGTGCGGGCGAAGTTGAGTTCGTCGTCGGTGAGGGGGGTTTCCACGGCGGCCAGGTTCTCGGTGACCTGCTCGGGTCGGGTGAAGCCGACCAGGACGGCGGCGTTGTCGGCCTGCTGCAGGCAGATCTGCAGGGCTACTCGGGTAAGCGTGGCCGGCGCGGCGCCGAACCGTTCGCGCAACGGGGACAGACCGTCCTGGATGATCCTCAGCGCTCCGGGGGTGAACCATGCCTTGCGCAGCCGGTGGTCGCCGGGAGTGAAGACGGGCGGGTGGTCGGGGTCGTACTTGCCGGTGAGCAGGCCCTGGGCCAGCGGTTTGTTGATCAGCACGCTGGCGCCAAGGGATGCCGCCAGGGCGAAGATGTCCGGACGGCCGCCGGCAGGCGGCGGGGTCAGCGCGTTGAACCGGGCCGCGAGGTAGTCGGGGCGGATCTGGTCGGCGAGGTAGGCGAACCGGGCGTACTTGTCCCCGCGGAGTTCCTTGGCGACGGTGACCCGCTCGGTGGCGTAGCGGTGCGGGCCGCGCATCCCGACTGCGGTGACCAGGCCCTGGCGCTGGAAGTCGCGCATCTGCGCGACGGCCTCGTCCAGGTAGCGGTCGTCAGGCCCGAAGTCGGCGTTGTGGAGGAAGTAGATGTCCAGGCGGTCGGTGCGCAGGTTCTCCAGCGTCGTCTCGAGCTGACGGCGCATCGCCGAGGGCAGGTAGGCGTGCCGGGCCGTGCCGCGGTGGTAGCCGACCTTGGACGACAGCACGAGCGTGGCCCGGTCGACGGTGGCGACGAAGTCGCCGATAACCCGCTCGGAGTGCCCGTGTCCGTACACGTCGGCGGTGTCGACGAGGTTCACGCCGCGCTCGTAGGCGGTCTCCAGACCACGGCGGGAGGAGGCGTCGTCGGCGGTGGACCACCCCATCGGCAGGCCCAGGTTGTGGTCGGGGCCGCCCAAGGCCCAGGCTCCGATGCCGATCGGATGGACGGACAGGCCGCGGGCGAGGACACGGCGCGGCGGAGACTGCGCTGCATTCACAGGAAGCACCTCTTAGTTCTCATTTAGTGGCAAACGCTGATATACCGATTCACGGAGTGAGTATGGTGCGTCGAGTGACGACACAATCCCCCTTCACCGACCTTGACTTGAACGCGATCACCGAGCGGCGCTGGGTCGACCGCCGGGACTTCACCGACGCTGAGTTCGAGCGCGCCCGCGCCTTCTACGAGCAGATGCGCGCCGCCGACGAGCGCCTGGAGCAAGTGCGTGCCGAGGCTGCCGCCTTGATCAGTGAGTGGACTGGGCACAAGCCCCGCGACGTCGGCTCTTTCGGGACCCGGCTGAACCTCGAGACCTCCGACCTGGACCTCGGCATCGGCTACCCGGTGGAGGACCGCGACCGCCTGCGGGAGGTCCTCGCGCCGCACACGACGTTCCTGGGCGAGCGCAAGACCCGCTTCTCCACCTCCCGGCTCGTCTTCGCCTTCACCGTGGACGGCATCGAGATCGACCTGAGCGCGCTGACGGTCGAGGACTTCGCCGTCTCCTGTCGGATGCTCGACCAGATCGACACGACCATGACCCCGGAGGAGCGCATCGCCCACACCTGGGTCAAGCACCTGCTGCGCAGCTCGGGGCGGGTCGAGGAGTACGCGACCTGGAAACTCGTCACGTACGCCCGCTTCTGCCCGGAGTTCAACTGGGTGCCGATCCCGGAAAAAACCGGCGCCTGACCACGAGGCGTGGGGTGTCCCGCCCGGGAAGCGGCGGGGCACCCGGTTCCTGGCCGGCCGCTCACGCACAGGACTCTCCCGCGTTGATCAGCTCCCAGCTCGCCGCTGCTGCCCAGCGGCCGTGCTCGCGGGTGAGCATGGCCGCATGCTCACCGGACAGATGGCGGCCGACTTCGAACACGGTGGTGGCCATCTGCTGGCGCAGCAGCCCGGCGCGGGCCTCCAAAGCCGCCACGATCCGCACGGTCAGTACGTCCTCCTGCTCAGGCTGCTCCAGGTCGTAGTGCTCGATGGCCGCGATCATGTCGCCGAGGACGTGGTAGGCGGCGTCCTTCAGCACCACGCGGGCCTGGCGCACCGCGTGCCGGGACGCGCCGTCGAGGACTTTCTCCAGGCTCTTGAGGGTGTAGTCGAGGGCGAAGTGGCGGTCCACCCACCGCTGCGCCCAACTGCTCGCCACCCCGATCCGCCAGTCCCGGTATCGGCAGGCAACGCGGCCCATGAGCGGCTCGGCCTGCCCGGTCAGACCCGCGGCGGTCGCCTGCCGGGTGTAGGCGGCACCGATCAGGCACTCCATCGACACCAGCATGTAGCTGATCCCGGTATGCAGCGGCCGGCCGGTGGCGTGCTCGGCCACCCACTCCTCGTCGCGGACCCCCCGGACGATCTCTCGGGCATCCAGGTCGGGCTGGGGGTACAGCAGCAGATCGGTCCGCCCCTGGAAGGCGTAGGTGGCCTTCAGCTCGGCCAGGGTCATGAGCGGGTCGAAGGTGATGTAGGTGTAGCGGGTGGGGACCGCGAGCGCGGACAGGGTGCGGATCGCCAGCGCGTTCTGCCCGGCGGTGGTCTCCTTGTTGAAGCGGGTCAGGATGGAGTCGACGCCGGACTCCACGCCGAACAGCATCCGGCGAAGCCCCAGTTCCACGAGGGTGCGCCACATCTGCGCCCGTTCGATGTGCCACGCCTCGTCCTGGTCGGTGCGTACGGTTTGGTCGATGCGACAACTGGACTCCCAGGCGAACCCGGCCGCGTGCAGGGTGCGCGCGAGCTCCAGGACGCGGCCGACGGCATCTGGGCCGGCGCCGATGATCTCCTCGTCGACCAGGTACAAGGTGCGGGAGATGTCCGGGTACCGGTCGAAGACCTGGCGGATCTCGTTGAGGATCCAGGGCAGCAGGGTCGGGGCAGCGCCGGCCCACAGGCCCTTGTGGCCGCGCGGGCAGAAGGAGCAGGTGTTGGTGCAGCCGCGGCTGGACTCGAGCTGCGCGACGCCGTGGTGGGCGAAGGTGGCCGGCAGTAAGTCGAGTTCGGGCAGGATGTCGCTGCTGGTGTCCCGGGTGACCGGCTTGGCGGTGCGGCGCCGGCCGAGAACCATGCCGCCTCCGCGGGCGGCGCCGGTGTAGCCGATGCCGGGTATCTCCTCGCGGGGGATGTCGCCGTGCCAGTGGGCCAGGATCCCTTCGATGGTGGCCTCGCCCCCGCCACGGGCAACGAGCAGGTTCGGGTAGCGCTGCAAGAGCAGAGCTTCGTTGCGAGCGGTGAGGCTTCCGCCGGCCACTACCAACGGAGGCGCGGGCAGGGAGAAGGCGGCGTCGAGGAGCCGGATCATCAGGTCGTGCTGGCCGAACGTGGCGGAGATGCCGACGATGTCCGGTTTCTCTGTGATGAGCTGCTCGATCAGGTCCTCGATGGTGATGCCTAACTGCATGTCGGCCAGGGTGACCGTGCCCGTGAGCGTGGTGCGGGCCGCGCGGGCCACGTCGCTGATTCCCAGGGGGAAACGCGGCATGGGGAAGAACTCCGGGTGGTACAGGGCCATCAGGTGCACGTCCGGCCGGGCAAGCCGCTCGACGGCCGTCTCAGTCAACTCGGCGAACGACAGCCACGAGTCGGCTGTAGCCAACTGGATATGCTCCTTGGCCCATTGCGGCCAGCGGCGGGAGGCGTGGTCGGCACCGGACAGGTCGGCGGCGATCCACTTGCTGCCGGGGCGTTCCAGGAGCAGCAGGCGCCGTTCCAGAGTTCCGGTGACCTTCACCCGCCCCGCCTCCCCACCAAGATGGGCCTCCAGCCGAGTCCGCAGGCTGTTGGGCGAGGTGAGTAGGGGCGCCAAGGCATCCCGGTCGGTGTCCGTGAGCGGGCGCCTGCCAGGGTGCGCTGTAGCAATGGCGCGGACCAGTCGGTCCAGCACCGTTGTGTGCCTGTCGTCCATGCCAGAGTCCTTCCGAGGCGAGGGGCTACCGCGCCCCGGGGTGGGTGCGGGAGATCCCCGGAGACGGCGGAGCGCTATCAGTTGTCAGGCAGTGCGAGTAGGCGCCACTGAGCAGTCGCGGGGTTGGTTTTCCGGCGCGACGCCGTAGGTGGGCGCGAGCCGCACATCACTCGATGACCTCGATGAGCTGGGCAAGCCGGGAGATGACGAAGGTTCCGTCCACCAGACACTCGGGCGCTGCTGTCGGCGGGCGGCGGCTGTCGACGAGGACGGCCCGCATGCCGGCGTTGCACGGCCCGATCACGTCCTTGTCCAGCCGGTCGCCGACGAACACGATCTCGCGCGCGGGTGCCTCGGCCGCCTCGATCACCTGCTGGTAGAACCGGTCGAATGGCTTGGCCGCGGCGACCTTCACGTCGCTGGAGCAGACCACGCGCATACAGTCCAGACCTGCTGCGGCCAGCGTCGCCCGGCGTCGCTCCGGGGGGCGGCAGGTGTTGCTGGCCAGCACCGTGGTCCGGCCGGCCGCGTGCTGTGCGCGCACCGCGTCGGCCGCGTCCGGATCGATGGGGTGATCGCCGCACTCTCGCCAGATCTCATCAAGCAGCGTTTCCAGGGGGAGCAGGCGTACGCCGTGGCGGGCCGCAGTGGCGCGCACGAGGCGCTCAAGGGAGTCGGGCAGAGACTCGGTGTAGTACCGCCACATCGATGAGTCGAAGCTGGTGGCGAACTCGGGGCCGACGTCGCTGCCGATACGGGTCAGGACGCGGCGGACCAGGGCGCCGTTGGGGCGGCACCGTTCGGCGGTGGTCAGCGTGCCCGCGAAGTCGAACGCGATCGCGCTGGGCGGTGACGGCTTCTGAGAAGGTGACGACACGGGCGCGCTCCTATTCATCGTCAGTGGCTGCGCGGCAGGTAGAGCGTGGTGCCGGTGGTCTGTGCTTTCAGCGCCGCGCGGATGCGGCGCTCCAGTGCAGGTCGGACGAAGCGGCCCAGGTCGCCGGAGGCGACGAGGCGCTTGTCCTTCAGCTCCTGGGGCGGCAGACGGACGCTGTCCCACTCCTGGCGGGTCAGCGGGTCGACTTGCCAGATGTAGTTCTCACCCGCTGGCTTGCCGCGAGCCGGGTCGGCACGGACCGACTCGATCACGAGCAAGCGCAGAGGCCGGCGGTGCAGTCCTGTCTCCTCCAGCAGTTCACGGGTCAGCGCGTGTTCGGGGTCCTCGTCCTGTTCCAGGGCTCCGCCCGGCAGGTACCAGCCCCGGGTGTTGTAGGTGGGCAAGAACAGGGCGATTTCGGCGCCGAGTTGCCACAGGGCGAGCGAGCCGGCCGCCCGGGGGTGCCACCGGGGCGCGTCTGCCTGCAGTTGGCGCCGGTGACGGCGCACGAACGAGGTCACTGATCGGTTCACGAGGCCGCGCCTTGTGGATCGCGCGACGCCAGCGTCCCGGGAACTAGCACTGCGTCCCTCGCGGGGAGGCGTGTCGTCCGGCTGAGGGTCAGCATGCGGGAGGCGATCCGTTGGGCTTCGCCTGCGTCGCGATGGCGCCCGGACAGCACGGGCCCGCCGGCCACAGCCAGGTGCACGGTGGCCAGTCCGAGGCGCCGCTGCCAGGGACCCTGGCTCGTGACGATGTTCTGTGTCTTCGAAGTGGGGCAGAGAGTTCTGACGTTGCGCAGGAAGAGGCCGTGCCACACGCTCACGTGGTCGGAGCTGACGCTGCAGGACAGCACGTGGCTCCAAGGGGTGGCCCAGCGGGCACGGCGTGGGGCCGGTGTCTGAGTGTTCAGCAGCTGTACGCCGTCGGGCCCGTAGAGGTCGGCGATCAGGCGTTCGGCCTCGGCGAGGGTCGCCACGGGCGCGAGGAGGAGGGGGTGGTGGTAGCCCGCGGTCGAGACCAGGATCTGCACCCACCCGCGACGCCGCCACAGGAGGGGTTGGACCAGGGTGACAGCCTGAGTCCGCTGATGGCGGTAGGTCTGGTGCCGCCGGTCGAGCAGGCCGTACTCGGCGCGGTAGCCGCCGGGAGCCGCGGTGAGCGTCCAGCCGTGGTAGCGGGGCCAGCGCCCGTACGTCATCTTCCACACGGCGCCGGCCGATCCTGCCAGGGAGAGCAGGGCGAGCGGCTCGTGGAAGATCAGATAGGGGACCAGCCCACCGATCACCGCGATCCCGGCGCGGACCATGGTGTGGGCTTCCAGCAGGATCGACAGGGCGAGCCGGCGGGCGGGAACGACGAGGAGCGGTGGCTCGGCCAGTTCCTCGGACTCGGCCACCTGTTCGCTCGCGGCGGGCGTGTCGCCGGACATGCGCCGCAGCAGGGCACTGCGGAGCGCTGAGGCGTCGGCTTCGCTCAGGTAGCTCAACGTCGCGCTCTGCCCCGAAACGGACAGGCGGAGGCTGCATACGCCGATCCACCGGCCGAGGAGGGGGCGGTGGACGTCGGCTGCCTGGAGGTGGTCGAGGACGAAGCGGTGCCGCCGGTGGAAGAGGATGCCGGTACGTACGTGGAGGGCGTCGTCGGTCAGCTGGTAGGAGGTCTTCCTCCAGGACAGGTAGCCGTAAACGGCGCCGGCCAGGGAGACGGCTGCGGCGGCGAGGGCGAGGACCCAGCGGGGCCAACCCTCGGCGGACTTGACCCACGATTCGGCGTCCCGGAAGAAGAACAGGACGGCTCCGGTGATGGTGGCCAAGGCGCGGCGCCACGGTGTGATGGGGTGAAGGCGCCCTTCGAGGACGGCGGGCTCGGTCACAGGGCGACCTGCTGGTCCTGGGCGGCGCGCAGCAGTTGGTCGCGGATCTCGTCCGCCACGCTGACGTCCATGTTGTGCAGCCAGAAGCTGTGGAAGGAGCCGGTGGCCACGATGACCGACACCAGCTGGTAGCGGCGCTGAAGCGGACCGGACTCGACTTCAACGGACTGGATGCGTCCGTACGGAAGGATCTCCAGCGTGCGGCGCCACAGGCCCGTTTGAATCCACAGCTCCTGGTCGGCGAGGTGGAAGCCGGTCCGCGCCCAGCGAGCAGGCAGACGCGCGAACCGCACCAGCCCTACGGCGGCCACCACGCCCGCCGCGCACCACCCCGGCCAGGGGGGAACCGAAGCCCACAGGCGGGGAACGAGCGCTGCCCCGAGGCCGCCGACGACCAGGACCGCGCCGGCGGTGAACAGCACCGTGGCCGCCCGCCATACGGTCAGGGCCCGGCGGGGGAGGCGGGTGAAGGCCTTCCCATGAGCAGAGAAGGTCCTCGCGGAGGCGGACTCCCGCGCGGCGGGCGCACCTTGGGCGGGAACGGCGGCTTCCAGCGTGTCGTCCGAGGGCTGGGGGCGCTGAGCGGGTGCGGGCGGGTTCGTGGTCATCGTTGGTCCTGTGAGGTGCGGTGAATGACGTGAGGGCAGGGGATGTCGCCGATCAGCGGCCAGGTGCCGCGGGCCGCTGACACCAGCACGGTGATCAGAACGCCCATCAAGATCACGGCCAGGCAGCCGCCGACGTCGCGAAGCGTCGACAGCAGCGGGTCCTTGTTCCAGGCGCGTGCGCCGGTCCTGTCCGCTCCGCTCGTCGCGGATTCCGGAAGCGGGTCGAACATCGAGACGCGGTGGAGGAAGGTGGCGATCGCGGACGGCGCGTACCCGAAGTACCTGCCGCGCTCCGCGTCGGTCTGGGGCTGCCGTGGGCCCCAGTTGACGGTGTGGCAGGTGTCGCGGTGGACCGACAGGCCGAGTCGAACGCGCGGGAACCCAGGCTGGCCCCGAAGGGCTGCCCAGACGCGTACGGCATCGGTCACGCTGCCCACCGACAGGTAGCCGCCGCTGCGGCTGCCGCCGGCGGGCACCGCGAGGAGTACGGCGCCGTCCGTCTTCACGCCGACCGCGCAGTCGAGGAGGCCCGGGTCGGCGAGGCGCTCCCGGAACCAGGCGTAGTCCTCCGCGCACTCCTCGGGAGAGGGGCGGCACAGCGTGGCGGCGATGTGCGCGAGCGCGGTGCGGAGGATGCGGAGCCCGGGTCCTTTGGCGTTGCCATCGGTCATGCCGCCCGACTGATCGGGTTGTTGAGGATGTCCGTGAGCGTGTCCCGGTCCAGGCGCAGCAGGACCGTGTGGTGGTCGGACAGGCCCTTCGTGTCGATGACCTCGACCGCGCGGACGGCGGGCAGGAGTTCCTTGCTGACGTAGATCCGGTCGATGCGCGCGTCCGGGCCGTGGGTGTCACAGGCGTCGACCGTCGGCGCCACGGCACTGGTGTCGCCCGTGGTGTCGACGAGGTGGCGGGCGACGTCCTGGAGGCCGGCGGTGCGCAGGGTGTCGTCCGGGCGGTCGTCCATCCGGCGCACGCCGTCCGGCCCGATGTAGGAGCGGTGCACCCGGTGGGGTTCGTCGCGAATCTCCTCCAGGACGGGCAGAGCCGGGTCGCCGGGAGTGCCGGCGACGGGGTAGCTGTTGTTGTCGCCGCCGAGCAGCACGGGGTGGTGGACGTACCGGTCGCCGTGCTTGTCCTTCACCCACTTGTCGTTCCACTTGGTCAGCCACTCGGCCTCCGAGAGGCGTGTGGTGGTGGAGCAGTAGTTGAGGTGGTAGGAGCCGACGATCAGCGGGACCGCGCCGGGGGCGGTGCCGGCGAGTTGCAGGCTGCGCACGGTCGGCGGGAGCACCCACATCGGGCCGGTCTTCGGGAACTCGCCGACCGCAGTGAAGAGGTTCGGGTCGTGGTAGAGGGCGGTGCAGCACTCGGCGCCGATCAGGCCGGCCATGCCGAGCACTTCTTCGGCCGCGTCCGCGAGCTCGTTGTCGTTGTCCTGTGCGTTCCACATCTCCTGTCGCAGGAGCAGATGCAGGTCGAGCGACGCCAGCTTGTCGTGCATCTGCTGCCACAATGCGCGGTCGCCGCCGCCGTTGTTTTCGAAGTTGCAGATTGCCGCGTTGATGAGCATGGAGCTTCCCCCAGAGGCAGAGGTGTCAGCGGGTGGGCGTGAGGATCTGGCGGAGGATGTCGAGGTCGAAGCGCGCGACCAGGAGGGCGTGGTCGGACACCTCCCGTACCTCGTCGGTGGCCACGGCTTCGAAGGAGATGAGGGCCGGGGCGAGGTCGGGGGTGCAGTACATGCGGTCGATGCGCTGAGCGGGCCCCTGGTCGGTGCGCTTCAGGCTTGCCGTCGCCGCGAGCGCGCCGGGCTGGCCGAGGGTGGTGCCGGCGTGCAGGCCGAGGTCGGTGAAGACCGGGTTGCCGCCGGTGAGGATCTCGTCCGGCCGGGTGTCCGAGACGCGCCGGCCGTCGCGCTCGATGGTGCGGTGCTGGTAGTGGACGCGGTCCTCGATCTTGTCCCAGTCCGGGAGCGCCACGGACTCCAGCGCCGTCTGGTGCGGATAGCTGTTCGCGTCCATTCCCACCAGGGCGGTGCGGCCGTTGTCGGCGAGGGTGGTGAGCCGCCTCGCCTCTGTCGCGCGCGTGTCCGGGTCGAAGTGGCACAGGTGCGCCGACGCCAGATCGAGCGGCTTCGGACACCCCTTGAGGCGGACGCGCGGATTAGTGATCGGCTTCCACGACAGGTCGTGCTCGAACACGCCGTCGACGAAGAACAGGGCGGGATCGACCATCACGCCCACCGGGTTGCGGCTACGTCCCTCCCGCGGCGCGGGCATGAACGGCGTGAGGCCGCCGAGCCGGTTGGCCTCGGAGTATAGGTCCGCCTTGCCGTTGTCCCAGGCTCCGGTCAGCTCCTGGCGCATCACTATGTGCGGTTCGACGGAGGCGAGGATGTCGCGGGCCAGGTCGCGGTGGTCGTCGCCTCCATGCCGGCCGCGGCCGTTGTGCTCGATGTTCCAGCAGACGACGCGCAGTTCATCGGCCACGTGCTGCTTCTCCTCGCTGACGGTTTTGACGGTGGATGGGGGCGGCGGCATGGTTCACCGGCCCGGGGTGAGCGCGTGGCGGAAGGCCGTGCGGTCGAAGGTGGCCACGACCAGGGCGTGGTCGGAGACCTCGGCGACCGCGTCGTCGGCGAAGACCTCCAGCGACTTCAGGGCCGGTGCGAGGTCGGGCGTGCAGTACATCCGGTCGATGCGGCTGCGGTGCCCCTGGTCCTTCCGCCACAGGCTCGCGGTCGCCTCCAGTCCGCCGGGCTGTCCGAGTTCGGTGGCGGCGTGATGGCCGAGCTCGACGAAGACGCGTCCGCCCCCCGGCTTGGTGCTGGCGAGGACCTCGTCGGGGATCGTGTCGGAGACCCGGCCAGCCGCGGTGCGGATCGTGCGGTGCTCGAAGTGCGCGGGGTCCTTGACCTCGGCCCAGTCCGGCAGCGGCACGCTCTCGTCGGCGCCGCGGTGCGGGTAGGAGTTGCAGTCCCCACCGATGACGGCGGTCCGTTTCTGCCCGCCGAGGGTGACCAGACGCTTGGCCTCGGTCTCGCGGGTGGCGGGGTCGTAGGAGCAGAGGTGGAACGAGGCCAGGGAGAGCGGCTTGATGGCCTCGGTGTCGCCGCGCAGCGTGACAACTGGGTTGCAGATCGGGTGCCAACCGTTCGTGACGTGCGTGTACTCCGCGTGCAAGGCGAACGTGTTCGGGTCGAAGAGAACACCGGTCGGGTTGGGGCTCTCGGGGTTGCCCGGGGCCATCACCGCGGACAGGCCGAGCTTCTTGCCCTCCTCGTGCAGGTGGCGCCTCCCGTCGAGGTGCGCGAGCGTCAGCTCCTGGCGCAGCACGATGTGCGGCCGGTGAGCGCGCAGGACCTCGTGCGCCAGGTGTCGGCGCCGGTCGTCGCCGCCGGCGGTGTGGCCAGGCAGGCCGTTGTGCTCGACATTCCAGGAGGCGATGCGGATCACATCGGCCTCGGCGGTGGGAAGGTTCAAGGATTAACTCCCGGTGCGGGTTGATGGACGACGGTCCCCGTCGGAGATCGGCGGGATGGACGGCTGCGGAATGCACCCGCCGTCGCGGTCGGGCGCTCGCGCGGACGACGGCGCCCGGGGGAGGGGCCGGTTGCGGCTCATGTCCTGGTCCCGGCCAGCACGAGGACGTCCAGATCGTCTCCGGCCGGTAACGAGCTGCTCTTGCCGGACAGGCGTTCGCACAGCAGCTGGAGTTGCTCGGCGTACGGGAGCAGGCCGACCTGTGCACGCCGGGCGTCGAGCTGATCGGGGTCTTGGACCGGGTAGAGCTCCAGCTGTCCGTCGGGCTGTTGGCGATGCTGCGTTCCGTAGGCCTGCGGCTTCCCGTCGCGCGCGAGGCATCGGTCGTACAGGCGAGCCCACTGGCCGGGGGTCGCCTCGTGTCGTTGGGCGGCTTCACGGACCGTGCGTAGGAAGGAGTCCTGGGCGCGGGGGTCGTGCTCGGCGTGCAGCGCGAGCGTCAGCGCGGCCCGCGCGGCTTCGTCCCCTACGAGGCTGTGGCCGGGCCAACCGTGGGCGGAGATGATCCGTTCGAGCAGCTGGGTGTTGGCCCGGTCCGCGAGCAGCGCGGTGTCGAGCGCCGTCGGCGCCCGCCCCTGCGGGGGCGTGGCCGTCGCGCGGGCGCCTCGCCAGTTCTCGTGTGCGGCGTGCGCGCGCTGGATGAGGTCCTGGGCGATGTCCGGCCGCTGGGGCTGGGAAGACGGCGTCGTCATCGCGCACTTCCGGAGACGGGGTGGTGCGGGCTCGTCGGAGACGGCACGGCCGCCGTACCCGGTTCCAGGGCCGTGCGGGTGCTCAGGAGCTTCCAGGCGTGGGCCAGGCCGATCAGATGGCTGGAGTTGAGGGCGCCGGCCCTCTCGACCAGGTCGCGGATGCGCGTTGTCACCAGCACCGGTGCGATGCGCGCGGCCGCGGCGATCTCGTCGTTCTCCGAACAGGTGGCGACAGCGTGCAGCAGCCGCAGCTCGTCCTCGGTGAAGTCCGGCACGGTGGCCGGCGCGTCGGGGGCGCACGCCTGCCCACTGGCCAGGGCGGCGTGCACTTTGGCCGGACGGGAGGTGACGCCGAATTTGTGGCCGATGCTCATCACGTGCCCAGCCAGCGTGCCGGTCTTCATGCCGAGCTCCGTGGCGGCCTGCTGGTTGCTGAGGCCAGCGGCGATCTTCTCGACGACGCGCTGCTGGGTGGGGGTCAGGGTGCTCAGCTCATCTGCTGAGCGCAGGATGGCGACCATGGCTCGTCCTTACTCGAGAGGCGGGCTTGGCGGTGGGGGCGGAGGGATGGCAGGGCGTGTCCGCTGCCGGCGGCCGCGGCGCACCGAAGTGGTGCGCCGCGGCCAATACCGGTGGTCTCGGTTCCGGGCGGGAGAGACGCCGGAACTTCAGGCCTGGCTCGGCGCCGGGGAGAGGACGACGTCCAGGCTCTGGAATCCGTTGGCGACGAACGACTCCTGTGGCAGGGGCGGCTGGTCGGGGTGGGCGAGCGCCAGGTTGGGGAAGTTGCCGAACAGCGCGCGAAGAGCGATGTCCGCCTCCATGCGGGCCAGGGGCGCGCCGAGGCAGAAGTGCGGTCCGTGGCCGAAGGCCAGGTGCTCCTTGTTGGCCCGGGTGGCGTCGAAGGTGTCGGCGTCCCGGCCGTGCACGGCCGGGTCGCGGCCGGCGGCGCCGAAGCCGAGGATGATGGCCTCTCCCTGCTTGATGAGGACGCCGCCTCCGAGGTCGATGTCCTCCACCGCGTACCGCAGCGGCATGTGTTCGATCGGTCCCTCGCTGCGCAGGGTCTCCTCGATCACGTCGGCCCAGGTCACCGCTTCGGTGCGCAGCAGCGCGAGCTGGTCGGGGTTGGACAGGAGCGCGTGGGCCGCCTTGAGGATCAGGTTCACGGCCGTTTCCGATCCCGCCCCGACCATGAGGATGCACGTCCCGATCAGCTGTTCCTCGTCGAGTCGCCCTTCGGTGTCCCAAGCGGCGATCAGGTCGCTGGTCATGTCCTTGTCCGGGTGGGCGCGCTTGTCCGCGATGAGGGCCCTCATGCAGGCCACGAGGTCGAGGTAGTCGGCCTGGGCTTGCTCGGGGCTGGCCGCGGTGTGCAGCGCGGCGTCGATGACGCGCCGCATCCAGGGCCGCATCTGGGAGGGCACGCCGAACAGGTCGCAGATCACCTCGGTGGGCACCATGTAGGCGAACGTGGCACGCAGGTCGACGCTGTGTCCGGGCTCGACGGCGATGAGGTCGGTGATCAGCCGGTCGACGATCCTCTGGACCTTCGGGCGGAGGGCTTCGGTCCGCCGGGGGGTGAAGGCGGTGGAGATCAGGCCGCGCAGCCGCCGGTGCTCGGGCCCGTAGGAGTTGAAGGCGCTCTCCGGCAGGACCAGCGCGTTCAGCGGCCAGTCCGGGGATATCTCGGAAAGTGCGGGCCAGTGCTGGCGGGGGTCGCGGGATACCCGCCGGTCACTGGTCAGGGACTTGATCTGGTCGAGGCGGGTCACCGACCACGCAATGACGCCACCAGGGAGCGCCACCTGGATGGCCGGGCCCTGCGCGCGGAGGCTGGCGGCCTCGGCGTGGAGGGCGCTGCCGGTGGGGTCCAGGACGGGGCACTGTCGGAGTGCTGCTGATTCCATGTCGGAGCTCCAGATCCAGAAGAAGTCGGGGCGGGAGAGGGAGGGAACCGTGCGGGCAGTGCGGTGAGGGTGCGGTGGAAGGGCCCCGGTCGCCAGGTCAGGTCCGCGGCGTCGAGGCCCAGCTGCACGTCAGGGAGTTGGTCGAGCAGCGTTTCGACGGCCACCTCGGCGATGACGCCGGCCAGGTCCTGGGCCGGGCAGACGTGCGGCCCCGCGCTGAACGCCAGGTGCGCGTGGTTGGCGGCGCGGTGCCCGCTGCTCGCTTCAGCGCTGAGCCGGGCGTTGGCCGCCGCGAGGCTGACCAGGACGGGCACGCCCGGGGGAACGATGAACTGCCGTCCGTGCCGGTCACGCAGGCCGTACTCGCGGGTCGCGTAGTGGAAGCAGAAGTTCGACATGGGCGACTTGGACCACAGCACGTCGTTAAGCGCGTCCCCGATGGTCAGGCTGCCGCCGGACAGGTCGCCGGCGAACCGGTCGTCGGTGAGCATCATCATGAGCGTGCTGGAGATCCAGGCCGACATCGGGACTGTCCCCGCGCCGATGAGGACGACGAGCTGGTGGACCATCTCCTCGTCGGTGAGGCGGGCCGGGTGTTCCAGGAGCCAGGACGTCAGGTCGGCACCTGGTCGCTCACGTTTGGCCGCGATCAGTTGACCCAGGAGAGCGGCCAGGTTCGCCCCGCCGGCCTGCGCTGCGGCCGGCTCGGCGTCGATCATCTGGGAGCAGGCAGCGGCCATGTCCGCCACCCATTCGTCGGGACAGCCGAAGAGCTGGGTGAACACCAGTACCGGCAGCCGGACGGCGTAGTCGGCGGCCAGGTCGGCCCTGCCAGCCGGAGCGACCTGCTGGATGAGGCCGACAGCGCTCGCCTGGACGAAATGGCGCAGTTGGTGCGCGTCGACCCGGGCCAGGCAGTCGTCCGCGGCCTGGCGAAGCCGCCGGTGCCGGTCGGCGTCGGCGTACAGCAGTGACGGGCGCCAGGCCATCATCGGCAGCAGCTCGCTGTCCGCGGGCACCAGTCCCTGGTTCAGCGCCTCCCACCGGCGCGCGTCCTTGCTGAAGTAGGGGCTGCGCAGCACCTCCAGGGCGCAGCTGTAGTCCGTGATCACGATGGCCTGGATCCCCTGGGGCAGTTCGATCCAGGAGGCGGGGCCCTGCTGGTGCAGGAGTCGGTAGGTGCTCTCGGGATCGGCCGCGAAGTCCGGCCCGTACAAGGGCGGCAGACCGGTGGGCTGGTGGGCCGGGCAGCCCGGTGGCGGCACGGCGGCGTGGGCGGGATAAGACGTCACACGGACTCCTGGGTGCGGGTCAGGTGCTTGACGAGAGTGATCAGCGTGTGGACCACCGAAGCGCGGTCACGCGCGTCGCAGGTGACCAGCGGTGTATCGGGCGCCAGGTCGAGGGCCTCGCGCAGTTCCTCTTCGGGGAACTCGGGCGAGTCGGAGAAGACGTTCAGCGCCACCACGTACGGCAGTCCGCGCCGCTCGACCAGGCCCATCGCCTCGAAGGAAGCCTCAAGACGACGGCAGTCCACCAGGACGATGACGCCGTAGGCGCCCTGGGCGAGCTCGTTCCAGATCGGCGAGAAACGGCTCTGTCCCGGTGTCCCGAACAGGTACAGGGCGACGTCGTCTCCGAGGGTGATCCGCCCGAAGTCCAGCGCCACCGTGGTGGTCGTCTTGCCGTGGATGCCGGCCAGACTGTCCACTGCGGCGCCGGCCTGCGTCATGAGTTCCTCGGTGCGCAGCGGCTCGATCTCGCTGACGGCGTCGATCAGGGTCGTCTTGCCGACCCCAAACGGCCCCACCACCAAGATCTTCGCCGTGTTCTCGACGGATTCGCGCACGTAGATGCCGTCATAGACGCTCGAGGCCATGCAGCACCTTCTCCATGAGGTCGCCGGGGGGCAGGGTGGCTTTGGGCGGGGGGCGGCGGGCGACGAGGTGGCCGGTGTCGATGAGGTCCGCGACGAGGACCTTGGTGACGATCATCGGCAGCTGGGTGCGGGAGGCGACTTCGGCGATGGAGAGGTAGCCCCCGGCGCACAGTTCGACGATGCTCGTCAGCTCCGGGCCGAACCCGGTCACAGGGCGGTCGCCGGGGGCGACCACCAGAGTGACCATGTCCAAGACGGGCGCGTTGCGCGACGGGGCGGCCCGGCCGCCCGTGATGACGTACTGCCGCACGATGTCGGTGCGGGCGCGCCTCGGCGTCACGTGGGGCTGCCGTCTTCCTGGCGCGGTGTGCTGACCATCTCCCGGCCGAGCTGGCCCACCACCGTATGCATCGTCATGACCACCACGGCGATGTCCACATTGCTGGATGTCGCCGCCGCCAGGTAGGTGCCGTCGGCCGCGCCGATCATGATGACGTAGCCGCCGTCGAACTCCATCAGGCTCTGCCGCCACGAGCCGGTGCTCGACCGGCAGAACTCCGCTGTGGCGGTGCTGGTCGCCTTGACCCCGGATAGCGCGGCGGCCACCCGCTCGGCCATGGCCCGGTTCATCCCCTCCGAACAGGCCCGCAGGAGGCCGTCGCCGCTCACCAGCAGGGCGTCGTAGACCTCCGGCTGGGCGAGGATCTGGTTGAGCATCCAGGCCAGTTGCTTGCTCTGGTCGTTCGCGGTGCCGGTCATGCGGAAGTGTTCCCTTCACTGGTTGGCGTGCTGCGGCCGGCCTGCGAGCCGCGCACGAAGGCGCTGAACGGGACGGCGGCCTGCTCGGGGCTCTGCCCCGTGACAGCTGGAGCGTCAGCGGAGTGGCTGTCTGCCGGATCCTGGCGGCGCCGCTTGGGCAGGCCATGAGCCGTTGAACCCACCGGCTCGACAGGGCCGGCAGAACTGGGGGCCGGAAGATGCACAGCTCTCTCGCCCCTCGCGGCTCGTTGGGTGTCGACGTCGGTGAGAGTGGCGCTGGGCAGGTAGACCACGGCGCGCACCCCGCCGTACGGAGAGGGGGTGTCGACCGAGGCGCTGAAGCCGTAGCGCCGGGCCAGAGCCCCGATCACCGGGAACCCGATCTTCGGCGGGGTGCCGAGGCGGGTGATGTCGATCGGGTGTTCCGCGGCGAGGAAGTAGCGGGCCCGCTCGCGGTCTCCCGGCGGCAGGCTGACGCCCGCGTCGTCGATGACGATGGACAGACCGTTGTGAGCCTGCTGGAACTGGACCTGGACCACCGTGTCGGGGTGTGAGTACCGGGTGGCGTTCTCCAAGAGCTCGGCCAGGGCGATCACGAGGCCCTCGACGGAGCGGCCGACCACCGCCCGGTTGCTTTCGGGCTGGGCGATGTCGACGCGGCGGTAGTCCAAGATCCGCCCAACAGCGCCGCGCACCACGTCGAACACCGGCGTGGCGTCGTGCTGCCGTCCAGGCCAGGCACCGCAGGCCACGGCGAGCGACTGGGTGCGGCGCAGGACCTGGGCAGTGGTGTGATCGAACACCATCAGGTCAGCGACCACCTCCGGGGAGTCGTAGCGGCCGATCATGTCGGTGACGGCCACCTGCTGGCCGTTGACCAGGCTCTGCAGCGTGCGGGTGACCGCGAGCAGCGTCCCCTGGCTGACCTGTCCGGCGCGGTCCCTGGCTTCCGCCAGGACCCGCGCCAACTGCTCCTCCACGGTGCGCAGATGCTTGGTGAAGTCGTCGAGCGGGGGCCGTGCCGGGGGGAGGGGCTGCCCTTGGGCGATGGCGTAGGCGATGGCCGGCAACCGTGTTTCGTTCAGCTCGGCCAGTGCCGCGTCCCGCAACTGGAGTTCCGCTGTGGCCGCGTGGCCCTGGTCGCGCAGCTGCTGCTTGGTGGCCACCAGGCGGCGTCCGACGAGCGCCGTGGCGAGCACGAAGACCCCAGTCAGGGCCCATGGAGCTGCGTCCGCTATCTCGTTGATCATCAAGCCCTCACAGGGATACGGGAGAGGGGGCCGGGTTCAGCGTCGGCCCGAGAGGCGGAGGGGTATGCCCCGCCGGCGACGGAGACTGATTCCCGCGCGGCCAGCGCGAAGTTCAGCAGCAGCGGGGCGGTGAATGCGCAGCCGACTTCGTTGCCGAATCGGGCCCAGTGCAGGGTTCCGGGTCCCGAGGAGGACACCGGCGGAATGCGCAGCCACCCCTTGTTCTGGAAGTGGGCCACCGACGGCCAGCGCGGTTCTTCCGACCCGGTCGGAAGCACCAGGCTCCATCGCCCGTTGTCCGCGACGGCGGCACCAACCGGATGAGGCCGGCGATAGGCGAACCTCGCGAGGACTGCCCGGGCGTGCACTTCGGGCAGGGTGACGACCTCGAATCGCTCACCGACTGCCACGGTGACGGGACGGGTGACGGCGAGGGCGTCGGGGAAGAGTCCTCGCAGCGTTTCGTTGTGCGAGCTCATGCCGCCTCCGCGAGTTCGAGGGCATGCTGCAGGCGCAATGCGGTGTCGATGAGCGGAACGTGGCTGAACGCCTGGGGAAAGTTCCCGACCTGGCGCTTCAGCCGCGGGTCCCATTCCTCGGCGAGCAGTCCCAGGTCGTTGCGCAGGGCGAGGAGCTTCTCGAACAGGTCGCGGGCCTCGTCCAGGCGGCCGATCATGGCGAGGTCGTCGGCCATCCAGAAGGAGCAGGCCAGGAAGGCGCCCTCGTCACCGGGAAGCCCGTCGAGGCCCGCTCCCGGGCCGCCGGTGCGGTAGCGCAGGATGAACCCGTCCTCGGTGGACAGCTCCCGCTGGATCGCCTCGATGGTGCCGATGACGCGCTTGTCCTCGGGAGGCAGGAAGCCGACCTGGGGGATGAGCAGCAGCGACGCGTCCAGCTCCTTGGAGCCGTACGACTGCGTGAACGTGTTGCGCTCCCAGTCGAATCCCTTGGCGCAGACGTCCCGGTGTATGGCGTCGCGCAGCTCACGCCACTGCTGAAGCGGTCCGACCGCACGACCGGATTCGATCAGCTTGACGGTGCGGTCGACGGCGACCCATGCCATGACCTTGGAGTGGACGAAGTGCCGGCGCGGGCCGCGAACTTCCCAGATGCCTTCGTCCGGCTCGGTCCAGTGTTCTTGCAGATAGGCGATCATCTTGAGTTGCAGGGCGGCCGCGTGGTCGTTGGGGGCCAGGCCGGCGCGGTCGGCCAGGTGCAGCGCTTCGATGGTCTCGCCGTAGACGTCCAGCTGGAGCTGGCCGGCGGCGCCGTTGCCGATACGGACTGGGGAAGATCCCTCGTATCCGCTCAGCCAGTCCAGCTCCGCCTCGACGAGTTCGCGTTCTCCGGCGATGCCGTACATGATCTGCAAGTTCTCGGGGTCCCCGGCGACCGCCCGCAACAGCCACTCGCGCCAGGCGTGCGCCTCCTGGCGGTAGCCGGTACGCAGCAGCGAGGAAAGAGTGATCGCCGCGTCCCGCAGCCAGGTGTAGCGGTAGTCCCAGTTTCGTACGCCGCCGATTTCCTCGGGCAGGGACGTGGTCGGGGCCGCGACGATCCCTCCCGTCGGGGCGTAGGTGAGCGCCTTCAGCGTGATCAACGAACGGACCACCGCGTCCCGGTGCGGGCCGCGGTAGGTGCACTGCTCGACCCATCCACGCCAGAAATCGGCGGTCGCTTCCAGGGCCGAGTACGGCTCCGGTAGCGGCGGCTCGCCCCTGTGCGACGGCTGCCAGCTGATGGTGAACGCGATCCGCTCGCCAGGCCGGACGGTAAAGTCCGCGTACGTCGTCTGGTCCTCGCCTCGCGTATGGGCCGCGGTGTCCAACCAGACCGAGTCGGGGCCCGCCACAGCCGCGGTGCGGTCACCAACCTTGTGGACCCAGGGCACCACACGTCCGTAGGAGAACCTCATCCGCAGCGCGGACCTCATTTGCACCTGGCCACTCAGGCCCTCCACGATCCGGACCAGTTGCGGCGCCCCGTCACGCGGCGGCATGAAGTCCGTGACGCGGACCGTGCCCTGGAGGGTGTCCCACTCCGAGCTCAGGATTAGGGAATCGTCGACGTAACTGCGCCGGTCCGCGGTGGGCGGATTCACTCCGTCGGCACACGCCGGTCCGATGCGCCAGAAGCCGTTCTCTTCGTTGTCAAGCAGCCCAGCGAGGACCGCGGGGGAGTCGAAGCGGGGCAGGCACAGCCAGTCGATGCTGCCGTCACGGCAGACCAGGGCAGCGGTCTGCATGTCCCCAATGAGTGCGTAGTCCTCGATACGCCCAGCCATGGAATGTCCGTCTCGGTAGGTGCGGGTGTTCCCGGGGCCTGCGGCACAGGGCGGGAACACGGATGGGTACGGGAGTGATACGCGGCTCGCCATCCCAGCGGTGACGCGCGGGACCGCCGGGGAGCCAGGCTCGACGAGCGGCACCGAACTCCAGTGAGGATGTGTGCCAGCGCGTTCGTCACCGGGCCACGACCGTCGCGTTGAAGTCGCTGACGTCCACCGCGGTGCAGCCCTGGAGCGATAGCACCTGACGCGTCGCCAGGATCCAGCGGATAGCGGGATCGTCGTAGGAGACCTTGACCAGGTCGTCACCCGGGACCGGCAGCAAGGTCCTCTGGTCGTAGAGAATGCCCGCCACACCCCAGGACATCGGCCGTTCGACCCAGGCGGCCACGTGCTTCTGCAGGTGGGGGCAGTGCTTGACCGCGATGAGTGCGCATGGCGGGCAGACAGGGGCGGCGGTGGTCAGCTCTCCCTCGCCCACGGGCTGGCCGACGTCCTTGAGCACGAAGAGCTGCCGCTCCGGATCCTGCTCCAGAGTGTCCGTACCGCAGACCTGACACAACAGCCTGCTCACCGCGCGTCGCTGACGCAGGGCGTGGACCGTAGGGAACAGGGCCCTGCCCGCACCCGCGCCGATTGTCTGCCTGACCCACAACACCCCGTCCGCGTCGCGGTCATAGGGCATCTCGTCGGCGAAGCCAATTCCCTTTCCGCTCGGATGCCGCACCACCGCAGGAGTGCGGTGCTTTTCGGCACTCCACGCAGTGACGTAGGGAACCGGCAGGCCACCTTGTTCGTGCCGGGTCACACTCATGCGGCAGCGCTCGTGGCGGCGCCGGCCAGCCGGCGGGGGGCGATGATTTCGCCGTCGGGAAGGAGTTCGCCGGTGTCGTCGAAGAGCAGGACACCGTTGCACAGCCGCGACCAGCCCTGGTCCGGGTGAGTTGCGACCACGACGGCGGCCTCGCGGTCTGTGGCCACAGCGGAGGGGCAGGTGGGCTTGTGCTGGCACATGGTGTGTCCTCGGGAGAAGCGGTGCTGCTGGGGGGAGCTCGGCTTTCGCGTAGCCGCCGTGATCAGCGTTCCGCTTGACGTGTGGCGTCGGTACGCCATTCGTCTGCCACTCCACTGCCATTTGCGTGGAAGCCCGGTCGCTTCGAGGCGATATCGAACGGATTGAGTAACCGAACGGGTCCTGGGGTCTGAGCACGCGCCCGCGGCTCGCTTGCGGTTGGGCGCGCAAGTGGCAGTGGAGTGGCAGGCGCGTGGCGTACCGACGCCATCGCGGCGACCCGAGGCTGGTTGTGGCCGCTGTCGAGCGGCGACTGACATCTACGGCCTGGGAGTGTGACCTTCAGTGGGGAAGATCGTCTTGTTCGCCGGCGTGGACCCGCTTGCCACCGGCGAGTCCGACTACCCCTGGCACCCGCTGTCCGTGCTGACGGTCGGCACCGCCTTGCGGGCTGCCGGGCACGAACCGGTAATCATCGACTGCCAGATCGAACCGGACTGGCGCAGGAAGCTGGCGGACGAGGCGAAGGACGCCCTCTACGTCGGGGTTTCGTGTATGACGGGCCCGAGCATCGGCAACGTGCTGGACGCAATCGGCACGGTGCGCGAGCACGCGCCGGGCGTTCCTCTGGTGTGGGGCGGCTACCACGCCTCACTCGCCTACCGCGGGATTCTGCGAGAACGGTGGGTGGACGTGGTCGTCCTCGGACCAGGGGAAGCCGCGGCAGTCGCACTGGCCGAGCTGGCCGAGCGGACGGGGGGCCTGACCGATACTGCCTCGCTCGCCGCCATCCCGAACCTGGCCTACCGGGACGGAAGGCGCGAGATCTCGCTGCACGGCACCGTGGCGGATCGCATCCTGGAGACCCCGTACGGCGCCCTGGCGGACATGAGCGCCGTCCCACCCCTGGACTACACCCTCATTCCGGTCACCTCGTACTACACCGACCGGGTCCGGGACCTGAGCTACCTCACGTCCTGGGGCTGCCCGCATCCCTGCGGGTTCTGCAGCGAGCCCAAGACCAGCCTGCGCCGCTGGAAGGGGCTGCCGCCGAAGCGAGTCGTCGACGAGGTCGAGAAGCTCTGGAAGACCTACGCGCCGGACCAGATCAGCCTGATGGACCCGAACTTCTCCACCAACACCCAGCGTGTGATCGGCATCGTCGAGGAGCTGGAGCGCCGCGGCCTGTGCATCCAGTTGCGGGCCAACATGCGGGCCAAGGACATCGTGAACCTCTCTGGGCACATCGACCTCGAAAGGCTCCGGAAGGTCGGCTTCAGCGCGGTCTTCGTCGGCTGCGAATCGGGCTCCGACCGGATGCTGGAGCTGATGACCAAGAACGCGACGGTCCAGCACACGATCGACGGCTGCCGGATGCTGTCGGACGCCGGCATCGTCCAGCTCACCAGCTGGATCCACGACCTTCCGCACGAGACCGACGAAGACAGCGACCTCACGTTCCGCCTCGTCCAGGACCTGGCCCTGCTCCCGCACAACGAGCAGAAGCACCACTTCTTCACGCCGTTCCCGGCCACCGACATGTACGACGCGCTCTTCGGCGCCAGCGAGGACGACGGGCGCAGCCAACGCGACTGGGCGCGCAGCGACACCTACTCCGGAAGCGCAATCTGGTCTGGCCGGCCCGACTTCCGCCGCCGCGTGCTGGAACGGCTCCTGAAGCTCAGGGAGCAGCACCCGGACGTTCTCGTCCGATCGCTTCCCAGGCTCGTGGAGGCCTGACCGCGCCATTGCCGAACGGCTGGGCGGAGAGCGCGTGTTCGGCGCGCCGCGATTGGTGCCGACCACCCCTCACCTCTACGGTAGGAATCCCACATCTTGTGGTCGCGGAAAGCGAGATGCCCATAGGTTGTGGGTGTCGCCCTGTTATGCCCATTTCGACCACCCAGAGGACACATTTCGATGGCGGACCGAACCGTTGATGGCATGGCGCGCACGCACAGGGGCGGGGAGCACCCCCTCGCCCAGGTGCCGCTGCGGTCCCCGAGGCGTCTGAAGTCGACGACCCGGTCGTTCAACGTCGGCGAGGGGAAGGGCTACCTCACGGTCGCCTGCACCGAAGACGGCCGCCCTGCTGCGGTCACGATCTTCATGGCCAAGCAGGGCTCGACCCTGGCGGGCTTGATGGACGGCTTCAGTACGACCATCACCCAGGGGCTACGGCACCAGGTACCGCTGGAGGTGTTCGTCCGCGAGTACGTCAGCATGCGCTTCGAGCCCGCGGGCCTGACCAATGACCCCGAGATCAGGCAGGCCACCTCGGTGCTGGACTACGTCGGTCGGCGCCTGGCGCTCGACTTCCTGCCGTACGACACACGGGTGGAGTTCGGCGTGCTGACGGCCGAGGAGCGCGCGGCCAAGGAGCTCCAGGACAACGTGGGCGACGCGGCCTGGGCCGACATGATCGGCCTGGCTATGTCCGCACCGACCGTTACGAGTCCTCGCCAAGGCTGAGGACGACGCCGCGAAAGGGGCCGGTGCCGCGATTCGTCCGCGGCGCCGGCCCCTTTCGTGCGTCCCGGGGTGTACCCGCCGGGCTCAGTCGTCCGTCAAGGTGAGGGCAGTCTCGATCGCGGCGTCCACGTCGGGCACGAGGGTGACCTCGGGGAGCATGTCGAAGGAGCAGCTCGGCTCGCCCACGTAGATGACGGGGATGCCGGCGGCCAGCGCGCATCCGATCTCAACGCTCAGCCCCGCGCTGCGCCTGCTGAACCCCAGGGCGATGAGCACCTTGGAGCGGCGGACGTCGTCCAGGCACAGCCGGGCGGCCAGTCGGTTGAGCGCTATGCCGGCATCGAACTGGCAGCTGGGCCGGGTGAGCGGGTCGAGGTCGAGCCATCGCGAGGTGGAGTGCAGCGGCGCGGGCAGTCTGTCGCGGAGCCGGCGGATTTCATTGCGGTGGCGGAGCGTGGCCGCGAGATATACAGGGACGGCCCCAGGCGGGGCGGGCTCGCTGGGCGGGATCCGGTGCGGAGCCGCCGTACGCAGACGGGCCGGTCCCGGCCTGGCCGAGAAGCGATTGCCTGCCGTGGTCCGTCCGGCGCCATAGGGCGTGATCGGGCTGTAAGCGTGACGGAGGTCCTCGTGCAGCAGGGGCATCCCGATGAGTTGACGCCGTTCGTCGACCTGCGCGTAGGAGCCGTCGAGCGGGTAGAGGAAGCGGGGCTCCTCGTCACGGACAAGCACGAAGGTGCCGTAGCGCTGAGGTTGCCCGTGGAGGGACTGGACACGGTCGTCGAGCAGCGCCAGGTGCCGTCCGTCAATGAGCCGGGTGCTGACGTTGCGGGTTGCTTCGTAGAGGAGTTCGTCTCTGCGCTCGCCCGCGAGATCCGCGTGCTGCATCAGCAGCCAGACCGCATCGGTGGCAGAGGGACCGTGCCGGTCGAGCCTCGGCCAGCGATGCCTGGCCACCGCGTCGATCACCTCCGCGGTGGCGTCGGCGGACGCCTCCAGGTAGAGGGCGAGGTCCTCGGTGGCGTTGACCAATTCGGGGGCCAGGACCGGAAGGAGGGTGAGCGGCTGGGGCCACTCGGGGTATCCGAGGGCTTTGCCGATCCGGCCGTCCAAAGCCGGATCATTGAACAGGGACGCAAGAGCGCGCTCTAAGAGGAGCTGCTCGCGCTCGGCGACCTGGGTGAGGCGCTGCCAGATGCTGGGACTGGTAGAGGGGGCTCCGGGGACGATGACGAGTTCCTCGCTGACGGGAGCGGCGGCATATTGTGCCTGCTCAAGGCGGGTACGGGCGGCGGCAGTGTCCAGCTTGCCCGCCTCGGTGCGCGGGATGGCGGCGACCCGCACGATGGTGCGGGGAACTTTGAAGTCTGCGAGCTGGCTGCGGGCGTACCGGCGTACGTCCTCCACCTCGCCACCGGGCGCCAGGTGGAGGAGTGCGCCCAAGGTGTGTCCGCGTACGGGATGAGCCGTCGGCACGACGGCGGCGTCCTGCACGTCGGGATGGTCCTGAAGCACGCGGCTGATCTCGGGGAGGTAGACCTTCTCCCCGCCGAGGTTGACGCACTCGCTGTTCCGGCCGAGCAGGACGATGCGGCGATCCCCGACCAGCTTGGCATGGTCTCCGGACAGCAGATACGTGGTTCCGGAGCTGACGCGAAATCGCTCGGCCGGAAGGCTGCCGCCGGGGTGTGTGCCGAGCGGATGGGGCGCGGCGACGGCCAGGTGGCCGTCCTGCCCGACGGACGCGCACGTCCCGTCGCTTCGCAGTACGACGGCATGGGCGCCGAGATCGAAAGTTCCGGTGGCCGGCACATAGTCGGCCGTGGCCGTGGAGGCGCCGATCCCGGTCGCTTCGGTGGCGCCGAGCGTCTCGATAAGCCGTACGTGGGGCAGGACATCGAGGAGACTGCGCTTGACCTGCTGGCTCCATGCGGCACCCGAGGAGGTGATGGTGGCCAGGCCGGAGAGGTCCCATCGGCCCGGCCGGCGGTGAAGGGCCGTGGCGAGGGGACGGGCGAGGGGATCGCCCACGATGGCGAGGGTGTCGGCGCGGTGCTGGGCGACGGCGTCCCAGATGGCCGAGGGGCCGGGCTGGGGCACGGTGATCACCGTGCCGCCGGCGCACAGCGCGCCCAGGGCACGCGTCTGCCCCGAACCATGCATGAGCGGGCTTGCGACGACCAACCGGGCGTCCGCAACCGGGATTTGGCCAGCCGGCCCCGTGTCGTTGCGTCGCAACCACGGATTGTGCGCGTTGACGTTGCGCGCGAGGTCACCCACGCGCCAGCGGATCGCGGCGGGTTCCCCGGTCGTGCCACCGGTGCACTTGATGAAGGTGTCGTCCGCCGACGAGCGGTGATCGTCCGAGTCCGAGGCGCTCTCGGCCCGCAGGATGTGCTCCAGCGGCTGTGCCCAGACGGGCAAGACCTGCTGGCCCGTGACAATCCACGAGCGACAGCCGGGCAGCCCGGCACGGGCGGACGACATCTCCGTGAGCTGCTCTGACGCAAGGAAGACGACGCTCGGCGTGAGCATGGCGAGGAGGCCGTCAAGTTCACGGGCCCGGTAGCGGTAGTTGACGTTGGCGGGTACGACGCCGATGCGCAGGCAGGCGGCAAGGCAGACCAGATGCTCCGGCCGGTTCGGTAATGCCAGTGCGGCAACGTCTCCGCGGTCGATGCCGCGACTTCGGAGGTGCGCGGCCAGCGTGGCGGCCTGCGCGTCGAACTGGCGCCACGTCACCGTGGTGTTGCCATGGATGAGGGCGAGGCGCTCCGGATGGTCTGCAGCGATGCGCCGCCACAGGCTCGCGAAGTCGAGTTCACTGCTCATCCTGGCGTCCCGGCCCCGTATGCCGTGGCCCGAGACACCGCCGGCTTCACAGTGGTGAGGTCGTCGACGGTGGTCCGGATCAGCTCGGGGAACGGGTTTGCCTGCCAGTCCCACGCCGCGGCCTCGATCTGCGGATCAAGCTGGGCCACGACCTGGCGCAAACGGATCCGGGGGAAGGCATCGTTAGGAATGGGGTAGCACGTCAGGGTGCCGGTCTGGTCCCGGACGGTGATGTAGGAGGTGTCAGCGCCCCGGGGGACCTGGGCGTAGCTGGCGATTTCGTATCCCGAGACGCGTGCCGCGAGCCATTCACCGAGATCGGCGGTGCTGGGGAGCATGTGCAGATGGCCGTGGCTGATGCGCCGCCCGGCGGGGAGATTGAGGCCGTACTCGAAGGTGAGGATCGGGCGCCGGTATACCTGGTGAAGTCGGTCGGCGAGGTCGTGGGCCAGGTCCTCCACCTCCTCGAGTTCGTTGTCGCTCAGCCGTCCGAGGGACAAGACATGGGTGGTGGGCACCACAAGCAGGTAGCCGGGGACGAAGGCGCCTATGGTCGGCACCGCCGCCGCGCCCGTGTTCGCGGCGACGACGCGCTGCTGGCCGGCGTGGAGATGGCGTTGCAGAGTGCAGTCGTCGACGTCCGGGTTGATGGCCTGGCACAGGTCACAGTCGGGCATGTCCTTCTCGCAGGGTCGTGTGATCGTGAGCTGTGTCCCGACGCAGCTCGATGGCATGAGGGCGCTGAGGGGGTGTCAGCCGCCGGGCGCACCAGGTGCGCAGATCCGATGAGGTGAGGGTCGGGTCCTCGGTGTGCACGACGGCGGACAGAACGGATCCGAACCGGCCGTGGGGGCTGATGCGGATTTCGCATGTCCGGACGGCGGGGTGCGCGATCAGGGTGTCGTGGGTCTCGGCCAGGGCGACCTTGATGCCCGCCACGATGGCGCGGCCGGGAACGGCCACGTCGGTGACCTCGATGCGGTCGGTGTCCCCGATCCGCCTGCCGATGTCGCCGACGCTCTGCCATTCAGACCGGCCGGTGCACGGCTGGTCGGTGCGGTGGGAGATGAGCCCGGCCCGGCTGCGGCCTTCGATGACTCCCTGGGCGCCGGTCGCGATGGGCCAGCGGCTGGCGTCGACGACCCGCAGCTCGGAGTCGGGCAGTGGAGGCCCGCCGGGGCCGGGAGAGGCGTAGGGGCTGAGGGTTCCGTCGTACAGGGTGGTCCCGTAGTACTCCGCGACGCGCTCGGCCCCCAGGACGTCGGCCAGGCGCTGGCGCAGCGGGGGCGGACACGGGGCCGAGGAGTGCAGGAGCAGGCGCAGCGAGGAGCAGGCGGTGCGGAGCTCTCGGGGCGGCGTTGAGTCGTTCCAGACCTGCTGGATCTGTGACGGAACGAGGAACGCCCAGTCCGCCTTGTACGCACCGGCGTAGTGCAGCCACTGTTCGGGCGTGAAGCGGGGAGCAAGGATGATGCAGCCGCCGAGGAGGAGCTGTCGAAGGGCGAACTCGAACGGTCCGTTCAGGTGCATGGGGGCGGCGAACAGAGCGCGGCCGCCCGCCCGCATGCCCAGAGCGCGGGCCTTGCGCGGCGCGGCGGGCGATTCGCCGTGCGTCAGGACCGGGACCTGGCGGTGACCTGAAACGGCCAGGACCGCCTTCCACGGCCGGCAGCCGGCTCTTCGTGCTGTCTGCACGTCGTGCAGCACTTTGGCTTCGGGAACACGAGCGGGTAGGAGCAGGGGTGTACGGCCCGCCATGAGGGCGGCGCACACCTGGATGAAAAACGCGGCGCTGGGCGCGGCACGCAGTACGGCGACGCCCGCGCTGTGCTCCGGGTGGCCTTCCAGGTCTTGCGCCTGCCGAGCGGCTGCCAGGTAGAGGGAACGGAAGCTCGTCGTGCCGTGGCGGTCGATCACAGCGGGGTGGTCGGGTCTCTGGCGCGCGGTGCGGTGCAGCTTGCCGACGATGTCCGCCCGCCACTGCGCCGACGACAGCTGCGGGCTCATGAGGCGGTGGTCGGCGCGGGATTGGCCGGCGGCTTCCAGGAGGTGGCGAGCTGCTGCTGCTGGGGATCGGTGAGCCACCCGAAGCGGAGGTACTCGTCGGCCTCTCCGGCCCGGCGGCCGCGGTAGTGGGGGAAGGTGATCCACGACCGGAGCAGGTGACGGGGCTTTGCGGGAGGGCGCGGATCGCGGTAGGCGGTGCGGGAGTGGAGGACGGTGTGGTTGTTGACCAGCTGGAGATCCCCGGCCCGCAGTTCCATGTCGACGCTGTTCTCGTCGGCGAGTTCTTCCAGGAGGTCGAAGGCGGCCATCGCATCCCGTGGGAGCGGAACCTCGGTGAAGGTGGGGGTCTCCAGCAGCGTGTGTCGGACGTAGCGGGTGGAGAAGCGGCCGCGGTGGAGCGAGAAGACTGGCGATATGAACGTGGGGGGCAGGCCGGGCACGTTTCCGCCGGCCATGTGGAAGTGGAACGGCCGGTACAGCTCGGCGGTCCACGTCGAGGAGGCGTTCAGCATCTGGTTGTGCACGGTGCCGGCCGAGGCGAGACGGGAGAGGCCGCCGGTCTCGGACGCGGTCAGGCACAGAAGGGCTGCAGCGTCGGCGCCGTCAGTGTGGAACCACAGGCGGTCGGCGGTCTGATGGCCGCGCACGGTTCCGTCGCCCAAGGCGCGTCCGGTCGCGCGGACATGTCGGATGAGCTGTCCGTCCCGGCTCTGGGTGGCGATGGGTCCCAGGTAGGTGGCCAGTCCGCGCAGAAGCAGCGCGTTCTGGCGCTCATCGAGCCGGTCGACGGGTAGCCCGCGCAGCACGGCGAAGCCGCGGCCGTCGGACACTTCGCTGGAGATCGTTTCCAGGATCGAGCCGACGTGGCCGAGAGGGAAGTCCTGGCGGTTGATGTCGCGGTCGGTGAGCATGTCGCGGTCACGGAGTCGGTTCTGCGCAACGGTGAGCGCGTCGATGACTTCGGCGGACTCCTCACGCGAGAGCGTGTACGTCCAGGCTTCGGGCGAGAAGGTGCTTGGGCCCCACAGAGGGGCCTCGTCGGAAGTCAGCCACTTCGGGCGGGCTGTGCGAGGGGAGGGCAACATGCTGGAGTCCTTGAGAGAAGGCCGGGGGAGTCAGGCGGTGACGCTGCGGCGGGCGGCGATTGCGTCACCGGCGAGCCAGCCGGAGTCGGCGGCGCCGATGATCCCTCCGGTGAGGCCGGGTCCGTCACCGACCAGGTACAGACCGGGATAGCCCGGAGCCTGCATGTCGTCGTCGACCTCGAAGCGGTCTGCCCAGCGCTCGACGGCCGGCCCGTACAGCATGTTGCGAGGGCCCAGGGCCTGCGGGCACAGCCGGGCGAGACGCTGGAGGTAGTCGCGCAGCAGGCTCACGATCGGCTGGGGGAAGAGGTCTGCGAGGTTCCCGGTGGCGGCGTCAGGGATGCTGGGGACGAAGCCGGACGCAGCATCGGTGACGGTCCCGGTGGTGGGGCGGCCGGCCAGGAAGTCACCGAGCGTCTGGGCCATGACCCGGCCTCCGGTGCTGGTGTTTATCCGGGTGACGAGGTCGCGTACGTACTCGGTGCTCAAGGGGAATCCGTCGCCGGCGGTGGCCAGCACCGCGGTATTGCTGCGGTCGTGCCCGTGGTCGCTGGTGGAGTGGCCGCCGACCAGGGTGAGGTCTTGGTACTGAGCCGGGACGACGTCCCCTCCGAAGCAGACGCAGTGCGTGCGCACCTCGGCACCTGCGCCGGGCTTCCAGATGACCTTGGGGTCGGTGGCGACCTTCAGCAGCAGGTCCAGGAACTCGCGCGGGCCTTCCAGGCGGAAGCCGAGCTTGGGTTGGGCGCTCTTGCGGGGCAGTCCCAGGGTGGCGCCCAAGGCGCGCAGCCAGGCCGCGCCGATCTTTCCGGGGGCGAGCACGACGTTGTCCGCGTAGAGCGGCATTGGCTCTGTCCAGTCGGCTCCGGTGACCCAGACCTCCCAGCGGTGGCCGGCTACGGGCGAAGGCCGCACGTCGGTGCAGCGGATCCCGCAGAGCACGGGAGCTACGGCTTCGACGTGCTGTCGCAGGGCGGAGGTCATCCGCATGAGCTGGTCGCTGCCGACGTGGCGGACGGGGTAGTGCAAGTACTCGAGATCGTGGGCTGCGGCCAGTTCGGCCAGCTCGGCGGCCGTGGAATCGTCGACGCCGTGCAGGGGGGCGTCCTCGCCGCCGCGGAAGAGCTCGTCGATCGCGTACTGCCGTGCTTCGACCTCGTGAGGGGGGAAGCGGTGGGAGATGGTCGAGCCGATGCGGTGGGACAGGCACAGCTTGCCGTCGCTGAACATGCCGGCCCCGCCGAACCCCGAGGTGATGGTGCGCTTCTCGTCCTGGCCCAACTCGCGGGCCCGGATGCGTCCGTCGATGTCGTCGCCCTGGTCCAGGACGACGACGCCGCCGGCCGGAGTCCCCGCGCGGATCGCGGCGAGGAGCCCCGCGGGGCCGGCACCGATGACGATGGTGTCGCACCGGGTGGGGGGCCTTCGCGACACGGACGTGGAAGGTAAGGGCACAGCAGCCTCCGGCTGAGGAAGGGGTCAATGCGCGGTCCGCCCAAGCGGGCGTCCGTTCGATGCCGCCCTCGGCGAGCTGCTCATGCGTCAGCTCGCAGAGGGCGGCTGGCATCTACGTTCGCCGGATCCGTATGGCGTCGGTACGCCATTCGTCTGCCACTTCTCTGCCACTTGTCGACGAGGGCCCCGTTCCCTCCCATTCCGGCAAAGTGCACGCTTCACCTCAAATGGGCCGTCTCGACTGCTCCAGCCGCCAGACGAAATGGCAGTGGAGTGGCAACCCAATGGCGTACCGACGCCATCGGGATTCCTTCACCGTGGAAGCGGGCCTTCACCGGGCCCTCCGCTGACGGGCTCGGCCCACTGGCGGTCACCGCACGTGCAGGGAGACGATGGTGCCACCTCTATCGGCTGCGCTGAAACCGTCTGGTCATCTCGACCACGCGCCCGAACAGCACCGTCTCGACCTCAGCGTGAGCGAGTGGCCCACCAAGGCCGCGCGTACTCAGATCCGCACGGTGCTGGATGGAAGGGCCGACCCGGCAACGGTCGACGACATGGTCCTTGTCGTGGACGAGTTGGTCGCCAACGCCCTCCGGCACACCCCGGGCATCGGGGCCCTCCTGCTGGAGGTGAACCAGGACCGGGCCACGGTGCGGGTGTTCGACGCTGGTGCGAACTGCTCTGCGGTGGCCGTCAAGTCTGCGCGGAAGTCCGACGAGAACGGCCGCGGGCTCGACATCGTTGCGCGACTGACCGAGGAGTGGTTCGCCGAACCGACCACGGCCGGCGGCAAGGCGGTGGTCGCGGTGTTCGCCATTGCGCTCCAGGAGAACAGCTCACGATGACCGCCCTCGATCTCAAGCCGCGGCACATCGCGCCCGGGCTGACTGTCAACCCGCTCGGAGTGGGCTGTTGGGCGATCGGAGGCCCGACGGTCAACTCGGGCCATCCAGTCGGCTGGGGCTCCGTCGACGACGCGCAGTCGCTCGACGGCCTACGGACCGCGGTAGAGCACGGCGCCAACTTCTTCGATACAGCCGACGTGTTCGGGCACGGCCACTCCGAGAGGCTGCTGGGACAGCTCCTCAAAGAGGTCGACAGGGAGTCCGTGCACATCGCCAGCAAGATCGGATGGGTGCGAGGCACAGCACCTCACCCGTACGCAGGCCCCAAACTCCGCCACCAGTTCGAGCAGAGCATGGAGAACCTGGGCGTCGAATACCTGGACGCCTACTTCCTTCACACCCTCGATTTCGGGGACGACGACGACTATCTGCATGTCGCCATCAACCAGATGCACGCACTTCGCGACGCCGAGTACATCAAAGCCATCGGCATGCGCGGACCTCACCCTTTGGCTTCGGACCGAAAGGACGCCGCGGACGTGCGCAGTGCCCGGTTCGCCAAGATCTTCCGTCTGCTGCGTCCCGACGTGCTCTGGACCCGGTGCAACCCGCTGAGTCCGCCGACTCTGGTCGACGGCGAGGACCTCTTCAGCTTCACGGCACGCCACGGGGTCTCGCTGATGCTCACCGAGCCCCTTGCTCAAGGGCTGTTGACCGGCAAGTACCACCCGGGTGCCCCCGTCGTCTTCGGCCCGGGCGACCACCGACGGCACAAGCGGTGGTTCACGAATCCCGGTCTCGAGATCATCGACCGCGGCCTGGAGACGCTGCGCGAACGCTTCGGCCGCCATCCGCAGGACCTTGTCCGCGTCGCCCTGCGGTACAGCCTCCAGCAGGCCGACCACACGGCGGTGATCGTCGGGTTCACCACTGCCGAGCAGATCCGCGAGAACTACTCCTGCCTCGGAGCGCCACTGACGCATGAGGAGCTCACGTTCGTCGACGACACCTACGGCCGGATACGCGCCGAACTCCACGCCGCAGGTGACGCCTACAACCGGGTGGAGGTGACGGTGTGACCGCGAAGTCCACAGACCGCCGGCCGGTCACCGTCCTGTCGGTCATCGGCATTCCCGGGCCGGAGCTCAGCGGCGTCGTGGTCCCCCGCCCGCCCCCATGAGGGAGAGGCGCCAGCCTGCTGCCGGACCTCGCGGCGCAGCCGGCATCAGGAAGCTGGTGGTAGCTCGCCGTGACTGACGCGCCAGCAACCCGCCCGAACTCGCCCTACACAAGGGTGCCCTGGATCGCGCACTGCCCCCGTCAGCCAGGCCCCTCCCGCCGGTGGGCGTAATACCGCCGGTCATACGCCCAGCCTGCCCGCCCGCTCACCAGAAGCGGGCCCCGATGCTGCGCTACGTCCTGGAGTGCCGCGGCGTCTCCCGGCACGTCGCCGAGTCGCATCTGCCTCTCGCAGAACTGCTCGACGTCGCCGCCAACGCCTTCGGTCATCTCCCGTTCGAGCGTATCCCGAACGCGCCGCCTCCCATCCAGGCAGCGCTTTCAATCACCACAACCACGGAGGTCCCATGGGAACGATTCAGCAGGCGCTGCGCATGAGCGCCCCGTACTGGGCTGCGGAGCACGAGATCGCCCTGCGCTACTTCGGTTCGAGCGCCCGGAACACCGGCTCCGACAAGGTCTGGGTCGGCCACCAGATGTTCAAGGAGTGGACCGGCAGCGGGGTCTACGGTCCCCGGCACACCACCGTGGCCAGCATGATCGCCGAAGTGGCCGAAGAAGTCGCGCCGCTGGGCCGCGGGGCGGTCGCTCCCTCTCCGCTGAAGAGCACCTACACCAAGCTGAGCTTCGCTTCCGACGAGCTCCGGCACTACGCCCAGCTGCACGACCTGTTCCTCCTCATCGAATCCGCCACACCCCCGCCGGCGATCGCGGAACTCGGAAACCTGAAGGAGGGAGCCGCGCTCACCGAGCTGCGGCTGAGCTACCGGGATGACGAGCTCGGTGCCATCGCGGTCGACCTGTCCGAGGGCGGAGGCTTGGGGCTCTACTTCGGTATCCGCTCCGCGAAGAACCTGCTGGACTCTTCCAGCCACGTGGACCGCGAGGTTCTCGCGGTCGCTGACCGAACGATCGCGGACGAGACCCGGCACCTCCTCGGTCGCTTCCAGACTGCCCGCGACGCCGGGCTGGATGAAGAGCAGTGGGTCCGTGTCTCCGAAATCCTGGAGGAGATCTCGCGTCAGAAGCTCCTGGAGCGCAACGAGCAGTTCGGCGTCATGCTGACGAGCCAGGAAGTGGCGACCGTCTGTGCGAGCGAGAATCACGCCCGGACGGCCGGCTTTCTCACGGACCACCTCGGCTTCCTCCTGGACTACCTGGGAATGACTCCAGTTGATCTCTGACGCCCGCAGGCATGCTCAGCCGGTACTCGCCGGGCACCGCCTCAACGCCCCGATGACCACGGTTTTCAGCTACGGCTCGCGCCGGCGCGTTGTCGTCGGGCTGGGCAGCGCGGGGCACCTGGAGGTCACCCGGGGGGTGTGCTCGTTGTCGCGGGCCCCGCCGCCCCCGCCGGGCGCGGGGGCCCCCGCCGGGGCCACGCGCGGCGGCCCCCCCCCGGGGGGGGGCCCGACGGATCGGAGCCGGGCAGGAACAGCACCACGCACTCGCCGCGCAGAGTCTTGAGG
>NZ_JBHWGS010000018.1:39310-77214 GCF_042732975.1 Streptomyces sp. NPDC059743 | reverse complement strand
GTGGGGGGGGGGGGGGGGGGGCCGGGGGGGGGGGGGTGGTGGGGGGGGGGGGGTGGCTGGGGTTGGCCCCCCCCCCCCCCCCGCCCCCCCCCCCCCACAACGCCAGAGTCCCTGCTCGATGGGCTCCAGACCTTCTTCGACGCGGCCAATGGCCAGTGGGTCATGGGGTACATCGGGTTCGGGGCACACCACAGCCGGTACAGCACGCTGGCCGTCGGACCTGATCCGGAGGTGCTGCTGTTCATCCCCGAGTCCGTCCTGGTGGTCAAGGACGACGGCAGTGCTTCGTCGGCATCCCGTCCGGTGCGCCTGCCGCAGGGAGGGCTGCGTGAGATGAAGGCGGGTTCCCCGCCTCCGCTCGCAGACGAGACCGTTGATCGCTTTCGCGTCATGGTCGACGGCGCCTTGGGGTGGGTGGAGCAGGTGCCAGGCCGTCGGTTGACGGTCGCGACGCGGCACGTCTGGAGCGGACCGGTGGACATGGTGTCCACCATGACGGCAGGGCAGGACGACTCCCATGGGGTGTCGCGCTCGTTCTACTGTCACCACGGTGGGCTGGAGTTCGCAGGGACCAGCCCGGAGCTCCTCGTCGATGGCTCGCTGGATCGGTTCACCAGTCACAAGCTGTCCGGCACATCCGGCCACAGCTCTGGCGGGCAGCGGCTGGCGGACTGGGACCTTCGTCTCGTCGAAGAGCACCGATCGTCCATCGACTCGCTGCTGGCCGCGTACAGCCACTTCGCCAGCGTGAGCGCGGGGCCGCCGGAGTTCCTGTGCCTCGAGGAACTGGTCCACGGAATGACCCGGCTGACGGTGGAGCCCAAGCCCGGAAGCGATCCGGCCAGGGTTCTGCTGGGCGTGTTGCCCACCGGCGCCTCGCCCTCGGACGGGCTGTCCGAGATTGCGAGGCTGGAGCAGTTCCCCCGCGGGCCGTACTACGGCCTGGTCGGGTGTGCGGCACCGGACGGCAGCCTCCAGTGGTCGCAGCTGCTGCGCAGCGTCTTCCAGCGGGAAGACCGGGTGTGGCTGCCGGTCGGGGCGGCCGTCACCGCCAGGTCCAGCCCACACGTGGAAGCCGCGGAGATCGCGCTCAAGGCCCGGAGCGTACGGGTAGCGCAGCACAGCTGAGCCGACGGATGGGGGTGCCGACTTCCCGGCGCCCTCATCCGTCGTACGAGCTGCGCCGATGGAGTCAGCGGGCGAGGGACTGGTCCGGCAGGCCGAGGCTGTGCAGGACACGCCATCGGTACGTACGCCCTTCCCGGCGCAGTTCGACCAGGTCGACCCGCGCGATCGAGAGCGTGACGGAGGGACGGCCCCGCAGGGGGGCCACGGCGTCGATCACTGGTGAGGCGGCACGGGCCCGGTTGTTGTAGAGAATTCCGAGGTGGGGGCGGAAGCGGCTGCTTGGCTTTCCGCCGGGGACGCCGGCGCGCAGTCCCGCGCGATGCAAGGCGGCGTGCAGCTCCACCAGCGGTGTCCAGGGCGTGACGCTGAACCGGATTGCCCCGGTGGATCCAGCCATGGGCTCCGCGCGGATCTCGAACCCATCGCCAAGCGTGCCGTCTGCTAGCTGGACCAAGGCGTCCACTGCGGCGGGCTTGACGTCCGCGCAGCTAGCAATCTTGTTCATGGTGATGTGGAGACCGTCGGGGGGCACCTCGTCCATGTCCAGATCGGCCAGGGCCTGCTGGCACGAGCGTGCCTGGGCGATCAGCTCCTGTTCCTTGGGGAAGGCCAGCATCCAGTAGTAGGCCTTGTGACCCGGGGGCCATCCGGGCCGATCCCAGTGGTTGGTCATCATCTCCACGGCCCGGAAGGCGTCCCAGTCGTTCGAGGTGATTTTCCGGGGATCGTTCAGATCGGGAGGCGGCGCCGCGGGGAAAGCCCTGCTGTCCTCGATCAGCGAGGTCATCACCAGAGGTCTCCTTGGTGGCTCGGGCCGTCACGGCCGCGGGTCAGGTTCCGCCTGGACGGCCGGCTGGTAGTTCAGGGCCTCCAGTTCACTGGCATAGTCGCGCACGACGGGCTCCGCCCGCCACTTCCCCGTGTGCTGGAGAAGCTCGGTAGCGCGCTGCCACACCGACTGGATGGGCGCGCTGCCGCTGGTGTGAAGGGCTCGGGTGCCCAGCGACAACGCCTGCTCCAGGTCGGGTCGGTCCTGCCGCAGCAACGCGGTTGCGACGTCGAGGGACACCAGCGTCCGGGTCCACTGCGATGGTGACTGCTCGACCAGGTCCTCGATCTGCCCGGCGTACTCAAGGACCCTGGCGACGTCCCCGGTCGACAAATGCGCGGTGACGGCGTTGGCGAGCGTACGCGCGGGGCTGTACGCCTCGAAGGAGATGCAGGAGGTGACACCGCCGGGAAGGTGCTGCTGCTGATCGCTCAGGTCCAGTGCCCGTCCGATCGCTCGTACAGTTCCGCGGGCGTCGCCCTGGCGGGCGAGAGCGCGGGCGCGGCCGTTCACCCAGAGCCTGATCGCCTGCGGGCTCTGGGGAGACAGTGCGATTCCCTGGGCGGCCGCAGCGTCGGAGGCGGCGTAGTCGCCGAGGTAGTAGAGGTTCAGGGCCCGGGTGCCCAGAACCCACATTTTCGCGCCCACGTCGCCGGCCTGGTCGGCGAATCCTTCGGCCTCCACGCAGAATGCCTCGGCTACGTCGGCGCGGCCGGCGTTGACGGCCATGTACGCCAGCAGCCCCGACGAGCGGGCCGCCAGCTCGAAGAGCTGCTGTCGTTGCCCGGAGCTCTGCCGGCCCAGAAGGAGGGTGCGCACCATCCTCCGGAGCAGCCGCGTTTCGCCGGCGAGTTGCTGGGGGCCCTGGTCCTCGTAGCGCTGGACGATGCTCTCGATCGACTCCGACGCCAGATTCAGCAAGGCGGGATCGGTGTTACTGGTTGTCAGTTCCTGCGCCTGCAGGAGAATCTCACCGGGGCTCTCCCATCCACCACCGGTGAGAATGGGGGTGGCGGCGGTAGTCGGTGGGTGGGCGGTGTTGCGGTCCGGGGGTGGTCCGAAGAGGTCCGCCGTGGTCATGCCGAACAGGTGCTCCAGGACGCGGGCGGCGTCCGGACGCGGACCTCGCTCGCTGAGTTCGCCCTTCATCCACCGGTCGAAGGTCCGGCGCGGGAGGTCGACACCGGTCAGCCGCGGGTCGCCGTCCTTCTCGGCCAGCTCCGCGCGCGCTCTCTTCCACTGAATGCACAGGGCTTCGTAGGTCCAGCGGCGTTCCTGGACGAGTACACGGAAGTAGCTGGTACGCACGGTCACCTGTCGTTTCCTCCTGGTCCTGGCCGGTGGAGCGGAGCGCGGCCGGTGACTCACCCTCTGGGGCCGCGCCCCACGCCGTGGTCGAAGGGCGTCCCGAAGGCGACATCCGGCGGCTATGTCTAAGTCGTGCCGGGGGTGACGGCCTGACGGTAGAAAATCTTGGTGTCCTGCGGTGTCGCACCCAGTGCCTCGTAGAACTTCTGTGCATCGGGGTTATCGCGGTCGGTGGTCCATTCGATCCGGCTGCATCCCAGATGGACGGCGACCTCGTGAAGCTGGGCCATCAAGGCCTTCGCCACTCCCTTGCGGCGGTGGGGCTCCCGTACGAACAACTCCTTGAGGTAAAGCGAGTGGCTGTCACCGGCGGCTGGCCAGAGTAGTGAGAAGGACGCCATTCCGACCACATCGGCGCCGATTCGTGCCAGGAGGATGGAGGCGGCACGGTGCTCTCCGAACAGCATGTCCCGCAGTCGGGTGATGCGGTCGGGTAGCTCGCCTTCGACAGCGCCGCCGTAGTACTGCTCGATGTCCGCTACGAGTACCGCGATACATGGGACGTCGGCTGACTCTGCGCGGGTCACAGTGAGTTCGCTCATGGAGCCTTCCGTTCGGGTGTTGGAGCTGTGTTCGGCTGGAGGGGAGCGAGCACGTCACGGAGTTCCCGGGCGGGTTGGGGAAGGCCGGGGATGGTGGCTAGCTGTCCTTCGAGTTGGCAGGCCCTGGTCAAGATAATCCCGGAGCGGTGCTGTTCCGGGAGCTTTTGAAGGGTCTCTGCCGTACGGTCAGCGGCTGCCGCCGGCTCACCGTCCAGGAGCAGGCACATGGCGGTATCCAGCTCGATCAGGGCCCGGTCGAGATGTTCATCCGCCGGGTAGAGGTGGAGAGCTCGCTGCTGTGCTTCCCGGGCGCGGTCCGTCTGGCCCAGGTGGGTGAGTGCATTGCCTTCGTGGAAGCGTAGTTGGGCCTCGGAGTAGCCGAACGCCGACTCTGCGATGTCGTCCCCGTGCAGGTGTGCCAGAGCGTCCTCCGCTCGGCCAAGGGCAGCCTCGGCTTCCTGGCGGTCTCCCATGACGGCGTGCGCCCGAGCTTCCAGCGGAGCGGCCAGGGCGGCGCCGACGGTGGTCTGAGCACTGATGACCTGAGCGCGGCGCGCGGCGCGTGCCGCTCCGGTGAGATCACCGCTGTAGAAGAGGGCGTACGCGTATTCGGCGAAGATCCAGGCTCGGACGTCGTTGTCGCCGGCTTCGTCCGCCGCGATCCGGGCGACGCGCAACCAGGCGTTCGCATTGTGATCGTCGCCTTGGCGCACCAGGACCAAGCTCATGAGGCCGGCCATCTGTGCGGAGAACCGTGTAAGTCGGTGCATGGCGCCGAGTGACTGCCGCTGGTCGAGTGCTCTGCTGAGCGCGTCGACGTCGTGCCGTAAGTCCCGCAGGAGGTCGCCCTCGGGTCGGAACCTGGTGGCCCGGCCGTGCCAGGCCACAGTTTCTTCCCACGAGGTAAGGCCGGCTTCGCTTATATGGCCGCTGGTCAGAGTTCCTTCGAGCCTTCGGCGGATGGCTTCGGCTCGTTCCGGCTCGCCGACGGGGAGTTGGCCGGCCGGATGGTCGGGAGGGCCCTCGTGGGACTGGGCGAAGATCTGGCCCATGGGCATGCCGAAGAGGTACTCGAGGACTCGTGCGGTGTCTGGGCGCGGGCCCCGCTCGGTGAGATCGCCCTTCATCCATCGGTCGAAGGTGCGGCGCGACATCGGGACGGTGGCGAGCCGTGGATCCTTATCCCGCTCAGCCAGCTCCTCGCAGGCGCGCTTCCACTGGATGCAGAACGCCTCGTACGTCCAGCGCCGCTGTTGCACAGTGGCGCGGAAGTTGGTGGTGCGCGCCGGCATTGCAGGCACTCCGTTACTGGATCGCGGCTGGGCTGGAGGGCTGGCTGAACCGCAAGGTGGGCACCTTATGGGGGCCGAGCTTGGGCCTGGTCATGACTGGTTCGACGACTTCCACGACGAACAGCTCCGAAATGAACTGCACCCGCCCTCCGAGGAGATGGCTTGTCCTGCCCGCCGCAGCCTGGCCCTTGAGGCCGACCGCGACGTGGATGTGAGGGGCTAGGGCGTTGGTTTCCTCGTCCCAGGCGATTGTTCCGCTGCCGAGCGCTTCCAGCGTGGTGTATTCCGTGGCGGCCCATACGGGCGCGCTGGGGTCGGCGATCGGATCACAGGTGCCGACGAGCTGCACGGAGTGGAAGCCGCCGAGAAACATGGGGATGTACGCGGAGCGGATCCCGTACTCGGCACAAAAAGCCCCAAGTTGCGCGAGGAAGTCGTCTTCATCATCGAGGGCGACACCGAAGGTCCGGCCGATGGTCAGTGGGGTGGCGTGCATGAGGTCGTTTACTCCCGGTGGGCCGGTCAGGCGAAGGCGGCGGCGATGCCCTTGCGGTCGGTGCCGACGCGGAGGTGAGCGAGCAAAAGAAGCCGCGCTTTGTACGGGTCGAGGTCACCGGCGGCGATCAGTCCGCGGTGCAGCAGGTCGCGTTCCGACCCGGCGAACCCATAGGTGTTGCGGGCGGTGCTCCCTGCCCCGGTGCGTGACGCGAACACGACGGGGATTTGCTCGGCGATCTTCCCCAGTGGTTCGGCCCAGGTTTCTGGTACGTGTCCTGCGCCGAACGCAGCGATGACCGCGCCGTCGAAGCGGTCGCCGAGACCTTGAAGTAGCTCTCCGTCATCCCCAAGGACCGCGGTGATGAGGGCGACGCGCGCCGGCCGGAGAAGGGGCAGCGGAATGTGCTGCTGGGGAGGAGGGGTCAGGAGGAGGCGAGGGGCGCCTTCGACGATGAACCCGATGGGCCCGGCCTGGGGCGACGCGAACGCTCCCGGGGCGGTTGCGTGCCCCTTGCGCACGAATCTGGCCGCGTGGATTTGATCTGAGAACACCACGAGGCATCCCATTCCACGGCTGGCCTCGCTGGCGGCTGTTTGAACGGCAGCCAGCAGATTCGCCGGGCCGTCAGCGCCAGAAATAGAGGGGTTTCGCATTGCCCCCGTGACGACCACGGGCGCCTGGCCGGTATGGAGGAGGTCTAGTAGATAAGCCGTTTCCTCAATGGTGTCGGTCCCCTGCGTCACGACGAACCCGGAAACGCCATTTCGCTCGTGCTGGGCGATTATCTGAGCGAGTGCCGCGATGTCGTCGACGGATAGCGAAGCCCCAGGCTTCTTTGTGACGTCGGTGAAGCTGAGGGTTGCATCCAGGCCGGAGAGTCCTGGAACCGCCGTTAGGAGGTCCGCCGCGCCGAGTTGGGGCTTCACGCCCTGCGTTTCGTCGGCGGACGCCATGGCGATGGTGCCGCCGAGGGCGAACAGGTGGACTGTCGGAGGGTGCGACACGAAGCGGCGCCTTTCGAGGGGGATGGGGGGCTAGGAGGTCGCCAGCTCTCCGACAAAGCGAAGGGTCGATTCGAATTCGTCGAGGGCGATCAGCCGGCTCCGTGGTCGGATCATGCTTGCGATGCCCCGCTCGCCCAGCTCGCGGCATCGGCGCGTCAGCCAGACCCAGTCGAGCCCGAGGTACGAAGCCAAGGCCTGGAGACGCTCGGGCGGAGTCGTGCCGGGTGCCACGCTGTGCTGTGCTGCCTGTCCAACAGCGTCGGCATAGTCGCGCATCATGGCATGGCTGCTGGTTGTAGTGGCCTGCCAGATTCCCTCGGCTCGGATCCAGTTGGCGATGACGGCACGCTGGCCTGGAACGAGTACGAACCCGTCGACAGCTGTCATTTCTGGCTCGTCGCTGACGTGAACGTTGACGCGGTGCATCTCCATGAGGGCGATCGAGAGGAAAAGCAGGATGAGTTCGTACGGCTCGCTGTCCTTGACCACTGCTTCAGGCAAACAGAACGCGCGGGTTACCCCCCGTGCCGTTCGGCTGGCGAAGCGGTCTTCGATGTCGCGCAGGTAATGGTGCTTGTGGGACCAGAGGAGCCACCCCACTGAGGACTCGCCGTACTGCTCGCGGGTCCAGAAGACGGGAAGGGCCGAGGCGTCAGCAAGGTGCCGGGTGATGTGTCGGTAACAGAAGTAGGAGCCGATCCAAGCGGCGCCGACGGAGGTCAGGCCCGGGATTGAGGCACGGCTTGGCGCGGTCCGAGGGAGTTCGAGGTAGGCGTTGAGCGCGTCGTGCTCGGCGTGAAGCAGTTGATCGTCGGCCAGGAGGGCATCGTCGATGTTCGCGATGGCCCAGATGATTCCGTACGTCAGATCGTCGAGCTGATGAGCGCCGGGGATGACCAGAGGCGTAGTTGCAGCGCCGAGTCCGCTTCGGATCTGACTTCGGGCGGACGGAGCGTCGAGTACGAATACCTGATGTCCTGCGTCAGCAGTCCGGGTGCCGAGCACGAGGCCACGCCGCACCGGGCGCAAGAACTCTCTTAGCTGATCGGGGTCCGAAGGTGGCAGCCGGACACCGTTGTCGAGGGAGTCCGCGGCTTGGAGGTGGACTGCGAGCGAGGTCCCGTCAAACACGTGTCGCCCGTCGAGCTCCCATGTGTCCCATCCGCTGGCCCCGGCTGTGGTCAGCGACAGACGGGATGTGGCCCATCGGGTCTCGATGCTCTGGGCCGCCCGGATCTGCTCAGGCCCTGCTGGCGCCGCCGGGGGGCGCAGCACGACCGGTGCGGGCCGGAAGAGGTCCTCCGCCGGAAAACCGAAGAGCTGCTCAAGTACGTAGCAGGTATCCGCGCGAGGTAGACCACGCCATGTCCCCGTGAACCAGCGATCGAACGTACGTCGCGCAACGGTGACGGGCCTCGGTCTCGCCGCTGGCTGGGTCCGTACGACGGAAGCCGCCGCTTTGTCGAAGTGGATAGCGAAGGTCTCCCACGTGGTCCATCGCCGCTGCTGACACAGGACACGGAACAGGGTGGGGGCAGTATCCGTACGTGACATGATGACGGCCTCCTTCCCTGACCGCGCCGTCGGTGACGATGCGGCAATCCACCCTCGAGGAGTGCCCGTGCTCGGGGCTTCTGCCCTGAGCGGGGCATATGCCACGAGGTGCTACCGCGGCAGCACGCGTCGTGACGTAGCCAGGATGCCGCTAACGGCCATCCCAGGCAATGTGTCTGGACACATTGAGCCCAGAAAGGTTGTTCCCGAGCTGGCCAGGCGGCACACTGACGGCCATGGCGCCGACGAATGACGTGCCGGCTTCGGTCTTCCGCAGAGAACTCGGCGTTCGGCTGAGGGACTTGCGTACCGAATCCGGCCTCACCCTGGTAGAGGTAGGACAGCTGGTCGGCGTCCACCATGGGCACCTGAGCCGGATCGAACGAGCGAAGCGCGCCACCACTGAGAAGCTAGTCCAAGACCTCCTCGACAAGGCGTACGCCGGCCTGGTGACGCCCGTCAGTCGCCTCCAGATCCTTGAGCTCGTGAGAGCCGATCTCGTTGAGGAAGATCCCCATCCGCGGCACAGGGCCCTGCTGAACAGCACTCAGATCGGCGGGTACCTTCGTCTCGAGCGGAGCGCGCGGAAGCTGAAGGCCTACGAACTCGCTCTGGTGACCGGCCTCCTACAAACGGCCGAGTACGCCGAGGCGGTGATCCGCGCGATGCGCCCAGACCTCACCGCCGGGGAAGTTCGAGCCCTTGTCAGCGTACGGATGAAGCGCCAGGAGCGCCTCATCGGGGCGGACGGGGCCGTTTTCGAAGCCGTGATCGATGAGGCAGCCTTGCGGCGTCCCGTGGGTCCGCCGGACCTCATGAAACGCCAGATGGAGAGACTGCTCGACATGGCAGAGCACGAGACGGTCTCGGTCCGGCTTCTCCCCCTGGAGACCGGTTGCCACGCTGGCTTGTACGGGTCGTTCATGATCATGGACTTTCCCGCGCCCAATCCGAGCGTGGTCTGGGTCGAGAACCTGGCTCACTCCATGTACTTCGAGGATCGAAAGCACGTGGAGCCCTATAACGAGGCATTCAACGGCCTCTGGCAGAAAGCGCTTCCGCCCACGGAAGCTGTCAATCGCATCGAGAAAGTGATCAAGGAGCTACATCAGTGAGCAGCACGTCCCCTGCTGGAACCAACGCGCCCTTTAAGCCCACCGCTGCCGAGCTTGACCTCACTACGGTCGAGTGGAAGACGACCTCCTTCACCGGCGGAAATGACAACTGTTTCGAGTTCGGCCGCTCCGGCGACTGGATTCTTACGCGGGACACATTCCGCCGGGACCAGGAGCCGCAGGTGTACTCGAAGGCAGAAGTGAAGGCTCTCATCGACGGCGCGATCGCCGGAGACCTGGACTACCTGCTGGCGTAGACGAAGGTTTCCCGGGAGCGGCGGCTGGCCTCATGGGCACTGAGGCCAGCCGTCGACGTGTGCATCCCCACTCTGTTCACCCTCTACGCGGAGTCCGGGCGCGGAGGCCCCCGCGGTCCCCGGTGACGACTCCATTAGGCAAGAATGTTGGCCGACGCAGGAGCTTGGATTGCGGTCGGCTGACACTCGCTCCTGTGACTTTTGAGAACGCCATTCCGCATTGCGTGAGTTGATGTTCCACCGAGGCCGTCTCCGTTGAACCAGTTGGCCAACCCCGGAAGCGGCTCAGCTCGGCGCTCCAGAGCGAAGATGGTGTAGCCACCACGCTGGGAGACCTGGCGAACGATCTTGAACTGCTGTCCTTCGTAGTACTTGGCGAGAGCGGGGGAGGTGCAGTCGCGGCGGACGCCGCTGAGGTTTTCCCGGGCGGCGCGGTCGACGGCCCAGCTGGCGATGAGTGTTCCGAGCTTACGGTGACGTTCGGCTGGGTCTGTCACGGTGGCGTTGAGGTAGAGGGCAGGCTCATCGGCCTCTTTTGCTGTCCAGGCCCAAGGAGCAGCGGTCCTCAGGATCGTGGTGCATCCGACGATCTTGTCGTCGTCCTCGGTGAGTATCCACATGTCGCCGTAGCAGCTGGCGCAGTTGGCTGCCAGCTCGTCGACGTGCTTTCCCCAACTGCGCCAGTTGGCGAGTTTGTTGTCCTTCATCCAGTCCGACCGGGCGCGGATCATCGTTTCGAGGGCGCGGCGGTCCTCTGGTCTGGCTGGTCGCATCGCGAGCATGCGGTCCGCTCCTGGGTGCGCTCGTTCTGAGCGGGTTCGGCAGTTTAGGGCGCTGGGCGGAACCTTAGGGGTCTACTGCCCGGTAGGTGGGGTGTTCCCCGTCCGGGTCGCCGAAACCTGGAGTGAGTCGTGTCGGGACGTGCTGGGATGCCCGGAATGATCTTTCGCCGGCACTGCGCCGTGCCGGGCGGCTGCAGGTTTCAGGCTGCGGACTGCAGGGGGTTGCGGAGCCCGTGGGCAAGGTTCCTGGCGAGGGTGGCGGCCTCGATGGTGCCGGCTGGTCCGGGTTTGGCTTCGATGGCGCGGATGAAGGCGGAGCCGACGATGACGGCATCTGCGAAAGAGCTGGCGATCGCCGCTTGTTCCGGGGTGGAGACGCCGATTCCGACTCCGATGGGGAGCGGTGTGATGCCGCGCAGGCGGTCGACGAAGGTGTGAAGTCCGGGGTGGAGAGGGCCCTGCGTTCCTGTGACGCCCGCGGTGGCGGGCGCGTAGATCATGCCGCTGCCGGCGGCGCACACTCGGGCCAGGCGTTGATCGGTGACGTTGGGAGCGACGACGAATACGGTGTTCAGGCCGTGTCCTCGTGCGGCTCGCAGCCAGTCAGTGGCTTCCTCAACGGGCAGGTCCGGGATGATGGCCGCGGCTCCGCCCGCGGCGGCCAGGCGGCGGGCGAAGCGCTCGGGTCCGTACCGGTGGACGGGCTGCCAGTAGGTCATGACCAGGAGTGCGGCGGTGGAGACGGCTGCCAGCTCGCGGATCGTGGTGAACACGTCCTCGATGCGGAAGCCGGCCTGGAGCGCCTGGGCGTTCGCGTGCTGGATGGACGGTCCGTCCATCATCGGGTCCGAGAACGGCAGACCCACCTCGATCACGTCCGCGGAGGTGGCCAGCAGTCGAAAGATATCCAGGCTCTGGTCGAGCGTCGGGTACCCGGCTGGCAGGTAGACCGCGAGGGCCGCCCGCGATTGGGCCCGGGTCGCGCCGAGGACCTCCTCAAGCCGGGAAGTACGGATCATGGAAGAGGTCATCACAGTCCTTCGACGGCGGGGCGCGGTGAGGGGACAGCGTCGCGGTCCGGAACGCGGGTGGCCCGGACCGAGCGCGGGGCGCGCGACTGCGGCTGGGACGGCGCGGCCGGCGGCGGTGAGGGCAGGTCTCAGACGGCAGGCGAAGTGCTGACGTCGTAGGTGGAGTGGCCCTGGCCGTCGTTGTTCCGGTTTGGCGGGAGGGTTCGGTCGCCCAGGCTGCTGGTGGTGGTGCCGGGGCAATCGGTCGGTGACCCCCGGAAGCGGGCGGTTGAGCGTCGCTCACGGCGGCCCGGGGTCCGAGAGGGGCCGGGCCGCCGTGGCGCCGTCCCGGGCTGTACGGGGTGACAGCCGGGAGCTCTGGGGACGCCGTGGGGGCGCCGTCGGCGGGGCGGGTCGTCTTCGCGGGTTCTGCCCGCGGTTGCGGGTCGGCAGGGGTGGGGCTGCGTGGTCCGGGTGCTCAGTCGAGTTGCATGGGGATGCTGATGTAGCTGCGGGAGACCCACCCGGTCTCGCCCTTGTGGGCACCGGAGGACGGCTTGACGTAGCCCCAGTTGCCCTTGTAGCAGGCGTAGTAGATCGGGGTGTTCTTCGAGAGCTGGCCCTTGGCGGTGTAGCCCGTGCCGGGACCGGTGCGGAACATCACGGTCGCGTCGACGTAGGTGTTGATCTTCGCCGAGTGGGTGCAGGTCTTGGAGGTGGTGGCGGCGCTGGCGGTCGATGCCGTGGCGACGGCCCCGCCGAGGAGCAGTGTGCCGGCGGTGGTGGCGGTGGCTATGCGGCGGGTGAGAGTGTTCATGTGCGCTCTTCCTGGTGTCGTCGTTGGCCGACAGGCGCGTCGAGCCCTGCGGACCGCGTATGCCGGACTGGAGGACGGGCGGGGCTGGGGACTCAGGAACACGACACTCCGCGTCCTGTTCCGCTGTCGATCTTCGTCGAGGGCGGTCGGGGTAGCCAGGTGCTGTTTCTTCCGTCAGTTGACCTTCCGGAATCCGGTCATCAGGAAGTCCGCTTGCAGGAAATCCGAATTCCGGTTGGTGAAGTGACGGGGACTCTCGAGTATCAGGAGACGGCGGAAGTTCCGCTCAGGCCCCATGCCTTGGCTCCCTTGCCGTCGTCGGCGATGTCGACATAGGCGGTGGCGTCAGCGGTCCAGGACTTGTTCTTGGTCTTCACGTATGCCTCTCCGTATCCGCTGGCGCCGGTGGCAAAGGTCTTCGATCCGCTGTTGGAGTTGTTGACTTCACCGCTGATCGTGCGCTCCTCGCAGATCCCATAGCTGCAGTTCTCGACCTTGGTCGATCCGTGCTCGGCGCGCATCAGGATGGAGAAGTCGTTGAAGCGTTTGCCCCCCGTGTAGAAGGAGTTGCCGGTCCAGGACGCCTTGTTCACCCACGCCTTGTAGTAGCGGTATCCGCCGCTGGATCCGGTGTACTTGATGCAGATGTTGACGCTGACCTTCACGTCGGGCTTGCCAGGCAGGTTGAAGCTCTTCGTGCTGGTCTTGCAGTGAGTGGTGGTCGCCGCCTGCGCCGGGCCGGCCAAGGCGAGGCTCCCACCGAGGATGGTGGAGGCGGTCAGAGCGGACACGGCGGCTGCGCGGGCGATTTTCACGTGGGTGCTCCTGGAGAAGGGGAGAAGGGACGGCCCAGGGTGTGGCGGCGTCCAGGGGATGGCGCGCACGGGTACTCCTGGCGGTCGGTCGGCAGGATGAGGTGAGGGCCGCGAGCAGGGCCTTGCCTCAGTGATCTCCGATACTTCTTCGGCCCACCCCGCGTACGCCAGGCTCAGGTTCTTCCTGAAGGGGATGCGCCTGAGGGATAAGTTCCTGATCAGGTTCTTCAGGAAATTGCGTTTCCGGAATATCGGAGGCGATGGCCGGACAGCTCCGGGGGACCCTGTTACCTCCGTGGGCGATGCATAGAATTCAGCAGCGCATTTTTGAATAATCCGTGGTGCATTGCGCTTGGTCCGCGCACCAGGTGTGACGGACCCGGCGGAGCGGGACACGCTGCGATTCACCTGAGAGCTCGTAACACGATCTTGGTGACCTTGGCTGGCGGGGCGTAACCGGTGTGACGATTCGGCTGTTCGTGAGGGCGTGGGTACTCGACCGTGGATCGTGGACGATGAGTTGTGGGCTCTGGTCGAGCCGTTGCTGCCGCCGTGGCCGGAGCGGTCACCGGGTCCGCGACCGGTGCCGGACCGGCTCTGCCTCCAGGGCATCCTGTTCGTCCTCTGCAACGATATAGCCTGGCAACTCCTGCCCCTGGAGCTCGGATTCGGCTCGGGACAGACCTGCTGGCGCCGCCTGGAGCGGTGGCAGAAAGCGGGAGTCTTCGACCGGATCCACCGGCTCTTGCTCGCAGAGCTGAACGCCGCTGGCGAACTCGATTGGTCACGTGCGTGCGTGGACGGTTCCCACGTCCGCGCGAAAAAGGGGGCGCCGACACCGGCCCGTCACCGGTCGACCGGCGGAAAACGGGCAGCAAACACCACCTAATCTGCGACGGACGCGGCACCCCGCTGCTCGTCATCACCACCGCGGCGAACGTCAACGACATCACCCAGACCCTCAATCTGGTGGACGGCATCCCGCCCGTCCCTGGCCGACCCGGCCGACCACGCCGACGCCCCGAGTCTCTCTTGGGCGACAAGGCGTACGACTCGAAGTCCGTACGCCGGGAACTACGACGCCGCAGGATCCTGCCGGTCATCTCCCGCAGGGGCGCCCCGAACATCAAGGGCCTGGGCAAGCTCCGCTACGTCGTCGAGCAGACTTTTGCCCTGCTCCACCAGTTCAAACGCCTCGCCGTCCGATGGGAACGGCGCACAGAACTCCACGACGCCTTCGTCTCATTGGGCTGTAGCGTCATCTGCTGGAGACGCCTCAACAAGATTGGATCATGAACGCGCTCAGCACTTCTAGGAGTTGCGGCTCACGATCGAGTTGGCGTACGACGCGAGATCTTGAGCCCACACCTGCAGTCGCCGTCTCCTGAGCATGTCCACAAGAGGCAGGGAGTGCCGGTAGGTCACCGACCAGGTGATGTCTGTACCCCCATGAGCGGCTCGGGCCAGGTCGACAGATCCTCGATGAGATGTGAACAGTCCTGCCGCCTGTTCGTAGCTGAACCGCTGGTCGGGAACCATCTCAACGACGCGCTCGCGGCAGCACGCCCGCCCCGTGCTCGTGCGGATGGTACGTATGTCCCCCACGCGTGCCGGCCGGTCGACACCTGCGGGAACATCCCACTCGACGTCGGCGTAGGCCGACCAAGACGGCCAAGACTCCGCATCCACGAGCGCCGCGTAGACGAGGGCAGCAGACGCCGATGAGTGCGAAGAGGCGATAAGAGCGACGGAGGACACCCCAGCAAGGTTAGACCGCACCTCACCATGATCGTGTTACGAGCTCTGATGCTCGTGTCCGGCTTCTCACGCGGAGTACTTCGCCGTGCGCTCCTTCAGCCGTACGCGCGACAGGAAGCAGACATGTTCAACCGACGCCGCCGCACCCGCCCGTTGACGCCTGTCGCCCGGCCGCCGCGCGTGCCCGAGGCACTCCGCGACGGGGCTCCGGCCACCGTTGACCCGGCGGTCGTCTTCCGGGCTGCTCGCCTCCGGACGGCACTGTTCCAGGCGGGCGTCGACCTCGAGCGGGCGTCCGGGCCGGCGCCCGCGTGGTTCACCTCGTTCGCCGAGCATGCGGGTTCCCGTGTTCTGACTCCACAAGAACAGAGTGAGCTCAGCTCCCATCTGGCGGGCTTCCCGGCCGACGCGGTGCTCACCGACGCCGCGTGCGAGAGGGTCGTGCAGCGGATCGGCAGCCTCGCAGCCCTGCGGGAGCTGAAGTCGCAGGGCATCGATCTGTACCCCTGTTCCCGGGGAGGGGCAGGGGATCTCCTCGACATGCCCGCCGCCTCGCTGCGCCGGCTCGGCGACTACGTGCGACAGCAGCTCGCCGACATCGAGGCGCCGGACCGGACTGCGCCGGCGACCAGGCGTGCATGAGGCCGCCGGCCACGACGGCGGCGTGCTGGCGGGCATGCGGTCGCGGCTGTCAGGGCGCGGATGTATGGAGGCGTTCAGGAGACGAGTACGGACACGCCCAACGCCCCGAGCAGCATGAACGGACCGTAGGCGACCTGCTCACGCCGGCCCCGCCCGGTCAGCAGCAGCGCCACGGCACACACAGCGCCGACGGCGAAGCCCGCGGCGGTTCCCCACAAGACCGTCTGCCAGCTGGTCCAGCCCAGGAGCGCGCCGATGGCGGGAGCCAACTTCACATCGCCCAGGCCCATGCCCGCGAACAGCGACAGGAGAAGGAAGACTGCGGTGACGAGGGTTGCTGCGGCTACCGCGCGGGCGATCCCGCCCTGCTCGCCTGCCACAGCCGCTCCCGTGAGCAGCAGAAGCGTCCCCGCGGCGGCCGGAAGACTCAGGACGTCGGGAAGCCGCTGCACGGCAAGGTCGATCATCGTGAGGGCGATTCCGCAGGCGGCGAGCCAGTACTGGGCGGCGGCCACCCACCCGCTCGCGCCGCCGGCGGCGATTACCGCGAACGCCACGGCGCCCAGCAGCTCCACCGAGCCCGGCGGCGGCCCGATCCTCTCTCCGCACGTCGGGCAGCGCCCCGACGGCGGCAGCGCGGGGAGCCGCCGCGGGCCGAGGAGCTTACTGGTGCAGTTCGGGCAGTCGCGGCGTGAGCGCGCGGGAGCGGGGACCGACCGGGCGAACACCAGCGGCCTGGCTGCTGCGCCGACTATCGCGCCGATGGCACAGGAAGCGGCGACGCTGAGCAGGGACATCACGGACTCCTTGCACCCGGCGGGCCGGACCCCCATGGCCCGCTGCCGGTCGACACCGACCCTAGACGAGCGAGTCGCGACGGCATCGGTCGGCCGGAGCGACGCTTGGGAATGCCCCGACAGGCGTACCTCGCCGAGACGGGCATCGGAGGCAACAGGTCCGACGCGGTCAGCCGGGCATGCGCACCCAGACGCCCGGCGCGCTCTGGTAGTTGCCTCGATACGTCTCACCGTCCGGGAGGCCCTGGGGGAAGACCCAGAACCCTTCCGTGTCGCGGTAGGCGCCCACGTCCAGGCGCGCTTGTTCGATCTCGAGCGCGGTCCGTACGACGGTGCACGTCCCGCACGTGCAGCCGGTCGGCTGCTCGGCTTCCACCCATGCGGCGTAGAGGTCTGGTCCCTTCTCGGCGGGCAGGCCCCTGCTGATGGCCACGGCTTCGAGCATCGCCTCCAGGCGGGCGGCCTCAATCTCCGGGAGAGCGGTGGATCCGTCCAGGGTCCGGTGACTGCGTTCGCGGTGGACGTGTCGGAAGACGCGTACGGACATGGCGCCAGTGTGAGGGGGCGCCGCCCACCAGCGCCAGGAAGTTGCCGGAACTTGCACGTGCACGGCGGCGTTGCGGCCGAAGTCGGGTTATGTGTGTACGTCGGACGGCGCCATGTCCTCACGAACGCGCAGGTAGCGCACCGGATGCCGGTAGCGGCCCCCGTCGACGGCGGTGTCGCCGGTGAACTCAGCGACGAGCTCGGGCACGACGGGGCGGAAGGCCAGCGGCTCGGAGGTTCCCCAGCCGGCGGAGAAGCGAAGGCCGCGCCACGGGTGGTCGGGCCCGGCCGGGTGAAGTGCCGCGCCCAGCTGTGCCGAGGCGCTGCGCGACAGCGGAGTGGAGCGGGCGATCAGGCGCAGCCGGCCGGTGCCGGCCGGGTCGGGAGAACCGAGCAGGAGAGTCTGGGGCGCACGTACCGTTCCGGTGACCGCGGCGATGATCCCTTCGGCCGTGGTCCGCGAACGCGCCTTCAGCCAGCCGCGATCACCCGGACGGTACCGGCCGCCGAAGTCCTTGATCATCGCGCCTTCGACGCCCACCGCCCCCCAGGCCGGGTCCAGCCACGTCCGGGCGACGTCCTGGTCGGTGGTCTGGGGGGACAGCGCCCACGGAGCGGACAGCCGCCGGGTGGTGAACAGCTCCTCCAACAGGGCCCTGCGCCGCGCCAGGGGCTGGTCCATCAAGACGGTGCCGGACAGCTCGAGCAGGTCGAAGACGACCAGGTGGGCCGGGCTCGTGGCCGCGGCCCGCTCCGCCGACGGTCCGCGGCGCCGTGCCCGCTGCTGCAGGGCCGTGAAGTCGAGTCCCCTGCCCGCCCAGACCACGAGTTCGGCGTCCAGGACAGCCTCGACGCCGAGCTCGGAGGCGGCCCGCATGATCTCCGGGAACGCCGGTCCCAGATCCGCACCGCGCCGGGACTGGATGAAGGGCGCGGGCCGCGCGAAGACCAGGGCCCGGAAACCGTCGACCTTCTGCTCGTAGACCAGGCGTCCGGACGCCCCGGGAGAGGGCAGCCCTTCCACGGAGCGGGCCAGCATCGGCTGGAGCGGGGGCGACAGGTGCACCCTTCCGTCCTACGCGATCAGGCCGCCCTTCGCCCGCGCACGCTCAGATGGCAGCCACCGCGGCCGCGGTGTCGGCACTGCCGGCCCCGCCGAGGAACTCGCGGGCGCCGCGGAGCCGGGTCCGCAGCCGCTCCTGCGTCGCACGGCTGTCGAGGCGTACGTCCAGGGGGCCGGGCAAGGAGGTGTCGGCTCGCCGTCCGGCCGGCAGCCGCCCGGCGTCGAGCCCTTGGCAGTGGGCGATGAGCACCCCCCAGGCCGTGGCGGCTCACGGCGTCCGGACCGGCGAGATGGAACACACCGGCCGCGTCGGACAGCGCGACCTCCCACAGGGCGGCGGCCAGATCCTCGACATGTACCGGGCACCGGATGTCGTCACTGAACAAGACCCCCGCACGCGTGCCCGCCGCCAGGCCGTGCACCATGCGTTCGTGCTCGGACCGGCCCTGTCCGATGATCAGAGAGGTACGGGCGACGGCAGCGCCCGGCGCCACCAGCCGCACCGCCGTCTCGGCGGCGGCCTTCGCCGCGCCGTACGGGGTAAGCGGGTCGGGCAGGCGGCTCTCGTCGTAGCGGTCGGCCGAACCGGAGAACACCGCGTCGCTGGAGACGTGGACCAGCCGGCAGCCTCGCTCCGCCGCGGCCAGCGCCACCCGGACCGCACCGTCGGCGGTGACCGCCCAGTCGGACTTGCCGCTCGACGCGTTGACGACCACCGAGGGGGCCACGTCGGCCATCACCCGCGCGATGTTCGCGGGCTCGCGCAGGTCGAGCTGGTGCCAAGCAGCGGCGGATGCTTCGCCGGGCCGGGAGGCGAAAGTCGCGGCCGTCTCCAGGCCCGCAGCAGCGGCCTGACGGACCAGTTCGGATCCCAGGAATCCGCTGCCACCGATGATCAGCACGGTCATGGTCCGACACGGTAGCGAACACACACCCGCCGGCGGACCGGAACTGCGCCGCGCCCGCCCGCAGCCGAGGCCGTACCCGCCTTGTGACGGCCCTGACCAGCCGAGAGACACGGTAATCGAACATATGATGCAATTGTGGGTATGGAGCCGCTTCCCTTCCCCCACGACCTCCTCCAGGCCCAGATCGCCTGGCATCGCGCCTACGCCGCCCTGGCGGACGACCCGGTAGGGGCGCACACCACGGCGCAGCGCCGCCGGCTGTTGCGCCTGTCCGTCCGCATCTTCTGGCACCCGTACTGGTCGGACCCGGCCGGCCCGGCCCGGCGCGAGGAGCTCCGGCGACAGGTCAGGGCGCTGGAGTCGGCCGCCGGGGCGTAGACGGGAACGGTGAGCGAGCGCGCCGCGCACCCGCACGCACGGATCATGCTGGTTCTCCCCGACAAGCAGACCATGGAGGTACGCCTGTACGAGAGGTTCCGGGCCGCCCGAGGGCATCCGTGGAGGTTCCGCATCGGCGTGCCCTCGTGGGTCGCCACGGAGGATGGCGTCGCCGCCGCCGAGTACTCGGTGTGGGTCACCGACCGCCAGTTGCAGCCGATCGACGGAGTGGACCTCTCGCAGATCCCCACGCGGCGCGACCCGAGCACGCTGTCTGCGCCCGAGCCGTCCGGCTGGGTCGTCCGACCCGCTCCTTCACGCCGCGGCGGCACCGTGGTCCATGACGCCGCCTGTCGTGAGGCGGTGGGAGGCGGCGTCGAGATGGGAGCGCTGGAGGCTCTGGACGCGCTGATGCGCCCGGGCGCTCAGGCGTGCCAGGACTGCGCGGCGGCCGAGGTTCTCATTCCCGCCCTCAATCTGGGCCAGGGCAACGGATAGACCGGCAGGGCGATTGCGGGGCACCGGGACGCCGTTCAGCCGGTCGGCTCCGCGTACGGGGTGACGATGGCCAGGGCCTGGGCGCTGCCGATCTGCTCGATCACGCGGGGCGCATCGCCGTGTGTGGCGGTGAAGTGGAAGACACGGCCCAGCGCCCGCGCGGTGTCGCGCCACTGGGCTGAGGCGGGTAGGGAACCGTCGTACCAGAACAGGTTGTCGGGCTGCCGGACCGTGAAGGAGTTCCCGCTCAGGGTGGCCGACCACCCGGGTGACGGCTCTGCCCATCCGGCGAAGTCGTCCGTCGGGACCCATCCGATGCGCCGGGCCTGCTTCAGGAGCACGTCGTTTTCGACCAGCGAGCCGTCGATGTCGACCTCTTGGACGGTCACGGCCGGCACGTAGATGACGGCGGCGACCTCGGGCCCCAACAGGTAGGCGTACGCCGCCATGTCGAGCGGGGGAAGCCCCTCGGCGGGGGTGCTCACGAACTCCAGCACAGGAACACCCCTTCGGACGGACCGCCGACGCCTCGCCGCACTCGCGGGCTGTGCCCGGCACACGACATCGTCATGCCTGAGCCGGTTCGTCGCCGACGTCGACGAGGAAGGCGCCGTCGGTCGCCTCGTGGAGGGACATGGACGCCGATGTCTTCCCGGGGCCGCCGGCCTCGATACCGGCCAGGCGGACGGTGAGTGCAGGCTGGCGGCTCGTCATGGTGCCCATGACGTCAACGCAGTCGGCCAGCACCAGGTCTCGCGACCAGGGGCTCGTGTCCTGCTTCATCGGGTGCCCTTCCTCGCCTTGCGGCGGCCAGAGGCAGCTACCGCTGCCCGGCAGTCTGCCACCACGCGCCGACAGTCGGGGCCCCTCCAAGTCCAGGCAGGCGGTACTGCTCAGCAGCCGTACCGCGCAAGTACGGCCCGGGTCGCCTGGTCGAGCGGCCGAAGGGGGTGCGTGCCATGGTCTTCGGCGGGCCCCAGACGCAGTGTCGCTTCACCACTGATCGGTGTGACCACCAGCGTACGGTCGTTGACCTGTGACTGGATGGCGTCGGTCCGGTAGGGGCTGGCCGCCAGGCACCCGTCGCTGTACTGCCGCTCGTACCGCTCGTACGGTCCCGCGAAGAAGTGGCCCGCCAAGGGGCCTTGCACCTGCCACACCACGATCGCGGCGAGCCCGGCGGCTATCCCCGGGAGCGCCGCGCTCCAGCCGGGACGCCGGAGCAGCTTCGGCACGGCCCGGTAGAGACAGAGGCCGCCGAGGCCCACCAGCAGCCCCGTCGCCGTGAACGCCCAGGTGAAGTACGAGAGGAGTCCGGCCGCGTTGGCGAAGGTCAGCGGAAGCGCTGCGCAGGCCAGCAGCAGCAGCGACAGCCCGCATACGGTGACCGCTTGGAAGGCGTTGAGCTTGGCCGGCCACGCCGGGCGGGGCGCGATCAGGGCCTTCTCGCGGCCGACCCACCGCCCGGCGCCGCGCAGGCGGCCGGTGCGGCTCTCGCTGCTCGTACCAGTCGGGTGGTGATGTGCGAGGAGAGCCAGAACAGCGTCGCCGAAGGCGAGGGCCCGCTCGTGCACCGCGAACTCGTCCGTTTTGAGCTGCCCGGCCTCGGAGTTCCGGGCGGGCTGGATCCGCAGGCCCGTGCCGCGGGCGGCGAAGGCGAGGTTCAGGGGGTGTCCGGGGTCGGGGAAACCGGGCAGCGTCGGAGCCGTGCGTCCGCCTCGTCCGACGGCCAGGTCCATGGGACTGCTCCCGGGTGTGGGGAGGAACCTCTCGTACATCTGCGGGTGCCGCCGGTGGCCGTGCAAGCTGGCCCGCAGGGCCTCGGCCTGCACGGCCACCCTGTCGAGCAGCGGATCGGACGGGGCGCTACGCATCCGCTGCAGCATGGCCTGGCCGGGGATCGCCCGCCACACTCCGCCGAGCCGGCCCAGGCAGCGCTCTTCCCAGACGTCGCGGGCGGGACGCGGCCACATGCGGGCGATGGGCAGACGCCGCGGCGGGCGCGCACCGTCGAGGTGGGCGCGCAGCAGGACGAGGGCGCTGCGAAGGTAGTCGGTCTCGGCTGCGTAGTGGACGGCGATCGCAGTTTTCCTGGCCCCGCGTGCCGCGTCGACGCCGAGGTCGTCGACGCGGTTGGCGGAGGCCCGGGCCGCGCCGCCTTGGGCCTGAAGATCGGCGATCGCCTGCTCCCAGCGGCCGCGGCTCATCATGCTCCCCCTGCGTGGGCGATGTCGTTTCGGCACGAGGCTACCGGTCGGCACCGACACCGGCGCAGAGCCCGCGGTCCGGCCGGTGCCCCGACTTGGTCAGCCGGACCGTCGCTCAGGCGGCCTGAGCGGTGTCAGCAGGCTGCACCGACCAGTCCAGGTCGAGGTAGCCGGCGCCCTCCTTCTCGATGATCGGTCCGTACTGTTTCTCCAGCCGCAGGTACTCGTTGTGTCCGGACCGCGGGTTCTTGTAGCGGGCCCACCGGCCCAGGTCCGCCTTGTCCAGCGCGAGGCCAGCCAGTTGGTGAGCGAGGTAGATGCGCTCGGCGAGCTGGCGCGGCTTCTCGTCCTTGGGAAGTGCGGAGAGGTCGATCTGCGCGCGCTGCCGCTCACGGACGTCGCCGTCACCCGCTCCGGGCGCCGGCCGGCCGTGCTCAGCTTGGATCTCGTCCTCGTAGCCGTCGCCCTCGTCGTCGGCCTCTCCGTCGTCGCCGGGCTCAGGATGGGAGCCGCCCCGGCCGCTGCGCCCGTCCGGCGGGGCCGCCTTCTCATCGCGTGCATCCGGCTCCTCATCCCGGATGTCCCCGCCTGCGGTCTGCGACTCCTCCTCTTCTGCCCGCGCGCCGGACTGCGGGTGTACGGGGGGCGGAGCGGCCGGCGCAGCCGCAGCGGGCACTGCCGCGGTGACGGGCTCGGGCCGCTGCGCTGCCGGGGCAGGCCGTTCGGCAGGAGGGGCCGGTGGCTTGAGCGGACCGGGCAAGGCGGGCTGCTGCGTCACGGGCACCGCAGCGCTGCCCTCGCCGGCCGCCGGCCGCCGGGTACCAGCATCCCGCGCGGCCAGGACGTCCGCCGTCCCGCCGCTCTGCCGTGCCGGGACGGCTGGCGGGTCCGGCAGATCTGCGGCCACCGGGGGGCCGGATGCGGGGACGGGGGCCGGCTCGTCGCCGGTGCTCGGCACCAGAACGTGCCGGGATCCGGTCACCCGCACGTTGTCGACGGTGGCGAGCAGCTCCTTGCGCCACGCCTTCCACATCCGCACGGGGGACCCGATGGGCCAGGGAAGCCACAACAGCAGGCTGTAGCCCCGCTCCTCATCACCCCTGCGCCGCTTCTGCCTGCCCATGATCACCTGTTCGATCTTGAACAGGAGCATCTCGAGCAGTACCGCGTACTCCAGCGGCGGCACCACGGCGAGGAACGCGCCGCTGAAGCCTGCCTCGGGCGCGTGCAGCAGATTCATCTGTGCCGAGGCCGCGACGAAGGCGAACAGCAGCAGCCTGGTGATCCCAGAAGAGCGGAGGGAGAGCGCTTCGAAGAACCGGATCAGGCTGAGGCTCAAGGCCCCGGCGTCGAGCAGCATCGCGAACAGGGTGGCCGCGTCCCAGTCGCCGCCGTTGTGCGCGTGGGCGTACTCGCGCTGAGCCCCGAAGCTCAGCCAGGCCGCGATGCCCGCCAGGACGAACATCATCAGGCAGCCGACGGCCAGGGACGTCACGGCCAGTCGGCGCTGCCAGGACTGGCGTCGCTGGAGGGCGAGTTGGTCGCGTTCCTCGGTGGTCGCGGTCTGCTCGCTGCTGCGGCGCCGGTGTCCGAGGACCATGCCGGTGGTGGCCACGGCGCCGATCCCGGCGATGGTGAGGCCGCCGGGCAGAGCCAACTGCGAAAGATCCATCACCGGCCTCCTCCTGAAGCGCGAACAGCTCTGCCTGCGACCGCCCGTACGGCGGCGCCGGCGCGCGGGACGGCTGGGCGGTGCCGGCGGGGGATCATGCGCGTGTGCTCCTTTGTCGGATGATCGGCCGAGGAAGGCCCTCGCTCTCTACAGGTCCGTTTCAGCGGCCCGGTGTGACAGCGGGCCGGGGCGAATGCGGTGTGGCAGGTCATGAAGCGGCGGATCCGAGGGCTGTGGAGTGGGCGTGTTCGCCCTTCAGGAGCGTGCGCAGAAGGCCCACGGTCTCGGGCGAGGAGTCGCAGCCCTCTTCGGTGTTGATGCGGGCCAGCTGGTGGGCGGCGCGCTTGAGCCCGTCCTCGTCTCCCATCTCGTGGCAGATGGTGAACAGGTCGCGGTAGAGCAGTTCGGACTGTGCGTCGACCATGAGGCCCTTGGTGACGGCCTGGGCGGCGGCGCGGTAGTCGCGCAGGTGGCGGCGCCGTTCGGCCAGCTCGTGGGCGACATCGACGATCGCGCTGATCATCTCCTGGATGTCGGCCTCGGCCCAGGTGTACTTGGCGGGGTCGACGTCGGCGAAGGGGCGGCCGCGGACCAAGGCCAGTGCCTGGGCGAGCGCGACGTCGGCATCCTGCCCGTCGTGGTGCATGCCCTGCTGGTACAGGTCCTGGAACTGGCCCCAGTCGGAGGTGACCTGGTCGCTGAAGCGGTACACGCCGCCCTTGATCGGGGGCAGGTAGGCGGCCTGCGCGTCCCCGGCCGGCAGCAGTGGATCGCGGCCCACCCACGCACGCAGTTTGCTGATTGCCGAGTTGCGGGAGTCGGCGAGCGTGCGCATGCCCGGCCAGATGGCGTCGTCGAGGTCCTGGCGGTGCAGTCCCGGATGGAGCACCAGCCAGGCCGCGATCTCTTTGAGCGCGTTGCGGCGGTTGCTCTCCACCCGGCCGAGCGTCCCCACCAGGTCCACCGGTCCGAGGACGTGGATCTGGGGCGCTGCCGGAGGTTCGGGCGGTGTGGCCAGGGCGGCCAGCACGGTGGAGGTCGCCGCGCTGGGCCGGGGCACGATGCGTCGCTCTGCCGGGGCGGCGGCAGGCCCTTGCGGCTGGCCGAGCGCGGCTGAGGACAGGCCCGACTCCGTGCTGTCCTCGTCAGCGTCGGCGTCGGCGTCGGCGTCATCCGCGGTCTGCGGGGCGACGTCGTCCTGTTCGGCCAGCACCTCGCTCAGCGCGGTGTCGAACTCGTCGGCGGACGCGGGCTTCCCCCAGACGGCGCCGTCCAGCGCGGAGCCCTCCTCCTCCGGCTCGTCCCCGTCCAGTGCGATGTCGGCCACCATCGCCTCGTCGGGCTCGTCGGCGTAAGCGTCGTTCCAATCCTCCTGCGCCGGGCCGGTGTCGGCGTCGGCAAGGGCGTCGGCCGACAGGGCGCTGCCGGAGTCGTCCTGCTCGGGAAGGGAGGCTGCCGTGCTGTCGAGGGCGGGGGAGTAGGACGGTGCCAGGAAAGCGAAGCTCGGCAGCGCGCTCGCCAGGTCCCCGCCCCCTGCGGCCTGCCGGCTGGTGTCTGCGGTGGGGCGGGCGGTGGTCTCGGGGGCCAGCGCGGAGTCTTCGGAGGCCGTGACGACGGTGTGTCGCGGACCGTTGTGGTCCGCCGGGCCCGTGTGACGGGTCCACGGCGGCGGCGCCACGTCGTCGGTGCGGCTGGAGGTGACCAGCAGCTGGACGAGCCGGTCGTAGGCGGCATTGTCGAGGTATTGCAGCCGTACGGCCAGGTCCAGGCCAGGCAGTTCGACAGGGGCACCCGGCTGCGCGGGAAGGGTCCACGCTCCGGGCAGGTCCAGTTGCGCACCGGCCGCGGTGACGACCGCGACCGAGGTGCGGGGCCGGGAGGCGAGCAGGTCCTCGAGCACGGCGGTCGACGGGCCGGTCGGCGCGTCGGTGGCGACCAGGATGCGGGGTATCCAGGAGTCTCCGGAGGTCTCCTCGCTCAGCCGGGCTCCGCGCAGGTGATCGTGGCCGCCGCCGGTAAGTGCGTCCCGCTGGAAGGCGTCGTGCGCCTGGAGCTCGGCGACGGCCTCGCCGAGCTCCGTGTGGTGGTCGATCTGGTCGGGATAGAGGGTCTGCAGGTCGCTTCCGGCGCCGGCGAGGACGATCTGGGTGGCGGGTGCGAGCTTGGAGGAAGCCAGTTCCACGGCGAGCGCGAGCGTGACCGCGCGGACGTCGGCCGGGCTGCCGTCCAGGCGCAGGAGGCCGATGGTTTCCAGGTCGACCAGGACCGGGTCGCCGTCCGCGGTCTCGCCCAGGCTGACCAGAGCCGGGTAGGGGGGAGTGATGTCGGCGGCCTGGTCCGCCTCCAGCAGGGCGGCGCCGCGGGCCGGGCACCACCACACCGTCGGGAGGTTCTCGCGTTCGGTGAACGGCTCGACGGGGGGAACGGCGGCGGCCAGGTGCAGTTCCACTCCTCGCGCGGTGATGCGCATGGCCTCGACCTCGGGCAACGGGCGTCCGCTCTGGCGGCAGTTGGCGGCCAGCGTGCGCAGGGCCCGGTCGGCGAGCAGGGTTCCGGTGATGTCGGAGGCCACGCGCAGCTGCTTCTCGAAGTCCGCGACCGCCCCGCTGGGCATGGGGATGCGCCGCTTCGCGCGACGCCGGCGCTGCTGCCGGGCCCGGCGGGTGGCGATGACGGCGAGGACGGCGGCCGCCAGGATGCTCCCGGCCGCTGCGACGGTCTTCACGCTCTGCTCGCCGGAGCCGGAGTCCTGTTGGGGGGCGGCTTCGGCCGGTGTGTGAGGCGCAGCCGGTGTCCGGTCGGACGGCTGTGCGGACTCGCGGGGCGCCGGCATCTGGGTGGCCGGCGCGTCCGGGCGGGCCGTCGGCTTACCGCCTCCCTGATCGCCCTCCTTGTCCTGGCCGTGCTGTGCGGGTGCTTGCTCGTGCTGCCCGCTGCCCTGCTGCTCGCCACCGCTGCTGTGGTTGGGCGCGGGCTCTTCGCGCGGCGGGGTCGGCGGGTCCGTACGGTCGCCGGCGTCGCCATGGGTTGTGGGGATCTTCAGCTGCCAGCCGGGGTAGATCTTGTCCGGGTCGGTCAGGGTGCGGCCGTCGGGCTGGCGGAGGTGGTCGTTGGCCTCGGCGATCGCGGGATAGTCGTCGGCGTCGCCGAGCTCGTCCTCGGCGATGGACGACAGCGTCTCGCCGGGCCGGACGGTGTGCTCGGTGTCGTGGGCGGCGGTGGTGCCGCCGGTCTGGGTCCGCACGCCGCTCTCGTCGGTCGAGGCCGCGGGCCGGGCGTCGGAGGGCAGCCGCAGTGTCCACCCGGGCTGGAGGACGGTGGTGTCTTCGGTCAGGTGAGTGCCGTCGGCTTGCGTCACGCCCTGGTTGGCTTCGACGATCTCGCGCCACCGCAGACCGTTGCCCAGGCGCTGCTCGGCGATGTCCCACAGGGTGTCGCCCGCCTTGACGTGATGGACCGGGCCGGTGTGCGCGGCGGCCGGCACGGCCGCTGTGTGTCCGGAAGCGGTCGTGGCGGCAGCCGGGGCGGCCGAGACGTGACTGGCTGAGGCGGTGGCCACGTGGGGGGCGGCCGACGCGGGGGAGGCGAACGCACCACTGGTCGGCAGGAGGAGGATGATCCCGCCGATCAGGGTGCCGGCCAGCCGCTGCGTTCCGCTGAGCATCCGCAGCCTGGGCGCCTTGCGCTGGCGGACGATGAACACCGCTTCGAGAGCGACCGACACAGCGAACGACAACCACCCGTACCAGCCGATCAGGGTGATCGCGCCGAGGAAGAGCTGACCGGTGTCCTGCTGGGTCAGTGCGCTGACGATCTCGTGGCCGGAGGGCACGTGATGGGGGAGGACGCCGACGTGGAACAGGACGTACGGGACGCCCACCAGCAGGACCAGGAGTGCTGCCAGACTGACCAGGCCGCGGGCGAACGCGGCGGGTTTGCTGCGTGTGTTCATGTCTACCCCCGGTAGACCAGGTCGGCGTGGCCGGTTCCGGTCACGGACCAGTTGCCGCCCGGCAGGAAGATGGGGGAGTAGGTCTCGTTCACGGTCACGGTCAGGGATGCCCCGTCGTCGCTGACCTGCACGCTTCCGGTGGCACCGGCGCGGGCGAGGTAGGAGCGGGCGGCTGCCACGGCCGCGTTGCGGTCGACGACGACGCCTTCGCCGGAGATGGCTTTGCCCGCGTCGATGGCCTGGCCGCCGGCGCGGGCGGCTTCGCCTGCCACGCCCTCGGCGTTGTTGAGGGCACGCAGCTTGCCGCCCCCGTCGACGACCAGGGCGGCGACGGCGAACAGCCCGACGATCGTCACCAGGACGAAGAGCGACAGCGCGCCGTTGTCCCGCCGCCACCAGCGCGGGTGCGCGGCGGCCGGCGGGGACGCTGGGGTGGGGCGGGCGGCGGTCATGGGTTCCTGTTTCAGTCGCGCTGGCGGTAGGAGTCGATCGAGCTGGTGAAGCTGGAGGTCAGGGTTTTGGCGCCGGGCAGGCCCGGCAGCCCGATGTCGGACAGCCGTACGGTGCAGCGCACGGTGGCGGTCGTGGTGGCTGGCGTTCCCAGGGGTGCGTTGAACCCGTCGGTGGTGATGTCGACCGAGACCGCGGTGCACGACAGGCCCTGGTCGCGAAGGCCTGCCCGCGCGTCGGCGGTTCCGGCGCTGCGCGCCGCGCCCGCCTCGCGTTCGAGGGACGCGGCCCGGGCGGCGTTGCGTGCGGCCGTGTCGACGGCGTTGCCGGAGGACTGGATGCGACCGAAGGCGACGATCAGCAGCAGCACCATGATCAGTACCGGGAAAAGGATCATGGCTTCCAGCGACAGTGCCCCGTCGTCGCGGGCCAGTTGCCTGCGTAGGGCGGTGGTGATCACTACGGCTCCGTGATGCGTTCGGTCGCGGCCTGGGCGTGCTGGCTGATGGGCAGCGTCAGGCCAGGGATCAGGGTGTCGACGTGCCCGGTGACCGTGATCCGCACGGTCTGTCCCCGGGTGCCGCTCACGTGCGCGCCGGAGATGCTGCCTCCCGCACGGTCGAGGAAGTCCTGGGTCTCCCGGGTTCCGGCGCCCAGGGTCGAATCGCGGCCGCGGGCCGCCTCGACCCCCTGCTGTGCTGCGGACAGCGCCACGTTGCGCGCGTGCCACCACAGGCCGGCGTGGACCGTCAGCAGGATCAGGAGCAGCACGACGGGGAAAATGACCAGCAGCTCCAGGGACAGGGCGCCGCGGTCCCGGGCCGTGCTGCGGGCAGCGACGGTCCGGGCCCATCGGCGCACCCGTCGTCCGGAGTGCGTCACTTGATCTCGCCGGCCTTCTCGTTGACCTTCAGCAGCAGCACGCCGGCTGCGACGACGGCGATGCCCACGAGGGAGCCGACGATGATCATCGCTTCGATCGAAAGGCCGCCGCGGTCCTGTTCCGTCAGGGCGCGCAGCTTGATGACTTCCGCGCGGGCGCGGGCGACGAGGAGGCTGAGGATGGGGTCGTTGAACTGCATGGTGTGTCCTTGTCGTTGTCAGGCGGACATGATCCGGGTAAGGGCGGGATAGCCGATGTAGATGGTCATGATCACGACGAGGGCGGAGACCGGCATGACCATCTTTTCCGAGGCGCTGTTGGCCTTGGCCTTGGCCGCGGTGACCAGGGCTCCGGACAGGGAGCGGGCCTGGGCGCCGAGGGTTTCGCCGACCGCCGCGCCTTCTTCGCCGGCGATCGAGATGATGTCTGCGGGGGCGCCGAGTTCGGGTACATCGAGCTCCTCCGACAGGCGGCGCAGCCCCTCCCAGGGGCTGATGCCTTCCAGTTCGGCCCGGGTGATCGCGTCGCGGATCTTCACGAACACCCAGCCGTCGCCGACCTCCGCCGCTCTCTTCAGGGCCTGCGTGGGGGCCGCGTCGGCGGCCCGCTCGAGCTGGACCAGGCGCAGGTACGTCTTGATCGCGTGACGGAAGTCCGCGCGGGCCTCGACTGCTTGCTGCTTGACGTGGATGTCGGGAACGAACCAGAACAGCACGCCCAGCAGCAGGCCGGCGAGCGCCGGCACGGGGAAGGGCATCGGATACCCGGCGGCGGCAGCTGCGTAGACCAGGAGTGCTGGCAGCACCAGCCCGTACAGGCCGAGCATCACCTTGATGCCGATGTGCCGGGTGGGGCTGCGACCGATGAGCTCCAGCTCCTGGCGCGGCAGGCGCAGGGTGCCCTCGCCGGCCGAGCGCAGCAGCGCGGCGCCCAGCTTCTCCAGGCCTCCGGCTGGCGTGGTGGTGCGTACCGGCTGGAGGTTCTCCAGGCGGCCAGCGTCCATGCGGGAGATGACGTCCCCCACATCGGGACGGCCGGGGGCCAGCCCCCGGAAGGCGACGACCAGTCCAGCGCCGACGGCGGCGCCGCCCAGGACCGCGAACGGCGAGATCATGGCGCCTCCTTGAGGGTGGTGTCGCCGCCCGCACGGTCCTGTGCGGACAGGAACCGGGGGGTGGGCTCGATCATGGCCATCCGCCGCATCCAGATCTTCACCAGGACGAACGCGGCGCCCAGCAGGATCAGGACGAGCTGGCCGACGACGGTGGTGTAGGGCTTGGTGTAGGCGCCCGACAGCATGGACAGGCCAAAGATCGCGAGGCAGAAGATCGTCACCCAGCGGTCGTTCGTCCGCGGTTTCTGACGGTCGGCTTCGATCTCGCGTCGGCCGAGGACCTCGTGCGAGAGGCCGGAAGCGAGGTCGTTCAGCGCGCGGCTGAGCCCGGCACCGCGGTCTTCGATGTGCAGGATCATCAGGGCGACGACCTCGTCGGCCGTGGCGTCGTTGAGCTCGTCGGCGAAGACCCGGTAGGCGTCCTGGGGATGCCAGCCGGCCGACATGCGGGAGACCAGGCGCGTGACTTCGTCCTTGATGGGGGCCGGCACCGTTTGGAGGCTGCGCTGGATGCTCTGCTCCAGGCTGACGCCCACGGTGTGGATATCCGACAGACGGCGCACCCATTCCTCGACCGCTTCGAGGCGGGCGATCTCCCGGGTCGCGTTGGCGCCCGAGTTGAGAAGCCAGGGCAGGCCCACGATGACCACTGCCGCGACCAGGCCGCCCATGGGCCAGCCGGTGAACAGCCAGATCAGCAGTCCTACGACGAGTGCTCCGGTGACGCGGGTGCTGGCGCGCGCCCACCAGGCCACGGGGCCGGGGCTTGCGCCCAGGCCCAGCGCGGTACGCAGTCGCTGCCGGGCGCGGCTGCGGCGCCGGGCGGGCTGCTCGGCCCAGCCCAGCAGGCCGGCCGCGGCGACGAAGAGACCGGCGACGGCCGTCACCGCGGAGAACGCGGCGAGCAGGGAGTGCAGATCGAGGTTCACAGTGGCATCACCGTTTCCAGGCGCCCGGTCCAGCTGCCCCACGGCCGTGTGAGTTCCTGGCGCGCGAACCCGGCGCGTTCGATGTCGGCGAGGTAGCGGGGACTGGGCATCTGCTGGGGGACGGCGCGGGGCTCGCGGATGCCGCCCTCCTCACGCGGAGCGAAGATCATCTGATGGCTGGGGCGGTTGTTCTCGCCGATGCCGGTGATCTCCATGACGTGGCTGACGAAGCGGTGCTTGCGCCCGGGGCGCCCGCTTGCGTCGGTCAGTTCCGTCTCGTCGACGAGGCGGATGTAGACGACCAGGTCGATGGCCTGGGCGACCAGGCGGTAGGCCAGGGCCTCGCTCATGCCGATGCCGGCCTCCAGGCACAAGGTGACCAGCCGCTCCGACGAGAGTTGTGCGGTCTCGGCGTGCAGGGTGCACATCGAGCCGCCCTCACTGGTGTTCATGGCGTGCAGCATCGGCACGACTTCCTTGGAGCGGACCTCGCCGACGATGATCCGGCGCAGCGACATGCGCAGCAGCTGCGGGAAGAGATCGGAGAGGGTGAGCTCGCCCAGCGGCTTGCCGTCCGGGCCCCGTTCGCCGTTGCTCTCACGGCCCTCGTAGGCGACTACCTCCGGCCCGTCGGGGTCCTCGTGGAGGTAGAGCTCGTACTCGCTCTCCAGGGTGCCGACCCGCTCGGTGCGGGGGATCTCCCGCGCCATGGCGCGCAGCAACGACGTCTTCCCGGCGCCCTGCGAGCCGACCAGGACGATGTTCTTGCGGGCCTTGACGGAGGTGCGCAGGAAGGCGGCGAGGGTGCTGTCGATCGTGCCCCACTTCATGAGGTCGTCCAGTCCCTGCCCGCGGGTGCGGTGGCGTCGGATTACGATCTGGGGCCGCGGGGTGATGAGGTAGCTGGCCGCGAGCCGGGAGCCGTCGCCCAGGCGCATGTTCAGGTTCGGTGTCGCGGGCGTGAGCGCACGCTCCCCCTGGCCCTGCATACGGGCGATGTGGTTGATGAGCCGCACGAGTTCACGGTCGTTCGGCGCGATCGGGTCCCACTGCTGGCTGGGACGGTCGGCGAAGTCGACCCGGACCCGGTCGCCGTTGATGAGGATGTTCTCGACGTTCGGATTGTCCAGCAGCGGCTGCAGACGGCCAGCGCGGAACAGCTCGTCGAAGACCGCCTGGCGCAGCTGCGCCTCCTGGGCATCTGTCAGCGGCTGGACGGCGGTTGCCGCGTACCGGGTTGCCCACTCACTGACCGTCTCGCGGATGATCTTCAGGCCGAGCTGGCGCTGGTCCTGCGGGCTCATGGTGCCGTCGGCCGCGCTTGCCTGCCCGATCTTGGAGCTGGCCTGCTGGCGCAGATCGGAGATCACTTCGTACCCCACCGGCAGCACGCCGAGGGCCTGGCCGTCGGCCGCAACCGGAGAGGCGGGAACGGCGGCGGGAGAGACCTGCGGTGGAAAATCGGGCCCGTGGGTGTCCGACGATCCGTTGCGCTGCCGCAACCGCTGCTCGAACAGGTCCTCGAGGGAGGCCGCGGCAGGGGCAGGGGGAATCCGTTCAGGTCGTACGTCGGTCATGTCGCTGCCCTCCTTCAGGCCAGGGCGCTGTAGTGCGCGGGGTGGAGCTGGATACGCCGCCGGGTGACGACCTCCTGCAAACGGTCATGGGCCGAACGGGCCGAGCGCAGCAGGCCCTTGGCGGTGCGGCGCAGGCGCGCCTGCCCGTGGGTGAACACGTCGGCGGTGTCCGGGTCCCAGTCCAGGGCGCAGACCACGGGGGCCTGCAGCCACTGCTGCACGTTGCTGGTGGAGGCGCTCCCTTCCTCGATCACCAGCAGTCCCAGCGCGTCGGCGCCGGTGCCGTTGCTGGCCAGGTCCTCTCGTAGGACCCGCACCGCCGGTGCCGCGGCGACCATGGAGGCCTGGGTGGAGCGCACGACGAGCAGCACGGCGTCGGCGGCGCGCAGCAGGGGCGCCGGGTAGGAGCGGCTGCTCAGCTGTGTCTCGGACTCGGTCACGATGCGGCCGGCGTCGATGATGACGTCGAAGCCCTGTCCGTCCAGGACCGCCAGCAGTGCGGCGATGCTGTCCCAGGTCCGGGCCATGGAGGGGGCCTGCGTCGGGGCGGTGAGGCCGGGCAGCAGCATGCGGTTGCCCGAGTGCTCCTTGTCCAGGGAGATCCAGTGGTGGCGGAACTCCCGGGCCAGGGTGCCCTGCCGGTCGGCGGAGGCCAGCCGGTGCAGGCCGACCTGCGCCGTTCCTTCTCCCCCGAGATATCCGGCCCGCACGGTGCCGCCCGCCGGGTCTGCCTCCACCAGGAGTGTGGGCCGCGGCGAGGACAGGGCAAGGGCGAGTGCCGAGCACGTGACTCCGCTGGACTTGCCGGAGGCCAGCGCGATGATCGCCATCAGCTGTCCGCCTTCAGCACGATCGCGACGTCGCCGCCGGCGGCCCAGGCGGCGAGGGAGGTGCTGTTGACCTCGGCCGCGGCGACGTCGACGACGACGGCGCCGTTGGCATCCGGCGCCCCGACGCGGGAGACCACCGCAGGCAGGCTGTCCGGGGTCGAGCCGGGCTTGCTGGACGACGCCGAGTCGCTGCCGTCACCGCGGGTGTGGACGATGGTGACCGTGTCTCCGGTGTGGAGCTTCTGGACCGGGAGCTGGCCGGGCTTGGCCAGGATGCCGACCACGGACTTGCCCTTGGTGACGCTCGATCCGGCACTCACCGAGTCTTCGGTGACCAGGACGCCGGCCGGAAGGTCGGACGCGGCCTGCTTGCCGACGATCTCGGAAGAGCGGGAGACGGGGACGGTGTGCAGCCCTGAGTCGCGGGAGATCTCCGCCGTGACCAGGTCGGAGGCTTCGACGGTGTCGCCGGCCGCTATGGCGTGTCGGGTGGCGACGACGGCGACCTTGTCGCCAGCTTCGTTGACGAGCCACACCGACACCAGTGCGCCGACGGCCGCCAGGGCCAGGCCGGCGCCGACGACGACCGGGCGGCGCCGGCTGCGCGGAGCGTCGTTGGTGATCGGCAGCGGCGCCTGCGCGGGGCCTCGTTCGGGGGCCACCTGCTCCTTGGTAAGGGCCATCGTGTTGGTTTTCCTCGCGCTAGTTGACGACCTGCAGCTCGCCGACGCGCGCTGTGGTGTTGGACGTGCGGATCTCGTCGGGGAGCGTTCCGTTCTCGCCGGTCGAGGCCTGCCAGGTGATCTCCCACGTGCTGGTCGCGGTGACGGTGAACCTGCCGCCCGACTGGTTCGTGGAGACCTTCGTGTAGCGGTAGCCGCAGTCCGGGGAGGGCTTGCCGCCGTAGGACTTCTTGTAGGGCGTGCCTGCCGTCGTGCACGTGACCGATCCGCCGTCACCCATCGAGTAGGTGATCTTGGCGACGCGCGCCGTGGCGGTCACGGACAGGCCCGGCACGGCTGCCGTGGCGGTGTTGGGTCCCCAGGTGGTCTGGCTCTTGGTGTTCCACAGCCACACGGGCATGCCGACCAGGCCGGGCTTGTTCGGGCCGGGGGTGGAGCCGATGCGGGCACCGAGCAGCGTCATCTTGTCCCGGGCCTGGCGGGCCAGTTCGGCGGGGTCGGGCAGGACGGTGGCCGGGGGCGTGGTCAACCAGACGGTGCCGCCGACGTCGTTGACGATGCAGTCCTTCTGGTAGAACGCGCCGGGCCCGGTGGTGTCGGCCCCGTTCATGTCGGTGTAGCCCGGTCCGTGCGGCGGCTGGGGGTCCATCAGCTCGTAGAAGCAGCGGTCCTTGGGGTTGTACCCGGGCAGGCAGGGGATCTCGGTGTCGTCGACGAGCTTGCACATCCCGTCGCCCTTGCCGCCCTTGCCGCCCTTCCCGCTGCCCCCGCCGGTGCCGCCGGTGCCACTGCCGTTGTGGCCCGGGCTGCCGGGAGTTCCGGCGTCAACGCAGACGTCGACATCGGAGCAGCCGTGGGCGCCTCCATCGGCGTAGGCCAGGCCGGCGGGCACCAAAGCGAGGAGGACCGCGAGGGCGCCCGTCACGCGGGCCCCGCGTATCAGCAGCCCTTCGTTCGATCTGCCGTGATCTTCGTGATAAGCCATGTGTCGCCCTCCAGCGTGGCTTGGGACGTGACCGGGTACTTCAGGCGCTGTTTGGCGAGTTCGACGGCCTTGCCGGAGCTCGTGTAGACGGGCTTCCAGTTGGTCGCGTCGAAGCAGTCGCTGAGCGTGGCCGCCTTGTTCTTGGTGTCGACGGAAGTGACCTTGGGGTTCATCTCGGGCCGGCCGGTGAACTTGATGCCCAGCGACCTGTTCCTCAGGACGGACTTCTTGAGGTCGGCCGAGGCGTCGCCCTTGGCGTACTTGGCCAGGTCCTGGGTGTGCAGGTCGCCGTCGGCGCCCATCTTGATCTGGATCTCGCGCATGTTGGTGTACGCGGAGAGCACGTCGTCCTTGGCCGCCTGGTCCGGGTCGCTGGTAGGCGATTTGGACGCCGGCGCGGTGGTGGAGGGCGAGGACGGAGTGCTCTCCGGGTCGCTGGAGCCGCAGCCGGCCAGGGCGCCAGCAACTACGGCGCAGGTGAGCACGGGGCCGGCGAGACGCAGGACGCGGGAACGGTTCTTGGCGGGCGATGCCATCGGCGGAAATCCCTTTCAGGTGTCGGGTACGGCACTGGCGTACGGGCCATGCGGACGAGAACGCGGAGAGGAGATTCCTCTACCGCCTCTCGACGGGCATGGACATGCACGTCAGGCCAGGACCCGGCGAGCCTACGACCACGCTCGGAAGGCAGGCGCTGCGTTCCGGCCGGTCGTGGCGAAGGATGTCCGCCGGCGGAACCGGGCGCCGAAGACCGACGGCGTGAGCCGTCGGCGCCGCCTCCCGTGGGGCGAAGGCGGCAGTCCCCGCTCGTGCCGGCCGCTGGGCACTCGGCAGGGACCGGTTCGGCGCCGTGCCGGTTCCCGCCGGTGCGGGCGCAGTTCTCGTGTGGATCAACGCGAAAATCCCCCTCGCAGTCAGGGACGCCGCGTCTCCCACAACGCGATCAGTCCGTGGCCGATTCTGGTTGGACCAATCTGGAGGAGCCAGGACCGGTTTTTTCCGGTAGACGCGTTTCAGGTATATGCCGCTGACTTGGGCCAGTTGGAGGACCTGCTGGCCGGGGCGTCAAGGCCGCACGGACAGTGCCGGGCCCGAGGGGCGCAGCGCTTCGGCTGCCGCGGCCTCGTCCGACCCGGTGATGGCCTGCAGCCGCTGCTCGACCAGATGACCTGCCGGATGGCCGGGGCCGTAGACGGACGTCAGCAGCTCCAGCAGCAGGTGCCCGGTTCGCGCAGCTTCGGCCGCGTCGTCCACGGTGAACCAAGAGGCGACGGCGCTGCGGACCCGACGGCGGACCTGACCGTCGTCTCCCGGCAGCGAGCGCAGCCATCCGGTCGCGGCCTGGATCCCCGCGGTGGTGGCGGCGACCGGGCGCCCGGCGAGCTGGGCGCAGAAGGCCACGAGTTCGATGGCGTGCAGGGTGTGCGCGTGAAAGGCGCCGTGGCTGTCGGAGAGTTCCATGGCCAGGCCCTCGGCCAGCGCCAGCGCCTCCGCAGGTGTGCCGGCCCGTGCCGCCTCAGCGATGCCGTTTACGCGGGGGGCGAGGAACTCCGGCACGAGGACGGGACCGGCCGATTTGGAAGGCATGGCTCTCCCTGGGGCATGGCTGGAGACAGGTGCGAGCGGATGCCGCCGCCGGGGGGCCGGTGGCGGCATCCGGAATCGAGTCCAGCATCAGCGTGCTGCTCGACCGCGCACGTCAACGGGCGGTGGGAGAGCCCTCGGTGCCTGGACGGCGCTCCCCCGTGCGTGCACGGCGCGCCGACACCCCTACCTCACCGCCCGGACGGTGAGGCAGGCAAGCTCGACCGGCCGAATTCAGTTCATATTTCAATGATTGAAATGCCCCGCGCCTGGCGTTTCACCAGCCGGAACGAAATCGCGGCGCGGCGGCGGAGTCAGCGAGCCGGCTCGGCCACCGACGCCCTGTCCCACGCGATGCGGGCCGCGTGCTCCATCAGCTCGAGCAGGTCGGGTGCGGACGCGTCGCCATCGAGGTGGCGGAACTCCGTGCTGAGTGTGATCGCGAGCCGTTCCGGCAGGCCCAGGCCAGCGTAGCGGTCCTCCGCCACGAGGATCTGTGCCGCCTCGACCGCGCTCTTGCCCTGCCCGTGCATGAGGTAGGCCTGGTCGGACAGGTCGTCGAGGTAGGCGATGTACGCCCGGAGCTCGTCGGGCGTCATGAGAGGGCCGTGGCCCGGCACGATCCACTCAGGATCGAGGCCCAAGATCTGCTCACAGGCGGCGGACACCCGCTCCAGAGGTCCGGCCCAGTGCGACGGGTGGTCGCCGGAGAAGACGATGTCGCCGGCGAACACCGTCCGCTGCGCGGGCAGATGGACGATCAGATCGCCGACAGTGTGCGCCGGTCCCACCTCGTGGAGCTCGACAGGTATCTCGCCGACCACCAGGTCGCGGTGCCCGCTGAAAGTATCAGTGGGCGGAAGCACCTGTATGTCGGAGAAGTCGAATTTGCCGAAGTGATGGCGGAAGTACCAGCCGAGCGGCTGGCCGGGATCTGTGTCGTTGACGAGGGTGTAGAGCTGCTGCGGCGTCGGCTCCAGGCACTGATGGTCCAAGGCAGCACGTGTGGCGAGGACTTCGGCGCCCGGGAGCTGCTGCAGGCCCCAGGTGTGGTCGCCGTTGGCGTGGGTGACGGCGACGCGGTCGAGGGCCGCGTGCGGACCGGCGGCCGCGCGGGCGGCGGCGAGGAAGGCGTCCGTCAGACCGGGGGTGTACGGGGTGTCGACCAGCAGGGCCTGGCCCTGGGAGGTGATCAGTCCACAGTTGGCCAGTCCCCACGTCGCCGCCTGTCTGGGCTGCCACGCGAAGACTCCGGGGACGATCTGAGTCAGAAGAGATTCGAGGGTCATGGGCATGCATTGTGCAAGCGGGCGCGGCCCCGCGGGGAAAATTTCGCCCGGGGGGGGGGGCGGGGAGCTAGAGAGTAGGGGGGGAACCCCGGAAGAATTAAGCGGCCCCCCCGCGCCCCCACCGCGGCCGCCGACGACCGGTGCAGA
>NZ_JBHWGS010000018.1:0-39300 GCF_042732975.1 Streptomyces sp. NPDC059743 | reverse complement strand
CGGGGCGGCCCCCCCCCCCCCCCCGCGGGGCCCTCTTCAGTCATCCAGTGTGTGGTGGCGCGCGCTCCTCGTGCGGGGCCGCGGCCCGCCCCGCACCTATCCGCGCCCGGGGGCCCCCGGGCCCGTACTGCTAGCTCTTCGGCTCGAACACCAGGAAGAAGAAGCGGGCACCCGGGCTCCCGAACGGCTGCGCCGCGCACATGGTGACGTTGCCCAGCTGGGAGGGAGCGTGCTGCTCGCAGCACCGGTCCCTGCGGTCCGCGCAACCCTGCGGTGCCGTGTAGCCGGCGTGCCGCATGACACGGGTGTCGCCGTCAGGGTGGACGTAGGCGATGTTGTGGTTGCGGTAGATCGGGCCGATGACCGGATCGTCGTTGACCTCCTTGTCGAGCTGCTTGAGGTCGGCGTTCTCGGGGTGGGCGGCCACCGCGGTCCGCAACTGGGCCGCGACGGGTTCCGCCCACCGCTTCTCCCAGTCGACGAGGTGATGCTCGCGGGCGTCTTCACGCAGCAGCATCCAGCGGATGAGGTTCTGCTCGGGCAGCCTGGGCGTCGTGCCCGGGTCCTGCGGGAACATGCGTATGAAGTCATCGTTCGCGGCCAGGACGTTCCACGCCACGTCGTTGATGTAACAGGGCTGTCCGGACACGCGGTTGACTGCGAGCTGCCAGGCCGGCGCGACGTTCGTCCCGGCCGTCGGGTCCATGGGGATGGGCGGTTCGTAGCCCAGGGAGTAGACGTAGAGCGCGGTGCGCTCCCGTTCCTCCATCCGCAGCGCCCTGGCCACGTTGTCGAGGAATTCGGTACTCGGCGAGGCCATGTCGCCGCGCTCGAGGTCGGCGTACGTCCGCTCGGTCACGAACAGGGCCTGCGCCACCTGCGCCTGCGACAGCCCGGTCGAGCGCCGCCCCCGCCCGGTCCGCTTCGGCCACCCCAGCTCGACCGGATTGATCTGTCCCCGCTTCCATCGCAGCAGCTGCTGCAACGCCTCCTTGTTGTTCAACCTAGGACCCCTCCCCGGTGGTTCCGTATGTGCGGCCCGCTCCGGCGATATACCGGAAGTCGCGGCTCCTGAAATTCGCGGGCCGGAAAATTCAGAGCCTGGTGACGCAGATGGCGGCCAGGAAAGATCGGCCACCGGATCGAATACGCGTTGTGGGAGACGCGACGGTCCCCGATCGCGAGGGGGAGTTCGCGTTGCTGCACCCTGTTGGCGTCCCGTCCGACCGCATGGGCGGAAGCGTGGCACGCACCATGGCGGTGCTCAGGGCTCTGATCGGCCTCGGCCCGCAAGAGCAGCCGCTGGCCGCGATCGCCGAGTCGTGCGGCCTGCCTTCGCCGACCGTCTACCGGTACTTGCAGGCGCTCGTACGCGAAGGCGCTGTCGAGCAGCGAGGGCCACGCGCTCGGTACGCGCTGGTCGACGCGCTGCACAGCACCCCTCGATCTCTCGCATCCGCTCAGCCGTCACCGGCCGGCCAGCCCTCGCCTGCTGTGAGGGCTGAGCTCGTCACACTACAGTCGAGAACCGGCCAGATCGCACTTGTTTACCGTCCGCATCTGATCGGCACGCCGATGAGAATCTGCGCAGAACGGGCATACGGCGCGCACGGCGAAGAGGTGCTCGCGGCACCCCAAGTTGTACAGCGCAACCTTGAGGCCGCCCCGTTGGAGGCGGATGCCGCTGGTCTCGCGATCCTGGCCTGTCTCGGGTCCGAAACCGGCTCCAAGATCGACATATCCTCCATTCGTGAGGAAGGTCACGTAGTCGGTGCCGCGCCGATCCCGGACCGCAGCATGATCGCCGCGCCGGTGTGGTTCGGCTCCGCGGTCGCGGGTTGCGTTGCTCTCCTCGCGGCCGACTCCCAGATGAGGCGCCCGTCCACCCGGGCCCGCTACGTCGACGCGGTGATGGACAGCGCTGCCGCGATGAGCGGCCAGCTGACGCGCTCGGGCGGCCGCCGGGCCGGCTGATTGACTACAAGAACACCGCAGGCACACCAGAAAGGCACTCCGTGTCCCGTTCAGTCCTGATCACCGGCGGCAACCGAGGCATAGGCCTGGCCATCGCCCGCCACCTCGCGGCAGCGGGTGACCGCGTCGCTGTCACCTACCGCTCGGGCGAGCCACCGGAGGGGCTCCTGGCTGTCCAGTGCGACATCACCGACACCGAGCAGGTGGACGTCGCCTTCAAGCAGGTCGAGGAGCAGCACGGCCCCGTCGAGGTTCTGATCGCCAACGCCGGCGTCACCAAGGACCAGCTCCTGATGCGGATGACCGAGGAGGACTTCACCTCCGTCATCGACACCAACCTGACCGGGGCCTTCCGCATCACCAAGCGCGCCACCCGCGGGATGCTCCGTGCGAAGAAGGGCCGCGTCGTTCTCATCTCCTCCGCTGTCGCGCTGCGCGGTGAGAGCGGCCAGGCCAACTACGCCGCGTCCAAGGCCGGTCTCATCGGCTTCGCGCGTTCCATGGCCCGCGAACTGGGCTCGCGCAACATCACGTTCAACGTCGTCGCGCCGGGCCTGACCGAGACCTCCATGGCCGACAACCTGAGCGACGAGCAGCGCGAGAACCTCAAGAGCCAGATCCCGCTCGGCCGCCTGGCCCGGCCGGAGGAGATCGCGGCAACCGTCGCCTTCCTCGCCTCCGAGGAGGCTGCCTACATCACCGGTGCCGTCGTCCCGGTTGACGGCGGAGCCGGCATGGGGCACTGAACCCATGAACACCCACCGCAGGAGCCCGATGAGCGCATGACCTGACAGTGGGGACAGCCCCCCCGGGAGCTGCCCCGCGGCCAAGAGGCACCAGGTGTGTCCAGCACCTCTGCCTCGTCCGCCGCATCCCTGCCACCACCGCGCGAGTGTCCAGCTCGCCCGGTGAAGAACCCGGTCGCTGACCGGGCAACACCGCCCCGCCAGGGCGGATCACTTGGTTCCCGAAGAACCCGGCCCCACCGAGGCGGGGCCGTCGCATGCCCGAAAGACACCTCAGGCACTCAACGTGTCAAGCAGCTGCGGCGAGTTCGGCGGGGAAGGCAGTGCGTTCTTCGAACAGCTTGCGGTGCTGGAGGCAGTGGTGGAGCTGTCCGAGCATGCGGTTGAAGAGGTTGCGCTGGGCGGACGCATGCCAGTCTCCGTGATCATCGCGACGCCTGCGGTAGTGGGCTTTAGCGCCGGGCGATGCGGTGATGGAGGAGAAGGCCCACAGGTAGCCGGCGTGGTTGAGCCGGTCGTTCTTGACCCACCGGCGGGTGATGCTGGACTTCTTGCCGGAGGCTCTGGTGATGGGTGAGGCGCCGGCGTACGCCTTCAGACCGCGTGCGTCGGCGAACCTGGTGCGGTCGTCTCCGATCTCGGCGAGTACCCGGGCGCCGATCTGGATGCCGAGGCCGGGGAAGCTGAGGATGATCTCAGCGTCCGGGTGCTGAGGGAAAGCTTCTTCGACCGCCTTGGCGAGGTCGTCGGCCGCGGTGCAGGCGGCCTGGAGCTGGACCAGGAGCGCAAGCATCTGCTTGCCGAGGGCATCCTCGACCAGCGTCGGCTGGTGGGCCCAGTCTGCGCGGAACACCTCCCGGAGCCGGTCGGCCTCGGCTGCCAGGCCACGCTGGCGACCGGCCCGCTTCAGAGCAGCCTGCAGCTGCGTGCGGGTCATCTGCGCGGCGCGTGTGGGTGTCGGGGCGGCTTTGAGGAGCTCGTGGGCCTCCGGCCTGCACAGACCGTTGCGCCAGGATTCGAAGGCGGCTAGCGCGGAGGGGTAGTACTCCCGCAGCAGAGAGCGAAGTTGGTTGGAAATCTGCTGCCGGTTCCACGTCGCGTCCTGCTGAGCGCGCGCCAGCACGGCGACCGCGCGGGCCAGGTCGCTGTCCTGCGGCAGGGGCCGGTGAGCGTGCATGTCGGTGCGCAGGATGTTCGCCAAGACCAGTGCGTCGCCGGGGTCGGACTTCTTGCGGGAGACGGACGTCCGGTCGCGGTAGCGGGCAGCTGCCATCGGGTTGATCGCGAACACCTGGCGGTTGCCGGTCCTCAGCACTGCTACCAGCAGTCCGCGGGAGGTCTCGATCGCGACCGGGATCGGACTCTCTTCGGTGTCACCGTACTCGGCGAGCAGGTCCAGCAGGATCTTGTAACCGGTCATGTCGTCAGTAATGTGCCGCTTGGCCAGAAGCTGGCCGGTGTCGTCGACGAGGGCGACGTCGTGTGTGCGTTCGGCCCAGTCGATGCCGCAGTAGATCAACTCTTTCCCCTCCACCGTGCGATTTCTGCTGGTCACGAGCTCGTGAGGAACCACGCGGCGACCTAATCCCAGGACTCAGCCGCGTCGGCCGGTCCGCCACCTCAGTAGCCGTTCGTGGCACCAGCTCGTTCCGCGGGCCTCGGTCTCTGCGGGAGCTCAGAGGGCTCGGGCTTCGTAAGAGGTCACCGTGAAGCGGGCTCGCACCACCAACACCAACGAGTGATCTTGGATCAGGTGTTGACGCCCGGCGGCACTGGACGACGCCGCTCTTTCGGTAGGCATCGCGTGCCCGGAGGGACATCAAACGTCCGTCCAGTACCAACGGGCGCCAACACCAACTGGATGACGACAGGAGGTGAACGCCGACGGCGCCGCTCTATCCTTGGGCGTCTTGGCCAGGGAACCAAAAGGCGTCCATCCGGCGCCCACCTCCCGTCTTCGCTGAAGCAGTGGTGGCCGCCGCGGGGGCGCCGGACGCTGCCGCTCTATGACTAGGCGTACGTCGCGCCGGCGTGCTAAAAGGCATGCGCCCGACGCCCTCGCAGCGGTCACCACCATCAAGTACGGGGCCAGCGTGCCGCTCTGTGCGGGGACCTCATACGACCCGGCTGGTCGGAGGCACGGCAACCCTCTACTCGAACATCCCCAGGAGCTCGCGCTTCATCGGGACGCCCTAACTACGGATTAGGAGGGCGTGCCCTGCCCATGATGCAGCATGCCCGCGCACCGGTCCAAGAAGTCGCCGAACCACCGTGCCCTGCACCCGGACAAACCCGAATACCCGAGAAGAACTCATTCATCCTCATTCGTGACCATGCGGATCAGGAGGTCGCCACGACCGCGTCCCGCCGTACGCGCCGATCCGAGTTCCTGCGCGCGGTCACCTGGGCCGTTGAGTCAGGGCTGCACCCCCGGGCCAGCCCCACGACCCTGCGCGTCGCCCACGACCTCGCGCACCGCCTGAATGCCGACGGCCACGTCGCCTACAGCCGCGAGCCGATGTGGAGGCGCCTGAGCATCAGCCGCCGAACGCTGGAACGCCACGTCGCCGTGCTGCGCGAGCTCGGCCTCCTCGTCTGGGCCGAACATGGCTCCCGCACCAACACCCGGCCCGCCGACAGCGGTGAATGGGCGGGCACCGCAACCATCTACGCGGCCGTCGTCCCCCGAGCCTGGGACGACGCGGTCGGCCACCGCATCCGCGGTGGCGGCTATCACGCCCGGCATGTCGGGTTCACCGAGCACGGCCGCGAGTTGGCGATCGCCGACGCCCGGCGCCGCGCCCGCCCGCACCGGCGCCGTGACGCCCCTTCCCGTAGGACCAACCACCAACGACGTACAGCTCAGGTAGAGGGGAAGAAGAACAACACTGCGGGCCGGTCCGGGCGCCAGCCCCGGCACGCTCCCGAACACTTGCGGGCCACCCCTCAGCAGGCCGCCTGCGCGGTATCCATCGCCGCCCGGATACGTCCCCTGGTGCCCTGGACCCAAGCCGAGCAACTGCGCCGCCTGGCCTTCGCCCTGCGGCCCTGGATCAACGCCGGCCACTCCGCGGAGGACATCGCTGCCGAACTGATGGCGTGGTGGGTGCCTGGCCGGCCCGCGTCCCCCGCTGCGCTGATCCTGGCCCGCTCCCGTGAACTCGCCAGCACCACCGTTCCTGCTGAGGGGCCCGGTCTCGACGACGTGTCACCGGCCGTCACCGGCGTGCCGCCCAACCCGGCCTTCCGCAAGGCCATGAGGCAACTGCGCGCGTCTCTGCCCGGTCGCGTCGAACCGTCGGCGTCCGAGGTACCCGGCTTCGTCATCCGCGACCGGATCCTCGCCTCGCTCCACCAGGCCGAGCAGGCCTGGCGCGCGCGGAGCGCCCAGGAGTGTGCCACCTTCGCCGAGTTCGAGAGAATCTTGGACGCCGGGAGCGGACACCGACGTGACGGCCATCGCCCACGCGCCGACACGCCGGGCCTCAAGACGGCACGTCACGTTCGAGCCTTCCGGACGGGGTGCCCACCAGCACCGGATGCGGCGGCAGAGGACAGTTGATCGCTCCCGCCCCGCCGTCCCCGGCCGGATCGCCGAGTGCTCAGGACAGCCCGGAACCCCCGCCACAGCGCGCCGGTCACCCGCCACAGGGCAACTCCGCCGCACCCCATTGCTGCGAGGCTGGTAGCCAGGCGCACCGCCGGCTCGAGCCACACGGGGAGGTTCAGATGGCTCACCGTCAGAGCCGTCCCGATCAGGCTCAGGCTCAGCACCATGAGCACGGCGCTGTGCCCGATCACCGCGTACGAGCGCTTCAGAACCGCGAAGGCGTCCGGATGGGCCTCGCTCCATCGCTCGGGCCGCCTTCTCGCTGCGTCGCTGCGCACTGCTTTCCTCCGCGCACCGGAAGGGGGCCGCCTCACGCCGGACCTGCTCCCGTGTTCCTTGCTGCCGTCGAAGGGCTCCGGGATGCTCATCGCGTCTCCTTGGCGTTCGTGCCGGACGCCGGGCAGGACTCCAACGCCTGCGCGAGCGCCTGCTTCTCCGCCTGGGAGACCGACAGCCGGTACTTCGCCTTGACACGTACCTGTTCTGAGGCGTACCAGCAGCGCACGTCGTTGCGCGGGGGCAGCCACTGGGAGGCGTCCTTGGCGCCCTTGGCGGCGTTCGTCGGGCCGTCGGTCGCGATCAAATTGTCCGGATCGTTGGCCAGGTTCAGGCGCTGGGATGCGGTGAGATTCCGGGCGCCGGACTGCCAGGCGAGGCCGAGGGGCACGATGTGGTCGATCTGGACTGCGAGCGAGGTGCTTCGACCGCGGTGGAACGAGATGAACTTGCCCGTGTACCGATCGTGGAGAACGCCAGAGACGACGGTGCAGCCGTCCCTCTCACGGACGGGGTCCGAGAGGTCGCGGAACAAGATGTCGTCGCGTGTCGGGCAGTGATTGTGTGCCAGTTCGACGGTCCCCTCGTCACTCCAGGCCGGCCCGAACTCCGCGCGGGAGTAGCCGGCAAGGGAGGTGTGAGCCTGCACGTGCAGGGCGTCGAGCTGAGCCATCGCGGCCTGGCCGGCGGGGCCGGCGGCTGCGTGTGCCGGGACGGAGTCACCCGTAGTCGAGACCGCCAGCGGGTCACAGGCGGCGGAGGCCAGGGCGCCGGCCAGGACGAGGGCGGCCGCAGCGAGGCGGCGGGGGCGGTGAGCCATGTCGTGTTCCCGTTCATGTCGTTCGCGAAGAGCTCCGTCACCTCCTACAGGTGCCGAGGACAACGTCCGTGTGACACCGCGCCGCAGATTGCCGGGACATATCCCGTTCAGCTCAGCCGAGCCGGCCCTCGAAGGGCACACGGGTTCCGTCCGTGCCGACGGCCTCGATGGTCACAAGGCCTCCGACGGCGGACTGAGGAATGCGAAAGGCGACGGTCTGGGTGGCAGTGCGCTGAGGGGCGATGGCGGCGTCGGGGTAGCCGTACACCGGGTGGATCGTGGCAGCCAGATGGAGGTCCTGACCGGTGAGGACGCGCAGGGTGGTGCCAAGGCCGGTCATCGGGTCAGCACTGCGGTTCGCCACGCTCAGATCGAGCTCGGCGGTCCGCATGGCGCCGCTGCCGGTTACGGATACCGTTGAGAGGCGGAGCGAGCCGGCGTGCCACTGGCCGAGCGGCGTAGTGCCCTTTCCCGACGGCCCGGCCGCCTGCGGCGTTTCCGAAGCAGCGGTCGTGGCACGACCGGACAGGGTGCCTTCGAAGAACAGCAACTCCGGTTCGGCCAGCCCCTCCGGCGTGGTCTCGGCGGTCACGGTGACCCGCTGGCCGTCGGCCTCGGCCGGGAAAGCGAACGCGATCTGCGTGGTGACCGAACCGTTCGGGCGCACGCGCACCGGTACGTCGTCTTCCGGCTGCTTCGTTGATGCGTCCTCGGGCTTGGCCTGACGGCCGAGCGCGCCGTAGCGGGCGGTCAGTTCGGTACGCGGAGCGGTGGCGATCTGGGAGCGCTGGTTCGTCACGGTCAGCCGGGCCGCGTAGACAGTCCAGCCGGCCGGGACCCGCGAAGCCGCCGCGCCGGCGGGCAGCCGCTCGAAGCCCTGCACCTTCACCGCCCACGAGCCTGCGGCGACCGGCTGCTCGGCCCCCATCGGGACGATCCCGTCCGGTAGTTGTGCTGAGGAGGACCGTGGCCCGGCCGCGCGACTGCTCGGACGATCGTCGCCCAGTGCGTGGTCCGAGGCGGAGCAGCCGGAGATGAGACCGCAGACGGCGAGCGCGGCGGCGCCGAGCACGGCCGACAGCGGCCGGCGGACGAGCGTGGTGGACATGATTCCCCCTGTGCGGGTGTCGATTTCTCGGTCGCCGGGGATCATGCCAAAACGGCTTCGGAGCGCGATTCGACCACAGGTGTGGGCTCGCCAGATCTGTGGTTGGCGCCTGTGCTGATCTCTCGTCTACAGCGTGAGCGGAATGGGGACGAGGAAGTACTCCTGATCACCGTTGCGGATCCGCAAGGGGTGGCCAGGCGGGAGGCTGAACAGCCGTTCGTGTACGACCTCGGGCGCGTCATCGGCTGAAAGGGCGGGCTGGAGGGCGGTGCGGACGGCAGCTCGGGAGGTGTCCGACAGAGGTGCGCGATCCGCCGCCGCCGCGCACTGGTCGAGTTGGGCGTTCGTCAGGTCGGGACCCATGCCGTGGCGTAGGGCTTCGAGTGCGACCGTCGGGGCCAGGACGGCCCGGTTGTGGGCACGGCAGATGTGGCCGGGCGTGCCGTGGGGCTGGAAGTGGCGGGCGGTGCCGATGGACGTCATGACTTCTCCGGAGGCGACGGGAGGGGAAGGCTGCCCGTCGCCGGGCAGCCTTTCGGTGTGATCATCGTGGCGCGCTGCACTGACAGTCCGTGCCTCAGTGGCCGATCAGGGGAACCGTCAGGACTCCGGCCGGAAGATCCATCTCGGCCAGCATCCGGGTGGCCGCCGCGCTGACCGGACCCTCGGCGGCATCGAGCCGCACGCAGCCGAGGGACTGTCCGTGGGCCGGGTAGAGGCGCGCGAAGGCGTCGGGCGAGTTGCGGTCCCAGACGCTGACTGTCGCGTAGGCGCAGTGCATGGCCTCGGGGAACTGCTCGGCCACGACGAGCGTGAACAGGGCGATGAGTTCAGGGCTCGCCGTCCGCACCGACGGTGGCAGCACCACGCGGTGGCGGCGCTGTCGGGCGCGGATCGCGATGAAGGCGGCGGCCACGCCGAGGACAAAGCCGATGAAAAGTGAGTCGAGGCTGAACACAGAGTCCCCCGGAGGTAGGTAGAAGCCGGTTGGAGCGGAAGCGGAGCGGCGGTCACCCGCCCTCGGGAGCGGCCACGAACGCGTGCACGAGCTGCACGAGCGCGTCGCGTTGCGCCTTGCCGCTCAGCCCCGCCGTCAGAGCCGATCGCTGTTGAGCACCGGCGGAGGAGACGAGCATCACCACGAGGTGGTGAACGAGAGCCGTACGGGCGGACGCCGACGGCATAGGCCGACTGACGGCCGAGGCCAGCGCACGGGTGACGGGCCGGGTGACGGACTTGAACGCCTGGACGAAGCGCGGATCGACTTCGGCCGCCACAGCCGTGACGATTCGGAGGACCGTCTTGTGCTCGCTCCAGCAGTCCAGCACGGAGACGACGAGTTGCTCGGCCCCCGGCAGGCCCTTCGTGGCCCACGTGCCGTTCGCGAACTCGCTGAGTGCCATGGCCGTCGCCTGGGCGACGTTCTCCACGGCGTCGAGAACGATCTCTTCGACACCCGCGAAGTACTGGTAAAGGGTGGCAGGTGAAGTGCCCGCAGCTCGGGCGATCTCCACGGCGGTGACGTCGCGGTAGGACTGCTCGCCCAGAAGCCCGAGCGCTGTGCTCACGATGTGCTTCCGGGTCCGAAGGCCCCGTGCGCCGGGCACACGGGCGTCGTTTGAGCGGGTCAGGACAGAGGAGGGCACGGTCTTCTCCTGGATCGGGGTGGTTGGGGAGGGCGGCGGCCGGGTCAGTGCCGGGCTTCGCCGCCCTAACTAGTAATCAGACTACACGTTATTTTCGAGATATGCAACGCACTGGCTAGGGCTCTTCGGCCACGGACGTGCTCCGCGGCCTCCGGCTCCGGGCCCGGAGCACCTGGTCGGACCACGGAGCCCCTGCGGGCCCCACGGGGTGCTCGGGGATGGTGATCTCGTCGTGGGTGCAGCCGCCCTCGGCCAGGCGCTCGGCGTGCTTGCGCGGGTTGGGGCACTGCTGACGCTCGTGCTCGCCCCGCCAGTACCGCACCTTCAGCTTGTACCCGGACCCCCCTTCGCCGCGGCGCTGCGCCCGGTAGCGTTCACCGGCGTCCGGGTCGACCCACACCGTGGTGACGTGCCCCGCATCGGTGATCCCGCGGCGCCGGTCGGAGCGCTGGTCGCGCGGCTTGGCCGTATGAACCTCTTCGGCCAGGACGTGTACCGAGGACCGCTTGTGCTGCGTCAGCAGCTCCCAGAGGCTGCGCACATGCCGGATCAGAAGCTCCTCGCGCGCAAGCCGCCCTGCTCCCGCGCGATGTCGTTCGGGGTGGTCCGGATCGCGCAGCCGGGTCGCCGGCTCCAGGACGTCTCCGGGGCGCAGCAGCAGCGTGCTGTAGGGCGAGAAGGGAAGCGACAGCAGCGACTGGTCGCACGTCAGGGGAGTCACCCAGGTCCATGGCGTTCCGCCCTGCGGGATCTCCAGCGGCTTCAGATCCCGGCCGGCCCCCAGGCGCCCCCACCCTTCCTCCAGCGCGGGAACCCACGGTCCCCACACGTAACCGACGATGCGCCGGCCAGTGGGCAGCGGCAGCGTGAAGGGAGTGTCGAGGAACAGCATCCCCCGGCCGCCTGAGGGGAGATGGCGCGGGTCGAACGGAGTCGTCTGCCGGCCGGCGCGTCGCTCGACCCGCCGCAGCGCCATCTGGGCCACCGAGTCGGTGATCTGCACCAGCCGGGCGGACGCGGCCCGGTCCGCCTCCTGCCGGAGCTGGGTGACGACAGCCGCTTCCAGGCCGCCCGGGTGCCAGTAGGGAGCCAGCGGCTCGCGCCCCTTGCGGTACACCGTGGCCTTCGTCATGGCCCAGTCGATGTTCGCGGTGTGCGCGGCCACATAGCGGCGCCGCCAGGTCTGGATCCGGTGCCAGTCGAGCGGGCCCCAGGCCGAATACTCAGCGCTGGCGAGGCAGGCGCCTGAGGGCGTGCCCGAGTCGGCGTCGAGATGGAGGAGCGCGCGGAACCGGCGCACCTCCTCCTGGACATCGGTGACGACACCGTCGGTGGTGTCCATGGTCATGATCTGGTGTGCGTCGTCCGGGTCGAGCGCCCACTCCATGCCGGCGATCTGCGACAGGGTCGCGTGCACCGTCTCGTCGTCCGCGATCTCCAGGAAATCGGCGATGAACCGCTGCGCACTGCTGGCCGGAACGTCGGCAGCGGCGAAGCGGAGCAGGCGCTTGAGCAGCGATCCGCCCGGTCCGTGCTGAACGCCCGACATCGCGAGCAGCCTGTCGCTCACCCGTCCGTCGGCCAGAGCCGCGTTCGCCAGATGGCTGTACGCCTGCCACAGGACGCTGAAGGTCTCGGAGTGGCCGGTGATCTCCTTCATCACCGCCGACAGCCGCGCGAGGTCCGGGGACTGCGTATCCGAACGGACCGGTGGACGGACCAGCTTGCCCGCCGCGGCGTGGAGCTCCTTGTAGAGGCGGAACTGTAGTTCGGTGAGGATGCTGAGCTCACCGGAGGCCGCGCCCGGCTTCTTGCCGGCGGTCGCACTCGCCGGCGGCTCGGATTCGGGTACATCGGGCAGATGCGAAAACATGGCAATCCCGCCTGGGAGTCAGGAGTCTGGAGGAGTCGCAGCGGTTGCTGTCCGGGGCGACATCTCGAAAGTACACCCCATTATAGAGATATGCAACGCCCGGAGGGGTCGTCCAGTGATTCACGGGCGAGAGCCCGGGAACGCACCCGCTGGTGCGCCCCCAGGCCGTGCCGGATCAGTCCAGGTAGTCCGACACGAGGACCGCGAAGGCATCCGGAGAGAGGACTTCCACCCCCAGTTCCGCGGCCTTGACTGCCTTCGAACTGGGCTTGCCGCCTGCGGTCGGCGCCGCGACCAGAAGGGAAGTCTTGGCGCTGACACTGCTGCCGGGACGGCCGCCGGCCTTCTCGATCAGAGCGTTCATCGCGTCACGTCCCCAGCCTTCCAGCGGGCCGGTCATCTTGCCGGTCACCACCACGATCTTCCCGGACAGCGGACCCCCGCCGGGCGCTTGGGAGGCTTCCTGCGGCTCGGTCATGTTCACCCCGGCACCGACGAGCTTGTCGATGACCGGGGCCAGGGCGGCGACCTGCTCGACGATCACCGGCGCCTTCTCCGGACCGATGCCTTCCACCTCCTGTAGAGCCGTGGCGTCGGCCTGCCGGATGTTCTCCATCGTCCCGAAGTGCCCGGCGATCCGGCGGGACATGCTGCGACCGGTGCCCAGCACGCCCAGGGCGCAGAAGACGCGGCTGAGCGGCCGTTCCTTCGCCGACTCGATCTGCTCGGCGAGCTTGGCGGCCCGCTTGGCGCTGCCGGTCGCCGCCGTGAGCTGCTCGGGGGAGAGCGCGAACAGGTCGGCAACGTCCGTGACGACACCGGACTCGACCAGGGCCTTCACGTACGTCTTGCCCAGGCCGTCGAGGTCGAGCATCTCCCGCCCGGCGGCGTACTCGATCAGCGCCGGAAGCGCGCACGCCGTGCCCTTCGCGCACCGCCACCGCTCCTGCCGCCGGTCGATCGGTCCACCGCAGTTGGGGCACTGCTCAGGAAGGGGCACCTCCTTGGCGTCCGCCGGGCGGAGCGGGACGACCGCGCCCTGGACGCGCGGGATGATGTCGCCGGCCTTGTAGACGGTGACCGTGTCGCCGAGGTGGAGATCGCGCCGCCGGATGTCCGCGGGGTTGTGCAGCGTGGCCCGTGTCACGGTGGAGCCGTCGATCTCGACGGGGACGAGCACCGCGGTCGGGGCGAGCACGCCGGTGCGCCCGACCTCCCACACCACGTCCTTCAGCACGGTCTGCCGTTCGACCGCGGGCAGCTTGAAGGCGATCGCCCAGTGCGGGAACCTGCTGCCGATCCCTGCGGCCTGCTGCTCGCCCGCGTCGTTGACCTTGATCACCACGCCGTCGATACCGAACGGCAGTTCCGCACGGAGGGCGGCGATCTCGTCAACCCTCTGCTGCGCTTCGGCGAGGTCGGCGACGATGTGGAGCCCTGCCGCTGTGGCCGCGGTCGTTTGCACCCCGGCTTCGGACACGGCCGCCAGGATCTCGGCGTGTGTGGCCCCGGAGGGCAGGAACGGCTCCCCGGCCAGCCCGACCGCACCGTAGGCCCAGAACGTCAACTGGAGGCGGTAGGGCCGGTCCTTCGCGCGCAGAGTCCCGGCGGCGCCGTTGCGCGGGTTGGCGAAGACCTGCGCGCCGTGGGCGGTCCGTACGGCGTTGGCCGTCTCGAACTGCGCCTGGGTGAAGACGACTTCGCCCCGGACCTCCACCGTGGCCGGTACCGGAAGGTGCTCGGGGAGGCCGTCGATCTGGCCGATGACGTGGCTGATGTCCTCGCCGTGGCTCCCGTCGCCGCGGGTGATGATCCGTGTCAGGCGGCCGGCCTGGTAGCGGGCGGCGATGGCAGCACCGTCGATCTTCGGCTCGACGGTGAAACCGCCGACAGGGGCGCGGCCCAGGCGCCGCTGGAGGGATGTCCCCCAGGTGACCAGGCCCTCGGCGTCGAAGACGTTGTCCAGGCTCAACAGTCGGATGGTGTGCGCGACATCGCCGACCGGCGCCGCACCGTCGGCGACCAGGCCGGACGGCGATTCGGCTGCGTCCTCGGGGTGCTGCGCCTCCCAGGCCAGGACGGCCAGCCTGAGCTGGTCGTACGTGGCATCGTCCAGCGGGCTGTCGCCGGCGGCGTAGTACGCCTGCGATGCCTCGCCGAGGCGCTGGAGCGCAGCCTCGTACGCGGCGCGGCTGGTCACCGCCTCAACGGCGGGAAGGGTCGTCATGAGGGTGATCCTCTCGTGGGGGACTGACAATGGCGGGCGCCGGCGGAAGCCGTGAGGCGGGATGCCGAGTGCGGGGGCCGCCGGACGCCATGTTCTTGATGAGGGTGCTGCCGCTGGCGCGGCAGCACCCCCTTGCCCGGGACGGGCCGCACACCTACCAGTCGAGATGGAGCCGCCGGTACACGGTGCCGATGTGGGTCTCGCAGTAGGTATTGCCCAGCGGGCCGGTGACCTGCCGCGCCGCGAGGCTGTACGGGTAGACCCTGGCCTTCGCGCCGAAGCGGCGGGCGATCTTCACCGCCACGTTCAGAAGGGCGCTTTCGTCGTCGCTGTCCCAGGCGGTGTCTGGACGGCAGATGAAGTAGGCCCATGCCCGGTCCTGGCCGAACGGCCACCCTTGGCCCCGGTGTTCGCCGGAGGGCAAAAACCCCCAGGTGCGTTCGAACTCCGTCCAGTAGGCATCCACAGCCGCCAGGGGGTGGGTGGCGTAGTCCTCCCGGACGATGACGGCGCCCGGCACCTGGCGCATGGCGGTGATGCCGTGTGCCGCGTTGCCGAGTCCGCAGCCGTCGAAGTCGTCAACGGGCGCGGTGACGGTCCATACCTCGTCCTCCGTCCAGGGGCCGCCGTCCTGGGAAGCGCCCTCCGCGTGGAGCCCCGGGACGACGACGGTCTGCGTGCCGTCGCCGTTGTCCCGGAGGAAGGTGGTGTTGGTCGGGCCGTCGTTGTTCAGCGGGTGAAACCCCGGGCCGGGGGTCCAGGTCGGGGCGTCCGCGAAGGCATCGGGGGGAAAGAGGAGCGCCACTCCGACAGTTCCCCGGTCGAACCGATGCCCGGCGGTCCAGGCGCTGTTGATGGCGGACTCGATGTGGCGACGCAGACTGCGCTTCACGGTTCGGCTCCTGACGGGAGGGAGGAAGGGCGCGGGGGCGATGCCGACGCGAACTGTTGAGAACTACAGTACAAGATTATATCGAGATATGCAACGCTCCTGATATCGAAGCCTCGCCGGTGGAGCTGCCCTACTTGTCGGCGTCCCAGGGCAAGGCGATCCGGCGCCCGGGTTCGACGCTCCAGGTCAGCGACGGGAAGAGGCGGCGAACCTGTGCCTGGGCCCAAGGCCAGACCTCGTCCCACGCCTCCTGGGTGGGCTCGTTCGCCGAGACGTGCCACCCCTCCGCGCAGTGGGCGCCCTGCGCGCCAAGCAGTTCCATCACGGTGTGGGCCGGGACCTCGTCCGGGAGCGCGTCACCGCTCTCCGGCCGGTGGCCGTAGGCGTCGAACAGCCTCATTGCCAGGGTCTCGCCGTCGAGGTGATGGGCGTAGACGACCTGAAGGACGGTGCCGCGGCCCTGCGGGTCCAGGACCTCCGTGCAGACGGCCGGCGGGGGCGTCGAGTTGATGGTCATGTGTGCTCCGTTCACGGGGAGAATCGGGTCGGCGGGTTCGGCCGACGGCATGCGGGCCGCCGCTTGCTGAAGCGGCGGCCTGTCCGCTCAGTACGGCCAGTAGGGGGAGCGGGATTCCGTCGGGTACAGCACGGGGCGACGCCTCTGCTCGGCCCTCGCCTTCTCGCCCCGGGCGTGTGCTGACTCCTCCAGCACCCCGGGCTCTCGAAGGGAGTCGGCACAGGAGACCGTCACCTGACGCCCGAGCCTCCACAGCTGGGCGTTGACCGCGCAGCACGCGGCGTTGAGCTCGTCGAGATCGTTGAGCCACCACCGGTAGCTCCCCGGGTCCATGCCGTAGACCCGCATGGCGGCGGCAGCGGCCCGGGCCATGGTGCCGGTGCCAGCGCAGGGCTCCAGGAGGAGGGCGCCGGGTTCCAGTCCGGTGGCCAGGGTGATCTCGCCGACGTTGTCGGCGGCGATCGGGGGTGTGAAGAACTCGCCGGTGCTCTGCCGTTCCGTGTAGCTACGCATCCGCGTGATCATCAGACCGAGAATGTCGTCCGACTCGGCGCGGGCAGCGTCGCTGCAGTACTCAAGGAGCCCTGCACGAATGAGGACGCGGGCGTAGTCCGCCAGCCCCCGGACGTCATCGTCGCCGGGCTCACGGAGCCAGCCGTGGAGAGGGCGGGCGGCTTCGGTGAGGTCGGGATCGAAAGTCCAGAACATGTTCCAGCTCGCCCTGAGCGCGTCGACGAGACCGTCGTCTCCGAGCGGGATCAACAAGGGGCCGTAGTCGGGGCCGTCGGGCACGCTGGGGGCGCACAGGGCCAGCCCCGCCAGTACGCCGACCGCGACGGCTCTGTCACCGGCTCCGCCGCGGTTCTCCACCCACCAGGCGTGAGCTGTTTCGACGATGGCTCGTGCATGGTCCCGGCCGCTCTCAGGAGCAAGAAAGCGGCGAATCCCGGCGGGGGGAATGCCGTACAACGTCATCTCGCCTGCCCGGCGAGACGGTCGAGTTCGGCGGCGGCCGGGCTGGGCACGGCGCGCCGACGGCCGCCCCGCGCCGAGCCGAAAGGCCGTTCCGCGTCGGGAGCGCCGGAGGGGTGGAAACTCGTGTCGATGATCCAGTGCGTCTCCGCGGGCAGCCGGGAGAGCCGGAATGCCCCCCGGTTCATCAGGCCGCTGAGATCGAACAGCATCAGTTCGGCGTACTGGCCGGTGACGGAACCGGCGCTGCGCTCTGCGATGACCGGGACGATCCCGGCGTGCTCGACCGGCTCGCCCTGAACCTCCAGGGCGACGGAGAACGTCGCAGCGCCGACGAGCGGGCGCAGGATCGCCTCTGTTGCCTGCCGTACGTCGGGGCGGGAGACTCCCAGGTCGCGGACGACCAAGTAGGCAAGTCCGAGGGGGTCGTGCGTGACGGAACTGGGGATGTCGAGGAGGGCCAGTTGTCGGAGCAGCGCCTCGCGGCCGAGGGTGGCCAGGTACCAGACGTGCTGATCTTCGGTGCTGAGCTTGGTGGTGTCCACGCGGGTTCACTCCAGTGTGCGTTGGGGTGGGAGGGACGATCGGTCCTGGCTCGACCGTCGTGTCGAGCCGAGGGTGCGGCTCGGTCCGTGGGCAGCCGGGCAAGGTGGGCGGGAGGCCTTCACCTCGACCGCTGTAACTACCTTACACGCAATTATCGAGTTATGAAACGTCCTTGAGTCGCGCAGGGCGCCGGTCGGCCTCCCACTTGGGGTACGGCAGCGCGGGCATCCCGAAGACTGTCCTGGCTCGCTCGGTCCTGGTGCGGCCGGCAGCCAGCAGATAGCGCAAATTCCCCGGGTGGCGAGCCGACCGGGCGCCCATCAAGGTGAGCACCTCGGTGAGCCAGAGGCCGGGATCCTCGTCCTCGCGCGGGAGCCGTGCTCCAAGAAGGTGGAGCCGGCGGATCACCCCCCTGCTGCCGACCTCCCTGCCGGTGACCTTGGACTTCGACCTGGCGGTGAGAACGGACCCATCTGGCAGAAGGCACAGCGTTCGTGCCGTGCCCCTGCCGGAAAACCGGGCCCCGAGCGCTTGGTAGACGATCCCGAGGTGGCCGGGGGAACCGATGACCACGCCCTTCCCGGTCGTCCGCCGTCGCGGCACTGGGTCGGCGAACGACACCAGTCCCCGTATTCCGCTTTCAGCGGCCAGCCGCATGGCCCGGGCAACGAAGAACGTCTCACCGTTGGCAGGCACGGACGCCCCCACCACCAGCCGCGCCAGTTCTGCACTCTCGGCATAGGGGACCAGCCGCGGAAAGCAGCGGGTGAGGACCTTCTCATTCATGGGTGAGGCGAGCACTGTCACGCCGACGAGGGCCAGGCCACCGACGGTTAGATCGCCGGGCCGTGGCTCTGCGAGGGAATCCAGCAGGCCAAAGCGGTGGATGGCTGCCGGCCAGCCCGACAGGTAGTGGTGGTCCGTGACGTACCGCCGGGCAGTCTCCTCGTCGATCGGAACGACCTCGTAGCGCTCCCTGCGGAACCCCCCTTCAGAGACGTGCCGCCAACTCGGCACGCCGAAGGTCCATCGCTGGGCATAGCCCTTGGGATTCCCGGAGACGATGGCGCGCAGTTCGCTTGCCGTGGGCACGACCTGGTTCTCGCTCATACCCGGTCCCGGGCGTCGGCGAGGCGGTCGAGCAGTTCACCACGCCACCACATGGCGTGATTGAGGCAGTTGGACTCGCTCTTGTGGGTTCCGCAGGTGCGCTCGTACCGGCCGCCCTTCGACCAGGCCATGCTGTCGGCCGACGCCACGTGCGGCCACGAAGCGGTCAGCCCGCTCTTTTTGTACCCGAAGGCATGGAGCTTGAGGCCCGCGGCGTGGAGGTCCTCCAGAATCCAGCCGGCGACGTGGGTGCTCGGCCGTCGGCAGATGCTGCCGACACCGACCAGCGGCTCCTGGGTCAAGTCGACGCCGGCGGCCATGAACTTCTCGACGCAGCGCATGTAGTGCGGCCGGAGCCAGCCCTGCACAACCGGGACGATCCTGAGTTCGGGCGCCAGGCCCCGCAGCGTCAGGAAGTTGCGCACGGTGAGGTCTTGATGCTGTTCAATGGTGAGCCCGGTCATGCGCAGGGCCTTCTCCTCGCACATGAAGTCCTGCTGGCTGGCCCAGGCCAAACCGCCGACCTCGTCGTGGTACCGCCGGATCAGCTTCACGTACTGCTCCGGGCTGGTGCGCCACTCGCCGTACGTAGTGATTTCGGTGAACCCGCCGCTGTCCAGGGCCCAGGACCCCACGGCCCTCGGCAACGACTTCAGGCGCGCCATCTGCCGGTTGGAGACGAACATCGGAACATCGGCCCGGGCCAGCCAGCTGGGCCGGTGGACGCCGAGCCAGAAGGTGGGGAGCGGCGGTGACGGCTTCGAGTTCCCGAAAGGAGCGGGACCGTCCAGGGTGAGCATGTGGTGACTCCAGTTGTGGGCGGAGGCCAAGTGCGGTGAGGCCGTCGGCCGGGCGGCTGCGACGAGGACCTCGCGGCGTTCGTGGAAAGGCGAACTGCGGAGCGGCGGCGACGCGCGCCGACCGCCGCTGGTGACCGGTGGGCGGCAAGGCCCGACCCAGGGATCGGCACACTACAAGCTAAAATCGAGTTATGCAATCACGTCGGCGTCTGCGACTCGTCGGTGCACCGAGGGGCGGACGACGCGAACAGCCGGCGGCCGAGCCGGACGCTACCTGCGCCGGCGCCCACCCTCGCGGCGCAGCGGTCGGCCGCGCCACCGCCCTCTCCGGCGTGTGGGCGGTCGGCGGCTCCCTCCCGGGCGGGCGCTGCCCGCTTCCCGCGGCCGTCACCACTCGAAGCTGCCTTCCCGGGCCCGCTGGCGCTCCCTTTCGCGGATCTCCTGCTCCTTGGCGCGTCCCAGGTTCGCCAGCCGGACGTCACGGTGGTTAGCCGGGTCCTTGCGCTGCGGATTCACGGGGATCACGCCCGTGCCCGGCTCCTGGCCCTCCTTCAGCAGCTCCCATTTCGTCCAGTACGGGTCCACCCACCGAAGCGACTCCAGCGACCTTCTCGGCCCGTGGCGGACCACCTTGTAGTGGCCCGCGCGGTGCTGCGGGCCGTACTCCACGCCGGACGGCACCGACGCCCCGTCACGCGTGGCCGCCTGCTGCGCCCGCATCCGGGTCGCGTGCAGCGCGGGCCCGACATGCCAGCCCACTCGCACGTAGAACGGGTCGCGCGGAGGCGCCTGCCGCTTCTTCTTGCCCTTGGCCGCCGGTGCGGGCGGCGGCTCCTCCACGTCCCGGTTGTCGCAGCACAGGTAGGTCATCACCGACATGAACCCCGGCAGGATCTGGCGGAGCAGTCTCCTCTCGTTGCCGTCCGTCCTCGTGCCCTGCCAGGCGTTCGTCTGCTCGATGACGTCATCCAGGCTGAAGGGGTCCTCGGCGGACGGCAGTCGGAACAGCGGCGTGACGACGTCGCCGTACTCGTCCTGGCGGGCGTCGTTCCACTCGATCCAGGGCATGACCACGAGCCCCTCCGACCGTTCATCCGTGGTCCGGCAGAACCCTTGGCCGATGTGCCCGGTCAGGAAGTACGCACGGATCAGCCCCTCGCGCTTGTTCGGCGAGCGGAACGGCCACGGCCGGGGGAGCGGCACCATCGGGCTGATGTGGGGCAGTCGCCGGAACAGCCCGCCGGGCAACTTCCCCTTCATGTCGGCCCGGTACAGGGCGGCCGCCATCTCCGGGTTGATGTCGTAGGCGATCCGGCCTTGCTTCCGCCAGAGGTCCACCACGGCGTTCCGCGCGATGTGGTCCGTGACCGACACCAGGTCGGCCGGGCGGATCTGCTCCCGGACGGCCGGGGACCACCACGCGGACTCGCCGCGCCGCAGCCGCCGGACGTTCTCCTGGGCGCCGGGGATCGGGCCGAGGTCCGACCACAGCTTGTCCGTGCTCGCCAGGATGCGCTCGACCGCACCGTTCGTCTCCTGCGCCCGCCGGAGACGAGGAGACGGCTTCGTGCTCTTGTGCGGCTTCCTGGTCATCGACGTCTCCATCTGCGGATATCGGGCCTGGGACCGGTCGGGTCGCCACGGCGGTCCTCCAGGACCGCGCGGGGCGGGCGCCGCCGAGGGCGGATGCCGTGGCGGACATCGGCGAGGTTCTCGGGCGGCCTTGCAACCGGGCGACTGACAGTCACACTACGACCTAATATCGAGATATGCAACGCTTGCTTCGGGCTTGCCCCCCGCATGGGGCTCACCTGGGGGCGGGAGGGTGTACGTCCCCCATCCAGACGGTCGCACCTTCTTTGTGGAGTTCACGCTCCCTCTGGCGGGCTCCGGGCTCGGCGCGTTCGAAGGCGCGCCAGAACTCATGGCCGTGGGCGCGTCCGCCGGGCCGCGCCGCGTGCACGAGTTCGTGGGTGAGGACGTGGCGTACCAGCGCAGGGCGGAGTTGGAAGGTCTGCCAGGCGATGCGGATGGTGTCGTCGGCCGGGTTCGGCTTGTGATGGTGGACGCCCCAGCGGCTGCGACCGATGTCGGCGGCCCGCACGGCCGGCAGGGGGCGGTGCCCGCCCGCCATCCGCGCCCACAGTGGCCCTGCTTGGGCGTCGAGCCAGGCGCTGCCTTCTTGGATGTACCAACTGATGAGTGGCGCGCCGCCCAGTCGGACGACGGAGCGGTCGAGTTCGAGCCACCGCCCGCGCCAGGTGCCGCGCTCGGTGGTGGTGCCGTGGTCGTCGACGTGGCGTACGGCTTCGGCCGCGTCGTCGACGAGGCGTAGGCGGTTGTTCTGCCCCAGCCACAGGAAGCCGGCGCCGTTGACCAGTTCCTTGACCGGGATGGCCGGGACGGTCCGCCTGACCTTGTGCAGCATGGAGGCGATCCGGTGGCGGTTCTCGGCGAGCGTGGCCACGACATCGGCGGGTGTGTGGGCGGCGGGAACGTGCAAGGTGATGCCGCTGTCACCGGGCCGGATGCTCATGCCCAGACTCTTGCGACGGGTGCTGATCTTGATGGTGGCGATGTGACGACCCAGATCGGGGTGCAGGTCAAGGGCGGCACGGACGGAGCGAATGGTGGCGGTCATTGAGGAAGGTCTCCATGTGGGTTCCCGGGCTCAGCCGGGGGATCGGTGAACTGGGGCGCGCGAAAGCCGCTGGCGGCCGTGAGGGAGGGGACCTCCAGGGTTCGAGTACAAGACACGGGATTGCCGAGTTATGCAATACAGGGCCATGGTGCGAGGAGCGAGAGGTCTCCAGCACGCTCCCGGGCGTCATCGCGTTGCCGGGCATCGCGCGCACGGTCGGCGTGCCAGCGGTCCGCTATGTGTCCGCTGGGCCGCTGGCAGCGTCTGCCGACGATTGCCCCGCATCGGAGGCACGGCAGGCTTCCCGGGCAGGTCAGGGTGTCAACGAGGCCGTCGCAGGTCGCGCAGGGGGCTCCGCTGACCGGTCTGCCGGCACGGTCCACCAGGCTGCCCTCGGCCAGGAGATGCCGGTACTCGGCGAGGTACGTGGGAGCGGGCATCGCCTGCACCGCGTCGGCTCGCCGCGCGCGATTGCTCACTGGCTTCCTCTGGCCTGAGGGAAGGCGCCGGCCAGGATGTTCTCCGCGATGGTCGACGGCGGGGCGGTGTACGCGAGCAAGTCCTCGCCTGCCGCCGACTCCGTCACGGCGAAGCCCTCGTGCCGGGCGGACATCGAGCGCAGGGCGCGCAGAAGTCCGCGGGCGTCGGTGAGCAGGAGACGGCCGGGGCCGACGGAATCCGAGGCGAGCCTGGAGACCGTGATAGTGCCGGGACCTGGGCCGGCCAGCCTGGCTGCGTAGTCCAGGCTCGCGTAGGCGAGGATGGCCGCCGGGCAGGACTGGCCCGCCGCGCGGTCAAGGGTCACCGTGTGGGTGCGGTCGCCGAAGTCGTTCGGGGCCGGGCCGCTGGTGAGCATGTGCAGGGAGCGGAAGGGATTGAACAGGGCGTCCTCGACGCGCTCCCGCGGCTGGTCCGGGGCGCTGGGTGCGTACATGCTGACCAGGCAGGTGATGTCGCTGGTCACCACGGACTGCGCCGGTGTCTTCCAGCCGGCCCGGTGGGCGGCGCGGGTGATCTCCGCGTGCAGCAGCTTGCGGCTGTTGCTTCGCAGCCCTGAGTGTCCGAAGAGGTAGCGCCAGCTGGGCACATGACACGGCGCGGCGCTGAGCAGCCACCAGTGCAGCAGATACAGGCTTGCCGGTTCTTCGAGGAACGGGTCGGCTCCGTGCTCGTCATCCAGGAGCCACCGCCCCCGGGCGGTCGGTACGAGACCGCGAGCGGGCGACGGGCTGGCCAGGCCGAACGCCTGGCTCCAGAACCGCATGGCCGGGATCATGCTGGAGCCCACGCCGAGGATCACGGTGGCGTCGGGCCGTCGCAGGGTTCCCGGATCGTCCTGGAGGGCGAGGTGGACCTTTCTTAGCCAGCCGTAGCGGGGCGGGTAGCCGTGATGCCGGCCGAACGCCGGGAGGCAGTCGGTCAGCGGTTCCTGAGTTCCCATACGGCAACTCCTCCTCGGATCAGATGCGGGGTGTCAGTGCAGAGAAAGCGGGCTGTGGTCGGAAAGGATCAGACGGCCGACGAGCTGCGCGAGCTCCTCCGGCCACCGGGATGTCGCCGAGCGGATGAGGAAATGCGTCTCCCAGGTGATGCCGTCCCCGAATCGCGGGGTGCTGGTGAGCCCGACCTCGCGCAGCGGCAACGTGTCGGTCGCGACGACGAGCTCGTAACTGCGTGACTCCGTATCGACGGTCCAGAACAGCTGCCCGTCGGCGTCCGGGCAGCCGCAGGTGAGCGTGTACACGCGGGTGCGGCTGGGGACGGGCAGAGCGGCGCGTAGCGCGGCGGCGACGGCGCCGGTCTCGGTGTGCTGGTGGGGATCTTGCATCGTGTGACTCCGTGGTCGGGGGCCCTGCCGCCGGCGGCAAGGTGGTGTTACCTGCGGGTGGTGAGCTCGCGCAGAAGCTGATCAGCGGTGTGGGTGGCGAGCGCGAAGCCGGTCAGCTCGCTGAGCCAGTCCCGGTGGCCGAAGAGTTCCCGCCGGCGGGCGAAGGCGTCCTGCTCCAGATCAGCGCGCGCGAGGACGTCTCCGCTGCCGACGACAGCACGCGGACCCAGATCCCAGACGATCGCGTTGACCGCGGCTCCGGCTGCGGACAACTGGTCGAGTTCGAGCATCACCCAGCCGTATTCGGCAGGACTCCGGCCCTCGCGGCGCAGACTCTGCGCGGTGGAGCGGAACAGCCCGCCGGTTCCGGCGGTGGGCTCGATGAACCATTCCCCCTGCGGTGTGGCCACGGCGCTGATGTCAGCCTGGAGCATGGCCGCCATCAAGTCGCTGATGTCCGGGGGCGTGTGGTACTCGCCCATGCTGCGCCGGGACTGGTGGTGACGGAGATTCGTGATCACCCAGGACATCAGGTCGATTCGGGACCGGGCGAAGTGGTCGACATCTCCGGTGTGGTGGAGGACCCCGTGGCGCAGCGCGGCCCGTGTCACGGCCTGGACACCGTCGAGCTGGGTCGCGTTGAGTTCCTCCTCCGTCCAGGCGAACAGCGGCCAGGCGACGTCCATCAGGTCAGGTCGCAGATTCCAGTGCGATGCGAAGCAGTCCGCGAAACCCCGGACCAGGACACGCGACGGCTGGGCCGCGATGTACGAGGCCAGGGAAGCGGCGTGCTCGGCCCCCGGTGACTTGATCGGCCACAGGGCCAAGGCCGCGACGATCCCTGCGGGGATGTCCAGCCGGCTGCCTCCGGACCGGTACCAGGCTTCGGCCACCGCCTCACCGAAGACGGCTCCGGAGCTGCGGTCCGTGGGAAAGGGAGGGCACTGGCGTGTCCCGGCGTGCTGGGCGCACCCCGGATCGCTACAGGCGGCGGCGCGGGGCGAGACCGCCCGGGCGGCCGTTTCACTGACGAGCCTGGAGGTGGAGGGCATGACGAGCTCCTGGGAGGAAGCCGCCGCGGGACCGCGGCGGAGGAAACGGGGTGCCGCGCTCCGGCTCCCGCGGGGGTCTGCACCGCGGGAGCCGGAGCGCGGTCAGCGGGGCTGCCGCCACCGCGAGTGGTCAGGGGGCCGGTTCGCTGTCCGCGGGCGCCGCGTAGTTGGTGCACGCGGGCATGTCCTCGCGAAGATCGGGACCACGCAGTCCGCGGGTGCCACGGGGGAGGAGGCCGCATTTCAGGCGGTCCTGGCCGTTGCCGAGCTTCTTGAGGAAGCGGTGCGCGCACCCTCCGCAGACCGCGGACGGGTTGGTGAGGTCGGTGTCGAGCAGCGGGGCCCGGGTGGCCGGGTGCACGCCGCCGTCGAGGAACTGGCGTATCGAGCCGCGGCCCGACCGGGCCGGTGCGGGGGTGAGAGTGCGGGTCATGAAAGGGGGCTCCTTCCGAGCACGGCAGTGAAGTGGCTGCATGAAGTGGGGACTTCGGCTCGGGCGGAGCCGGAGGCAGCGCCGCCCGAGGGACGGGGGTGGTTACTCGGCCTTGCGGCGCTCGACCCGGTCGGCCGACCGGGCCGCGCGGGTGATCTCGGTGAAGTCGAACCCGATCGACTCGGCGTAGGTGCGCAGATCGGCCAGCAATGCGGTCAGTGCCGCGGAGAAGGTGAGGTGTGTGTCCTGCGCCGTGTGAACGCGGACCGCTTCGGCTGCGTCACTGGCGTGCACGTACACGTCGAAGGCGTGGTCGGCGGACTCTGTGTCGTCGGTATTGGCGACGGGGCGTACGGACGGAGCGAGGCGGGGCATGGCGCTCAGCACCCGTTCGTCCAGCCGCGCACCGGTGTCGCCGGACAGGCATCGGTCGATGTCGGTGTGCATGTAGCGGGCCAGGTGCGCCAGGTCGCACGTGAGGTCAACCAGGGTCAGCCAAACGTCATTTGAGCGCTTGCGGTAGGAGATCAGGGCGGCGGCGACGTCGGAATACGCGGGAGCTGCTGGCATGACGGACTCCTGGAAGAGGGGGCGGGCGAGATTCACCGCCGTTCGATGTGACTACAGTACATGTGATTATCGAGATATGCAACATCGAGTTGAGGTGAGTGCCGCCCGCGGGATCGCGAACCGCCCTCCGGGTGGCACTCACGGTGGGCGGTGGAGTGGCGGCGGGGGCAGGGCCGCGCCCCGCTCCCGGACCTATCCGCCGGGGCACCGTGCCGGAACTACTCGGGATCGCCGGACGAGCTCTTCTGAGGGTGGCGCTCCACGGCTGCCGTCCCGCGACGCGGCATCGTGAGCGTGAAGGCCAGCAAGGCCGCCACGGCCAGACCGGCCGCGGCGAGCGCAGCCCCCACGCTGCTCGGCTCGTACAGCCACACGCTGGCGAGCGCGACTGCGGCGCTGGGTAGGCCGAAGAGGAGTGCCCACCGCCTCCAGGCGCGGGCGCTGGGGTCGCGTGGGCCGTCCACCTGCATCATGTCTCCAGTCCTTTCCGCCGGCGTTCGCCGGCGCTGTGTGCGCTCCGGGCGGCGCCCCTGTCGGCGCCGCCGGTGGTCGTTCGAGGTCAGGGCCGGAAAAGCAAGGTGCGTCCGTCGAAGCGCGCGCCCCTCGGAACGCCGCTGTCCGGCAGGATGCCCGAGACGACCGGCGACGCCAAGCCGGGTACGTCGGCGAGCGCCGTATACCTGTCCAGGGGACGGGCGGCCACCTTGGTGTCGCCCCACTGCTGTCCGATCATGTAACCGGCTCCGAGGTGCACGTTCAGGGTGTCCATCGTGGTGAACCCCAGCCTCCGGTAGTACCTCTCCAGTGAGGGGACGCAGTTGAGCGTCACCAGTCCGTACCCGGCCCGCGTGAAGCGCCGAACGGCGTGTCGTACGAGTTCCGCTCCCACCCCTTGGCCCCGGTGGTCAGGGTGCACCCCTACTGCGGTGACGATGCCGATTCGTGCGACGAGAAGGTCCAGCAACGCCGGGTGGCCGATCCCCTCGTGTTCGAAGAGCCAGACGGGAGCGCCGCCGAGGAGGGCACCCACCGGCTCGCCCGAGCTGTCCTGGGCAAGGACAACGAGGGCTCTGAAGTGGGAGAGGGGGCCGATCGGGGGCAAGTCCAGCGTGGGCCGGGCGCTCTCGAATGCGTCGGGGTCCTCGGGGTTTGCTGCGGCGACGAGCCGCAGCAAAGCGTCGGCATCCGGCCTTCCGGCGTCGCGGATGGTGATGCCGGGCAGACGGGTGCGCGTGGTGTTCACGATGGGGCTCCCAGTGGGTCCCGGAGGCGGCGCCTCGGTCACGGGTAAGAGGATTCAGGGAGAGGGGAGTTGACCCCGCCTCTCGACAATCACAGTACCCGCATTTTTCGAGATATGCAACGACGTGGCTTCAGTTCGCCTCCTCGTCGGCCCAGGCGCGGGTGAAGCCGCCCTCGCCGTCGGGCCACGTCGTGGCGGTGTCGTACCGGGCGCACAGGTCCGCCAGGTCGGGGCGCGGGGCGGAAGGCAGGAGCATCACGCGGTGAGGGGTGGGGTTGAAGAAGCGCCGCATGTCGAGCAGTTCGCCGAAGGCGGCCAGCATGTGCGTGCGGGCGACGCTCCCTGCGCAGGCGACGAGTTCGTTGGTGGTGCGGTCGAGGAGGTCCACGGGGAGGGGGAGGAGTTCGTGGGCGGGTGTGACGGTGTAGCGGCGGACGTCGTGTCCGGCCTGCATCAGGTGCGCGCTGTAGTCCCTCAGCAGCCGTTCAGCCGTCGACTCGATGGAAGTGAGGTTGCGTCCGTGTGCGTCACCTGGGCGGGGGCGGAAGGGGATGGCGAGATCGCGCTCGCGGACGATGGTGTCGGAGGTGACGGGCTCGACCGTGGGGACGCCGGTGGGCGCGGGGGTTCCCGTCTCGGGGAGCAGTCTGAAGACGTAGCCGGTGCGGAACGGGTGGGTGGGGTCGCCGATCACCGGCAACGAAACCTGCACGTAGGGGAGGCCGGGGTCGACGCGGTAGGCGCCGAGGTAGCGCACGACCGTTCCGGAGGCCGTTGCGAAGAGGCGCAGTGTTCGCTTCGACAGGGCGTGCTCTGCGAGCACTCGGTTTCCGCCCTTGATCAGCTGCTCGCGATCTCCCTGTCCCTCGCCCTGGAAATGGAAGTGCTCACCTGTCCATCCGTCGTGCTGGCTCTCATGCGCTCCGGGTCGGGTGAACAGGCAGATGGCCGGGGAGGTCTTGCTCGGGCTGATACGGCCGTTCGGGCGGCCGCCGATGAGCGCGTGGAGGTCGGGGCGGGCGATGGTCTCGCCCGGCTGCATGGGGAAAGGCATGTGGAGTCCTGGGGTGTGAAAGCGTGAATGCCGAACTCGGACGGGAGGCTGAGCGGCGACCTGATCTCGACGCCGATCCGGAACGGGATGGCGGCGGCCAGGGGCCGAAGCGCTCAGGGAGTCGCACACTACGCGCGATTATCGAGCTGTGCAACGTGCGCTCGGAGTCCGGCCTCGAAACGTTCGCGCGCCAGCCTGCCGTCGACCGCGGCCTCGATAGCGCGCCACACGAACCCGCGCGCTGGATCCTCCGGAACCCTGGGCTCCCCGCGATTCCCGCGGATGACCGTGATGGTGTCCCCCACAGGCCGGCGCGCCCGATGAGCGAGGATGCAGGTCGGCGTGCCGTGCCCAGGGATGTAGACGCCCGAAGTGTCGATGATCCAGCGGGTGTCGAAGCGCGGCAGAAACTCCTCCACGTAGCGCCGGCCGAACTCGCGCTTCATGAACGAGTTGGCGGTCAGCTGGGCGACGAACCCTCCAGGAGCGGCCAGGTGCTCGAGCATCAGGGCCGTGAAGGGAAGGGCCAGGGAGTACTTGCCGCATGCGACCTGCGGGTACGCCGCACGGACGCGGTCGCGGACGATGGCGTCCTTCGGTGTGATGTACGGGGGGTTGGCTACGCACGCGTGGTAGGCGCCGGCGCGCAGCAGCGGCTGGTCGAGGTCCAGCAGGGAGTCGGCCGCGGCCACGCTGACGGGCCAGGAGGCCGGGACGCGGTCCAGCCGGGTGCGGAGGGCGGCGGCGGAACTCGCCAGGAGCCGGTAGGCGGTCAGGGCTGCTGCGTAGGGATCCAGGTCGACGCCCGTCACGGTGCGCAGCGCGCGCTCCACGGCCTGGTCCTCGCGGCCGGCCGAGCCCCTCTGCCGCCCGCGGACCGGTGGGACCCGGGCCATATGGAACGCCGCCAGGACGATGTGCCCGGTCCCGCAAGCGGGGTCGATCATCAGGGTGTTGTCCGGTCCCCACTCTTCCATCGCCGGCTCCAGAGACAGCCGCAGCAGCAGGCGGGCGATCCAGGGAGGGGTCTGACACAGAGCGCGGCCCTTGCGTGCCTCCTCGCTGAGTAGTTGGTAAGCGTCGCCGAGGGCGTAACCGTCGACGCGGTGGCCATCCTCTAGACCAGGATGGGCGGCCCAGAACTGCTCGATGCCGGACCAGGCCGCCGCGCCGAGCGGCTGCGACCACACGGGCAGCACCGCTGGATCGGTGAACGGCGCCAGGGCGGGGTGGCAGGACGCAAGGACTTCCAGGGCCTTGCGCAGTCCGTCCGGACCTGGAGGAGGAGAGCTGAGAGGCAGGAGGCCGTGGTCGTGGGCGTGACGTACGAGCCCTGCGGCATGGATCCACAGAGCGGCGGTACGGCGCTGGCCGGTGTCCCGGGCGACCGCGGCGGTGAGCCTGTCGTACGCGGCGGCCGGCAGGGTGCGGTTGCTCATGACGCGTCGCCGGGGGAGAAGCGCGACTGCTCCCCGCTGGTCATCTCGGCCCAGACGGCGGCGAAGCCGTCGCGGGCCTTGTCCCGGACGCCGGCCGGGGCGATCGCGTAGAAGTCCTCGACCGAGCCGTACGTCTTGCCGTCAGGACGGGTCCGGTTGCGGACGCGGTCGATGCCGAGGCCGTGGGCGTCCGCAGAATGCTCCACAGGTCGGTTCAGGGCCACCGAAGCCTTGCGGAGGAAGGCCCCGGCCTCGGCGCGCGTCCCAGTCCGTACGGTCTTCACCGATCGGTAAACCGTCCCCTTGATGCTGTTGTCCCGGCACGCCGGCTTGGTGCAGCGGTCACCGTGCGCTTCGCGGCACTGGGGCCGGCGCCCTGCGGTGTAGGCGCGCTGCACCCGGTAGACGGACCAGTCCTCCTCGTCGAGACGCGCCTCGAACTGGCCGAGCGCTTCGGTGTTCTGGTCGTCGGTGACCCGTCTGAACAGGGTGTCGTCCTTGTAGAGCGAGCTGTTCTGGTTCAGAGCCATGGAGACGTACTCCAGGCGAAGCACGCGGGCGGCCAGGTCGGGGTACTTCCGCAGTCGCTTGAGGTGATCGGGCTGAGGCGAGCACACACCCGAGAACGGGCATACCGGGCAGTAGGACTTGGCCATCGTCAGACCGGTGCGTTCCTTGACGTAGCCCTCCACCGCCGCGCGGTCCCAGCCGAGACGGATCAACGGGTAGTCCAGGGCGAAGGTCGCGTGCCCGGCCTTCTTGTCCTTGCGGGCCTGGTGCTTGTTGGCCTTGGCCGCCCGCTTGTACTCGTCCGCGTTGTAGCCGAAGAGCTTTCCGACGGTCTGGCCGCCGGCCTGCATCTGATCGAAGGTGTCGAGCGTGAAGCCTTTGAACTTCTGGCTGCATTTGTGGCCACCGGCGTACTGGGGGACCGTCCCGTTGGCCTCCAGCTCGTCCATGAGCGTCCATCTGCCGCGGCGGAATTGCTTCCAGGGCAGCCTGGTGTCGGAGAGCACCTGAACGCCGGCTTCCTCCAGGTGCCCCGCCCGTGCCACCTGCGCATGCCGAACCCGCTTGGCGCGCAGCAGCGGCAGGATGTGCTCCTGGACGTGGGCGATCGTGTCCGGAAACTCGAAGCCGGTCAGAGCAGTGATCACGGAAAAATCAGAAAAATCGGCGGCGATGCCGAAGCGGACGGGATCGTCGAGGATCGTCAGGAGCAGCGCCGTCGAGTCGACGCCGAGACCGTAGGCCAGTGACTTGCGCGGCGTCGAGCGGAACTTCTCGAACGCGTCAGCAGAGGCCACCGCTACCGGGGCGCCCGAGGGCACCGGCGCGGGGACGTGGACGTCGACGGCAGGGGTGTCGAAAAGGGTCAGAGAGGTCATGGCCATGAGGCACGCCTAAGGAATCGGGCGGGTGTGAGCACCACGGGCCCACACCGGCCGGGGGAGGGTGGTCAGGTCGGTGATGGCGCGGCACCCGCTGCGGCGGTGCCTGCCTCGGTGAGAAAAGGGCGGTGGCTGGGGCCGGTGCGGCCGTCGTCGCCGTCGGTGGGATGGACCCGGCCGCCGGCGTCCCGGTATTCCACGAGCCCGAGACGGGCCAGCGCTGCGACGGTCGGCCATCCGACCTTCGGGCTCAGTGCACCGTCGCCGTCGGCGGTGTCGAGGGCAGCACATTGCGACGCGTTGAGGATTGCTCGGCGCCCTGCGCCGGTGATGATGTACGGGCCGCCGCCCTTGTCGCCCTGTGCGAGGTCCTGAGGGAGGCGGTAGCCGTCGGCGTCAGCGCGGTAGACCAGGCCGTCGTCCAGGTAGATCTGGAGCGTCGTACGGCTGGGACGGGAAGTGAGATGACCGTGGGGGTCCGCGCACGCGGCACGAAGGTGCTGGGGCGCGGGAGGGTAGGTCCCGCTCACCGTGGTCCCTCCAGTGCCAGGGCGGTCCCCGACTCCGACGGCGCGGATCGGCAGGCACCGGGGCCCTCGCAACACGCCGCGGCGCGCGGGTTGGGCCACTGGCACTTGGGGCAGCGCCACATCAGCCCGGACGAGATCGCAGCCGCGTAGATCACGGCCTGCTGCTCGGTGTCGGCGCCAGCCAGCAGTTCCTCCATCACCGTGGGGTGCGGGGCGAGGACGTCGCTGTCGTCACGCAGCACGGTGTCCTCGACCACGACGGTCAGCGGCACGGTGCCGTCCGGCCGGACGGCACGTTCGTCGGCGTTGTCCACGTGCACCGAGATCCGTACGACACCGTCCCGTGCGTCCACGTAGGCGAAGGTGAGGACCCCGAGGACCTCGATGCACTGCGGGCCGTCGTCATCGGCCGTGTGGAAGACCGCGCCGCGGTTGGCGGCCTCCGCGGCGGCAGCGTCGGGGAAGGCGAAGTCGAGCGGAACGAACCGGGAGCGCCGGGAGCGGACGATTTCCGCGGCGAACAGCGAGTAGCTCTCGTCCGGTCGCGCGTTGCGGTCAGGGCCGTAGTACAGCTCAACGGCCTCCGCGTTGTCCGCCGGCGGGCGCTCGGGCATGCCCTCGTGGCAGCACACGTTGTCCCAGCTGCCGCGTACGTGGTCGGCCAGGTCGGCCAGGGCGGTGGATTCGAGGTCGTAGACGGTGGTGACCTGCTCGTGGCGGTCCGTACGGTGCAGTACCCAGACCTGCTCGCCCGGCCGGGGGCCCAGAAGGGCAGCGACGGGCGGGGCCGGGATGCCGGCGGCCTCCGCCAACATGGCCGTGCGGGCGCGGTCGGCCAGTTCCCGGTAGGGCTTGGACAGTTCGGCGGCGGCCGGTGAGCCGGCGAGGGTGCCGGTGATCCGGGCCAGGAGTTCGATCTCGGTCGGAGTGAAGGTTTCAGCGATCATGGTGTCCTCGATGGGGTCAGAGGCTGGGAGAGGTGGTGCTCACCGGCCGAGGTCCGCAAGCGCGGCGATCATCCGCAGCGCGCTCTCGCGCTCGGGGGACACGAGGATCCGGCGGATACGCAGCGGCGCCAGGTCGAGGGAGATCCCCAGGATCTTTCGGCCGTCGCGGCGGAGCTGGTAAGCGTCCAGCGGCAGCATCCAGGCGTCCCAGTCGGGTGCGGCGCTGGCCGTCCGCTCCGGACCTCGCTGCCCGAATCCGGCTGCGCAGCGTCGGCAGTCGGGGTCGGCGCATGTCCGAAGCGCCGGGTGGGACCGGGACACCCCGCCCTCGCGATAGGTTTCGGCCGTTCCGTTGAGCATCGGGCAGGCCTGTTCGGAGTATTGAAGGCACGGGGGGTGCAGACCGGGCTCGGGGGCGTAACCGAAGCCCACGTCCTGAGGGCGTACGACGACGTAGAACCGTCTCTCCAGCGGGTTTTCGCAGATCTGACACAGGCGGTGCTCGAAGCAGCGATCGCGTTTGATGGGGTCGGCGGTACCGAAGGCGACGGCGTCGTTGTGCTCGAAGGACAGGTACGGGACGACGAGACCGCCGCGGCGGGGGCGGTGGGCGCACGCCGCCGGGATCGGGGTCGCGCTCACCGCCCGCCACCTGCCGGCATGTCGACCTGGGCGGCCCCGGGTGCGCGCAGCCGGTTGAGCAGTCTGCGGATCCTGTCGGAGCGCCCGTACTCGTCTCCCGGGAGGGTGGTCGCGAACAGGTCCTGAGCCAGGCCGATGTCCACTGTGTCGGCGTCGACGCCGAAGGACGGCAGCGCCTGGCGGATCACCTGGTCGCGCTCCTCATCGGTGCGCCGGATTTTCTCCGCCCAGTCCCAGTAGGACATCACGGCCTTGCCCCGGACGGAGGGTTCGCCCATGGCGGCCGGATTCCATACGAGGTGGCCGGTGTCGTCCGCCAAGGCGAGTGCCGCCTTGAGGGTCCAGTCGCCGTTGTGCGAGCGGAACATGACGGCCGCGAGCCACAGCTGATGCTCGGGCAGATCCCTGGTCGGCACCCACCCCCACAACGCGGTGTTCGCGTATTCGGTGGGGGTGCGGTGGGGGAAGCGGCAAAGGGTATCGGGGTCGAGTGCCGCGGCGTACTTCTGGGCGTAGTCGGTCATGGATGAACTCCCGGGGCGAAAGCGGAGGATCGGCCGGCCGGGGCGCGAGGGCATCCCGGCGAGGCGACAGGTGAGTTGGGGGAGCGAGGCGGCGCACGGCCCGTAGGCGGCGGCCTCACTCGATTTCTTTATAATACACGACTTTCTAGAGTTATGCAACGGTCAGGATTCGGCTACTCCCGCACTTCCAGGGATTGACAAGCGCCCGCGGTGACGCGGAACGAAGGCGCCAGCAGCGCCTGGCACAGCTCTTGGATGCCGCCGCTCTCCCACAGCCGGAGAGTCTCGGGCAGGGAGGCCGGCCACCACTGCACTGCCACTGCCTCCCCCACGACATCGGCCGCGACGCCGTATCCCTCGTCCCGGCTCCAGTCGGCCATCGTCACGTGAGGGGTCAGGGCCCGTACGACCTGTTCGTGAAGGCGGATCGCGCGTTCCTTGGCGCTTCGGGCCGCCATCCGCACCTGCGCGGCCTCGTCCGCGGGCACTGGTCGGTAGACGGTACTGAGGCCGTCGGCCCCGGAGATGACGAGGGTCCCGCGCTGCGTCCGGAGTACGGATTCCCGGCCGGCGGCCACGGCGAGCTCGAGCAGTTGCGGGGCGGTGACGGTGGTGTCGCATCCCTGGCCGGGCACCTTCGATGCCCGGTAGTGCTCGTGCTGGACCAGATCCACGGCGTGGCGGACATCCAGCATGGTGCGGGCCAGCTCGCTCGCTCCCGGTTGGCCGTGGGCGGTGTAGCGGACAAGCCGACTGTGGATCCGGGAGGCCTGCCCATCGTCGAGACGGCCGAACTCGCTTCCGGTCGCTTCGCGGATGATGAAGTCGATCACCTCCGGCAGGTAGCCGGCGGCGAAGGTGGCGCGGCGCAAGAGCCGAAGTTGCAACTGGCTGTCGGCGCCGCGGGTGGGGTTGTCGTGCATGAAGGGCCTCTACGCGTTTGGGGAGTTGCGGTTAGGGGGTGTGGGGGAAGGGTGCGCGGAGGTAGTCCATCCAGGCGTCGTGCTCGGCTGCCGTGAGTACGGGGGTCGGGGTGATGGGAGCTCTTCCGAAGCACTTGTCGCACTGATTGAGTCCGGAGACGTCGACGATGGCTTCTGCCGCCGAGGTCTGAACCGGACTGCCGCACAAGGCCGCGCCTTCTGCGGCGGGCGGCGCCAGCACCAGGTGCAGGTCTGTGCCGGCGACGACGGGAAGGATGCTTACTTCCTCGGCTGTGTCGGGTCCGGGAGGACCGAAGTGGCGGGACAGGAGTTGTACGACGAGGCCGTATGCCGCCTCCCGTCGAGCACTCAGGGTCCTGACGTCGCGAGGAGGCTCCTCGACAGCGCGGAGGGCGGGGCGCAGTTCCGAGGCCAGGCGCTCGGTGAGGGCTTCGGCCTCCGAATGGAACTCGGTGGTCTCTCCACGGGGGTCTGGGCTGCGTAGCCCGGCCCAGACCCAGGAAGACGGCAGGAACGCGGCGAGGCTGTTGAGCAGTTCATAGGAACTGCTGACGGCTGCGGTGACGTAGCGCGAACACCCGGGGTGGTTGCAGGTTCCGGCCGGCGCCTGGCACATGCGCAGTTCGAAACGGATGCCCAGTGCCGTGGCCTGGGGCCGGACGATGCCGATCTCTGCCTCGTCCTTGTCCGGCCAGGTCCTGAGCCACCAGGCGGGTTCACCGCCCAGCATCGGGCCGGCTTCACTGGGTCCGGCACCCTGCGGCCCCGCTGCCCGGGCGCTCGGCAGTGTGTCGTGGGCCGAGACGACTCGGCCGTCCTCGATCAAGAGATAGGTCATGGCGCTGGCGGCTTCCTCCTGTGGCCGGGCGCGGAGGGCGCCCGGCCGTCGGCGTTCTGGCGTGCGGGCGCCGTGGCGCCCGGCGGGAGGGATCAGGACGAGACCTTCTTCTTCGCGCCCGTGGCCGCGCCGCTCAGGCTGCCCTTGGGCGCCTTCTTCACGGAGACCCCGCCGCCCTTGGGCAGCTTCTTCGACCCGCTGACGAGGTCCTTGAACCCCTGACCAGGGCGGAAGCGAGGGACAGCGGTCTTCTTGACCCGGACCCGCTCGCCGGTCTGGGGATTGCGGGCGTATCGGGCGGGACGGCTGACCTTCTCGAAGGAGCCGAAGCCGGTGACCGAGACCCGCTCCCCCGCGACGACAGCGCGGACCATCGCGTCCAGGACCGCGTCCACCGCGTCGGAAGCCTGCTGGCGTCCGCCGAGCTTGCCGGCAACCACCTCAACGAGCTGTGCCTTGTTCATGTCGGAACTCCTTGTGCTGGAAGGAGGCGCGCGGGGGCGCCCTCCTGAGCGGTTTGGGGATCGGGTGCCGGAGCGGGCCGCACGGCGCACAACGGCCGAGAGGGCTCGGGACGGTGGCCGGTCAGTGGCTTGCCGGCCCAACAAGAATCAAGTTACACGTAATTATCGAGTTAGGCAACACATATCGTCGTATTGACTTAATCCCTGGTGTTGTGTCAGGCTGACATAACGACAGCGGGTTGCAGTGCCCGGCGACTTCACGCCGCGCTCCCCGCACAGCGCTTGCCTACCGCCTCCTTTCGCACCATCACCCGGGAGTAGCCGTGATGAAGACGACGTCCGTAGCCTCGGCCACCGACGACCCGCAGACCGCCGCATTCCTCGGCACCCGTCCCCTCGACTTCCAGGCCGCCGACCGAGCCGCCGGGGTCCTCGTCGGCGCCGCGTGCGGCGACGCGCTCGGTGTCCCGTACGAGTTCAAGGCCCGGCTGACCGACGACATGCGGCCCGCCATGATCGGCGGTGGCCTGGGGCCCTACAAGCCGGGCGAGTACTCCGACGACACGCAGATGCATGTCTGCATCGCCGCCGTCGCCAGCACCGGCGCTGACCTGACCAGCCCCTCAGCCCTCGACCAGATCGCCCGGAACTTCCAGGCGTGGCGCGCGGGTGGGGCGACCGACATCGGAAGCCAGACTGCTGCTGTGCTGCTCGCGGCGAAGAACAGCGAGATCGGCTCGCCGTGGGAGGTCATGACGGCGGCAGCCGATGCGTACACCGCCCGCACCCGATACAGCGCGGGCAACGGATCGCTCATGCGGACCGGGATCGTGGCGCTCGCCTACCTGGACGACCCCCAGGGAATGGTCAACGCAGTCACGCTGATCAGCTCGCTGACACACAGCGACCCCGAGTGCGTCGAGGCGTGCATCCTGTGGTGCTCCGGCATCCGGACCGCCGTGCTTGAGGGCACGTTCGACGGTGTCCGGCAGGGCATTCAGCTGCTCCCGGCCGACCGGCAGGAGCTGTGGGCCGCCCGGCTGGACGAGGCCGAGAACAACCCGCCGCACCACTGGCCGTCGAACGGCTACGTCGTCACCGCACTCCAGGCGGCATGGTCGGCCATCATCCGCACCCCCGTCCCCGAACTCGCACCGGAGCGGCGCTCGTTCCCCGCCCAGCACTTTCAGCTGGCCACCGAGGCGGCCGTACGCGCGGGCAACGACACCGACACCGTGGCGGCGATCGCGGGCACGCTGCTGGGCGCGCGGTGGGGCCTGTCGGCCATCCCGCTCGCCTGGCAGCAGGCGGTGAACGGCTGGCCGTCCCTGGCCGCGCCCGACCTCGTCCGCCTGGCCGTCCTGACGGCCCGAAAGGGCTTCGATGACGCCGACGGCTGGCCGACGACCCCGCGTGTACCCATCCCCGCATACGCCGGGCAGGGGTTCGTCGCGCCTCATCCGGAAGACCCCGGTGTGCTGCTGGGCAACCTCCCCCTGACCGAGTACCGGGGCAACGCGCCGGTTGACGCGGTGGTGTCCCTGTGCCGCGTCGGGCAGGAGCCGATCCTCTCCGGCACCGACGTCGAACACGTCCGCGTCTGGCTGATCGACAAGCAGGATGCGAACGCCAACCTTCACTACGTGCTCAACCAGGCTGCCCATGAGATCGTACGACTGCGCAAGGAGGGCAAGCGGGTGCTCTTGCACTGCGTGGCGGGCCGCTCGCGCACTCCCGCCGTCGCCGCCGTCTACAGCACGCTGCTCGGCACCCACCCGCAGAAGGCCCTGGCCGAGATCTACCGGGCCCTGGGTCAGCGTTGGACGCTGCTGGCGCACTGGCAGCTCCACGACGCCGTCTACGAGTTGTCCGGACTCCAGCCCTACCGGCCCAAGCCCCGTCCGCTCCCTTCCACCGCAGCGTTCAACGGCGGGTAGCGTTCAGCGCTTCGTCGCCCGTGCATGTGTGAAGCCCGGCCCCTGGAATTCGCCTCGGGGCCGGGCTTCACACGTGCACGTGTTCTATCTGGGGCCGAACCTCCCGGGCCCGGACCGCTGGAGGATGTGGTCGTACACGGTCTGGCGGTACCAGTGATACGCGAAGACCCGCGGCTTGCCCCCGTCGTCCGGCCTTCGATCGGCGAAGGGGATCTGCCCCCTGTTGTGGTACGCGACCATCGTGTCGTGGGCCACAGGCGTGCCGCGGGTCGCGTTCCCAAGGATCTCGCCGAAGTCGTCGATGTCCAGCAGGTCCCGGGGGTCGCCGGCGGGAAGGGGCTTGACCAGTACCGGACCAGTGCCGGCGAAGGCCGCCCACACGTGCGGCCGGTGCACTTCCACCCAGGCGTCGACCTGAGTCTGGTCCCACTCGCGCCTCGGGCGCGTGCTGACCGGGGTCGGGAACGGCTTACGGACGACCTTGCCGCCCTCCGTCTTCTCCTTCACCGCGATCCAGTTGGCCACGGTGGGCTCCGGAACGTTGAACCGCCTCGCGATCCCCGCAGTGTCGAGCACCACCGGCGTAACCGTGCGAGGGCGCTTCGTTCCATCTGCAGGGCGCCGAGCGGCCGCCTTGGCCGGCTTCGACTTCGCTGCCGGCTGCTGAGCCGCGGCCCACGACCTCGGTCGGTTACTGCGGACCCAGTTGTCCACCGCGGCCGCGGCGTAGGTGCCGAGGCCGTTCGGGCCCGGGAATCCTTCGGCTTGCGTCCAGGCCCGGGCCGTCCGGCCGGTGACCCGGTACTTGCCGGCGATCGCGTCGGCATCGAGCCGCGTCTGAGCTCCGGCCGGGCTCATGACCATGCTCGCAACGTGCAGCCAAGCGTCCTCGAGCAGCGCCGGCTCATCGCTCGCCGCCCTGCACCTGGCGACGCATACGCTGCCGCGGGCGGTTGAGCCACTGCGACGCGGTCTTCCAGTGCCACATCCGTTCGGTGACCTCCGGGTGCTTGCCGTCTCCGGGGGTCCGGTCGGCTGCCGGCATCGTGCGCTTGGAGATGTAGCCGCGCAGGGTGGCGATGGGGACGGGCTTGTCACGTCCGAGGATCTTCGCCTCGAGCTCGGCGATTGTCTTGAGGGTCACGAGGGTCTTCGGGCCCATGACGGGCAGGTCATACGGATTATCCGATTCCTGCCCCTTGGCCCAGTGCACCGGGAAGTTGACGTGCAGCCAGTCGTCGACGGCCTCGGACTCGCGCACGAGCATGCCGCCCACGACTCCGACCGTCCGCCCCTGGGGGAATCCGTCCATGCGAGTCCAGTTGTGTACCTGGCTCAGCGGGACACCGTATGTCTCCGCGATCTCCTCAGCGGTCAGTACCGCCTCTTCGGCATCGGCTGGGATCACCGGTCTCACTCCTTTTCGGGCCGGCGGTGGTGGCGCTGGCCGGTTCGGCGGCCCCGCAGCCGGAGCGGGCGCTGGTCGTGTCGGACGTCTGGTTGTCGAGGGTGCTGCCGGCATCGCCGGCTCCTTTCCGAGCCGGCCCCGGATCGTGCAGGGGGCGCGGCGTGCTCAAAGTACCGGCTTTTATCGAGGTATGCAACAACGAGGCGGGTGGGCCGGCTGCCTCGCGGTGCGCCCGGGCGGAATCTTCGGGTAACCGTGTGGGGCCGGACGCATCACGTCCGGCCCCACACGGTTACCC
>NZ_JBHWGS010000017.1:0-215207 GCF_042732975.1 Streptomyces sp. NPDC059743 | reverse complement strand
GGGGGGCCGGCGTCGAGGCGCTCCATGAACACCGCGTCGTTCCGCTCCTTGATCGCCTCCTCCTCGGACGTGTACTGTGAGGGCCGTGGGGGTCAGGACTTGCGGTGCTTCTCCTGGGTCTTCTTGAAGCGGAAGCTGTCGGTACCGGTCTCGATGATGTGCGCGTTGAAGGTGACCCGGTCCACGATCGCGGCGCAGAGCCGGGGGTCGGTGAACGTCTGCTTCCACTCCGAGAACGGGGCGTTCGAGGCGATCGCGATCGCGCGTCGTTCCTCGCGTTCGGTGAACACCTGGAACAGCAGCTTCGCGCCGGGCTTGTCGAGATCGAGATGACCGAACTCGTCCAGACACAGCAGGTCAACGCGTCCGTAGCGGGCGAGGGTGCGGCCAAGTTTCTTTTCGTCGGCTGCCTCGGCCAGCTCGTTCACCAGGTTCGCCGTGGTCGTGTAGCGAACCTTCATGCCCGCCTCGGCGATTGCCGTTCCGATCCCGATCAGCAGGTGCGACTTGCCGGTGCCGGAGTCACCGATCAGACACAGCGGCAGGCCCGCCTTCACCCAGGCCGGGTCGGCCAGGGTGCTGACCTGCTCTGGGGTGACGTTCGGGTTCTTCTCGAACTCGAAGTCCTCCAGCCGCTTAGGGCGGGGGAAGTTCGCCTCCCTGACCAGCCGGGTCTTCTTCCGCTCCTCGCGCTGGTGGCACTCGGCCTCCAGCAGATCGGCCAGGAAGTCCTTGTAGCTGGACCGCTCCTTCAGCGCGGTGGCCGCGATATCCTCGAAGCGGGAGCGGATCGTGGGCAAGTGCAGGGTCCGGCAGGCTTCGTCGATCACCGTTTCGACGGCGCCCTGGGCGGAGGAGTCCTCGCGTTGCCCCGGAACCCGCTGACCGACGTCGAAGAGGGCGGTGTTGTCGTTCATGCGGAACCTTTCGGAAGGCGGGTCAGCAGCTGGTCATAGACGTCCACCGACGGCGGGGGACGGTTGTCCTGGGGCAGTGCGGCCAGGCGGGCGGGAAGCGACAGCAACTGTCCGCCGCAAATGTCCCCCCAGGGCGGAGGATCGTTCTCGTCGTCCTCCGGCTCGGGAATCAGGGTGGTGGACTCGGCCTTGCGGGCCTCGATGGCCACCACGTCCGGGCTGATCGACCCCGCCTTGATCCCGGCCAGGACCGCATCGGCGGGCATCCGCCGGTGCAGCAGCAGAACCTCGATCAGAACCCGGGTGCCGGCCGCGTCCCCATGCGTTTTGAGGGCGGAAGCCCAGAACGCCTCATGGACGGCCGTGAAGGTGCCCTCGGCCCGCGCGGCGGCCAGCGCGGTCGACCCGGCCATGGCGCCGGGCTTGACCAGCAGGATCTCCAGGTAGTGATCCAGCACGTCGCGATATCCATAGCGTTTGGTCAGCCGCGGATGACGGGCGACGACGTTCCGCCGCTCGAAGACCAACAGTTCGTTGCCCCGCAGAAGAACGCGTACCCGTTCTCCGATGAAGCGGGCCGGCACCGAGTAGTGGCACTGGCGGACACTGATCCGGCTGGTCCGGTCGACCTTCGGCGTCAGCGTCAGCCCGCACTCGAAGTCCTCGGACGGCAGCGGAGCCAACTCCTCCGACTCAATACGGAAGTTGAAGCCGATCAAGGTCAGTTTCCCGCGCAGGATCCGTTCGTCCTCCGCCTCGTCGATGATGGCGAGCCGGCCGTTCAGCTCCTCCAGCGAGGGAACGTCGGGAACCGGGACCAGGTGGGCCCGGCGGAAACGACCGCCCTCCTGCTCGACCCCGCCCTTCTCGTGGGCGCCTTCCTAGCCGGGAATGCAGTAAAACGCGTCGAACCCGTAGTGCGAGCGGAAAGTGGTCCACCGCTCGGACTCGACCCGGTTGCGGCCGGTGCAAACCTGCCGGACGGCGGGCTTGAGGTTGTCGTAACGGATATGCCTGGTCGGGACACCGCCCAGCGCCCGGAAAGCCTCGACACGGCCCTCCATGAACGACTCCTGGGCCTGCGAGGCGAACACCCGGTGGACGGCCTTGCCCGAGTGCGACAGCCGCAGCGTGAACAGGTGACATTTGACCGCCTCGCCGGCTACCCGCACCCACACGTCCGCGAAATCGACCTCGGCCTCCTCGCCGGGCAGGTGGTCCTGGGGCACCATTCCCTCCAAATGCTGGCGGCCCTCACGGTCCTCCGCCACGATCTCGGGCCGCCGCTTGCGGACGTAGTTGCGCAGCGTCGAGTACGACGCCGCGTCGAAGTCGTGATCGTCGGCCAGGCGCTTGTGGATCCGCTCAACTGTGTTTCTGCTTCCGCGGCGCCTTCAGGTCGGCCCGCAGCATCGCGTCGATCCAGTGAATGGCCGGGTCCAGGATGCGGAACTGCCGCTGGCCGGACTTGCGCGGCGGCGGGATCGCCGATGCCATCGCCTGCCGCACGGTCCGGCGGTGGACGCCGTACGTCGTCGCCAACGTCCTCAGCAAGATCTGCGGATCGAGACGCACATCCCGACGGATGTTTTCGAACAACTCGACACGCGACAGAACCTTCCGCTGCCTGTACGGGACGGGGTAGATCCGCGACGTGGACGGACTGCGCCGGGCGCTGGATGCGGACCTGGGGCTGAGCCATCTGCGCGGGCGGGGACTGGGCGCCGACGGCCTGGAGCGGATCCATGACTCCATGCGCAGGCTGGAGCGGGTACGGCCCGAGCCCGGCTGGCGCTCCGCACGCTGATCTCGGGCGGCGCCTTCGGGATGCGGTGGGCCACGTCGTGCCTGGTGTCGATGTCGCGGGCCTCGGCTTCGGTGATCGCGCCGGACTCGACCTGCCTCTCGATAGCGCCCCGTCGAGACAGCCGGAGCGGACGACACCCTTCGCGAGGCCCCCTGCGCATGCCGTGTGCAACCTGCGGCCTGACCGGAGAGTTGAACAAGCATGATACGTCATACGAATCGCAGACAGGGCGGGAAGCCGTCCGACGCGCGCACGTCGTCGGTAGCGTGGCTGTACACCGAAGAGGGAGGCACCACCATGGGCGCGGATGCTGAGGAGGAGGCGGTCGTTCAGCGGATCAAGGCCCAGAACGACGCCTTCGCGGAGCTGGACCGCCAGCCCCGTACGTACGCGGTGCACGGGCCCGTCCGTGTCGAGGTGCACCCATGCCCGCGCCGAGCCTGCTCGCGATTTTCGCCCACCCGGACGACGAGTCCCTCTCGGCGGGAGGCGCGCTCGCCCGCCATGCGGCCGCAGGAGCTCGAACCGCGGTCATCACGACGACCTGGGCCAAGGACAGCCACCGCGCCGAGGAGCTGGCCGACGCACTCCGCATCCTCGGCGCCGGCAAGCCACGCATGCTCGGCTACGCCGATGCCCACGCACCGCAGTCAGCCCCAGGCAGCGTGCGGCTCTGCGACGCGCGGCCGGGGCCGCGCCGTGGCCGTGGCGTGACCGGCACCGATCCCCCGGTTGCCTCCGGTGATCAGGGCGGTCTTGCCTTCGAAGGTTGACATGAGCGGTCAGACCTCTTCCCTCTGCTTGTCGGTTACCGGCTGAGCGGCCGCAGCCGTCTGCGCGTGCACCTCCGGCGCGTCGGCCGGCGCGGAACGGCGGATCAGGTCGGGCAGGAGACTGGCGAGGCCGAGTACGGCCATGGCGGCTCCCAGCCAAAGCGGTGCGCGCAGGCCGTAGTTGTCGATGGCCAGCCCGCCGACCGAGGAGCCGATGATGATGCCCAGAGTGATGAAGGAGGAGTGGACGGTGTTCGCCAACGGCCCGGCGTTGCCGGCGCGCTGGACACGGGTGACCATCGCCGGGTTCATGGTGACGCCGACCAAGCCGATTCCCATCATGCAGACCAGCGCCGGGGCGGGCACATCGGCCAGCAGCGCGAAGCCGGTGAGGAAGACGACGTTGAGCAGCAGACCACTGAGGAGCACATGGAGGGTGTGGCGGTCCGCCAGCCGGCCGACGATGTTGTTGCCGACCACGGTGGCGGCACCGTAGGCGATGAGGAGCAGCGGGACGGTGCCGGTGCTGAAGCCGGTGACCTCGGTCAGGATCGGGTTGAAGTAGCTGAACGCGGAGAAGGTCGCCCCGATGATCAGGGTGCTGGTGGAAAGTACGAGCCAGAGCCTGGCATTCCTGAACACCGTCACTTCCTGCCGGAACCCGCCGCCGCCGTCGGCCCGCTCCAGCCGGGGCACACCGATGGCGGTACACACCGCCGCGATCACCGTCAGAACGGCGATCGCCCAGAAAGCCGCGCGCCAGCCCAGACGCTCCCCGATCAGGGTGGACAGCGGCAGGCCCAGCAGGGTGCCGAGCATGAGCCCGTTCATGACCACCGCGACGGCCCGGCCACGTACTTCCGGGCGGGTCAGCCGGACACACATCGAGATGGCGACACCGAAGAACGCCTGCGCCGCGATGCCCGTAATGATGCGCGCCGCCATCATGATGCCGTAGGAGGAAGCGGCGGCGGCCAGCATGTTGCCGACGAGGAAAATGGCGAACAGCACCATCAGGACCTGCTTCTGAGGGATCCTCAGCACAACCACCGTGAGTAACGGCCCACCGGCGGCCATGGCCACCGCGAAGGCGGTGATGAGATAGCCGATCTGGGGGATGGTGACATCCAGCCCGTCGGCCATCTGCGGCATCAGTCCGGCGACCACGAACTCGCTCGTCACCATGGCGAAGATGCCGACAGCCAGGAGATACACGGCACGAGGCATGCTCACTGCTCCTTCTTCCACGGCCGGCACAGGTGGCGGGCCGGTAACGCGGGTGGCCGGCGCAAGCCTCCTGCACTGGGTGCCCGAGCAATGGTGTGCGGTGCGTTCAAGGGCATACCGTGTTCCTTCGGACTCGATTTTGAATCATTCAGTACAAAATTCAGGCAGCCGTACGCCTGCTGAGCCTGCCGCGCAGGCCCGGCGAGGATGAGTGATATCGACGGGTCAGCAGGTCAACGCGTCCATCGCCGTCTCCGCGATGGCCTCCAGGGTGGCCCGGCCGGCGCCCCCTTGAGCAGACACCCGCATCCCGCCGATCACCGCGTTCAGATACCGGGAGAGCGCCTCCGGAGTCCGGTTCGACGAAATGCCGCCCGTACGCTGGCCGGCCTCCAGGGTGGCCCGCAGGACGGTCATCCGGCGGTCCGTGTCGCGCTCCAGCAGCCGGGCAATGTCGCCGTCGCGCCCCGAGAGTTCGACAGTGGTGTTGACGCCGAGACAGCCGATGCTCCGGCCGTTCAGCCGGTTCTCCACCTCTCCCTCGATGATCCTGTCCAGCAGAACGCGGATCCGCTCCACGGCGGGCAGGCCCGGATCCTCAAGGATCGCCAACTGGGCAGTGGTGGTCATGTCGATATAGCGGGCCAGCGCCCGTCTGAACAGGTCGGGCTTGCTCTTGAAGGTGTTGTAGATACTGCTGCGGCCCAGCCCCGTCGCCTCGCACAGATCCTGGGTCGAAGTGGCCTCATAACCGTTCGCCCAGAATGCACGCATCGCCGCGTCCAGGGCTCCCGCCTCGTCGAACGTCCTGGGCCGAGCCATGCGAGTACCGTAGCCGTTTTGGACCGACCAATGCAATACGAGCACGCCACCAACCCCGCATGCCTCCCCCGGCAAGCACACCGCTGGCGCGACGGACGGGCATCAGCGCGTGAAGGGCTCCTCGTACGTCTCGCATGCGCCCCGGCCTCCACCTGTAGCGTCTACAACTCCGCTGTACCGCAGGCGTTTGCCTGGCGCCGCGCGGCTGCCTCATCGGGTCCTCTTGCCGGAGCGCGCGGCCCGCTGCGCCAACCGCTGGTGAGCGCGGGCGTCCTACTGTACGAGGGGCACCGTCCTGTATCCGACCGGCAAGGAGCACCAGGCTGTGAACGTCGAGATTCCCTCACACGTACGCGATACCGCCTCCCAGTTAGGGGCTGGTGTCCCTTACGCCTTGAAGGTTCTGGCTGGCCAGCTGGCCGACGATCCGGACATGGGCCGGCCTTCGGGGTTGCCCGGCGTTCTCACCGTGATGGTCGACGGCGACGTGTTCGAGGACTGCCCCGCCCTGGCCATCGGCTACATCCGCGAGCCGGACCGGATCGAGGTCCGGTACGTGAACCCGGTTCCCTCCGCCGAGCCCGTCGCGGACGCCCGGGACCAGGACCAGGACCAGCTTGCCGGCCCTGCCGCCGACGCGGTCACCGAACGGGAGATCGCCGATGCCTGGCAGCGCATCATCCGCTGGCTCCAGCACAACGCCCCCGATTCCCACGCTGCGCTCCGCGCCGGCGTGAGCCCCGCCGCCATCACCGCCCTGGAACACGACCTCGGTATCCAGATACCCGCCGGCCTGCGCGCCCTGTGGTTCCTGACCGCAGGCGACGACGGGGTCAACGGCGCCGGATGCATGCCCGGCAACCAGGCCCTGATGACTCTGGACGCCGTAGCGGCCTTCCACCGGCAGCAGATGGACTCCCAGGCCCACGAGGACACCCTCAACGCCCGCCGCCCCGAATACGACCGGTTCACCGTGTGGAAGGCAGCCTGGATTCCGGTTGTCTCCTACGGCGCGGCTGACCGCACCTCGGGCCTGTACGTGGACGCCGCGACCGGCTACCTGGGCCGCTGGTCCCGCTACAACGAAGGCCCCGGCGACGAGCTCGACACCCTGGTCACCTACCTGGAAGAGGCCGCCGACATGCTCGAAGCCCCGGCCCTGGCCACGCGGGACAAACCCGGCCTGGTCGGTGGGGCGCTGGTGTGGGGCAGCAGGCTCGACCCCGCGCAGGAAGAACGGTGGCAGCCCCTGACCGGCTGACCACCCGAAAAGGGGGCCAACCCCGTGGACACTGTTGGTAAATGGTGTGGTCCCTGTGCGTGACGTCGGTCTTCACCACCTGGTTGTGGGTGGTGAAAACCGACGGTGCGTTTGGGGAGGGTGTCAGTGTCGCTGCGGGAGTTCGGGTTGGGTGAGATTCCGGCGGAGACGGAGCGGGTGGCTCGGGCGGTATGTCCGGACGGCACGCTGGCGATGCGGCTGCGCGATGAGTTCGCGGACGTCTTCTCCGGTGAGGCGTTCGTCTCCTATTTCCGCGCCGGGGCCGTCCTGCGGTGCCTCCGGGCGCGTTGGCGCTGGTCACGGTGTTGCAGTTCGCTGAAGGACCATCCGATCGGCAAGCTGCTACCGCGGTCCGGATGAGGCTCGACTGGAAGTACGCGCTCGTGCGCCACGAGGCGCCACCACTCCGAGCGGGGTGAAAGGACCGCGCCGCGGGCCTGTCGCAGCAGGTCAGTGCAGCTGAGGGCAGCCTGAACGCGGAGACGCGTGGGAGGGCGGCAAGCAGCCCCGACAAAGCCGGGGCGTGCCGACACTGCCAGACAGTACGGGTCCGGCAAGCGAGACGAGAAGCCGTACGAGAGGAACCAGTGCTTGCGCGTTGCGCTCGCCGTGCCGTCCCCTCCACGTCGGATCCGGACGCCCGTCGGGCAGTTCGCCCCGCAGCCCGACATGCTGGTGGCGTGGGTTCGGGTGCGGGGCAACAAGGGAGCCCGCACGGCCCGCCGGCCGCGGGCTGCCCGCGCTGCCGCTGGAGATGGCGCACCTGCGTCCGGACGTGCCTGTGGTCGACGGCACCGTCCAGCCCCCGAACGTGACGTTCATCGGGTGACGCCCGCCCGAATCCCCACTACTGCGCGCCTGGCCGCCGGCATCAACAGCCACGTGCTGAAACCATGGCGCGCGTCCTCGTCGCCGCAGCTCTGGCCCGGCCGCAGCTCTGGCCCGTCAGTACAGGTCGAGAACCGCGCGGAGCGCCTGGCTGACACGGTCCATGACGTCCGTGGCCACAGCGCCCCGGAGTTTCGCGCCATCGAAACGGGCCGTCCTCATCTGCTGAAGGTTGACGGCCACGGCTGTGCACGGCAGAGGGTCGGTGATCACGACAGACATCGCCGTGTCCGGATAGACCCCGGGGCGGTGCAGCACGATGGCCAGGACCGCGCCGTATGCCTCTTCCATGCCGTCAAGGGACACGACCAGGACGCTGCGCCCGTCGCCGAGGGTCCAGATTTCCCCACGGTTCACAGAGTGTCGCCCGCGCAGTCGAGGTCGTCGCCGAGGCCCAGCGCGGCGAGCCGCCGTGCGGAGTCGAGAGTGGCCTGTCGTGATGCCGCGCGGACGATGTAGGCGTTGAGGGAAAGACCGGCGGCTTCGGCGCCAGCCCTAATCGACGCGTCAGCCGCGTCGGGAATCCGAAGAGTCATCTGCGTCATGACACCAAAATAGCAACCACAAAGCAGTGGCACTACACCGTCCGCAGCATGGACCTTCGCACTTCGAGGGTTCCGAACGGCAGACCGACGGTTCCGGTGGCCGGCCGGAACGGAAGCACCTCCCGCCACGCTCCCGAACAGCGCAAGGTCCGCCCTTCTCGGGTGACGGCTCCGTCCGCAGGCAGTTGCAATGCCGGGGACGGAGTCTTCGCTTCGCGGGTGGCCGGCAGAGCCGGGTGTCAGCCCTCCGGTTCGTACCAGCGGTGGTGGCCGCCACGGGCGGCGGTGAAGCCTGAGCCGGCGGGGGCCTGGCCGTCGTGGTTGTCGGCCGGAGGGCCGTGCTGCGCCGTGCCGGGGATGCCGTACACGGCGACGGCGCCGATGTGTGACGTATAGTGTTCTGAGTCACGGACGGCCTCCAGTTCGACCCTCGACCGGGAGGGCAGCTGCCGCCTCCGCGGAGCCCCGCCGCTGACGATGTCACCGGCGGGGCTCACGAAGTGCCACACCCGTCTCCACTGCGGCGAGCGCCACCACAACGGCGCCGGCCGAGCACGCTCGCTCTAGGACGGGGCGGTCGGTCCGCGAGGCGGCGGGACGGCCCGGAGCAGCTCCCACAAGGGGCGTGAGCCGGACGCCCACGCCCCGAGGATGCCGCGGTCGACCACATGCAGCCGTTGCTGCTCGGCGAAAGCCACGGCCGGTGCGGTCACCCGGGCGTTCGTTACGATCACCGCGATGTCGGCGCCGTGGACCTGGCGGGCGGTGCCGTTGAGGACCTGGAGGTCCGGCGTGCCCACCGCGGCGCCGGCCAGGCCGTTACGGCGATGTTTGCACTGGATCACCCAGCGCCGCCCGTAGGGATCGGTGGCCTTCACGTCGGCCCCGAGGTCACCGCCGCCCCCGACACGGACCGCGTTGCGGCAGCCGTCACGGTTCATCAGCTCTCGAACCGCGTCCTCGAAGCGGGAATGGTGCAGGGCGTCCAGCTGGGACAGCCCGTAACGCAGCCCCTGCGCGCGCACCGCCTCCCACCGCGCGCTCCGCCGTTTCCGGCAGAGCCAGCCGCCGCCCGCAAGCACCGCGAGCGCACCGACGGCGACCAGGACCCACCAGTAGGCCAGCAGCCAGTTGACGACGGCCACCGCCAGGACAGCGGCCAGTGCTCCGGCCACGAGGAGAGCGGTCAGCCGGTCATCCGTGCGCTGCCGCCCGCCGCGCCGACGGGAGCGCCGTCGCACCGGCGCACGCTTGGCCGTCGCCGTCCGGCGCCTGCGCGTGCAGGGACTCACCGGCTGGCCTGCGTGACACTGCCCGCGACCTGCCCCAGGACGTCCGTTATTCCCTCACCGACCGGTGTCGGGGCGAGCAGGACACCCAGGGCCAGCACAATCACCACGGTCATCCGCTCGTCACGCCTGCTCCTGGACTCCGTCCTGCGGCGCAGCCGCAGGACCACGATGACAGCGAGCAGTACGGCCACGTTGACCGTCAGCACGTGCCCGGACCTCCAGTCGGCACCAGCCGTCCCCGCCCGACCGCGAAGACGGATATCCCAGCACCCCTGTGTAGCCCGAACGCCTCAGCCGCACCCCCTCAGTCATCGATGGTTGACGCAAAGTGATCTCCTGGCCGGATCCAGGCACGGAGCCAGCGTGTGTGCACGGCGCACCTCCCCGGCGAAGAAGACGGCCGAGCTGCCGGTGGGCAGGAACTGCGGCGCCCCGGCTTTCCCTTTTCCCTTGCCTTCCATTTCTTCCGTTTCTTCGGTTCTCCCCTTGATGAACGGCGTGGCCGGCTGCGGTCGATTCCTGAGCCGGGCAAACGCACACCGGGTCTCCGCAAACAATTACTCAGACGCGCTCCGCAGCAATGGCCAACGGGCCGTCGTGATTGCCGAACACCAGGGTCAGCTTCTTGCCGTCCCAGGTAATGGGGACCTGGCTCCGGTCCGTTTCGTCGTAGCTCCACTGAAGGGTCACCGACTCCGAGTCCGACACCTGCGAGGGCACCGGTGTCCCGACACCGCGTTTGGCTCCGGAGTTGTTCTCACGCTCCTGTGCCAAGATCTCCAGGACACCGCCGGTCAAAGCGTAGGTTCCGTACAGTTCCCGCGTGAGCGGCCCATGCTTTTCGCCCGGCGGTGGTGTTGCTTCCGACAAGTCCCACTTGCCATCGGACACGGTGAGAGTGCACTCGCTCCCCCGCGCGGCAAGCTTCCATTTGCCCTTGGCGAAGGCTTCTACCGTGTTCTCGGCGACACCTGAACCGCCCTCGTCGCCCCCACATGCGCTGAGCACTGTGGCGAGCAAACCTACGTACTTGACGGCCGATCGGCGTCCCACTACGGACGCCAACTGCCGCACTTCTCGGATCACGACCGACTCCCTGTGATGTCTGGCAGAGGAGACGCAGAGGCCCAACAGCGTGGCACGCCGGCAAGCCGTCACGCTACGGCGAAGCACCCATCGGCTACCGCCCCGGTCGGCAGTAGCCCTGACACATGTCCGGGATGACGTGTCCGGGATGACGTGTCCGGGATGACGTGTCCGGGATGACGTGTCCGGGATGACGTGTCCGGATCAGGAACAGGCCCCTACCGCTTGCATGGCATCAGGCCTCCCGGGTGACGGGCCGACCGCAGCGGCCGACCCGCCGGGCCGGCAAGCTCTCTGCCGACTTCGACGCTGACGAGCCGCCGGTGTTCCCGCGCTCACTCGGAGACCGCCTTCCGTCCTCCGAAAGGGCACTCGTGACGGACGCGATCCGAACGCCGTGACCGCACGTGCTCGAACGTGGTGCAGCCGGCCCGCTTGCTCCCGTTACCCAGTTGAGTGCCGACCGGGCAGTCCGGTCAGTGGCCGATCGTGGGGACCGATGGGCCTGAGACGGCGCTGCTGCGCGAAAAGGGACGCTTCCTCTCCATGAGGAAGGGTCCCTTTTCGTGTCGAGCGCCCGGCAGGCCTTGCACCTACATTTCCCGCCGGCAGGCGGACGTCTTTCCTTGGACCACAGACGCGTGACTCCGCGCGGTGAACCGGAGCTACACCATGATCATACCGGGTTCTCGGGGCTCGAACGCACACCCGCCCGGGCACAGTCCAGCCGAGACGGCGAAGCCGACGGAAGTGCCGTTGCCCAAAGGGCCGGTGTCCCAGACACCGAGACGCGGCGCGGCAGCGGCCCTGCGAGGGCCCGGGACCATCTCCGGGCGCGGCAAGCGATCTTGCACCACCCTTAAATGTTGAAGGGTGGTAGGACCCCGCATACGGAAGACGGGGCCTTCGGGGCACCACCCCCGAAGGTCTCCCGTCCGATGCTGTCCGGACCTTCCAAAGCCGAGGCAGCTACGTCCAGTGCTCTGACCGGGAAGGTTCGCCGGGTCGGTGGTTCCAGCGGCGGGATGTCCGGAGACGTCCTATCCGACCGTTGGAGGTGTGGTGGCTGAGCCAGTCCCTGTACGCAGGTTGACCGGCCAAGAGGGTCAGAAGCTGCAGCAGATCGTGCGTCGTGGCAGCACCGGTTCTGTGCGGTACCGGCGCGCGATGATGACGCTGGCCTCAGCCGGCGGGAATCGGGTCCCGGTGATCGCGAAGCTGATCCAGGCCGACGAGAACACCGTTCACGACGTGATCCACCGGTTCAACGAGATCGGTCTGGCCTGCTTGGACCCTCGGCGGGCGGGAGGCCGTCCCCGCCTGCTCAGTCCTGACGACGAGGACTTCGTCGTCCAGAGGGCCACCACCCGCCCGGCCAGGCTCAGCCGGCCCTTCACCCGCTGGTCCATCCGTAAACTCGCCGCCTACCCGCGGAAAGTGCACGGCCGTGTGATCCGGATCGGCGTGATCCGGATCGGCCGCGAGGCATTACGGTGCCCGCTCGCCCGTCGCGGCATCACCTTCCAACGCGCCAAGACGTGGAAGGAGTCGCCCGACCCCGAGCGCGACGCCAAGCTGGACCGCATCGAGGAGGTGCTGGAACGCTTCTCGGACCGCGTGTTCACATTCGACGAGTTCGGGCCGCTCGGCATCCGCCCCACCGCCGGAGCCGGCTGTACTCCCGCCGGTCACCCCGAGCGCCATCCCGCGACCTACCACCGCACTCACGGGGCGCGGTACTTCCACAGCTGCTACTCCGTCGGCGACGACCGGCTGTGAGGCGTCAACCGCCGCAAGAAAGGTGCTGTGAACACCCTGACCGCGCCGAGGTCGGCCCGGGCCGCGCGCCCGGACGGCGCCCCGATCTACGTCATCCCGGACAATCTGTCCGCCCACAAGGGCGACAAGACCCGTCGCTGGGCGAAGAAGAACCGCGTCGAGCTGTACTTCACCCCGACCTACGCCTCCTGGGCCAACCCGATCGAAGCCCATCTTGGGCCACTGCGGCTGTTCACGATCGCCAACTCCCACCACCGCAACCACAGCGCGCAGACCCGGGCCCTGCACGCCTACCTGCGCCGGCGCAACGCCAACGCCCGCCCCCCGACGTCCTCCCGGCGCAGCGTCGCGAACGCGCCCGCATCCGCAGCGAGAAGGGCATCCGCTGGGGCGGACGCCCGCTCCCCGCCGCGGCCTGACCAAGCCGACCGAGCCGAGAGCGTCAGCCCCTCACATCACGCGCGATCCGGTACAGCACGTTCGGACGCAGTGGCCCTTCGGGCGCGGTGGCGTCGTCGAAATCGTCAGCCGGGTCCCGGGTCATGCCGATCCGGCGCATCACAGCTTGGGAACGGAGGTTGGTGGCAGTCGTCACTGCAAGGATCTCGGCGAGTTCAAGCGTTTCGAAGCCGAAGGCCACGCCAGCCAAGGCGGCCTCGGTGGCGTAACCCTGGCCCCAGGCCGAACGAGCGAGCCTCCAACCGATCTCCACCCCCGTGAACGGCATGCCATCATCCACCTGGTCCAAGCCCGCAAAGCCGATGAACTCACCCGTGGCCTGCAATTGAACTGCCCACCATCCATAGCCTCGCCGATCGAACTCGGCCTGGAACTGCGCCACGGAGGCATCACTCTGTTCACGGGTGAGCAGATCACCCAAGTACTCCCGGACCTCGGGATCAGCATTCATCGCCGCCCACGGTTCAAGGTCGGAATCCTGCCATCGGCGGAGCACGAGGCGATCGGTATGCAGTTCAGCCATGCTGCCCAGCCAACGTGAGCACCGTCCCCAAGGCAATCCATTTTCTTCGGGACTGCTACCGCCACTCAAAAGGAGAATGCACGGCTGGCTCCAAGACTGACGAAGCTGCCCCGGCGCCTATGCGGTCACAGCACTAGCGGGAGGTCTGATCGGCAGCGTCCTCGGGTCCGCGTTCGGGCTTGGCATGCGCTCCGTGCTCGGGATCGGCAGCCCGGCGGGGTATCTCGTCAGCGGGCTCGCGCTGGGCCTGGTGCCCGGGTTCCTCGGCGGTTTCCGGGCCGGGCCGGCGGGCGGTGTCGCGGCGTCTTTCGTCGGGGCGTTCGTCGGCGAGCCCGAGATGGGAGACTCGGCGCCGCTGGTCAACAGCGTCGGTTTCGCCGTCGCCGCTGCCTGTGTGGTCACCCTGGGCCACAGCCGCCTTCCGGCGCCAGGACTCCGCTGGTCACCGCTCGGCATCCTCACCGGCCCGGGCGGCGGCCTCGCCCTCGGAATCGCGGTCACCGCGCAGGACGGCCTGCTCAGCGGACTGCTGTCGGGAGTGGTCGCTGCCGTCGGCGGTTCCTTCGGCGCAGGACTGGAGGCCAAGCCGGCCGAGGCGACGGTCGCGGCGGACCCGAGACCGTACCGGACCAGGACCGTGTCACGTTCTGGACCACCACCCTGGCGGGCGGCCTCGCCGTCAACCTCGCCGCCTCCCTTGTCATCGGATCGGCCCTGGGGCCGTGGCGGGGCCCTGACCGTGGTGGCCGACGGGCCGGCGACCGGCCCGGCCTGGGGCTTCCTCCAGGCCAGGTACGGATCGTTCACGCTCGCCCGATGGTGGCTCGCCCCGCGCGGCCAGGTGCGACGGCAGTTGATGCCATTCCTCGCGGACGCACATCGACGGGGAGTGCTGCGGCAGGCCGGCGCCACGTACCAGCTCCGCCACACCGAACTGCAGCGTCGCCTCGCTGGGAGGGCGTGAGCCGATCACCGCCGGCGCCGGTTCATCCCCCTCACGGGCCAACCGTCTTACGGGCCAACCATGCCGGAAGGCATCGCGCCATCTGTGCCAGGGCGCGTCACTCCATGCGTGTCCGCGGGCGTCGCACGGGGCTCGGCCGAAACGTGCGCCGTGATGGTGAGACCGGAGATCAAGAACAAGTCCGCCGGATCGAAGGTCTTCGGGGCTGCCCTGAGCAACAACATGCGGGCCGGCCTGCGCCGGTGGGTCGACAGCAACTTCCTTGTTCACACCTCCCCTGCCCGCACCACGAACCGAGGCATGATGGTCGAACCCACCACGACGGGACCGTCACCGTCAACGTGAGCCTCTCCCACGGTCTGGGACCGGGCGAGGGCGGCGGCACTCCCGTCGACACCGAGATGCTGCACACCGTGGTGATGGAAGCCGTCGTCCTGGCCGACACGTTCCGCCGCAGCCTCACCCCCGACAGCCCGCTCAACACCACGGCCACCGCCGCCAAGTCGCACCCGACCGACACCTGGTGCCTCACAGCGGAGACTCCGGGGCCTTCGCACCGACCTCCAACGCCCGGCACCCCAAACGGCTCCTGCCTGCCTCCACCAAACTGGCCCCCAACGCCAACAACCAAGCACTGACCCGCCGCCCGGGTGATCAATCCACCGCGGGCCGGTCCAGTGGCAGCCGGGATCAGACGTAAACGACGCGGACGAGGGTGGACACACATCGCATATCAGTCTGCCCTGGAGAGGGCTTCGGTGATCATGCGGGTGGCGAAGTCGGGATCGTCGGTGATGCGGTTGATGTGCTCCGCGAGGAGGAAGGCGGTGACTTCCAGGGGGGTCATCTCGTCCTGGGTCCAGGATCCGTACTGCTTGCGCCACAGGCTGGGGCTCAGGCCGGTGCCCGCGGCGATGACCATGCCGGCCATGGTGGGGATGACCTCGGGGCGGACGCTCCTGGGCATCATGCGCATCGTGGCCACGAGGCTGGGCACCACGTACTCGATGACGTCCCTGTCGTGGTCCTCGTAGGCCATCCGCAGCCACTTCGTGAACATGAAGATGAGCGTGCACGCGCCGTCCAGCACGTCATTGGCTCCTTTGGGGCCCAGTGACGCGGTGAACTGGTCGATCAGCGCCTTCTGTTCGGGATCGGTCTCGGTCCCGCCGGCGTGCACGGTTTTGAGCCGGGAGTCGATCATCATGAGCGCCGCGCCCACATCGCCGGCAGGAGCGTACTTGGGGTCGCAGGGCGATGACACAGAATTCCTCCTCAGCTGACCGCGGTGAGCAACGCGGCGTATCCGTACAGTAAACGGCCGGCGAGACAGATAGCCGACGACTCCATGTAACGGAGCCCTCTGTTGGGAACACCGCGCCATCAAACAGACCGCCGACTGCGGGAAGCCGCTCGGGTGCGGGCCGGACGGGTATGGCCCAAACCCGAGCGAGCGAGGGAGTACTGCGGGCTCACTGGCGCGCCTGTACGCCTTCTGACGGCAGGCGTTCGAGCAGTACCGCCGTGGACGCCCTGTCCGAAACAGCCCGCCGGGCCGCGGAACGGGCCCTGCCCCAGGCAGGTGTGTAGCGCGGGCGCCAAGATCCTGCCAGGCCGGTTCCTGACGAGAACGGCTTAACGCGTCACCCCCTGAGTAGATCGCGCTGGATCTGGTGAGCGATGGAGCGGCGTACCGATGCTGATGTGGTGGTGGTGACCTTCGAGGGAAGGTCGAGGCCGCGGCTGATCTCGTCGTACGCGGCCCGGTAGCCGCCGGGCAGCTCCGCCCGGTGCAGCCTCAGGTCCTCCTCGACGAGACGCCTCAGCTCGTCGATGTTCTGGGGCGTGAAGCGCTTCTTCCCCCGGGTGAGTGCGTTGACGCAACGGGTACAGCGGGCGGCTTCATCGAAGGTCTCAGAGATCTGCTCAGCGAGGCCCCAGAGCCGCCCTTCGAGCCAGGGGACGTCGTGCTGGTCGAGGGAGACCCTCATCGGGGGCCGTAGCTCATCGGTCTTGTGCTTCGCCATCTGTTTGGACACGGCGGGCTGGCTCATGTCCGTGAGCTGCGCGATGCGTTCCTGCGTCCAGCCGAAGCCTGCAAACACCTTGATCATTTCGGCGCGCAGCTTTCGCATCTCCTCGCCCGCACGGATGACCTCGTTCATGCCAGCGAGTATCTGCTCGGCCTGCGCCTCGGTCAGCGTCTCGGGGATCTGGTGCGTGCTCTCTTTACCTGCCACAACCTGGTTATACACCAGGACCCCCTCGCTCATAACCTGGTTGTACAACCAGGTTATGACTGACAGGATCCGCGTCATGCCTACCTTCTCCGCGCCTGACGGAACCCAGCTCTCATACCGCGTGATCGGTGATGGCGACCCGGTCGTCTGCCTCCCGGGAGGCCCTACGGACTCCGTCTACCTCGGCGACCTCGGCGGCCTGTCCACGTACCGCCAGCTGATCGTCCTGGACCTTCGCGGCACCGGCCGGTCTGCGATTCCCCAGGACACCTCCTCCTACCGCTGCGATCGCCTGGTCGACGATGTCGAGGCACTGCGCGAGCACCTCGGTCCTCCGCGTTTAGACCTGCTCGGCCACTCCGCCGGCACGAACATTGCGACGCAGTACGCGGCCCGGCACCCGGAGAAAGTCAGCAAGCTCGCCCTCATCAGCCCCAGCCCCCGAGCTGTCGACCTAGCGATCACGGGAGAGACGCGGCGCGAGCTCGCGCAGCTCCGGAAGAACGAACCGTGGTTCCCGGCGGCGTCCGCCGCCCTGCAGGCGATCACCGAGGGCACGGGCAGCGACTGGGAAACCGTCGCCCCCTTCTTCTGGGGCCGGTGGGACGCCACGGCACAGAGGCACCACGCAGCCAGCCAGCCGAGAACCAGCAAGCTGTCGCTCTCTTCGCGGCCGAGGGCGCCTTCAGCCCGAAGAGCACTCGTGGGCGCTCGCCTCCTGCGAGGCCCCCGTTCTGCTGCTCACCGGCGAGTTCGATTTGAACAGCCCGCCTGTGGCCGCGGCCGAGTTCGCGGAAGCGTTCCCTGACGCCACGCTCGTGGTGCAGCCGGGAGCAGGCCACTATCCGTGGCTCGACGACGCCGGCTGGTTCGTGGCGACCACGGCGGCATTCCTCCGCAGATGACCTGGCTCACGCCACTGAAGTCTGACGTGGACGCGAATGGCTCCAGAGCCGTGTGTCTGGGACGGCCTTTTTTGGCCCCGGGGTAACGGGGTGAGTTCCAGATCTCGTCGCAACACAACACCCCAAAGGTGTTGCAATGACGAGGAAGCGTCGACGAGGGCCTTACCGAAGGCTCGTACGACCGCCGCCCTCGTGGTCCGTCTCTCCTCGGAGTGGTCAGTTGTGCGGGACAACGGCGACGGGGGCAGCGGCGTGGTGGAGCAGGGAGTGGGTGACGGGTCCGATACGGGCGCCGATCGGGGAGCGCCGGATCCGGCGGCCGACAACGACCAGGGAGGCCTCGTGGGAGGCGTCGACCAGGTAGTCGGCTGCCCTGCCGGAGCCGGATTCCGCCATTACCTCGACGTCGGGGAACTTCTTCCGCCACGGGCGCAGGACCTCGGTCAGGGCAGTGGCCTGTTGCCGGTCCAGATCCGTGTGGAGTTCGAAGTCGACGGCGACGCCGTACGCGTAGTAGGGCGGGAGGTTCCAGCCGTGGACGACCCGCAGGGAGGTGGATCGGTGGACGGCCGCGTCGAAGGCGAACTCGATGACCGAAGCGTCCGGGCTGTCGATGTCGAGGCCCAGGACCACGGGCCGGTACGGGGCCGCGGCGGACGGGATGCCGGCCGGATCCGTCGTGTGCTCGTCCGCGGCCTGTCCTTTGGCACGGACCAGGACCACGGGCTGTTCGGCGTGCGCCACGACGGCAAGGCCGACGGAGCCTACGACGAAGCCGCTCATCCGGCCCAGACCGCGGGATCCCAGGACGGACAGTTCGGCGTCCTTCGCCAGGCCCGACAGGACCTCACTGGGGCGGCCGGAGAACTGCTCCACAGTGACTTCGATACCGGGGTGCCGCAGCCGGATGCCCTCGGCGGCTTCCCGGGGAATCCGTTCGCTCCAGTGCTGCTGGGTCTCGGCCCCGAGGAGCGGAGCCTGTGCCAGGGGTTCCGGTACGGGCTCCCAGACGTGGACCAGCTTCAGCGGCAGGCCGCGCAGTTCTGCTTCACGGGCCGCCCATTCGGCGGCGGCCCGGCTCTCGGGCGAGCCGTCAAGGCCGACGATGACGGTACGGTGCATGGTTTCCACCTTCTGAGTCGGGGTGTGCGATTCCAGCGTCGTGTCGAGTGGGTCGGTGGTGCAGGGGCCACAGGTCCTCGGCGGGACCGATCGGCCCGGGGGACCGGCGGGTCCGAGGCGGCCCCGCCGTACCTCCTGCGCTCAGCGCGGCCAGCCGCGGTCCAGCGGCCACGCCGCTGAGGCGGCTCTTGGCCGGCGAGCCGCCGTCGATGCAGCCCTTGCCGGGCAGAGCGGCGTGGCCGGGCCCGAAGGTCTTGCCGGGCAAGGCCCGCAGGAAGACGAATCCGGCGAGCAGGCGCAGGAATGCGAAGGCGCTGGCCGGCGCGGTGTGCGTGCCGGTCCGTGCCGACACCGACGACCGGAACGCAGAGGCGGTCCCGCTCCTGCGGAACAACGGCGAATGGAACCCCGGCTCCGGTGAGGATGCTCCTGCAGAACCACGGTGCTGACTCCCTTCGTGGACCGCCCCGTCGGACCTGGCACCGCTCACTCTTGTCGCTCGGGAAGGGATTCACGGGATGCCGAAGGCCCGTCGCCATGGGGCTGAACGGCCCTTTCGACAGGACCTGTTGGGGTGTCGAGCCGGGCCTGGACCAGGCGGCGACAAGGAGGTCCATGTCCCAGAGCCTGAGCGAGCACGTTCCGGGGCGACGCCTGACACGCGGGCTCGGCCACCGGCGCCCATGGCTGAAGAGCGGCCTGCCCGGGGTGACCAAGGCCGTGGGAACGCTCCTGCCTGCCCTGGAGCGATGCGGACGCCGTGGCGGGCCGGTGCCCGGCGTACGGGACGGGCTTCGGCCGGCTTCAATGGACCGGCTTGGCGCCTCGTTGCCCGGCGGCAACTCAGTTGATTGCGTTGGCCGTTGTCACAGCCAATCCGGGCCGGGAGCGGCGTAGCGTTCGATGAGCTGGTCGGCGATCGCGTCTAGGTTCTGGCCGATGTAGTTCGGCTGCGGGCCGACGTCGAGTGGCGCGTTGCCCTCGCGGAGGATGAGCGCGGCCTGCCAGCCGGCGGCCAGGGCGCCGATCGTGTCCCAGACGTGGCACGCGATCAGGCAGATGTCGCCGGGCTCAGTGTCAAGTGCGGCGGCCACCGACTGGTAGGCCTCTGGTGCCGGCTTGTGGCGCCGTACGGTCTCGTCGACACTGAAGCGGCGCTCGAACAGGTCGATCACACCCGCCCGCTCCAGCTGCCGCCCGGAGATCTCCAGCGTGTTGTCGGTGAGCGTGAACAGCCTGAAGCCACGGCCGCGCAGCCGGCGTAGGGCCGCCGGCACTTCGGGATGGGGCGGCATGGCAGCAAACCGGTCGGTGAGCTCGGCACCGTCGACGTCACTGACGGTGATCCCGCGTGTGGCAGCGAGCATCCGGAGCACGGCACCGCCGATGTCGGTGAACGGAACGTACACCCCGCTGAGCGTCAGCGCCTCCGAGTAGGTGATCAGGTTGGCGAACCACAGGCGCAGGGCGGCAGGATCGTCGAAAATCCTGTCAAAGGTCGGGCGGAGCGCATCCAGGTTCAGCAGCGTCTCGTTGACATCAAAAACCACGACCGGTCGCTGAGGCATAACGGGCCTTTCGCTGCAACCACACAGATGTACAACGGGCAGACGGACAAGAGGGGCCCACCTATCCCTCGCAAGGAAGATGTCCCGGCCGGGCGACAATCGCATCGGATCCGACCGCCCCATCCGCCTGACGGCGGCACATGAGGGCCCGTACGGCTCACCGGCGGACGCCGGGACAGACAACCCGAAGACGCTCACCCGGACGGGAGCCGCCGTGACAGGGCTCGCTCGCTGAAATTCCCCGCTCCCCGGTCGGCGGATTCCCCGGACCTGCTCATCCTGATTCCCCGCCCACGGTTAGCTGAGCTCGGGACGGCACAACACACGGCACACCACACGTTGGCCTACGACCCGGACGTCCCGTACTGGAAGGTGATCGCCCATGCCCGCGCCGAGCCTGCTCGCGGTTTTCGCCCACCCGGACGACGAGTCCCTCTCGGCGGGAGGCGTACTCGCCCGCCATGCGGCCGCAGGAGCTCGAACCGCGGTCGTCACAGCGACCTGGGCCGAGAACAGCCACCGCGCCAAGGAGTTGGCCGACGCACTCCGCATCCTCGGCGCCGGCAAGCCACGCATGCTCGGCTACGCCGATGCCCACGCACCGCAGTCAGCCCCAGGCAGCGTACGGCTCTGTGACGCGCCGCTCGATGAACCGGTATGGCGATTGGTCAGGCACATCAGGGAGTTCCGCCCGGATATCGTCGTCACACATGACGCCTACGGCGGGCTGACCGGCCACCCGGACCATGTGCACACCCATCGGGTGACCGTACTCGCCGTCCAGGCGGCCGGACTGGACCAGTTCTACCCGGATGCCGGCGCGCCCTGGCAGCCGAGCGCCCTCTACCTGGCCACGCACCCGCACTCCGCCGCGCGGGCGCTCGGGGGACAACTGGTCCGAGAAGGCCGGACGATGTACAGCGTCCCGGACGAATGGATCACCGCAACCATCGATGCGAGCCCATGGCTTGAGCAGAAGCTCGGCGCTGTGCTGGCCCACCGCTCCGAGGTGGAGAGAGGAGCCCTGCCGGGCCGGATCGCCGGACTCCCGTCGGCCGTCCGGGAAAGGCTGCTGTCCACCGAGTGGTACATCCGCCACAACCCCGCCTCCACGGCGGCAGCGCAAACGGAGCTCACCGCCTGAACATGCGGGCCGGAAGGCCGGAGGGCCGGCGGAGACAGACCGTCGGCGGGCGAGCTGTCTCGGCCCCCCGTTCACCGCACAACGGAGTCGGGAACGAAGAGCAAGGCCCGGGGGATGCACGAACGCCCCCTGATACGGGGGCGTGTGACTGTTTGGCTTCGCCGGTCCGGGCCCGGCGGCGGGATTCGTACCCGTATCCGGTGACCACCGTAGCCGCCGCGACCGGGCAGAGGCAGGATTTCCCGCGGACCGGCGGCGCGTCGCCGGTCTCGCGGCTCAGCCGCCGTGCGCGCCCGTACCGGTCGGCACTGCCGTAACGGTCCCGGAGCTTCACTGTCCGCGCGAGGGTGCTGTCGCGGTCCGTCCGGGAGACCGTCTCTTCACCAGCAGACAGGACGTACGGTACGGCGAAGGCGCCGGAGCCGGTCCGAGTGGACACTGCCGGCGAACTCGGGGGCTCGCTTGCTGCTCCGCCCCGCCGATCGTATGACCGGCGGGCGAAACACTGCGAGGTGCTGCGAAGTTGCTGGTTCGGGTGCGGGCTGGTGGTGTTCGGGGCCGAGTTGCGTACGGCGGCCGGGGTCAGGCTCCGCAGAACGGCATGGTCCGCACGTATCCGCCGAGATTCTCGTCGTCGGTGCCCAAGAAGGCATCGGCGGACCCGGGCAGACACTCCACCCCCTCGATCTTGTACCGCGGGAACGTCCCGAGAAGGACCGGAGACGCCGCGAGCGTGACCCGTACCCGGCCCGCAGCCGACACGGCCACCCGGCCCGCGTCGCTCACCGCGGAATCGAACGGACCGTCATCACCGGCGTCCGCCGCCGAACTCACGATGATCCGGCCGGAGCCGGTCACCGAGATGTCGGAGATGTGCCGCGTGCCGTCGCCGACCGGGTACGCCGCCCGGTAGACCCGGCGCGTCACAGCGCCGAACTGCGGCTGACCCCACGCGGCGAACGAAAGAGACGCCGCGTACAGCGTGGCGGGATGATCCGCGCCGGCTCCCCGGTCCGCCCACAGCGCCGCGAGTCTCCCGTTCCGCGCGACGAGCGCGAAGCTCTCGAAGTCGTCGCCCTCACCGATCGACGGCAGCGGCGAGTAGTCGGCGACCGTCGCCGTGGAACCGGTGACCCTCAGACGGTAGACAATGCCGCGGCCGGTGAGAGCCACGTACTCCCCCGGCATCCCCGGGACGGCTTCGATGGCCTCCAGGTCGACAGGCTCCGGCCCGTCCCAGGTAATCGGAGAGATTTCGCCGGCACCCTCCCCGTGAGTGATCCGGGACAGACGCCGCTGCCCCGGCCGCTTGTTGTCGTGCACCACCAGCACACGCGCCCCCGCTCCCTCTCCGGTACGGCCCTCGAACGCCACGCCGCTGACACCACTGCGGGCATCGCCGCCCACCTTCCGCCATTCACCGTCCGCACCGGCCGGGACAGTGCCGACCACCGTCAGCAGCACAGTCACCGCAGTGAGCCAGGCCATACGCTGCAACACTGGAAGTTTCATGGGAGCCGCCCGCCTTCTGTATCCGAACAGACGCGAGATCACGCGCCGGACGCCAGGCTATTGATCATGATCCGTGCGTCCCAGCGACGGTTACGCCATCCGACGGAGCGCGAAGTCGCACTCGGCAGGCACACACAAGGGCCGTGCGATCTGGCCGGGCGCGCCCGGAGTACGGCGGCGCCGGTCGGAGGCGGCCTTCGTCCGGCCCACCGGTGACGTTCTACTCTGACGGGATGCCGGAAGCGGCCGGTGGGCGACGAGGTGATCACGTGAAGGTGTCCTGGGAGCAGGCACTGGCCTGGCGGACAGAGCGGCAGCAACTGGTACGGCGGGCGGACGCATCACAGACCGCGTCACAGGCCGTGGCGGTCGCGGTGGCAGTGGCGGGACGGCTGGGCGGGATACAGGCACAGGTGATGTCGTCGGCCGAACTGGCACTCTGGGCACGCGTCGACGAACTGGAGCGGGAGACGGTCGCGGCAGCGTTATGGTCGCAACGGGCCCTGGTCAAACTGTGGGCCATGCGCGGCACCCTGCATCTGCTGCCCGCCGACGAACTGGCCTGTGGCTCGCAGGACTGGGAACCTACCGGCACTACGGAGTCACCGACCCCGCCACCGTCGAACTGCTCGAAGCAGCCGGCCAGGCACTCGACGGCACGCCACCGACACGCAACGAACTGGCCGCCGTAGTGGCACGGCGCACCAGCTCGGCGACGGCAGGTGACATGGTCAGCGGCAGCTGGGGCTTCTACCTCAAACCGGTCTCCTTCAGCGGACAGCTCTGCTTCGCACCCAACGAGGGCCGCAACGTACGGTTCGCGCACCCGCAGAGCTGGGTACCCGGCGGCATCCCGCAAGTTCCTGCGGAACATGCGCTGACGGAGATCACCCGCCGCTTCCTCAGCGCCTTCGGACCCGCCCAGACAGAGGATCTGGCACGCTGATGGGGAGTGGGACCGGCCCAGGCACGACGGATGCTCAACCGGCTCGGCGACGAAACCGTAGCGATCGACGCCGACGGCGACCCGTACTGGATCCTGGCCGACCATCTCTCCGAACTCGACTCCGCCGTCCCGGAAAACACCGTCCGACTGCTGCCCACGTTCGACCCATGGGTGATCGGCGCCTCCCGCACAGCGCCGGCCCAACTCGCCCAGAAATACCGCGCACAGGTATACCGGCCCCAGGGCTGGATGTCCCCGGTACTGCTGGTGAGCGGACGGATGCGCGGCATATGGTCGAGCCGGCGGACCGGTCGGCAGCTACGGGTACGGATCACCCCCTTCGGACGCCTGCCCGCCTGGGCCCACCACCAGACCGAAACCGAAGCAGAACGGCTCACCGGCTTCCTCGGCGAAACACTGGCACTCGACTGGGACAGCTGAGACACCCCCATCGGACCGCGCGTACCCGTTCCGGGACACCGGCAGCCCGCATCCGGCCATCCCCTCAAAGGCCCGCACACCGGCAGCGGCAGCGGCCCGCCCGCGTCGAAGGTCAGCTTGTCGTTTAACATCCGGCACTCAACGCGCGCCATCCTTGGCACGTTCGGCACAACATTGAAGTGCCAGGTCACAGGTGGTTTCAGGGGGGAAGCAAAGATTTGGACCTCGCGCACTACAACGTGATCAAATAGGGGATGACATCGTTCTGGACGGGCAAGCGGGTGCGTTTGCGGGGCATCGAGCCTGATGACTGGACCGCGTTTATGCGCTTCGCCGTGGACGAGGAACGGTTGGGAGACGTGCTGCAACCACCGCGCTCCGCCGAGGGCTTCCGTACCTGGGCGAAGGAGCAGGCCGCTGCCAGGTTCGATGGCGACTGCTTCGTGTTGGCCATCGAAGCGGTCGGCACGGGGGAAATAGTCGGCAGTGTCGGCTCGCACCACGCTGATCCGCGTGCGGGCTGGTTCGAGTACGGCGTCACGGTGGGCGCTGATCATCGGGGCAAAGGCTACGCTGCAGAAGCTGTGGTGATGCTGCTGCGCTTCATGTTCGCCGAGCGGCGCTTTCACAAGTGCCAAGCGCGGATCTTCGCACACAACCAGGCATCGCTGGCCCTTCATCGTCAGCTCGGCTTCGTCGAGGAGGGTCGCCTCCGCGATCATGTGTTCTTCGCCGGTGGGTACCACGATCTCGTCATGACGGGCATGCTCGCTGACGAGTTCGCACAGTTGCACTCAATGAGCGAGCATCTGGATTCCATGTTGAACGCACCTCGAACTTGATCTGTATTTTCGCAGTTCAGCGGACGTGAGGGCGGCCTTCGTCTGATCCTGTGCTCCGTCACAGAGGCAGGGGAACAGTGCGAAGGCCGTGGTCGTGAGTCTGAGCATCAGGGTGTCCTGCGGGATGCGTTCGCGGAAGTGTCACACTTCCGGACGGAGTTGTACGCGTACATGACCGCGCGAGGCGACGCGTTGTTCGAGTTATGCGATGCGTTGTTGTGCACGGACGGGCCGGTGCGGACGCTGGTCGATCTCGCGCTCGCGCCCGAGCACCATCGTGGTCACGGAGCTCTGTACGGCGGGGCGGATCGACGTCGGCCGACTGCGTCGAGCTCTGGCCGGGATGCCGCTGCCGAGGGCGGCGGACGGCCGGCTGGTGCTCGCCGTGGACGTCTCGCCGTGGCTCCGCCCCGACGCCAATACCTGTGCTGACCACTCCTTTTGCCACACATTCGGCCGGGGTGAAGGAAAACACCAGATGGTGCCTGGCTGGCCATACTCGGTCGTGGCCGCGCTGGAGACCGGCCGCACGTCCTGGACGGCGGTGCTGGACGCGGTCCGCCTGGAGCCCGACGCCGACGTCGCCGCGGTGACCGCAGTGCAGATCCACGAGGTCGTCGAGCGGCTCGTCACCACCGGTCAGTGGCAACCGGGTGATCCGGAGGTACTGGTTGTGCTGGACGCCGGATACGACGCCCCGCGCATCGCCCATCTGCTGGCGGGGCTGCCCGTCGAGATCCTCGGCCGGCTCCGCTCCGACCGCGTGATGCGCCAGCCAACACTCCTACGGGTCTATGACCCCAAGGGCGGCCGACCGCCTAACGACTCCTGACAAAAGAGCTCTGGGAGTGACGGTGTGTCAGTTCTCGTTGATGCTGGCCGAAGGGGGTGCGGGCCGGTCGAGACGAGGAAGACTGCTGCCGGACCGGGGGAGATCGACGACGAGTTGTGGGCGCGGATCGAGCCGCTGCTGCCGGTCGTTCCGTGTAATCCGCGGTGTCCGGGTCGTAAGCGTCTGGACAGTCGCAGGGTGGTGTGCGGGATCCTGTTCGTGCTGTACACCGGGATCCGCTGGATCCGCTGGGAGTTTCTGCCGCAGGAACTGGGCTTCGGCTCGGGGATGACCTGTCGGCGACGGCTGCGGGACTGGAACGAGGCCGGGGTCTGGCAGCACCTGCACGAGCTGCTGCTCTCCGAGCTGCGGGCCGCGGACCTGCTGGACTTCTCCCGCGCCGCGGTCGGCTCCAGCCACATCCGCGTGATGAAGGGCGGGCCGGCCACCGGTCCGTCCCCGGTGGACCGGGGCAAGGCCGGCAGCAAGCACCACCTGATCGTCGAGGCGCACGGCATCCCGCTCGCGGCAGTCACCACCGACGGCAACCGCAACGACGTCACCCCACTGATGCCGCTGATCCAGGCTGTCCCGCCGATCCGCGGCAACCGCGGCCGGCCACTGCGCCGCCCCAAGTATCTGTATGCCGACCGCGGCTATGACCACGAGGTCCACCGGGACAAGGTCCGCCGGTTCCAGATCACCCCGCACCTTGCCCGGCGCGGCACCGGGCACGGCTCCGGCCCGGGCATGTACCGCTGGGTCGTGGAAGGAGCAATCGCGCTGCTGCACTGGCTCCGCCGCCTACGCATCCGATGGGAGATCCACCACGACATCCACCACGCGTTCGTCACCCTCGGCTGCGCCGTCATCTGCCGGCGACGACTGCGCACCGCACTTTGTCGGGAGTAAGGGCGGGCGATCGCCCCAGGGGATGGCCTGCTCGACGCGTCAGAACGCATACGTAGCAGTCGGGCTCGCGCAGCCTCACATCCGGGATCTCAGCACGTCGACCTCACAGCCCGGCGCGGACGGGTCGAAGCCGTGCCCGACCAGCCAGCGAACCCCCAGCAGGCTTCGCAGCGACCACCACGCGCGGATCACGTCGAGGTCGACGTCGGTGCCATAACCGGCGATGACGTCGTCGAGGTGCTCCTCGTGTCCGAGCGTCAAGGTGGCGAGATCGAACAGGGCATCACCCCGGCCCGCCTCGGACCAGTCGATGATGCCGGTGACCTCGTCGCCGTCGACAAAGACATGCTCGATCTGCAGGTCGCCGTGCGTGAACACCGGAGTCCACGGCCGGATCGCGGCCTCGGCGACCTGGCGGTTGCGGGTGACCAGGTCGGCGGGCAGGATGCCTTTCGTCACGAGCAACTCGCACTCGCCGTCGAGTTCCGCTGCCAACTCGTCGGGACCCCGACGGCGCCGGCCGGGCCAGGGCGGCAACGGCGCCTCGTGCAACTGCCGGATGGTGGCACCCGCCGCGGCCCACGCCGCCGACGACCCGGTCGACGGCCCGCCGAGACGCCCAAGCGTCGTCCCCGGGACGGCGGCGATCACGAGCACGGGCGGCTTGCGCCACAGGACCTCCGGAGTCGGGACCGGCACCAAGGCCATCGCCTCGACCTCGACGTCGATGCGCGCCTGATCGGCATCCACCTTCAAGAACACGTCACCGACACGCAGAGTCGCGCGCTCGGAATGGGCGACAACGACTTTGACCTCATCCATGGGCGACCAGTATCCCGGGGACGACCGCCGACCTCGCCAGGTTTATCGCGTGCAATTACGCGGCTGACCACGTCCCGCCACCCGGCGACCTCGTGCACGACACCAACCTCTGACCAGGTCAAACCCACCACTTTTGTCAGGAGTCCTATAGACCCCGATGAGCTCCGCGGTTTCCGGTTGCTGGTTGCGGCGTTTGCAGTGTCGTTTCGGTGATGAAATTAGTGGGCCATACGGGTGAGTTCGTGGCTGCGGGGCTGTCTCGGGCATCTGAGGACTGCCTAAATCCGGGTTGTGATCAAAAACCTCGTGCGGCGTGGTCTTCCCGCGCTCGCCCTCGCAGCCCTGCCCGTCCTGGCCGCCGTTCCCGCCGCTGACGCCGCCGATGCCGTGGAGAGCGGCCGTACGGTCCAGAGCGCGCAGCCCCGAGTGGCTCTGCGGAGCGACTCCCGGTTCTACGCGCCCGCCACCCTCGGCAAGAACCAGGCGTGGACCTCCGGCAACGGACGCGCCATCCTGCGTGTCCAGAGCGACGGCAACGTCGTCCTCTACAACAACGCCAACAGGCCCGTCTGGGCCACCAACACCGGCGACTGACCGACAACCCCACCCAAAGCAAGGGCCCGGGCCCGCCGTCCGGGCCCTGCCTCCGGTACGACCGAGCCGACCGCTGGACGGGGGCAAGGCACTCGACGGCGCGACGCTGACACGGAATGAACTGGCCGCCGAAGTGGCACGGCGAATGGGCTCGGCGGCGGGTGAAATGGTCAGCGCCAGCGAGCAGCTCTGCTTCGTACCGAACGAGGGCCGCAGCGTACGGTTCACGCACCCGCAGAACTGGGTGCCCGGCGGTGTCCCACAGGTTCCCGGGGAGCATGCGCGGGCGGAGGATCTGGCGCGCTGGTGGGGAGTGGGCCCGGCCGGGCACGGCGGATGCTGAACGGGCTCGGCGACGAGGCCGTAGTGATCGACGTCGACGGCGACCCGTGCTGGATCCTGGCCAGGCATCTTTCCGGCCGGGCCGGTCGGCGGCTGTGTGCACGGATCGCCCCGTTCGGACGGTGCCCACCGGGGCCCGCCGTCAGGCCGAGGGCGAGGCGGAACGGCTCGTCGGCTTCCTGGGCGGAGCGCTGGTGCGCGACTGGAACAGCTGAGACGCCGACACCGGCATCCGCGCCGCGCACGCGCTGGAGCAGTCCGACGGTAGTGTCCATGGTGGCCTCCACCGCGATCGTGGCATCGCCCCCGGCCCGGGGTCAGCAGCAGTCGTCGCCCGGCCACCAGTCCCTGGACCCTGGACCTCGGTAGCTTCAGCGCCTTGCGCCGCTGCCCGTACACGGCGTCCTGCTCGCGCCCCGCGTCACCGCCGCCATCTCGTCCGCGCTCCGGGGCACCAGGACCTTTGGCCAGGCGTACGCGGAGGTGTCGGCCGATAGGCGGCGAACGCCTCGGTCTGCCGGTGCAGCGCGTCCGGCGCTGTTTCCCGGGCGCCGGGATGCCAGCGTAGTGCGTACTCGATCTCGCCGAGTTCGATCCGGTATCCGCTGATCTTGACCTGGTGGTCGAGACGGCCGAGGAATACCAGTTCGCCGTCGTGCCATCGCACCCGGTCGCCGGTGCGGTAGCAGTCCTGCGGCGCCGGACCGGTGGCGGACACCGTGTGGTCTTCTGCGGACATGTGGTCGTCCGTGGCGGCGTGCTCTTCTGCGGCGGTGTGGTTCAGGAACCGGCTGTCGTTGTCACGCGGGTCGAGGTATCCGTCGAAGCACTGTGAGCCGCATACGCACAACTCGCCCTCGTCACACGCGCGGCCGTTCTCCGCGAGCACCATGGCCCGCAGATGGGGATACGGGCGCCCGATGGGCACCGTGCCGTTGGGGGGTGCGGCCATGCGGAGCAGCCGCCCGGGAGCGTCTCCGGTACTGATATCGCTCATGGCGTTTCCCCATGACTGGCGTGACTACGGGGTGGACGGCCCCTGCCCGAATCCGCCCACCCCGCATCTTCGCCGCGCGCTGGTCAGTCCGCGTAGACGCTCAGTCCTGAGAGCTGGCCCGCCGGCCAGCCTGTGTTCGCGGTGAACTGCACTCGTATGTAACGGGCCGACAGGCCGGAGGCGACAGGGAGGGTGACGGTGTTGCCGGTTGCCGGGTCGAAGGTGTGGGCGGCTTGGGAGGTCAGCGGGGAGAAGGGTGTGTTGTCCGTCGCGCCCAGGACGGAGAGGGTCTGGGCGCGGGCGGTCCAGGCGGGGTTCGGAGGGAGGGACAGGACAATCCGTTTCACCGGTTGCGTGGAACCGAGGTCGACCTGGATCCACTGCGGGAAGGCGTGGTTGGCACTCTCCCAGTAGGTGTTGCTGTCACCGTCGACGGCGTTGCCCGCGCCGTAGTTCTGCGTCTGGCTGCTCGCGCTCGCCGGCTTGCGCAGCGCGAGGTCGCCGGTGGGCGGCGGATTCGTACCGCCGCCTGTCGGTGTGGGACGGACGGCGGTCAGTGCGAGCTGGCCCTTCAGCATCCGGCCGCCGTCACCGGTGAGCCGCAGATAATAGTCCGAGGAGCACGCCGTGCCGTCCTCGTCCAGGGCCCGGATGCCCGAACCCGCCGGGATCTGGGAGGCGTTCTCGGCCGTCTTCGCGATCTGGTTGCCCTCGTTGAACTCGTCGAACATCGAGATATAGATCCCCGCCACACCGATGCGGCACATATTGTAGAACTGCCGCCACATGAAGTCGCCGTGCGCGCGGTGCCCCGACTGGAGATCACCGGGCAGCACACAGGGCTGGTAGTCGATCCCGTAGGTGTCGCAGTGTGCTTGGTCAGGTGTGTTGACGTTGGCGTAGAAGTTGTCGGCGCCCGCGATGTTCCCGATCCGGCCGACCATCCACGGCGAGAGCATGTCGAAGGCGTGGTACACATCGAGGTATCCGGCCCGTGAGTCCTCGTTGCCGCTGCGCCAGTGTGTGGGCACTCCGCCCATCACATAACAGCCCTGCGCCTTGAACCAGTTGACGACATCCAGACAGACCGCGGCCGACCATGTCTTGTTCGGCTCGTTGAAGCCGAAGCCCCAGATACCGACCACCGGTTTGCCGTTCTGCCGGGCGTAGGCCGGAGATTCGGTGTGTGCCCTCATCTTCTCCAGCCAGTCCGCCTTCATCTCCGGCTGCATATTCGTCCAGCCGGTGGCGTCGTACATGATGTAGAATTTCCGCCCGTACTTCTCGGCGGCGCTCCGCACCTTCCCCGCCATGGCGTCCCGCGTCGCGCCCTCGCCGCCGTTGGGGTTGAAGCGCTGAAGAGCGGCGGTGTCCATGCCGTACTGCTGCATCCACGAGAAGTGCGTGTCGACGGTCTGCTGGTCGTACGAGGAGAACAGCGCGGCCGGCTGCCCGCTGCCGAGCGCCGGATAGGCGGTCCGGTAGGTGCGGGTGTAGTCGCGTACGTCGGGCCAGCTGACGATGGCGGTGTTGCTCGGGGACGGTGACTGGCCCCAGTTCTGCGACCAGTGCCACCAGCCGTTTATCGGCGCACCGTCACCGGAGCAGGCGAACCAGCCCTGGTAGCCGACGGTGATTTTGCCGACGACGTCTCCGGGCGGAGAGGCTGCCTGAGCGCCCTGGGCCCGGGCCTCCAGGGCCTGCGCGCTCTGGGCCTGGGCGCCCAGGCCCGCCGCCGCTCCGGCGCCGGCCAGTGCGGACGCGATGACGGTCCGTCGGGAAACGGCCATGGGGGGTTCCTCGCAATCGGCTCTGCGTATGGACGTGCGCGGAAGATCGCTGCTCGAAGAACGTGGTGGGGGTGCGAGTGCCTGTGTGGGGTGGCAGTGTGCGCGTCCCGGCGCACGCTGCCACCCCACACAACGTAGAGACCTGTCTGTCCATGGGCAAGACAAAGAGCTGAAAATTATTGACTGATCGACGTCAGATCCGAAGGACCAAGCGAAATTCCCCTTCGGTCAGGAGCCAGGGACGCCGGTCAGGAGTCAAATTCGACGGAGGGACAACCGTTATGCCGTGGCCCTGCCTCAGGCGTTCACCGAGACGGCAGGCACGTTGTATCCGTCCAGCGACAGACGAGGCCGGCCCGACGGAAGCGCCTCGGCGGGCCAGGACACGGTGATCGTCCGGGCCTCGTCGGGCAGCAGCCACAGATAGTTGTCGCCGTACAGAGTCGGCAGAACCCGCTCGCCGGTCCGCGCGTCCCGCAGCGAAAGCCTGACCATCGCCGCGACCGACGAACCCCGGTTGTGCACCCGCGCGGTGAGCTCCCTGCGCTCCCCCGCCCTGGTCACCCGGCCCGGATCCACGGACACCTTGGCCTTGCGGACCGTGTTGAGGGCCTGCATGTCCTTCGGCTCGCGGTAGCGCCAGTAGGTGTTCTCCGACAGCACACGTCCCCGCGCGTCCGTGAGGCTCAGCCGCAGCAGATGGAAGGCCGGCAGGTCCTCCGTCGGAGCGGCCGTGAACAGCCGGGTCGTCGCCGAGCCCTTGAGGTCCACCTGCTGGCGCTTCTCGCCGCCGAGCCGACGACCGTCGAGGCCGTAGCAGCGCGCGGTGACCACCGCGCCGGAGATCTCCCGCGGTGTGTGGTTGACCGCCATGACATGCCAGTCGTTCGGGTCGGCCTGCACATGGAGGGTCTCGCACGAGGTCCGGGCACCGTAGTAGGTGCCGTTGACATCGAAGTCGTAGTCATAGGTCTGCCACACCGTGCTGTACCACGCCGGGTGCGACATCCACAGCAGCAGACCGCTGGCGTCCTCCCACAGCCGGGCGTTCCAGGCCTCGAACATGGCCCTGGTGTTCTCGTAGTTGACGAACTGCGCCTTGCGGCAGAAGTCCTCAAGGCCCTTCGCGGTGCCGAGCCGCTCCTCGATCGCCGCCTGGTAGTTCTGCGGCGCCTGATTCCCCCGGGTGCTCCAGTCGTGGTAGAGCCACGCACCGCCGATCGGCCACTCGGGCCCGTCGCCGACGAGATTGCGCATCGTCTCGGCCGTGGACACCGTGGGCATACCGATCTCGGTGTGGAAGCCGTACACCTCGCCGCCGTAGGTCGAGGACGAGAAGTAACGCGCGGGCTCGACCCAGCCGTACGGGCCGCCGCCGGAGACGATGCCGCCGGCCGAGTTGTTCTGGTACAGCAGACCAGGTGCCTCGGCCGTGACCGCCTCCCGCATCCCGGTGTCGATCGCCTCCGGCGGATTGCCCTCGTTGGCGCCGCACCACACCACGATGCTCGGGTGGATACGGTAGCGCCGCACGGTGTCCCGGGCGAGGCTGTTGAACGCGTCGTGGTCCGGCGGGTCCATGGCCCAGGCGTTCGGGAAGTCGTTCCAGACCAGGATGCCGTGCTCGTCGCAACTGGCGTAGAACTCCTCGCGGTTGCTGCTCCCGACCCAGTTGCGGATCATGGTGAAGTTCATGTCCCGGTGCATCCGGACGGCCGCGTCCATCCGCTCGGCCGGCATACGCCGCAGCAGCTCGTCCCAGCCCCAGTTACCGCCCCGGCAGAACACCCGCACTCCGTTGACACTGATCTTCAGCGGTACGGTCGCGTTGTCGACGGATGTCACATCGCGCCACGACTCGCCGTCGTCGGAGACCTGGATGGTGTACGACCTGGCGTACGCGGACTCCCAGACGATGGCGACCCGGTCGAAGGAGACCGACTCGCCCAGGTCGACCTGGATCCACTCACCGTCCTGATAGGCCGAGGACCAGCGTGTCGCGCCGTTCCCGTCCACCGCGTTGCCCGGTCCGCTCCCGCTCTCGGAGGAGGAAGCGGTCGCGTCCTTGCGCAGCGCCAGATCCGTACCGGGACGGCTGCTGTCCACCACGGACAGGCTCCACATCGAACAGCCCCAGCTCGTCGCCCTCTTGGTGCACAGCACCCGCAGATGGCGGGCCTTCTGGGCGGCGAACTCGGTGCTCTGGAGACTCGCGCTGCCGCCGGTGAACGGCAGTGGCACGGCGGAGTTGTCGACCGCCTTCACCTCGGTCCACAAGTCGCCGTCGGCCGACACCTCGATCACATACGTCTTCGCGTAGGCCCGCTCCCAGGTGATGACGGCCCGGTCGAACCGGACGGCGGAGCCGAGGTCCACCCGTACCCACTGGTCGTCCTCGAACGCCGAGGACCACCGCGTCCGTGGATTCCCGTCCGTCACATTGCCCGCCGCGTTGCCCGGATCGTCCACCGAGGACGCGGTGGCGTCCCGGCCGAGAGCCAGATCGGTGTCGGCCCGGGAGCTGTCCACGACCGCGAGGCCCCATATCGACGAGCCCCAGTCGGTGGCGCGCGTCCGGCACAGGACCCGCAGATAGCGGGCCGTCTGCGGAGCGAAGTCCACCGTCTCCGCATACGAGTCGGTCGCGGACTGGAACGTCAGCGGGATGTCGTACTCGTAGCCGAACTGCCGTATGCCGAAACGGGAGGTGCGCCGGTCGCTCTCCCGCCCGTCGGCCGACGCGACCAGCGTGAGCTCGTGGAGGTTCGGCTCGCCGTAGCCGTTGGGCCACCACAGCTCCGGATCGCGCAGCCGGAGCTGCGGGTGGGTGGCGGGAGAGAAGGTGACATCGGCCGAGCCGCCGCCGGGCACCGTGACCGACTGCGAGACTTTGACGCGGCCGAAGGCCGCCGACACCGTGACGCGCCGGCTGCCCGTGGCGGCGTTACGGACCGGGACGACGACGGTGAGCTCCGCGGTGCGGATGTCGGGCAGATCCGGCAGTACGGTGTCCACGCGCGGGTCGCCGAGGACCGCGTCGCCGGTGGACCGCAGCCGTACGTGGTTCCAGATCCCGGCGGCCCGGTCGCGTACGGCCGGCATCCAGTCCCAGCCGGAAGAGGCCAGATACGTCGGCGAATTGCGGTTCATCGTCGTGGCGCCGGCGTCCACCCATGCCAGACCCTCGGGTCCCTTGTCGGCGGGGCTGCCCGGGAACGGCATCGGGCTGATCCGTACCGCGAGCGCGTGCTCGTCGGAGGCGCGCTCGTCGGACCCGGCCAGCAGCTCGGTCACGTCGTAGGCGCCACGGGCGAAGGGGAACGACTGGGTCTCCACCTTCGTGCCGTTGAGCCAGATCTCGGCCTCGTGGTTGATGCCGTCGAACTCCAGCCAGAGCCGTCGGCCGCGACCCGCGTCGAAGCCGCGCGGGAGCCGGAAGCGGCGCCGGTACCACCACGCGTGGCGGGAGAGAGCCTCGGGCACCTGGAGGTTGTTCAGCCCGGCGACGGGATCGGGAAGGTGTCCCTGGTCGACGAGGGAGGTCAGTACGGTGCCCGGTACGGTCGCGGGCAGCCAGCGGCTCGTGTCCACCTCCGTCCCGGACAGCGCGGCACCTTCGCCGCCCGCCCAGTCGTCCATGGTGAGGTCCCAGCCGGACTCCAGCGGTACGGTCCCGTCCCCGGCGACCTTCAGCGGCTCGACGTCACGCCGGCGGGTCCCCCAGTCCGTCCAACCGGTGGCCTCCGGCCGGGCGCCGCGGCTGACGCCGTACACCTGGAACCCGTTGAGGCCGAGCGGATTGTCGTTGGACCGCTTGTGCACCGTCATACGGACCCACCGGGCGGTGACCGGCTTCGGCAGCGCGATCTCCACGATCCCGCCCTGTCCGGAGTCGGTGCGGTGGACCTGCGTCCAGGACTTTCCGTCCCGGGAGACCTCGATCACGAAGGCGACGGCGCAACTGGACAGGATCTCCTGGCCGGTGGTCCTGTCGCGCGGATTGCCGCCCGGGGCGTCGGCGTAGGGCGGATCGTCCACCGTCGCCTCGAAGGTCAGGCGCAGCGACTCGACCTCGCAGAGCGCCTGGAGGTCGACGGAGATCCACTGCGGGTCCCCGTCGCCCGCACGCCATCCCGAGCCGCGCACACCGACGGAGTCGAGCCTGTCCACCACGAACCGGCCGGGCGTGGGCGCGTAGTCGGTGGAGGACACCGACACGGGACGGTAGGCGGCAAGCTCGCCCTTGGACAGGGCCCGGGCCGTGGCGGGAGTGTCCCCGGTCGCCGCGTGGCCGGAGGCCGGAAGCACCATGCCGAGACCGAATCCGGCCAGCAGGGTGGAGCCTGTGCTGAGAACCGTGCGACGCGACGGTTGTGCGGGTGGGACAGACATCAACAGAAGCTCCGATCAGGCTTGCTGCCACAGAAAGGTGAACCAGCAACCGAATGACAACGATGTCAGATCGTGGTTCGGCATGAAGTGGTCTGTCAAGGGATGTGCACGGACTTACTTTGGCGGGAGGAGCGCAGCACGGGAGTCCCGCCGCCGGACGACCGGCGACCGGTGCGTGGGGCGGGCGACGCTAGCCGCGGTTGAGGGCGGCGAGTTGGGTGGCGAAGATGCGGGCGCCGCCTTGGGCTGGGTGGCGTACGGCTGCGGCGGTGACGCCGTTGCGGGCGAGGGCGTACTGGGATTTGCGGCCGACGGCGATGATCGTGGTGATGGAGAAGGCTTCCGCCAGTGCGAGGACAATCGGTACGCCATCGGCGATTTCGGCGGCCCGAGGCGTGCGGTTGGACTCGGGGCGGCCGGGCTCGTGCGGGTGATTGGGGTAGACCGGCCAGGAGATCGGCAGCGGGCCCTGCCAGTCGGCCAGCGCGCTCCATACGGCGGCCGAGGACGCCTCCCAGGTGTACGCCGGCGCCACGGGCAGTTCAAAACCGTCGCCCTCCGGAGCGCCGGTGATCAGCCCTGGGCGGGCGGTGAGCTGACGCATGCTCATGAACGGAACGCCGGAGATGGTGTGACCACGGTATCCGGGAGCTTCACCGACCAGGAGTACGGTGGGTCGGATGTCTGCCATCAGCTCAAGGTAGTGGCGCAGATTGCGGTCACGCAGCCGACCGTACTCGTCCGGTCCGTGGAGGGACTCCGCGTCGTCCGGGACGGGAAGGGCGTGCAGCAGCTCCCAGAACCGGTCGGTGTCGATCGCCTTCATCGTCGGCGCCCTTTCCAGCGCCCGCCGTGCCGTCGGGACGGGCGGGCTTCATTTACGTACGACCGCGAGTCTACGACCGGTCCGCTGGTGCCGATGGGCTGACGGCCGCGCGGTGCCAGCGTGCGGGTGCCGCCGGCGATGGGCCCAAGGCGCCGAGGGCGGGATCGGTCAGCTGCCGCAGACCGCCCATCCCGATCAGCGCGGTCGGTCCATCGACCAGCCGTACCGTGACGGCAGCCTTCGCGGTGGCATACGGTCGTGCGCCCACCACCGGCACCGCGCCAACGCCGGTTACCGCCGCGCGCCCGTTACACCTGGGATTCGGCCGGCAAACGCAGTGCCAGTTCCTTGAGTTCGGGATCGGCGTCCGCAGCGTTGCCGGAGTCGAACAGCGGCTGCGAATCATATTCGATGGCCAGTTGGATCGCCTTCGCCGTAGTGTCCCCCGGCGATCACGGCGGGCAAACACAGGACCATGTACGCTCCCGCCGAGACACCCGCCGCCGTGATGATCACGCCCGAGCATACATAACGCTCCGGCAGGTAGGTCGCTTGGCCGCTCGACGTCCGCCGCCCCGGTCTGGGTCACGCCTGCGGCGGCCAGCGCGGCAGTGGCCACCGTGCCACGGAGCAAGGTCCTCCGTGTCGTTGTGGCGTGTGTCTTCGCGTGTGTCGGTGCGTGTGCCTTCGCGTTGTGTCAGGCCCCGCGCCGGTCTCGGCAACAAACCAGTCGGAGCGGCCGGCGCCCGGCGGCTACGGCGACCGCCGTCGCTGCCCTATCGTGGAGCCTGGCATCGCCTTCTGCGACGGTCTTCCGCGACCGCCTCCGGCCGGGACCCGTACTGTCGCTTCTCGGGTGGCCGCTTTCCGGTTTCCAGCGCGATGTCCATCGGCGCCCTTCGCGCAACTCCCCCAGCAACCTTCTTCGCACACCGCGAGCAGGTCCATCAGTGCTGCTCGAAACCCGGAACCGTCTGTCCCCAAGAGGTCTCATGCGAACACGTTTTCCCATGGTCGGCACTCAACGACCGGTCGCGAAACCGGCCTTGGCCGTGCTGGCGCTGGGCGCTCTCGTCCTGGGCACGAGCGAGCTCGGTGTCGCGGGACTACTCCCCCGCATCGGCGCCGACTTGGAGATTTCCGCCGGTGCCGCCGGCGGTCTTGTCTCCGTATACGCCGTGGCCGTCGCGCTGTTGGGCCCGCCGCTCGCGGCGGTGACTGGTCGTCTGTCCCGTCGGCGGGTCCTCCTGGGAGCATTGGGCGCACTTGCCGTCGGGAACGGTGTTACCGCTCTCGCCGCCTCCTTTCCCGCTCTGTTGGCGGCCAGGGCACTCACCGGCGCCGCGGCGGCGACGTACGCGGTGACGGCACTGGCCATGGCCACGACGCTGACCGGCCCCGAACGGCGAGGACGTGCGGTCGCGACCGTCTTCGGTGGCATTACCGTCTCCGCCGTCATCGGTGTGCCCGTGAGTACGCTGCTGGGCGATGTGTTCGGCTGGCGTGCCGTCTACGGTGCGTTGGGTGCCCTGACCATGGGTGTTCTGGTGGCCGCTGTCCGCCTGGTGCCCGAGCCCGCGCCGGAGCCGCCGTCAAACATGTCGAGCCGGATCAGGGCGCTGGCCGACGCGCGCCTGCTGGTCACCTTCGCCGGCAACGTCGTTGTCACCGCAGGCCACTACATGGCGTCCACCTACTTCGTCGTGCTCCTGACCCGGCAGACCGGCCTCAGCACCACCACGGTCGGCGTTCTTCTCCTGACCAGCGGAGTTTCCGGTACGGTCGGCAACATCGCCGGCGGCGTGGCGGCCGACCGCCATCCCCGACGCGGTCTGTCGACCGCCACGGCTCTGCTGGCCATCAGCCTGGCCGCCATTCCTCTGGTCATCACGAGTCCGGTCCTGATCTGGCTCCTCGCCCTGCTCTGGGCGGCGGCCTTCAACGCCTTCAGCACCGCGGCACAGGTGAATGTGTCCCTTCAGGCCCATCCGGCCGCCGACATCGCCGCGGCGGTCAATATCTCCGTGTTCAACGTCGGCATCGCCATCGGCTCCGCCTTCGGTGGACTCGTCCTTCAGCTCGCCGGCTTCACGGGCATCGCCCTGACCGGCGCCGCGCTCGCTCTCGCAGGACTTACCGCCACGCTCCTTGTGCCCATACGGGCGACTGCGCCGGCGTCCCGACCGTGCCAGGCTGATCTTCGTACAGCTCGACGGGATGGAAGGTGGGCGGAGATGAATTCGGTCGCGGCCGAGAACGGTGGAAGCGCGCGGCGCGTGATGCTCGGAACCTGGCCCACACCTCTTGAGCCCATGCCGCGGCTGGCCCGTGCCCTGGGCCTCGGCGCCGACGATCTGTGGATCAAGCGTGATGACCTCATGGGGCTCGGTGGCGGCGGGAACAAGGTACGGAAGCTGGAGTGGACGTGCGGCGCGGCGGTGGAACAGGGCGCCACCGTCCTGGTCACCACCGGCGCGCCGCAGAGCAACCACGCCCGGCTGACGGCCGCCGCCGGCGCACGGCTGGGACTGGACGTCGTACTCGTCCTGGCCGGATCACCGGATACGTCCACGTCGGGCAACCTCGCGCTGGACGGGCTCCTCGGTGCCACGGTCGTCTGGGCGGGCGATGTCGGCGGCCAGGAACTGCGGTCGCGCGCCGAGGAGGAGGTCGAGCGGCTCCGCGGTCAGGGCGCTGTCCCGGCGCTGATTCCGTTCGGCGGTTCGAGCGTGCTCGGAGCCCGGGGCTATGTCGAGTGCGGCCGGGAACTTCTCGCCCAGGCCCCGGATCTGCATACCGTCGTGGTGGCGCTCGGTTCCGGAGGGACCATGGCGGGTCTCGTCGGCGCGCTGGGTCCGGCGCGGGTGCTCGGCGTCCACTGCGGAGCCGTACGGGAACCGGCTGCCACGGTGTCCGCGCTGGTCACCGGCCTGACCGGGACACACTGCGAGCCGGGCGGCCTCCGTATCGTGCTCGATCAGGTCGGCGCCGGATACAGCGCCCTGACCGAACCTGTCATGCGGGCTCTGATCCGTACGGCCCGTACGGAGGGCACCGTTCTGGATCCGGTCTATACGGGCCGTGCGATGGCGGGCCTCATGGCGGCAGTTGAGGCGGGCGACATCGCTCCCGGTAGGCGTACCGTCTTTCTGCACACCGGAGGGCTGCCCGGACTCTTCGGTCATCGGGCGACGCTCACCCGCGCCGAGGCGGAGGTGAGTCCGCACGCATCTCTCTGAGCGGCGTCGGCGTCGGGGTCTGAGGTACGGCGAGGTACGGCGGCGGCCCGGGTCCCGGCGTCCCGGCGTCCCGGGGAGAACGGCCGATGTCTGCCGGTGGTCGCCGGTCTCACCCCCCGTCAGCTCGCGCTCATTCGGCAAGCTTCTCCCAGATCGAGACATGCTGGCGGCTCTCGCTCGTCAACGCGTCCCGCGTCCATCCCTCCCACCGCTCGCGCAGCCGTAGCCCGGCAAGCTGGGCCATCAGATCGAGTTCGGCCGGCCAGACATACCGGAAGGGAATGGATCGGTACTCGCCACGGCCGTCGACAACATCAATGTAGTTCGAACTCATGGTCTGGGTGGCGAGGTCGTCATAGATGTCGAACGCCCACTGCGTAGGGCTCACATGGAACGGTACGGCGTTCTGCCCGGGCGGCAGCCTTCGCAGTTCGGGGATCATGACCTCGATCACGAAACACCCTCCGGGTTCGAGATGGGCCGCGACATTGCGGAAGCACGCCACCTGCGCCTCCTGTGTCGTCAGATTCATGATCGTGTTGAAGACCAGATACGCGACGGAGAACGTCCCGTCCACCTTCGTCGTCGCGAAGTCACCGATGGTCACACCGATCGCGTCGCCGCCCGGCTTGGCGCGCAGCCGGGCGACCATCGCCTGTGACATGTCGATGCCGTGGACCGGGACACCGCGGAGTGACAGAGGCAGCGCGATACGTCCCGTACCGATACCCAGCTCAAGTGCCCTGCCCTGACCGGCGAATTCCGCCAGAACGTCGACCGTCGCCTCCACGGCGCTCGGCTCGAACGGGCCTCCTGACGAATCGTCGTACGTCGCCGCAACACGCTCATCGAAGTAGCCGTCGTGATCGTCCATAGCCGGGACCGTACTGCAGAGGACATCCACAGCACTCGGCATTTTTCCGGTGATTCCACGGCGGTGGCGGATGACGCTCTCCTCGGTCTTCAAGGACGCGGACGCCTGCGCAGCGAGGTGCCATGGCCGATGATGATGTACAGGGCTGCGTCTGTGTATTCGGTGCGGCATCGGCTGTCCCAGGAAGGGAGTTCCCGATGAGGGAAACGACATCGGACCGGTCCTCACCGGATGAACAGCCCGGCCGTACCTCGGGGGAAGTTCCCTCCGGGGAAATTGCCTCCGGGGAAGTCGCCTCGAAGGAAGAGGCCGAGGTGATCGTGGTGGGAGCGGGACCTGCGGGCTCGTCCGCCGCCTTTCATCTCGCGAAGGCGGGCGTCGATGTGTTGCTGCTGGAGAAGTCCCACTTCCCTCGGGAGAAAGTGTGCGGAGACGGTCTGACCCCGCGGGCGGTGTACCAACTCATTCGGATGGGCATCGATATCAACTCCCCGGGCTGGATGCGTTCACGCGGAATGCGCTGGGTGGCCGGAGACCATCGGGTGCATATCGACTGGCCCGGTCTGGGGAGTTATCCGGATTTCGGTCTCTCGCGCAGTCGGCATGATTTCGACGACATCCTGGCGCAGAACGCGGTAGCCGCTGGGGCACGGCTGCGCAGCGGGGTGAAGGTGACGCATCCCGTGACCGATCGCGCCGGTCGCATCATCGGCGTGACCGGCGTGGCTGGCGTGACCGGCGCCTCCGCGGTGGCCGGAGAGCAGGAACCGGCGGTCTACCGTGCGCCGATCGTCATCGCCGCCGACGGCGCATCCGCCCGGCTCGCCCTCGCCATGGGCTTGGAGCGGGACAAAAGCAGGCAGATAGCGACGGCCGCTCGCCGTTATTACCACAGTGCCGAGCGTTCTCAGGAGGAGTATCTGGAGCTCTGGGCCGATCTCCGTTTTCCCGGGAGCGACCGCTATCTGCCCGGATACGGCTGGATCTTTCCGATGGGTGACGGCCGGGTCAATGTAGGGCTCGGCGCGCTGCCTCATCGACGGTACGGAAAAGCGGATCTGCGGGCCGCGTTGGCGCAATGGCTGGCCCGTACGCCTCGTGCGTGGGGACTACGTGACGAGAACGCCGGCGGCCCTGTCAGAAGCGCGGCTCTGCCTCTCGGTTTCAACCGTCATCCGCTGTACACCCGCGGGCTGATTCTGGTCGGCGACTCGGGCGGGATGATCAGCCCGTGGAACGGTGAGGGCATCGGCCAGGCCATGGAAGCCGGTGAGGTCGCGGCGGAGAGCGCCGCGCTGGCGCTGGCTCTTCCTCAGGGACCGAGGCGGGAGCGCGCGCTGCACCACTACCCGGTCGAGATGAACCGCCGCTGGGGACGCTACTACCGTCTCGGCAACGCCGCCGCCGACCTCGTCTTCAGCCGCTCGGGCTTCCAGCCGGTCCTCAACCGCTACGTCATGGGCTCGCCCTTCCTGCTCAAGACGCTGGCCCGCCTGCTCGCCAACCTCACCGACAAGCCCTCGCAGGACATGATCGACCATGTACTCAACACGATCGTCCGCCTGGTCCCGTCACCACGGACGGTCCGCCGCTGAGAAACTCGCCCGCGGCGCTGCTCCGTCGATCGGTTGCGGGTACGGGTGTCCGGTATTGAGCCGTGCTGTTGTGTGTGATCCGGCCAATCCCGGTATGTGGCCAGGGCGTGTGATGGGGTGTGAGGGACGCACCTCATTTCCTTGGAAGGACGCCTGTCATGCAACGTTCCTTCGCACGCCGGAGCTTGTTGGGAGCAGCCGCCGCCGTCGGTGGCGCGGCGCTTCTGGGTCCGCTGGGCGGTACGGCAGCCGCCACGGGGGCCACCGGGAACCGATGGCCCGCCGGTTTTCCTCTGCCGAACGGCTTCCGGCCCGAGGGCATCACCATCGGCTCGGAGCCGTACGCCTACTTCGGCTCGATCGCGCGCGGCGACGTGTACCGCGCGAGCCTCGCGACCGGTCGCGGTCGGGTGATCATTCAGGGGCTCGGTCCCGAACACCCCGTGACCGGGCTCAAAATCGATGCCTGGGGCAGGCTGTTCCTGTGCGGCGGGGCGAGCGGCGAGATCCGGGTCGCCGACCTGCGTACGGGCAGGATCACAAAGACCTTCACCGTGGGCACGGACGTCACGCTGGTCAACGATGTGTTCCTGACGCCCGATGCCGCCTGGTTCACCGACTCGTTCGAACCGCAGTTGTACAAACTGCCGCTGGGCCGACGCGGGGAGCCGGGAGACCAAGTCATCACCGTGCCGCTGACCGGTGACTGGGTTCAGGGGACGGTCATCACCGCCAACGGCATCACCACGACACCGGACGGCCGGGCGCTGCTCGTGGTGAATGACTTCGCGGGCGGCGGCAGTCTGATGCGGGTCGATCCGCGCACCGGCGTGGCGCGCACCGTGGACATCGGCCCGACCTTGCTGCCGAACGGTGACGGCCTGCTCCTCCTCGGCCGCACGCTCTATGTCGTACAGCAACGGCAGAACGCCATCGATGTGCTGCGGCTCAACGACGCCGGTACGAAGGGCACGGCCATCACCCGGATCACCGACCCCGAGCACTTCCGGGTCCCCACGACGGCCGCCGTCTGGAAGGACCGTATCTATCTGCCCAACGCCCGTTTCGATGTGACAGAACCGACGCCGGAGACGGACTACGACGTCGTGTCCGTGAAGCGCGTCCACCCCTGACGCACCTGAGCAGCGCCCGATGGCCGGACGGGCCGCGATCCGATCAGCCCGTCCGGCGTCCGGCGCCCGGCCGTCAGAAGGCAGAGGGCAGAAGGCCTGAAGCTAGCGCCTGGCATCGCGGTGGAAGGCCGTTCGCGCCCACAGGTAGCCGGTCAGGGTGAGGCCGGCGCACCAGGCGAGGGCGATCGGGCCGCTGTTGCCGATCTCCGTGCCCATCAGCAGGCCGCGCAGTGTCTCGATGATCGGTGTGAAGGGCTGGTACTCGGCGAACCAGCGCAGCCCCGTGGGCATGGACTCCGGCGGGACGATGGCGCTGCCGACGAACGGAAGGAACTGCAGCGGCATGGGCATATTGCTGGCGGTCTCCGGAGTCTTGGCCACCAGGCCGATCGCGGCCGAGAGCCAGGTCAGCGCCAGCGTGAGCAGGGCGAGAAGGCCGGAGGCCGCGATCCATTCGGCGGGAGTGGCATTGGGCCGGAAGCCCATGAGCAGCGCCACTCCGATGACGAGCGCGATGCTGACCAGTGTCTGTATCACACTGCCGACGACATGGCCGGTCAGGAAGGACGCGCGTGAGATCGCCATCGTACGGAACCGGTTGACGATGCCTTCGGTCATGTCGACGCACACACCGACGGCCGTGACCAGGGCTCCGGAGGTCGCGGCCATCAGAATGATGCCGGGCGCCACATAGTCGATGTACTCGGTGCCGCCGCCCGCCGTACCGCCGATGCCGACGCCGAGGGCGCCGCCGAAGACGTAGTTGAAGAGCAGGAGCATCATGACGGGCAGCGCGACGACCGAGACCGTCATGGACGGGTAGCGCTGTGCGTGCTTCAGATTGCGCCGAAGCATCGTCATCGAATCGCTGACGGCGTAGGACAGGCTGCTCATCGGGCGTACTCCTTCAGGGAGTTGGCCGTGTCGCCCTGCTGGGGCCGGCCGGTCAGGGTCAGAAAGACATCGTCGAGATCGGGCGTGTGTACGGTGAGCGCCTCTGCCTCCACCGACGCGTGGTCCAGGACATCGAGGACGGCCCGCAGCGTGGGAACGCTGCCGTCACCGGGGATCTGGAGGGTGAGCGCCTCGGTGTCACGTTTCACGGACGGGAACAGCGCGGCGGCCGATTCGAGTCCGCTCGTGTCGGCGAACCGTAGGCTGATGTGGCCTCCGGGGATACGGCGCTTCAGCTCGTCCGCAGTGCCTTCCGCGACCAGTTTCCCGTGGTCCAGAACGGCGATACGGTCGGCGAGCTGGTCGGCCTCCTCCAGATACTGCGTCGTCAGGAAGATCGTGACGCCGTCGTCGGCGACCAGGCCTCGGATGATCTCCCACATGGTGCGGCGGCTGCGCGGGTCGAGTCCGGTCGTCGGCTCGTCCAGGAAGATGATGCGCGGATCGCCGACCAGCGTCATCGCGAGATCGAGCTTGCGCCGCATACCGCCCGAGAAGGTGACAACGGGCTTGGTGGCAGCGTCGGTCAGTCCGAAGCGGTCCAGCAGTGCGGCGGTGCGCCGTCGGCCCTCGCGGCGGTCGAGATGGTGCAGGTCCGCCATGAGGATCAGGTTCTCCTCGGCGGTGAGCAGATTGTCCACCGCCGAGAACTGGCCGGTGACACCGATCGTGGCGCGTACGGCATCGGCCTCGCCGGCCAGATCGTGGCCCGCGACACGCGCCACGCCGGCGCTCGCGGGAATGAGCGTGGAGAGGATCTGCACGGCGGTCGTCTTGCCTGCGCCGTTGGGGCCGAGCAGCGCGAAGACCGTGCCCTGCGGGGTGTGCAGATCGATGCCGTCGAGCACCACCTTGTCGCCGAAGGACTTGGACAGGCCGACGGCGGTGATCGCCGGTGGGAGGCCGGATTCGAGAGACGCGGGAGACGCGGTCATGGCAGTCGGGTCCCTATCTGCGGTGCGGACGGGTGAGGAGAAGGAGGAGGAGAAAACGAAGAAGAAGCATCTGCGGATGCGGAGACGTACAGAGAGACACGGAGGTCAGGAGCGGCGGATCACGATGTCGCCCAGCCCGGTACGGGCACGGACCTCGACGGTCTCGTCCGAGGGCCCGGGACCCTCGGCGGAGCTGAGGGAGTTACGCACATGGCCCAGACGGGTGTTCACATCGAGCCAGGCGGCGGTGGACTCACGGATACCGACTTCGAGGTCACCGGCGCCGGTCTGGAGCACGATCCGGCCGCGCGCCGCTTCGCCGATCCTGATGGCGCCGTTGGCGGACTTGGCGTCGACTCCGGCCTGCGCGGCACCGACGGAGATCGGGCCGTTGGAGGAGGCCGCCCGCAGATCGCCGGTGACCTCACCGATCGTGGTCTCGCCGTTGAGATTCTTGATCGTCGCCGCGCCCGTGATGCTGCCGATGTCGACGCGGCCCGCGCCGGTGATCTCGGCGTCTCCCGCCGCGCGGGCCAGGCGGATATCGCCGAGACCGGTCTTCAGATGTACGGTTCCGGCCTCACCGACCCGGATGTCGCCGGCCGAGGTCTTGATCCTGCACTGCCCGAGAGGGCCCTCGCAGATGAAGTCCGCCAAGGGCGCGGTGCCTTGAACGTCGGATCCGGCCGGCAGCTCGATACTGATGTCGAGCGAGCCGCTCCGGCCGAACAGGGAGCGCTTCTTGGGGCCCTTGACCAGCAACGTGCCGTCCGAGCAGGTGACTTCGGCCTGGCGCGCGGCCCGTACGTCGCCTTCGTCGGCTCCGTCGCCCGGCAGGATCTCGACGACCGTGTCCTTCCGCTCGCTCGCGGTGATCCGGGCGGTCCCGACGTCGAATTCAAGGATGACCGAGATGGGCTCGGGTGTGTCGAAACTGGGCATGGCTGTCCCGTCCTCATGGCTGTGGTGTGCGTTCCCGCCGGCAGAGCGGGTGAATGGCGACAACGGAGAGAGAAGTGGTGTGATGTTGCGCTGGCTAGGACATACGGGCCGGGCGCCGGGGCCGGGATCAGCGGACCCAGCCCGTATAGCCCTTCTGGCCTCGATGGCGGCTGCGGCCGGCAGGTCGGCCACCACCCTCGGCGGCGGGTTCCAGGGCCGTGGCGACGGCCCGTACCAGCCAGGCGTTGACCGAGAGGCCCTCCTGTCCCGCGGCGTCCTCGACCCGGGCCTTGAGATGAGCGGGAAGACGGAAGTTGATACGCGCCATCCCGCCCTCGTCTCCGTCCGAGACGGCCGAAGCGGCTGAAACAACGGGAGCGGGTACGGACACGTGCGGTGCGGGCGCGGCCACACCGCCCGGTGCGCTCTCGTACTCCTCGGCGTCTTCCTCGTACGGCTCCGGCGCCGGCGGTGGTGTCACCACGAACTCGGGATCGAGCCCGCGCAACCGTACGTCCACCGAGCCCGGTGCCAGCTCTCGGGTGACTTCTTCCATGGCGGCGGACAGCGCGTTCAGCAGGGTGAGCCGGGCGGCCGATTCCAAGGGCGCGGTGAGCCGCTCGGCCAGTGCGCGCGCCTCGTCCCCGCCCGCTTCCGCGGCGACGGCCAGCTCATGCCGGAGATTGCCGACATACGGCGTGAGATCCATAGCGCCATCATGGCACACACATGGCGCCACAGTCGAGCCATAGTGGCGCCATGCTTGCGCCGTCGTGCCACACGCAGGACGCCACACGCCGCACGAAGGACGCTGCCTCAGCCCTCCGCGAGATCGGAGGGACCCGTGGGATCCGCGAGATCCGCGGGCGGGGCCTGAGTGATCGGCAGCAGGACCTGGAACCGGGTGTCGCCCGGCCGGGACTCCACCCTGATGTCGCCGCGGTGCTTGTTGACCACAATGCGGTACGAGATGTCCAGGCCGAGGCCGGTGCCGTCGCCCACGGACTTGGTGGTGAAGAAGGGCTCGAAGATCCGCGGCCTGACCTCAGGCGGGATACCGGCTCCGGTGTCGGCCACCTCCACGAGCAACCGCTCGCCCGCCCGCCGAGTGCGCAGAGTGAGCGTGCCCTTGTCGCCCATGGCGTCGACCGCGTTGTCGATCAGGTTGGTCCACACCTGGTTCAGCTCGGCGCCGAACGCCGGGATCGACGGCAGCTCACGGTCGTACTCCTTGACCACCCGGATACCGGCCGGGATCTTTCCCTTCAGCATGGTCAGCGTGGCATCGAGCAGGGTGTGCACATCCACCGTTCGGTGAGGCGCCCGGTCGAGCTGGGAGTACTGCTTCGCCGCGCCCACCAGGTCGGAGACCCTGGTCACGGCGTCGTCGATCTCGCCCATCAGGAGCTCGGAGTCGATGGTGTACGCGAGCCAGCGCACCGCCGAGTCCAGATGCTCGTCGCCAACCGTCTCCGCGACCATCGACAGCCAGGGCACACCCACTCCTCCCGACACCAGGATCGGAGCGAGATCCCAGGGACTGGCCACCCTGTGCTCCTCCAGCCAGTCGCCGAGTTCGTCCTCGGCGTCGGCGGCGTCCAGCGCCGACAGCGGAGATGCCGCGGCGGCCTGTTTGACCGCCGCTTCCTGGAGTTCCACCAGGCCGCGCAGCCGGGTGCCGTCCAGTCGTCCGTCCGCGATCATCGCGAGCTTGTGGCGCATACCGGTCACCCGTTCGCGCAGCGCCTCGGTCGCTCGTACCGCCGCCGCGGCCGGGTTGTTCAGCTCATGGGTCAGCCCGGCGGACAGCGCGCCGAGCGCGACCAGCCGCTCCCGCTCGCCCATCACCGTGTCCGCCGCGCGCGTGCCGAAGAACAGTCCTTCCAGCAGATGGAGGGCCATCGGGAACCAGCTGCGCATCGCGTCGGCGAACTCGTCGGCCGGCAGCACGAAGAACTCCGCGTCACTGACGGCCCGCAGGGTGTTCGGATACACCTGCGCCACTCGGTCGCCCAGATACGCCTGCGTCGCGCCGCCGTAAACACCTCGCCGGTCGGTCCTGGAGACCTCGATGTCGTCGCCGTGCAACCGTCGGCTGAGCGTCACCGCGCCGCTGAGCAGTACGAAGAAGCAGGTGGCCGGTTCGCCCTCGTTGTAGACGGCGCTGCCGCCCTCGCGCTGCTCCACCCTGCCGCGCTCCGCCAGCCACGCGAGCTGGCTGTCGTCGAGCGCCTCGAACAGGAACAGCGTGCGCACCTGCTCCGGCGCCAATCGGTCCGAAGCGGTCATTGCGCCTCCAAATTCCCCATATCGCTGGTCATTGCGCCTCCAAGTAACGATGGACCAGCGAGATGGCCATCGCGCCGTCGCCGACGGCGGAGGCGACCCGCTTGAGGGACGCGGCGCGGACATCACCGGCCGCGAAGACCCCGGGCACGCTGGTCTCCAGGTGGTACGGATCCCGGGGCAGGGACCAGTCGGCCGGGCGCTGCCCGTCGGCGATCAGATCGGGACCGGTGAGGACAAAACCTCGCTCGTCGCGCGCGACCACACCGTCCAGCCACTCCGTACGCGGCTCCGCGCCGATGAAGACGAACAGCCAGGAGGTGGCGACCGTGTCCACCGCGCCCGACCGGGCGTCCCGCAGTGTCAGCTGCTCCAGATGGCCGTCGCCCTTCCCGCCGACCACCTCGGTCCATGGATGTACGACGATGTTGTCGATGGTGCTGATCTGGTCGAGCAGGTACGTGGACATCGACCGGGCCAGATCGGCGCCCCGGATCAGCATGTGCACGCGCTTGGCGTAGCGGGAGAAGTGCAGGGCGGCCTGGCCGGCGGAGTTGGCGCCGCCCACCATGTACACCTCGTCGCCCGAGCAGGTCGGCGCCTCGGTGACGGCGGAACCGTAGAACACCCCGGCGCCCGTGAACGGCTCCAGGCTGGGCGCCGCCAGCATGCGGTACGAGACGCCCGTGGCCAGCACCACCGTATGCGCGGTGATCGAAGCGCCGCCGCCGAACCGCAGCACCCTGCCGGAGCCGGCCGCCTCCAGGGCGACGACCTCCCGGGCGCTGAGGATCTCGGCCCCGAACTTCAGCGCCTGGCGGCGGGCCCGGCCGGTGAGCTGTGAGCCGGAGACGCCGTCGGGAAATCCCAGATAGTTGTCGATCCGGCTGCTCTGTCCCGCCTGTCCGCCGGTCGCCTCGCGCTCGACCAGCACCGTACGCAGTCCCTCGGACGCGCCGTACACGGCGGCGCCCAGCCCGGCCGGGCCGCCGCCGACCACCACGAGGTCGTAGAAGTCGGCGGTGGGCATGGTGCTCAGTCCGACATGCGCGGCGAGTTCCTTCTCGGCGGGCGCCACCAGGGAGGTGCCGTCGGCGGTGACCACCAGAGGCACGTCGGCCGCGGTGACTCCGGCGGCGGCCAGCAGACGTGCGCCCTCGGGCTCGTCGGCCCGCAGCCATCGGTACGGCACCAGATTGCGGGCGAGGAAGTCGCGTACGGCGAAGGACGGCGCGGACCAGCGGTGGCCCACCACCCGGGTCTCGGTGGCGGTCGGGTCGGGCGTGGCCGCCCAGGCGTCCAGCAGGGAGTCGATCACCGGATAGAGGTGCTCCTCCGGCGGGTTCCACGGTTTGAGCAGATAGTGATCGAGATCGACCACATTGATCGCGTCGATCGCGGCGCCGGTGTCCGCGTACGCCGTCAGCAGCACCCGCCGGGCGAGCGGGAAGAGGTCCATCGCCTCTTCGAGGAACTCGATGCCGTTCATCTTCGGCATCCGGTAGTCGGCGAGCATGACCGCGAGCCGTTCGCCGCGCAGCTTGATCTCGTGCAGCGCTTCGAGCGCCTCCGCTCCGGAGACGGCGCGCACGACCCGGTACCGGTCGCCGTACCGGCGCCGGATGTCGCGGGCGACGGCTCGGGAAACCGCCGGATCGTCGTCAACGGTCAGGATCGTCGGATTCGCCATGACACCACCATCGTCTGGGGATGGGACGACCTCCCGGACCAGCGGCGTCTTCAAGAGGCCTGGGCATCCAGTGTACGAGCGGCACGGTTGTCCGGGACAGCGCTGAACACGCAGGTCAGCGAGGTGCGTTGTCCGGGACGGCCGATCTGCCTTTCTCCGCCGCTCAGCTGCCGGAACGCTGCTCGGTGTCACAGGGAACTCCTGTGGCACCGCACGAGCGACTGGATGGTCACCATGCGCAGCACAGGTACGTATACATCGGACGGGGCGCCCGCTCCGTCGAAGACTCCATGGGGCGCCGCGGTAGCCGCTCTACGGTTCCACGAAAGCGCGAGCGAGGCCCCTTGAGCGATGATGGTAGAATGGTATGACAGTTTAACCTCAGTGGGAGATCTTCGACCGGAGAGGACACCCGATGCCGCCCGAAGACCAGCGACACCGCCCCCGACGGGACACGGAACGCGGGATGCCGGTCCCGTCCCGGTGTTTCTCCCGATCTTTCCCGTATGCCTCTTGGGGGCCTCGGTGAGCGGGGGGACACTGATTGTCGGCGCGAGTCAGGCCGGTCTGCAACTCGCCGTGTCCCTGCGGCAGTTGGGCGACACGGCGCCGATCACCCTGGTCGGCGAGGAGCCCCATCCCCCGTATCAGCGACCGCCCTTGTCGAAGGAGTTCCTGGCGGGCGAGGCGGACCTCGGGTCGCTGGACTTTCGGGTGCCCGGCTTCTACGAATCCGCCGGGATCGATCTCATCTGCGGTGAACGCGTGACCGATGTGTCCCGGCCCGAATCTGCTGTCGGCAGCCCCGCCGGATCCGGTGTCGCCACGACGGCCACCGGACGCACTCTGCCGTTCGACCGGCTGGCGCTCACCGTCGGTTCCGCGCCACGACGGCTCACCGTGCCCGGATCGGACCTCGACGGGATCTGTGTGCTGCGGGACCGTGACGACGCCGACCGACTGCGGTCACGGCTGCTGACCGCCTCCCGCGTCGTGGTGGTGGGCGGAGGTTTCATCGGTCTTGAGGCGGCGGCGGTGGCCAGGGCGCTCGGCAAGGACGTCACCGTGGTCGAGGCCGCGCCCCGGCTGCTCGCGCGCGCCGTGGCGCCCGTTCTCTCCGAGTTCTATCTGCGGGCGCACCGACGCCGTGGGACGCGCGTCCTGCTCTCGGGCGCGGTGACCGCCTTCTCCGGGACGGACGGGCAGGTGACCGGCGTGGACCTCGCCGACGGCACACGGCTGCCCGCCGATCTCGTACTCGTCGGCGTCGGTGTCGTCCCGCGCACCGAACTCGCGGAGCGGCTCGGGCTGGAGTGCGACAACGGCATCGTCGTCGACGCCGACGCCCGCACCAGCGATCCGGCGGTCTGCGCCGCGGGTGACTGTACGGTGCAGCCGCATCCGACGACCGGGCTCGGCAGGGTACGGCTGGAGTCCGTACAGAACGCCGTGGCCCAGGCCACGGTGGCGGCGGCGACTCTTCTCGGCAGACCGGCGGGCCCGCGCGCGGTGCCGTGGTTCTGGTCGTACCAGGGCGATCTGAAGCTCCAGATCGCCGGTCTCTCCACCGGCTACGACGACTATGTGGTGCGCGGCGAGCCGGACAGCGAGCAATTCTCCGTCCTCTACTACCGGGAGGACCGTCTGCTGGCGATCGACGCCGTCAACAGCCCGGCCGACTATATGGCCGTACGCGGAGCGCTCACCCGAGGCGCCACCGTCGAGCGCGGCGCGGCGGCCGATACGTCCGCCTCCCTGAAGTCGCTCCTGGTCACCCGCACGGATGTGGTACTGCCGACCTGACAGCAGCAGCACCTACAAGGCTCGGCACCGACAAGGCCCGGCACCGTCCTCCGAGAGAGGAGACGGGGCCGGGCCTGCGTCATACGCCATAGGTCATTCGCCATACGCGCCACACGCCGGACGTCGTGCGTCAGATGACCGCTGCTTCCAGTGACTCCGGCGCGAAAAGCTCCTCCGGCGTCCACAGCCGCTCGGAGAGCCCCTGCTCCTGGTGGTAGCGCAGAAAGGTGGCCAAGGTTTCGCGGTTGTCCCGGATCCCGTAGGACCAGTAGTCCCTGCCGAGCAGGGCACGGGCCTCCTCCAGCTGCGGAATCAGCCACGGCAGCATGAAGCGCAGCGCCGAGGTGTCGTAGAGACTCGCGTACGCCTCGTCCCTGGCCGTGGTCAGCGCCTTGTTGAGCGACTGCGCGACCCACGGGTAGCGGTCGTAGACATCCCGTCTGATCACCACCACATGCATGATCGGAAAGATTCCGGTCGCCTGGTAGTACTCCTTCTCACTGGAGACGACATCGGCGAACACGCGCCGCACCCGCGGGTCCCCGGCGGCGAACGGGCTCGGGACACGCGGTGTGCACAGCGCGTCGATCTCGCCCTCGGCCAGCATGGCGGAGAGCGTCCTGTCCTCGGGGATACGGCTGATCCGTACCGAGTCCGGAAGGGCGACGGCGGCCTTCTCCACCCGGCCGGCCGTCTCCTGGCCGCCGGTGAGATAGCTGACCGAGTCGAACGGCACCCCGTGCCGGTCCCCCAGAATGCCGCGCATCCACACACACGCGGTGAGCTGGTACTCCGGAGTGCCGATCCGCTTGCCGCGCAGGTCCTCGGGCGAGGAGATACCGGAGTCGGCATGGCAGTACAGCGATCCGTGCCGGAACATCCGGGAGGTGAAGACGGGCAGGGCCACAAAGGGCGACGGATCGGCGCGCAGCGAGAGCACATACGAGGAGAGCGACATCTCCGCCACCTCGAACTCCTGATGGCGCATCATCCGGAAGAAGGTCTCCTCGACGGGCAGCCGCAGATATGTCAGATCGATACCGTCGGGACGGACCGTGCCCTCGGCCAGGGCCCGGGTACGGTCGTAGTCGCCACAGGCAAAGGTGAGACGCAGTCGGGACATGGTGGAGGACTACCTGCCTTCCGCGGTCAGCCGGGCGCCGAGTCGCGGATAGACGCGCCGGGCGTTCGCCTCGAAGACCTTGCGGAGCTCACGCTCGGAGAGCCCCGTACGGTCGAGATAGCGCTTGGTGTCGTCCCAGGCGATACCGGTCTCGGGATCGACACCGCGGACGGCGCCCAGCATCTCGGACGCGAACAGGATGTTGTCGGCGCCGATGACCTGGCACAGCAGGTCGACGCCGGGCTGGTGGTAGACACAGGTGTCGAAGAAGACGTTCTCCCGCAGCAGTTCGGCGGGATCGGGCCGGCCGAGCCGGACGGCGAGACCGCGGTAGCGGCCCCAGTGGTACGGCACGGCGCCGCCGCCGTGCGGAATCACAAAGCGGAGCCTCGGGAAGCGGGCGAACAGATCGCCCTCGACGAGCTGCATGAACACCGAGGTATCCGCGTTGAGGTAATGGGCCCCGAGCGTATGGAAGTTCGGGTTGTGGGAGGTGGAGACATGGATCATCGCGGGAACGTCCAGCTCCACCATCGCCTCGTACAGCGGGAACCAGTACGGGTCGGTGAGCGGCGGCGAGGTCCAGTGGCCGCCGGACGGATCGGGATTGAGATTGCAGCCGACGAAGCCGAGTTCGGTGACGCATCGGCGCAGCTCCGCGACCGAGTCGTCGAGCGGCCCTTCGGGCACCTGCGGCAGCTGACACACACCGGCGAAGTGCTGCGGGAACAGACCGACCACACGATGGACGAGGTCGTTGCTCACGCGGGCCCATGTGCGCGCCGTGGCCGGATCGGGCACATGGTGCTCCATCCCCGATGCCTTGGGCGAGAACAGCAGCAGATCACCGCCTCGCGCTCGGAGCACCTTGAGCTGGTTGTTCTCGACGCTCTCCCTGATCTCGTCGTCGCCGATGGCGGCGGGCACCGGCAGCGGCAGCGCGGCGTCCCGGAGCCGGGCGAGCTGGGCGTCGCGGAACCGCTGATGCTGAGGCGGTGTGGTGGTGTAGTGGCCGTGACAGTCGATGATCATCGATATGTGGTCCTCGTCCTCGTTGCTCGGCCTGCGCCTCAGTCGCCGGGCGCCTGATCGGGCGCCTGGTCGGGCGCCTCAGGTGCCTCGGGTGCCTGATCGACATACGTCAGTCCCTTGCGTGCCAGCCGCTCGCGCATGGCGTGGACATCGAGGCTGAGTTCACCGCTCTCGTACCGGGCACGTGAGACGGCCTCCTTCTCCTCCCGCGCGCGCGACGCCTCCAGCACCCGCGCGGCGTCGAGCCGGGGCACGACCACCACACCGTCGTCGTCGGCGACAATCACATCTCCGGGCTCCACCCGCTGACCGCCGCAGACCACCGGGACATTGACATCGCCCAAGGTCTCCTTCACCGTGCCGTACGCGCAGATGTGCCGTGCCCACACCGGAAAGCCCATCCGCTCCAGCTCGGCCACATCCCGGCAGCCGGCGTCGATGACCGCGCCCCGGACGCCACGGGAGGCGACGGCGGTGGCGAGCAGTTCGCCGAAGTAGCCCGCCTCGGACGGTGAGGTGGGCGCGACGACAAGGATGTCCCCTTCCCGGCACTGCTCCACCGCGACATGAAGCATCCAGTTGTCCGCCGGCGGCACACTGACCGTCACCGCCGTGCCCGCGATATGCGCGCCCCGGTAGACCGGGCGCAGGGCCGGTGACAGCAGTCCGGTGCGCGACTGAGCCTCGTGCACGGTGGCGACACCGTACGCGGCGAGCCCGTCGGCGCTCGCCCGGTCCGCACGGCGGGGATTGCGCACCACCACGCTCATGCCGCCGCCTCCGCCCAGGGCAGCAGGGACACATGGACGACGCCCTCGCCGTACTCACCGCCGACGGTCCTGATGGCACGGTCGGTATCGGCGAGGCCGAAGCTGTGGGTGCTCAGCCGCTCCAGCGGGAAGCGGCCCGAGGCGAGCTGTTCCAGGGCGAGTTCGCAGGAGCGGTAGCTGTGGCCTCGGGCGCTTCTGACACTGATGGACTTCTCGGTGATCTTCTTCAGCGGGAAGTCGGGGAAGGCCGCCAGCTCTCCCTGGACCACCATCGTGCCCTCCCGGCGCTTGAGCGCGTCGACACCGAGGAGTACGGGAGCGGTGCCGGCACCGGCCGTACAGTCCAGCACCACATCGACGCCACGGCCACCGGTGATCTCCAGCACCCGGGCGAGGGCGTCCTCCTTGCGGACGTCGATGACATGGTCGGCGCCCAGCTCCCTGGCGAGGTCCAGCCGCGCGGCGTCCTGAGTAGTGCCGGTGACGATGACGAGCGAGGCGCCCGCCTGCTTGCAGGCGACGACCTGGGACAGGCCCTGCTGTCCGGGGCCCTGGATGAGCACCGTCGAGGCATAGCCGACACCCGCGGTGACCAGGGCCCACTCGATACCGTTCGACAAGGGCGTGACCAGGCCCGCGAGTTCGGCGGAGACACCGTCCGGCACCCGGTGGATCACCGCGTTCCACGGCAGATACAGATACTGCGAGAAGCCGCCCCAGAGGTGGTACGGATTGCTCGCCGAGGTGTAGCCGTAGCGGCGCGCGTCGGGATTGGTCCGCCAGTCGGTGGCCTCGCAGTGGCGGTATTCGCCCTGGTGGCACCACTCGCAGCGGAAGCATCCGACATAGTGCTCGACAAAAACACGGTCGCCCTCGGCAAGCCCTCGGCGCGCGGTGAAGGTACGGCCGGCCGCGGCGATGACACCGACGTTCTCATGACCCATGATCACCGGATCGCCGAACGGCGGCTTCGCGTACATCTTCACGTCCGTGCCGCAGATTCCGGCGACCTCGACCTTGAGCAGTGCCCCGTCGTCGGGAATGTCCGGCATCGGGAACTCGCGCAGCTCGGTCGTGCCCGGCGCGGTCCTGACCGCCGCCAGCACCTGCTCCGCCATGGTTTCTCCTCACCCTCGGGGACTGTCGGGCGGCCACACTACTCTATGGACTGATGGACTGACCATGGTACCTTTCGGCCGTCAGTCCGCCACGAGTGGAGCCGCCCACGAGAGAGCCGAGCAGACACCATGGCCGCATCTCAGCTCAGGACCGTGACCCGTACGCAGGGCAACAACGAGGCGCTGAAGACCGGGGAGGTGACACCGCGGGGCTTCCGCTTCGACTTCGAGGAGGTACCCGTACTCGTCCACGCCTTCCGGCGGATGGTTCGCGACCTGGAGTTCGACGTCAGCGAGATGGCGCTGACCACCTATCTGGTGGCGAAGGCCCACGGCGTACGGTTCACGGCGCTGCCCGTCTTCCTCGTACGGGGCTTCCACCACGGCGCGATCCTCCACGATCCCGCGTCGGACATCCGGAGCCCCAAGGATCTGGAGGGCCGGTGGGTCGGTGTGAACCGCGGCTATACGGTCACCACCGGCGTCTGGGCGCGGGCGGTCCTGCGCGAGGAGTACGGAGTCGATCTCGACCGGGTGCGGTGGGTGCTGTCGGGCGACGAGCATGTGGCCGCGTACCGGCCTCCGGCGAACGTCGAACCGATGGTGGGACAGCGCTCGCTGGAGGAGCGGCTGACGGACGGCGAACTCGCCGCCACGATCGGTGTGAACGCCGAGTCGCCACGGCTGTCGCCGCTGATCGCCGATCCCGAGGAGGCGGGCTTCGCGGCCCTGCGCGAGCGCGGGTTCTATCCGATCAACCATCTCGTGGTGGTGCGGGACGAGCTGCTCGCCGAACGGCCGGAGCTGGGCCCGGAGGTCTTCGACGCCTTCGCCCGCGCGAAGCGGTTGTACGTCGACCGGCTGCGCGACGGATCGGTGGAGACCCCCGGCGCGGCCGACCGGATGTACCGGCGCGTCATGGACGAGACCGGGGCCGATCCGCTCCCGTACGGCATCGAGCCGAACCGGGCGGTGCTGGAGACGCTCGTACGTCATGCGGTGGACCAGCGGATCCTCGACCGGCCGCCGGTGCTGGAGGAACTCTTCGCCGAGAGCACGCGCGACCTGAAGGCCTGACGGTCGGATCGTGCCGCCGGTCCCTGACAGACCCGTCCCCACAGGAGGAGGAGAGACCCATGCACATTGTCATCGCCGCGGATCACAACGGTGTGGTACTGAAAGGCCGTCTCGCGGCATGGCTGGCGGCACACGGCCATACCGTCGACGACCGTGGCGCCTACGGAGACGCCGAGCAGATCGTGGACTATCCGCCGCTCTGTGCCGATGTCTGCTGGCAGGTGACGAACGGCCCGGCGGACCGCGGGATCGTGCTGGGCGGCAGCGGACTGGGCGAGACCATCGCCTGCAACAAGCTTCCCGGAGTACGGGCCGGGCTCTGCCACGATCTGTGGAGCACCAGGATCTCGCGCGGCAACAACGACTCCAATGTGCTGGTCCTGGCCGCGAAGGTGCTGGCGCCCGAGGCGGCGGAGGAGATCGTGGCCACGTGGCTGGAGACGCCCTTCAAGGGCGGGATACATCAGCGGCGGCTGGACCAGATCGAGGCGATCGAACGCGGCGGCGGGGCGCGGGCGTTCTGACACCGCCCGCGCCCCGCGCCTTCGCCCCGCCCTCGGGCCCTGAGCGAGGGCGGACGCAGGTCGTACGTTCCGTATGTTCACAACCCTGCGGCCGGGACGCTACTCCCCGGCCCCGGCCAGGAATTCCAGCACTCTCGTCGGCGCGCTCGTCTCCGTCTGTTCCGTCACGGGAACATTCCAGTACTCGGCCAGCGGCAGACACTCCTGGAGATACCGGGCGGCCGACGGCGCGTGCGAGTCGTCCTGGCCCGGCACCACGAGCGCCGGGACATCGAGTGTCAGCAGATCCTCGGGCTCCGGGCCCGGCACCGTGTCACGGTCGAAGAGCAGCCGCGCCATACCGGTGACCATCACGCGATACCGCTCCGGGTCCGTCCGTACGTACCGTTCGGCGAACGCCTCGTCCCGGCGGATGACGCCCGCCCACGGGCCCACCCTCGGATCCGCGGTGAATCCCGAGCCGGTGCTCCGCGCCAGTTCCGCCACGCCGGCCGTACCGTACTCCTCGGCATGGGCCAAGTGCCGCAGAAACCGCGCGTGCTGCTTCATCCGGTACTTCACTCCGCCCGCGGGCGAGTAGAGCACCATGCTCAGCACCCGCTCGGGACGGGCCACCGCGAGCACCGCCGCGGTGGAGCAGCCGACGCAGCCGCCCATCAGATGCGCCCGCTCGAACCCGAGATGGTCGAGGAGTCCCAGGCCCTGGGCGGCGTAGTCGGCCCAGGAGATCCGCTCCAGCCGGCCGCCGGAGCGGCCGGACTCACGGCGGTCGAAGGTGATACAGGTGTAGCGCTCGGTGAGCCGGTCCAGCAGGCGCAGCCGCCGGTAGATCCCGGTCTCCCGCCAGCCTTCGAGCGAGGAGTCGAAGCCTCCGGGCGAGAACATCAGCAGCGGCGGGCCGGAGCCGGCCACCTCGTAGCGGGTGGAGATCCCGTCGATGACGGCGGTGGGCATGGGCGCTGTTCCTCTCGTGGTTCCCTGTCCTGCCCGGTCGCGACCGGCCGCGCGAGGGCTCAGGTCCTGGGCGTTACGGAGATGCCTCCGGCGATCTGCCGCGCGGCCCGGACGTCGCCGGCGTACGCGGTGATCGCGTCGAGCGTGATCCGGGCGACGTTCGCATAGGTGTCCGGCGGGTCGTCGAGCGACGAGGCGGCGTAGCCGATGGCCGCGTTGACCATGCGCATCCGGCCGTCGAGCCATGGGCCGCCGCCGAATCCGCCGACGACCGGGATGGAGACCGCCTCGGCGACGGCGGCGCCCACGACCGGGCCCGAGTTGGTGAAGTTGAGCAGGACGGCGCCCGCCTCCTCCAGCAGCCTGGCCTCGGCGACCAGCGCGTCCTTCATCGCCACCGGCACCTGGTCGGCGGCGGAGGGAATCGCGCTGTACTCGACGCCGTAGCGAAGGGCGGTCTGCGGTGTGATGCCGAACTGCGCGAACACCGGGATGCCCGCGCGCGTGATGGCCGTGACCGCCTCGGGAAAGTCCGAGGCGGCGTCCAGCTTGACCATGTCGACGCCGGCCTCCTTGACGAACCGGATCGCCGCGCGCACCGCGCTGTCCGTGCCCTCCTGAAGCGGACCGAACGGGAAGTCCGCGCTGACCAGCGCGCGGCGCACGCCGAGACGTACCGCCCGGGTGACCACGAGCATCTGCTCCATGGTGACCTCAAAGGGATTGGACTGCCCCCACAGATTGACACCGACCGTGTCACCGACCGAGACGAGGTCGACACCGGCCCGGTCCACGATCCGCGCCATCTGGTAGTCCCAGGCCACCACACCGACGATCTTGCGGCCGTCCTCCTTCATCCGCTGGAGCGCGCGCGGACTGATCTTGTCGGTCATGATGCCTTCGTCTTTCCGGTCGTCGTCGGACGGATGAAACAAGACCTGGCCCAGCCCGGACAGGACCGGGACTAGACCCTGAGCGCCGTGAGCAGTTCGAACACATCGCTCTCGTCGGCGGACAGCAGCAGCACCCGGGCGTACGGACGCAGCGCGGCGACGGCGTCGCCGGCCTCGAAGCCGTCGCCGAGCACCACTCCCGCGGTCGTGATGCCCTTCCTCCCGCAGAGCCGCCCGATCGCGGAAGCGGCGGCCCGGCCTCCGTCCTCGGTGGCGAGAACGACCACCACATCGGTGTCGGTCAGCACCTCTTCGAGCCGTACGAACGGACCGTCCAGCTCCCGCAACAGCAACTCGCCGCCGGGACCGGAACCGCCAGGCCCGGAACCAACGGGCCCGGGCCCCCGCCCGCTCCGGTTCGTGTAGAAGCGCGCGTGCCGCCAGCCCCGGCCTGCCAGCCGGTTCGCGACTCCTTCGGCCCGCTCGTCCAGGGCGATCACGCGCGCGGCCCTGGCCGGTGCGATGGCCGCGCGGATCCGGAACCGGGACTCGCCCGGCGCGGTCGCCCGCGCGCATTCGCTGAGATACGTCGACGCCGCCGCCATGTCAGACCGACGACTGCGGAACGCCGGGAGTCGACTTGACCGCGTCACGGCAGGAGTCGAGGAAGGACTCGGCCTGTGGCAGCACCACGGCCGCCGAACGCACCCTGTGGTGTGCGGGATCCACTCCCGGCGGTGTCACACCCTGGTCCCGCAGCGCTATCGCGGCCTTGCGCAGCTTCTGCCGGGCCTTGATGATTCCGCTGTCGGCGGGCACCAGACGCTCCCGGGTACGGTCCACGATCGGTCCCATGCTCTCCTGGAGCGAGGCGTCCTGCATGGCGATGCCCGCGACTCCCGAATAGGTGTCACCGCGCTTCTGGGCCTCGCGGTCGATCAGATAGTCGTTGTCCATATTGGCCTCGGGCCGGTAGGTGCCCGGGATGTTCTTGCTGTGCACACCGTGTCCGTCGATCATGGCCTGGCGCTCGGTGTCGGTGAGCGGGCGGACCGGGTGGTAGTCGAACGAGTAGGTCCAGCAGTTCTCGTCGTCGATCGGTACCCAGAAGTGGCCGTGGATCGGATGGTCGCCGCGCGGTGGCACCATGGTGAAGTTGGGCATCACCCAGGGCGTGATGCGCCAGTAGTAGGTGCCCTCCTCGGCATTGCGCCGGGCGCCCACGAAGAGACCGCCGTCGCTGTCGGCGACCTCGAAGAACGGCTTGGTGTCGTTCATGTTGTACTCGTTGCCCTTGGCGCCCCGGAACAGCGGATCGGTCTTCAGCCCGCCGGAGTGCAGAAAGGTGACATGGCTGGAGTCGATGCCGCCCTCGAACGCCTGGAGCCAGTTGCACTGCTGCCAGCGCTTGGAGGTGTACGTCTGCTCCGGTGGCACCTGGGCGAACTCGAACTCCGGCAGCGCGGGCCGGGTGGCCGCGTCGCCCATATGGGTCCACAGCACATCGCCCACCTTCACCAGCGGATACGACGTCAGCTGCACGTTCTGGCAGAAGCTGCTGTTGTCGGCCTCGGAGGGCACTTCGACACACTGGCCGGTGACGTCGTACTTCCAGCCGTGGTACGGGCAGCGCAGCCCGGATCCCTCGTTGCGGCCGAACCAGAGCGAGGCGCCCCGGTGCGCGCAGAACTCGTCGACCAGTCCGTACCGTCCTTCGCTGTCACGGAAGGCGACCATGCGCTCCGAGAGCAGCTTGACGCGCACGGGCGGGGAGTCGTTCTCCGGCAGCTCCTCGGCCAGCAGCGCCGGAATCCAGTACTGCCGGAACAGCTCCCCCATGGGTGTCCCGGGACCGGTCTGCGTGAGCAGCTCGTTGATGTCTTGTCTAAGCACAGCCGTTTCCCTTTCAGGTACTGAACCGCACCGCGATGGCTTCGGTGGGGTGCGACCGCCGGCGCGGCGGCTCGGGCGCGGTGTGCGGCACGGACGCGCAGAAGCGCCGTCAGGGCTGCACGGGAGGTATGTCGACGGTCAGCCCGTCCAGCTCCGGTGTGACACGGATCTGACAGGAGAGGCGGCTGGTGCTCCTGCGGTCGGACACGCCCATGTCGAGCAGATCGTCCTCCATCTCGCCCGGAGGGCCGACCAGAGGCGCGAACTCCTCCCGCACCCAGACATGACAGGTGGCACAGGAACAGTTGCCCCCGCACTCCGCCACGATCCCCGGGACGCCGTTCCTGACAGCTGCCGCCATCACCGAATCACCGGCCGTCGCGTCGACGGTGTGTTCGGAACCGGCGCTGCCGACGAAGATCACCTTGGGCAAGGTCCACTTCCTCTCAAGGCTGGTCTCTACCGAAGCGACGGACGCGGCATCAAGCCATCCCGCCCTTGGTCCGACCATTAGACCAGATCGCTGACACGTGAACAAGCAAGTGAACGAGAAGGTGGCGCGACCACCGTCGGGCGTGGTCACAATCGGGCCCATGCACACGCTGATCCTGCTCCGCCACGGCGAGAGCGAATGGAACTCCAGAAATCTCTTCACCGGCTGGGTCGATGTGGATCTGACTCCGCACGGCGAGGAACAGGCGCGCGAGGCCGGCCGGTCGCTGCGTACGGCCGGACTGCTCCCGGACGTGGCGCACACCTCCGTGCTGCGGCGTTCGGTGCGCACCGGCACACTCGCACTGGCGGCGCTCGGCCGCCCGCAGGTGCCGCTCACCCGTGACTGGCGGCTCAACGAACGGCACTACGGCACCCTCCAGGGCAGGGACAAGAGCGAGGTGCTGCGGGAGTACGGCGCGGAGCGGTTCCGGCTCTGGCGCAGGTCGTACGATCTGGCCCCGCCGCCGCTCCCGCCCGGCGCCGACGAGGACGGAGGGCCGGCGCCGCGCACCGAGTCCCTCGCCGATGTCAGCGCCCGGCTGCTGCCTCACTGGTACGAGGTGATCGCGCCCGATCTGCGCGCCGGACGGACCGTTCTGGTCGTGGCGCACAGCAACTCGCTCCGCGCGCTGGCCGCCCATCTCGACGGGCTGGACCACGACGAGCTGATGGAGCTCAACATCCCCACGGGCATTCCTCTGCGCTACACGCTCGACGAGCATCTGGCGCCCGTCGTACGCGGAGGCCGCTATCTCGATCCGGCCGGCGCCGCCGAGGCCGCCCGCGCGGTGGCGGAAGAGGGCCACCGGGACCCGCGAACGGCCGGCCGCACCTCGGGATAAGGCCCTGACCTGCGCGCCTGGGACCTGACCCGCGCGCCGGATCCCACGGGAGTCGTTGACATGAAAAATCCGTGGACTTATGGTTCTACCAATCCAGATACGGTTCCACCGGCCCGCCTTCCCGGCTCCCGTGATACGGCCGGTCCGGGGCCTCTTCCGCTACTTCCGTGGCACACAGAGCCGACGTGGCACACAAGCCGACAGGAAAGGCCGTGGTAATGGCCAAGGACGCGATCGTCGACGACAAGCTGGCGGCGAAGTTCGCCACCGAGAAGGACTCTCCCTATACACGCTGGGTCGCCGCGGAGGGACTGGACATCATCTCCGCCCACTATGTGCCCGATCTGCGCACGGTCGAGCTGAAGCCGTGGGCGCGGCGCGGCGGCCGAGGTGTGTTCATCAATCACGAGGCGACCCGTACGTCGAACGACTGCTATGTCTGCGAGATCCCCGCGGGCGGTGAACTGGCCCCGCAGCGGCAGCTCTTCGAGGAGATGATCCTCGTCCTCGACGGACAGGGCTCGACCAAGGTGTGGAACGACACCGGCGCCGAGGTCACCTTCGAGTGGCAGGCGGGATCGATCTTCGCCATCCCGCTCAACGCCCATCACCAGCACTTCAACGGTTCCGGGCTGAAGGCCGCGCGCTTCGTCTCCTCGACGAACATGCCGCCGGTCATCAATCTCTACGACGATGTGGACTTCGTCTTCCACACGCCGCACGACTTCCCGGACCGTTTCAACGGTGAGCCGGACTACTTCTCTCCCAGAGGCGAGCAGAAGGGTCTGCTGCTGGACACCAACTTCGTCGCCGACGCGGTCAATCTGCCGCTGATCGAGGCGAAGGAACGCGGCGCGGGCGGCGGCCATATCCGCTTCGCGATGGCCAAGGGCTCGATGAACAGCCATATCTCGCAGTTCCCGACGGCCACCTACAAGAAGGGTCACCGGCATGGTCCCGGCGCCCATGTGATCATTCTGTCGGGCGAGGGCTACAGCCTGATGTGGCCGGAGGGCGAGGAGCCGCAGCGCTACGAGTGGGGTCCCGGCTCGCTGATCGTGCCTCCGAACATGTGGTTCCACCAGCACTTCAACACCGGCGCCGAGCCGGGCCGCTATCTCGCCTTCAAGCATGAGGTGGTCTCCATGCGCAATGCGCAGGGCGTGCCGAAGGCCTGGATCAGTCGGCGTATCGGCGGCGACCAGATCGACTACGCCGACGAGTCGCCGCTGGTACGGGAGACCTTCCGGGAGGCGCTGGCCAAGCACGGCATGGAGCCGCGGATGGACGAGGTGTACGAGGCGGAGCTGCCCACGCTCGCGCCCAAGCCGGAGGGCACGGTCACCGGCTGACGGACCTCCACCACGTGTGCGGCCCGTGTCCCTCACGGGCACGGGCCGCATGTCTGCTTACGGGCGCGGACTCGACCGCCCGAGCCGTGCCGCGATCACGACGAGGAGCACCATCGTGAGGCACGCCGGACCGCACAGCGCCGACCACCACGACCACGACGACCATCCCCGACACAGCCACAGCCACGCTGACGGTCACGGTCACGGTGAAGACATACGCACGGTCTTCTCCGCCTATGTCCCCGACCATGACCATGTCCACGACGACGAGCCGCTGAGCGCCCTGGAGGAGAACCCGATCTGGCAGCAGGACAACGTGCTGCTGCACAGCGTCGGCATGGACATCGGCTCCTCCGGCACCCAGGTCGTCTTCTCCCGGCTCCGGCTGCGCCGTATCGGCGAGGATCTGACCAGCCGGTACATCGTCGTGCGCAGGGAGACCCTCTACCGCTCCCCCGTCGCCCTGACTCCGTACGCGAGCGACGAGCACATCGACGCCGAGGCGCTGGGCTCGATCATCGACCGCGCGTACAACGACGCGGCCGTGGAACCCTCCGCCGTGGACACCGGCGTCGTGATCCTCACCGGTGAGGCACTGCGCCGCCGCAACGCCGAGGCCATCGCGGATCTGCTGGCCGAGCGCGGCGGCGAGCTGGTCACCGCCACCGCGGGCCACCATATGGAGGCCATGCTCGCCGCGTACGGCTCGGGCGCGGCGAAGGTCTCGTACGACACCGGACTGCGTGTGCTCGTGATCGACATCGGTGGCGGAACGACCAAACTGGCGGTGCTCGACCGGGGCGAGGTGGTGTCGACCGCCGCGCTGGACATCGGCGGGCGGCTCCAGGTCATGGACGGCGCGGGCCGTGTCGTACGGCTCGATCCGGCCGGCCGCCGGCACGCGGCCCGGGCCGGCTACTTCTGGGAGCGCGGCGACCTCGCGCATCCCGACGAGACGGAGAAGGTCGCGGAGGCGATGGCGGACGCGCTGGTCGCGGCCGTCACCGGTGATCCTCCGCCGCCGGACGTCGCGGAGCTGTTCCTGACAGAGCCGCTCGCACCGGCCGGCGCCATCGACGCGGTGATGTTCTCGGGAGGAGTCGCCGAGTACATCTACGGCCGGCAGAGCGAGGCGTTCGGCGATCTCGGACGGCCGCTCGGCCTCGCGGTGCGCCGCCTGGTGGACTCCGGTGCGCTGCCCTTCCCGCTGCTGCCCGCGGGCGAGTGCATCCGCGCCACCGCGCTCGGGGCCTCGGAGTACAGCGTCCAGCTCAGCGGGAACACCGGCTTCTTCTCGGATCCCGGCGCGCTTCTGCCGCTGCGTAACCTCCAGGTCGTACGGCCGGTCGTCGCGCTCGGCGAGAGCGTCGACGCGGGCGCGGTCGAGGCCGCCGTGCGCCACCGTCTCGCCGCTCTGGACGCGGCGCGGGCCGACGCCGATATCGCGCTCGCCGTGCCGTGGAGCGGACCGCCGAGCCATCGGCGGCTGCTGGCCTTCGCCCGTGGTCTGCGGGACGCCCTCGCGGACCGCACCGCGCGCGGGAGGCCCGTGTATCTCGTGCTCGACGGCGATGTCGCCATGACGCTCGGCAGGCTGCTCCGGGACGAACTCGGCGTCCGCGGCGCGCTCCTCGTCATCGACGGGCTGCGGCTGAGGGACTTCGACTACATCGACATCGGGCGGCTGCGCCATCCGTCGAACACCGTGCCCGTCACGATCAAGTCACTGGTCTTCGGCGCGGATCCACGTGTCTGAAACCTCGGATCCGCGCGTCCGAGACCGTGCGCCACCTGGGCCGGCCACGGGAATCCGGCCCTGTTCAGAGGTGCGGCAAGGGCCTTCGCACAAGTCTGCGATGTGTCCGAAAGTCAACGGTTCAATCTACCGACAATCCGTCGGTAACAATAAGGTAACACCGACGTCGCATGGTTAGACCATAAGACCGAACCTGGTGTTTCATGCAGGGACCCAAGCGGCAACGCTCGGACATCACCACCGTATGAACAGCCCGCCGTCCGGTCCCCTCCCTTACTGCCTGCGCCTCACCGCCCGCCGATGAGGGCCGCGACCGGCTTCGCCACAGGAGTGTGCGATGCGACATGGTGCTCTTACGGCCGGCCTTCTGGCCGCCGGACTGATCCTCACGGGTTGCGGTTCCTCTCCCACGACCCAGCCTCCCGGCGGCTCCGCCGGATCCACCGACCCCTACGCCGACTACGCCTCCCTGACCGGGAAAGCACGTACCGACCGACTGCTCGCCGACGCGAAGAGCGATGGCGCGCAGCTCGATCTGTACACCTCGAACACCGATATCCAGGACCTGGTCGACGGCTTCAAGAAGGCCTATCCCGGCATCAAGGTCAACGCCTTCCGGGCCAACTCCGAGACGGTCCTCCAGCGGATCTCCCAGGAGAACCAGGCCAACAAGCCGCAGAACGACGTGGTCGACACCAATGACCTCGAACTGCGCGCACTGGACAAGCAGGGACTGCTCACGCCCTACACGGGACCGTCCGCGGCCGGTCTCAAGGACGCCGCGAAGGGACTCGGCGGCTGGACCGCGGAGCGCTTCAACGCGTTCGTCATCGGCTGGAACACCAATCTCGTCAAGAAGGACCAGGAGCCGAAGAGCTTCTCCGACCTCGCCGATCCGAAGTGGAAGGGCAAGCTGTCCGTCGAGATCGGCGACTGGGACTGGTACGCGTCGATGCACACGTATCTCACCGAAGAGCAGGGCATGAGCCAATCCGATGCCGACGACCTCTTCAAAAGGATCGCCGCCAATGTAAAGGTGACCAAGGGCCACACGGTGCAGGGCGAACTGCTCAGTGCGGGACAGTTCGCCGTCGCCCTGTCCGTATACAGCCACACCATCGACAAGGCCGCCAAAAAGGGCGCGCCCGTGGCATGGCGGCCCGTGGTGGAGCCAGTGATCCTGCGACCCAACGGAGTCGGCCTCATGTCCCGGCCCAGGCATCCCGCCGCAGCGCTGCTGTGGACCGACTGGGTGCTCAGCGACGGACAGAAGGCGATCGCCGAGTCCCTGCGTATCCCGGCGGCCTCCTCCGTCCCGGGCTTCAAGGACCCCATCCCGGCCGGCACCACCACCTACAGCCTCTCGAAGACCACCGAGTTGGACGGCACCAAGTGGAGCGGCGACTACGACGCCCTGCTGCGTGGCGTTCCCAAGGCCGGCTGACCCACTCACCGTTTGCACCTCTCCACAGGAGCGCACCCGTATGAGGACCCGTAACTTGACCTTCTCCGTGTCCGGTCTGCTGGCCGCGACGCTCGTCGCGGGGTGCGGCGGCGTGCCGGGCTCCTCCAACAGTGACGCGGACGAGGTCTACGGCCGGCTGAAGGGGCTGGCCAGGACCGAGCAACGCGCGCAGGCGGAGGACCTGGCGGGCAAGGAGGGCAAGACCCTCTCCCTCTACACCTCGATGACCGCCGACATCGCGACCCCGATAGCCGAGGCCTTCGAGAAGAAGTACGGCATCCGTGTCAGTGTCTTCCGCGGCAACTCGGAGACCGTCCTCCAGCGGACACTCCAGGAGCAGGAGGCCGGCCGGCCCGGCGCCGATGTCATCGAGACCAACTTCGCGGAGATGGCCATCCTCGCCGGCAAGGGCCACCTCGCCGACTACAACGGCTCCGGACTCGACAAGGTCGAGTCCGCCGGGAAGTTCGACCACTGGACGGCCACCCGTTTCAATGTGTTCCAGCCCGCCTGGAACACCACGAAGATCAAGCCCGGTGACGAGCCCAGGAGCTGGGAGGACCTGGCCCTGCCCAAGTACAAGGGCCAGATCACCATGGAGATCAGCGACAGCGACTGGTACGAGAACGTCACCAAGTACTGGCTCGACCACGGAAAGTCACAGGCCGAGGTGGACTCCCTCTGGAAGGCGATCGCCGCCAACTCCAAGGTCGCCAAGGGCCACACCACGATGATGCAGTTCCTGACCGCGGGCCAGACCTCGATGGAGGCGATGAACTACACGTACATCACCGCCAGAGCCGCCAAGGACGGCGCGCCCGTGACCCATCTGCCCGCGAGCGGGGTCTCCACCATTCCCGCCTTCGCCCGGCCCAACGGAGTCGGCATGATCAAGGGCGCCCAGCATCCGGCCGCCGCCTGGCTGTTCTACGACTGGCTGCTCACCGACGGCCAGAAGACCCTCGTGGACCTCGGCCTCACCCCGTCCACCAAGGTCCCGGGCGACAAGAGCGTCGCCGGGCTCACCCTCGTACCGTTCGATGTCGAGGGCCTGACCAAGGACGACACCGTCTGGGACAAGAAGTACGACGCGCTGCTCCGCGGCGCCGACACGGTGGGGCGGTGACCGGCGATGGCACTGGCTTCCACCGCCACCACCTCGCAGGGCGGCGACCGCGGGACGTCCGGTACGGACGCCTCTCCCGAGCCCACCGCTCCCGGCCGGCTCGTGGCACTGCTGCGGCGGCTGCTCTCCTTCCAGGGGCTCCTGGTCGGCGGCGCCGTGGTGATCGTCGGCTATCTCGCCCTCGTACCGCTGGGCTATCTCGTCCATGACACCTTTCTGAACAGCACCGGTACGGGAGTCTCCTTCGGCGCGTTCTCGCGCGCCTACGGAGGCAACTCCCAGGCCGGCTCGATGATGCTCAACTCGCTGGGCTTCGCGCTGGGTTCCGCGGCGCTCGCCCTGGTGCTCGGCACGGTGCTGGCCTATATCCAGGTACGTACGGACACTCCCTTCAAGGGCCTGTTCTTCGCGGCCTCGCTGGTGCCGCTGATCGTGCCCGGCATCCTCTACGCGACCTCGTGGATCTTCCTCGGCGATCCGTCCAGCGGTGTCATCAACACACTCATCTTCAAACCGCTGTTCGGCGCCTCACCGGTGAACATCTTCAGTGTGTGGGGCATGATCTGGGTGCAGGGACTGCATCTGGCTCCCGTCACCTTTCTGCTCATGGTCGCCGCCTTCCGGGCGATGGATCCCTCGCTGGAGGAGTCCGCGGCCATGTCGGGGGCCCGGCGGAGCACCGTACTGCGGCGGATCACCGTCCCGCTGCTGCGCCCGGCGATGATCTCGGCCGCGCTGCTGATGTTCGTGCAGTCGCTGGAGAGCTTCGAGGTGCCCGGCCTGCTGGGCCTGCAGAACGGCATCTACGTCTTCACCAGCCGGATCTACTTCGTACTGCGGGCCTATCCGATCGACTACGGCGCCGCGGGCGCCCTGGCCATCGGACTGCTGCTCATCGCGGCGGCCGGCGTGCTGCTCTCCGGCTGGCTCCAGCGCTCCTCGCGCAACTTCCAGACGGTGACCGGCAAGGCCTTCCGGCCCCGGCCGGTGGACCTCGGGCGGGCCCGGCCATGGGTCGGCACCGGAGTGATCGTGTACTTCCTGGTCACGGTCGTCCTGCCGGTGGCGGTCCTCGTCTACGCGTCCCTGCTGAAGTACTACGCGGCGCCCTCGCGCAAGACACTCAGCACGATGTCGCTGGAGAACTACAACGAAGTCCTGCACATGCCGCTCGCCTTCACCGCGCTGAAGAACTCGCTCATCGTCGGTGTCGGCGCGGCCACGGCCGTCATGCTCCTCACCTCGATCGTCTCCTGGGTGGTGCTGCGGACCAAGGCTCCGGGACGGCGGATGCTGGATCTGCTCGCCTTCACTCCCATCGTGATCCCGGGACTCGTCCTCGGTCTGGCGCTCTCCTTCGTCTATCTGCGGATGCCGCTGCCGATCTACGGCACGCTGCTGATCCTGCTGGTGTCCTACTGCACGCGCTATCTGCCGTACGGAATGCGCTACTCCTCCTCGGCGATGGCCCAGATGTCGCCGGAGCTGGAGGAGTCGGCGGCGGTCTCGGGCGCCTCGTGGTTCCAGACCTTCCGTCGTGTGCTGCTGCCACTGATGAGCAGCGGCATCCTGGCCGGCTGGGTCTACATCCTCGTCGTCTCGTTCCGTGAACTGTCGAGCACGATCCTGCTCTACAGCCCCGGCAAGGAAGTGCTGTCGGTCCTGATCTGGGAGCAGTTCGAGAACGGCCAGTTCACCACGCTCGCCGCCCTCGGTGTCTGCATGGTCCTGATCCTCGTTCTGCTCGTCTCCATCGCCTACCGCCTGGGAGCCCGCTTCGGGCTCCAGGGCGACTCGTCGAACTAGCACCTGCCCGAAGGGACACCAGGGATGCTGACTGTCGAATCCCTCGCCAAGAGCTATGAATCGTCCGCGGGCGCGGCGCGCCGCCGCAAGTCCGCCGACAGCACGCGTGTCTTCGCCGTCGACGGGGTTGACTTCGACGTCCGCGACGGTGAGCTGTTCACCCTGCTCGGCCCGTCCGGCTGCGGCAAGACCACCACACTGCGCTCCATCGCGGGCCTGGAGCAACCGACGGCCGGCCGGGTCTGCCTCGGCGACCGGGTGCTGTTCGACGCCACGAAGGGCGTCAATCTCCGGGCCAACCGGCGCGGCTTCGGCATGGTCTTCCAGTCGTACGCGATCTGGCCGCACATGTCGGTCTTCAAGAACGTCTCGTTCCCGCTGGATGTGATGCCCAGGGCCAAGCGCCCGGGACGCAAGGAGATCGAGGAGCGCGTCCATCAGGTGCTCGATGTGATCGAGCTGGGCGCGTACGCCTCACGGCCCGCCACCAAGCTCTCCGGCGGCCAGCAGCAGCGTCTCGCGCTCGCCCGCGCGCTGGTCACCCAGCCGGAGCTGATGCTGCTCGACGAACCGCTCTCCAATCTGGACGCCAAGCTGCGCGAGAGCATGCGCTTCGAACTCAAGCGGCTCCAGCGGGAGCTGAACCTCACCGCGATCTATGTGACACACGACCAGTCCGAGGCGCTGGTGATGTCCAACCGGATAGCCGTGATGAACGAGGGCCGTATCGAGCAGATCGGCAAGCCGCGCGAGATCTACACCAAGCCGGCCACCCGGTTCGTCGCCGAGTTCATCGGCACGTCCAACTTCATCGAGGCCAGGGTGGTGTCGGTGACGGGCGACGAGGTGGCCGTCGAGACCACACAGGGACGGCTGATCGCCCGGGAGTGCCCGAGGACACCCGCCGTCGGGGACTCGGTCCTGCTCTCCATCCGTCCGGAGTCCATCGACGTCTCCACCACACCGCGCGGCGATGTGCCCAACGAGTGGTCCGGGAAGGTCCGTACACGCGCCTTCCTCGGTGACGCCATCGACCACATCACCGGAGTCGGGGATCTGGAGATCCGCAGCCGCTCCAACCCCACGGTGTCGATCCCGCCCGGCACCGAGGTGCATCTGACCGTCGCGCCGGACAAGGTCACGCTCGTCCCCGTCGACTGAGACGTCCTGGGCGCCGGTGGCCGGTCCCGGCGCCCAGGACCGCCCACCGGGCCGGCCGTCCGCACCGGCCACCGGAACCGGCCGCCAGGACCGGCCGCCAGGACCGGCTGCCAGGACAGAGAAAGGCCCTTGCTTCCGTATGGCGATACCCGAGGTGCTGCGCAATCGCGACTTCACCCTTTACTGGGGCGGCGTGATCCTGTCCCAGATCGGAACACGGGGAGCTGTCGCCGCCAATCTCTACCAGGTCTACCAACTCACCGGTTCCACCGCGCAGGTGGGACTCGTCGGCCTCGCGCAGGCCGTCGCCCTGCTGGTGCTCTCGCCGCTCGGCGGGATCTACGCGGACCGGCTCGACCGGCGACGGCTGTTGCAGGTGACCCAGTGTCTGGCCCTGCTCGTCGCGGCCGGACTCGCCGTCGTCACACTGGCCGGCGCCGCCACCGTCTGGACCGTCGTCGTCTCCTCGCTGCTGGCGACAGCGGCGGCGACCTTCGACCAGCCGGCCCGCCAGGCGCTCATCCCCGCGATGGTGCCCAAGGAGCGGCTCGTGGACGCCTTCGCGCTGCTCAATCCCTCGCGCGAGCTGGCGGTGCTCACCGGCCCGGCGCTCGCCGGTCTGCTCATCGCGGCCGGCGGGCCCGGCGCGGTCTATGTCTTCGACGCCGTCACCTACGGTGTGCTCGTCGTCGTTCTCGCGGTGCTGCGGGTTCCGCCGCTGGCCGTGGACGAGGAGCGGCGGTCGCTGCTGGCGAGCCTGCGCGAGGGCGTCGGCTACATCGGCCGCAGGCCCGTGGTCTGGCAGTTGATGGGCCTGGATCTGGCCGCCACCGTGTTCGGCGCGTACCGGGTGCTGCTGCCCGCGTTCGCCGAGGACGTGCTGCATGTCGGGGCCACCGGTTACGGTCTGCTCTCCGCCGCGCCCTCGGCGGGAGCCCTGATCGGCTCCGTATGGGTCTTCAGACTGGTCCGTACGGCGCGGTCGGGCCATCTCGTGCTGTGGGGCACGGCCACGTACGGGCTCGCCGTGGTGGGGCTGGCGCAGTCACGGGTGTTCCCGGTGGCGATCGTCATGGCCCTCGCACTCGGCGCCGCGGACGCGCTCGCGACCACCGTCCGGCACGCGGCCGTCCAGGTGGAGACACCGGACACACTGCGCGGACGGGTCTCCGCCATCTATCAGATGTGTTCCCGGGGCGGTCCGGCGATCGGGGACACGGTGATCGGCGCGCTCGCGGGTGTGACGGGTCCCGTGCTCGCGCTCACGCTCGGAGGCCTGGTCCCGGCCGCCGTGTCCGGACTGAGCGCCGCCCGCAGCCGTACGGTCCGCGACTACAGCGTACGGAAGGCACGGCCCGCCACCACCTGACCCGCCCCGAGGCCCATGGCACAGGGCGAGCCTCTCCATTCACACCGACAACCGCCCACCCATCGCAGGGAGGCAGTATGAGTACGCACACCACCACCGAAGTCACCCATTACCACGTGCAGAAACGCCGACGCGCCCAGTTCATCGAGGAGTGGCGTGCCAACCATCGCACCGTCGTCGCGCACGAGGACGTCGAGATGCACACCACCTCACGGGGCAGCCGTGTCGGTGTGTATGTGGGCGCCGATGGTGACCGGCCCACCCGCACCATGGACGCCCTCGCCCATGAGATGGACCCGGGAACGACGACCACCGCACACCGTCACTCATGGGACGCCATGGTGTTCGTGGTGGCCGGGCAGGGCTGGTCCGAGATCGACGGGCAGCGCGTCGAATGGGGACCGGGCGACTCGCTGCACTTCCCGGCGTGGGCCTGGCACCGCAGCGGCAACTCCGGTGACACCACGGCGCGTTATCTGACGTTCTCCAGCGAACCGCTCCTGGAGACCATGGGAATGGCCCTCATCGAGGACGCGGGAGACACGCCCTGCTCGGAGCTCCCGCCGCGCCCGCCGTTCTCCGAGGGCCGCGACGGAGCCGACCCGTACGCCGCGCGGCTGCGCCGTCTCGCCCGTGACCAGCAGGCCCGTCGCTCCGGCCGGCTGCACACGAGCTGGGACGAACTCGAACTGCGCAACACTCCACGCGGCACCCGGACCACCTTCCTGCTCGACCGTGCCATCGGCTACCAGGCGTCGGGCATCACCATGGCCATGTTCGAGATCGGTCCGGGCCGGGCCCAGTCGATGCACCGTCATCCGGGCGAGGCCTGGCTGTATGTGGTGGAGGGCTCGGGCGAGAGCTATCTGGGCACCGAGCCGGAGGGCGGTGAGCGGCACCCGTGGAAGAAGGGCGATCTCATCGTCGTCGACCACTTCCTGTGGCACCAGCACATCAACACCGATCCCTCGCGCACGGCGAAGGTCGTCCGTATCCATATGTTCGACAGTCTGCTGGAGACCATGCGGGCGCTGTGCGATCCGCTGGTGCTCTTCGAGGAGCCGCCGGAGCATATCCGTGACGCGCAGGCCGGTGACCCGTCGACCATCGAGTGGCCGGAGCTCCAGCGGCCCACCTGGCCATGAGCGGAAGGCGGACACCGTGATCGCGGCACTGCCCCATGGTGTGGCGGGAATCCACGCGCTGCCCGCCGGCCATCACGACGGACCGTGGGACGCGGTGATCACCGACCCACGGATCAAGGAACGGCTGCTCGCGACCGCTGTCCTCGTGCTCCGGCACGGGGCGCGGCTCGCGGGCTCCGCCGTGGCCCCGCACGGCCTCGTGGTGCTCGCGGGACCGCCGGGCACCGGCAAGACCACGCTGGCCCAAGGGCTCGCGCAGGCCGCCGCGCGGACACTCGCGCCGCACGGCGCGACCACACTGGTCGAGGTCGATCCGCATGCCTTCCCCAGCGAGATGCTGGGCGAGAGCCAGCGCTCGGTCTCCCGGCTCTTCCGCGAGACACTGCCCGAACTGGCCGCGCGCCGTCCGCACACACTGGTCCTGGTGGACGAGGTGGAGGCGCTGGCCGTACGCAGACAGGCGGCCTCGTTCGACACCAATCCGGTCGATGTCCACCGGGCGACGGACGCCGTGCTCAGCGGTCTTGACGCGCTGCGGGCCGAGCGTCCCGGCACCCTGCTGGTGGTCACGACGAACTTCGCCGAGGCGGTCGACGAGGCCTTTCTCTCCCGCGCCGACCTCGTCGTACGGACCGCCCTGCCGGACGAGTCGGTGATTCCGCTCATCGTGGCCGACTCGCTGCGTGAACTGGCCGCCCAGTGGCCCGCGTTGCGTCCGCTGGCCGAGGACACCTCGCTGCACCGGCGCATGGGCAAGCTGCTCACCGGTCTGGACGGGCGGCGGATACGCAAGACGGTGCACGGCGCGCTCGCCCTGCGGCTGGAGACGGCGCGCGAGCCGTCGCTGCTCGGTGCCGACGATCTGATCGCCGCGGCGGAGGAGAGCGCGGCGGACGGTTCCTCGGCCGGAGCGTAGGGCTTGCAACGGCCCGAACAGAAACGGAGGAGGCCGCGTCCCCGGCGGGGACGCGGCCTTGTCCGTTGTGCTGTGTCCGGCGGTCAGCGCTTGGTGTACTCGGGCGCGTCTTCCAGGAAGTGGACATTGTCGTAACCGAGGTGCTTGAACACACGGTTCTGCGCGGAGAGAACACGCAGCGGTGTGCCGTCGGCCGCGAAGAGCTGGCAGATGTGGTTCTGCGGCACATAGAGGGTGTCGCCCTGGGTGACCTCGTACCGCGTGGGCTCCAGAGCGACCCGGGCGTAGTACTTCTCGGCGATCTCGGCCTCGACCTCCCACTGAAGGGCGTAGCCGCCGCCTTCGAGGACATAGAGGACCTCGTCGGCCATCTTCCAGTACTTGCCCGAGCGGCTGCCGGCGGCGATGTCGAGCTCGAAGGCGTCGATGGAGAAGATCCGGGCGTCGGCGCGCTCCGGGGAGGACATCACACGGACGCGGCCGAGCGGAGTGTTCTCCCACTTGGTGTCCGACACACTGATGACCTTCTTGCGGTCCAGAACGCCCGGCGTCCACACGGAGGACCACTCTTCGCGGGGCCCGAACTCGGCCTCGCGCTTGACCGGGCCGCTGCGGCCCTGCTGCCACAGGCCCATGAACATCCAGGTGCTCTTGGCCTTGACGACCAGCGCGGTCGCCGTCTCGTCGTACGGGTTGAAGTGACGGTGGACGGAGTCGGTGTGGACGAAGACGAGGTCGTCCTTGGCCCAGTCGTAGCGCTGGTCGTCATGGATCTCGTAACCGCGTCCGCGCAGGATGTAGAAGGCCGCCTCGTTCTGGTGGCCGTGTCCGTGGTTGCTGGACTCCGGCGGCAGTTCCACGAAGTGGACCTGGATCGTCTGGGTGAGGAAGTCCTCGTCACCGGGGCCGACCCGCCACCAGGTACGGGACTGCTCGCTGTCGCCGGAGTGGCCGACCTTGGCGTCGTCGACGACCACGGAGTCGTCACGTACGCGGTCCACCGCGAGCTGCCGCTGACGGAAATCGTCCAGACCGTAGGTCTCGGACGTCAGGCCGCGGACGAAGACGCGCCCTTTCTTGCCCATGGGTCCTCCTGTGCTGTGCAGGCATGTGTGTGACGCAGTAGGTCAGTTTCAGTGGTCTAACCATAATACCTGCGAGGGTCGCTGGTAACCCCTGGGACGGCATGGCGCCGGAACGGCCCGGCCTTCCCGGAAACAGCACGGCGCCCCATGACGGAGAGCCGTCATGGGGCGCCGGTCCGGCTCATCGGCCGGTGGAGTCACGGACTGAGTGGACTGCGGGAGTGGGCTGCGGGAAAGGAAGAGACGCGTGGGACGACCGGTGTCACCCGGCGGTGTCACCTTCGGCGTGCTCCTCCTTGACTCGGGACGCCGTCCGCTGGAGATGGGCGTTCATGGTCGCCGTCGCGGCATCGAGATCACGCGCGGCGACGGCCTCCACGAAGTCCCGGTGCTCCTTGGAGCCGAGCAGGCCCATCTGCGGCTCGACCGTCTGCGCCTGCCGGAGGCTCATCAGCAGCGGGCCGTGGAAGGACTCCACCAGCATCTTGATCGCCGCGTTGTGCGTACAGGCCGCGACCCGGGTGTGGAAGTCCGCGGACAGCTCCATGGTGTACTCGCCACGCTCCAGCGCCTCGGCGTGCTCGTCGCACATCACCCGCAGCGCGTCCAGATCCTCCTGGGTGGCCCGCTCGACGATCAGCGGGACGATGCCCAACTCCACGACGAGCCGTGCCTCGGTGACCTCGGCGGCGGTCAGCGGCGACAGGGAGAGCAGAGTCGCGAGGCCCTCGCCCACCTGACGCGCGTCCGGCGTGGTGACAAAGGCACCGCCCCGGGCGCCGACCCGGATCTCCACGAGTCCGCTCGCCTCAAGGATGCGCAGCGCCTCGCGTACGGTCACACGGCTGACACCGAAGTGCACACACAGCTCGCGCTCACTGGGCAGCCGGTCACCAGGTTTCAGACGCTCTTCCTTCAGCAGAAGCCGGATCTGATCGACGATGACCTGGGAGACACGGCTGGAGGAAACGGTTTTGAACAGCTCTTCGGGCACGGGAAGTCGCCCGGCAGGCGTGTCGCCACCGGTCTTGACTGCCGGAGGCTGGCTCCTGGGTCGGGTTGGCATGCGCACAGTGTCCCATGGCCGACCGCTCGATTGACGGCTCTCCGAGCAATGGTTTAAGGTCATACCAAAATACCATCTCACTTTCCCGGGAGAGCGTCCGATGACCGACCGCAGGGCGGCGGACCGGCCCCGGCCATGGGAAACGGCTTCCGGTGAGCTGACGCCGGGCGAGTACGAAGCACTGCGCGAGCGCCTCGCCGTCGCGTGCCGTGTGCTGGCCGTCACCGGTCTGGTCGAGCACATCCTCGGCCATGTCAGCGCCCGCGTGGGAGCCGGGACCTTGCTGGTACGGGGACGTGGCCCTCGCGAACGAGGGCTGGCCTTCACCGTCGTGGACGACATCCAGGAGGTCGGCCTCGACGGCCGCAGGACCGGCGCCGAAGGCCGGAGCCACCACGCCGAGGACGTGAGCACCGACGGCTGGGCGGCGCCGAACGAACTGCCCATCCACACCGAGATCCTGCGCGCCCGGCCCGATGTCACCGCGGTCGTGCACGCGCATCCGCCCGCGGTCGTCGCCGTGTCGGCCGCCGGACTCCCCTGGCTCCCGCTCGTCGGCTCGTACGACATCCCCGCCGCGCGCCTCGCGCACGACGGCATACCCGTCTGGCCGCGCTCGGCACTGATCCGCCGCCGTGACCTGGCCGAACAGATGGCCGGCGCGCTCGGCGACCGACCCGTGGCGGTGCTCAAGGGACACGGTCTGGTCGCTGTCGGCGGCGGGGATCCCGCCGAGGCCGTCGCCACCGCCGTCACCCGCGCGCTGGCGGTGGATTCGCTGGCGCGGATCACCCTCGCGGTGGCCGGCACCGGTGCACCACTGCGGCCGGTGAGTGACGAGGACCTGGCCGAACTGCCCGATCTGGGCGCCTCGTTCAATGTCGCGGCGATGTGGCGCCATCTGGAGGCCCGTGCCGCGAGCGAGGGCCTCCAGATGGCGCCGCCGTTGCGCTGACGCGCGACGGCCCGTGCCCACATCCGTACCGAAGACGTCGTCAGGACATCAGGTGGTGATGGGTGTGGTCTGGGTGCAGTTCTTCCATTCGACCCAGGGACGTGTGCCGCCGCTCTGGGGGCCGGTGGCGTAGGTGGGATCGCCGGTGATGGTCTGTTCCTTGTGCTCATGGGTGATGTCGATGCCGAAGAGCTTGAAGCCCATGCTGACCTGGCCCGCGGAGATCCCGAAGCCGATCCCGAGCGAGGCGTTCCACCAGTCCGTGTTGGCCTCGTAGTCCAGACGCGACAGCTTGCCCTTGTCGTGCAGGAGCCGCTCAATCGGGCCGGCGTCCGCGCCGGGCGCCTCGGCCGCCTCCGAGGGCGAGGGCAGCGCGTCGCTCGCGGGGAAGTCACCGCGCCCGCGCAGCCAGTCCTCCACCAGCGTACTGTCCGCGTCATTGTCGAGAGCGACCTCGGCCGACTCCACATGGATCTGCGACTCCACCTCACCGCCGCCACCGCCGACATCGATCGTCACAGGCCCCGCATTGGCACCCGCACCCACATTGACCCCAGGCCCTTCGCCCGCCTCCTGACTGGTCGTGATCACCATCTTCTGCGGATGGTGCGGCTGGCCGTTCTTCTCCTCCTCGTCGTACATGGCCGCGTCATAAGTGACCGCCACCTGCTGCATCCGCGTGCCAATGACCTGGCCCACCTCACCGGCCTTGGCGCCCACCGAGAAGGTGTAGGTGAAGGTGATCTTCCCGGCGTCCGGTCCCGTCTTGGCCCGCAGGACCACCACGTCCTCGGTCATCGAGCCGGAGAACGTCTCGCCGGAGATGCTGCCGAGGTCCTTCGGCTTACCGTCCTTGCCGCCCTCGCCACTGCCCTTCTTGAACGACTTGCCGAAACTCAGCCCGCCCGACTTCTCGACGCTGGTCTTGGTGATGTCGACGTCCGGCGCCCGCTCCGGTGGGAGGTCGGGCTTCTTCTTGCCTGCGTGGTAGCCGCAGATCATCCCGAGTTCGGAGGAACGGGGGCCCGCCGGGCGGCTGTTGCAGTCGTCCATGGCCTTGAGGTACTCGGCGAACTGTTTGGCGTCCTCAAGGTTGGCCTCCAGGTCCGCCTGGGGGTTGTCGCTCTTGTTGCCGTTGAACAGCCACTGGCCGCCACTGCCGCTGCCCGCCAGATAGGTGCCGCTCAGTGAGGCGCTGCCGCCCCAGTCCTTCAGCCCCGGGATCCCCGCGGAGATGCTCGCCGTGACTCCGGCGCCGGATTCGGTGACCCGCTCCAAGGTGACCGTACCGTCGGACCACTGCTGGAGCTTCACGGTCTCCGAGCTGCTGATCTTGATGAAGAGGATCTGGATGACGACCGTGTCCTTGGTCTGATCCTGCGACAGCAGACACTTCGCGGGCTGGAACGGATCGTTGGGAGGTGCGACGGGATCCTCGCCGTCACCTCCGCCGCCGTCGTCCCCGCCGCCGCCTCCACCGTCCTCGCCCGAGGCGCACTCCGCTCCGCCGTCGGCCGCATGGATGATCCGGCAGACGGCGTTCTTCAGTCCGACCGCCTCGTCGTCGGGCACCGTCAGCCCCACGATCGCCGCCACGACCAGGGCCACCACCCCGATCACCGCGACATACTCCACCCCGCCCTGGCCTTTGTCGCCATGAGCTCTACTGCCATGGGCATGCCAAATCCGACCTCCGGCGCCTCTCACCATCCACTCCTCGCCCCACGCCGTCACCGTTCCCCCGAACGGGAGGCAGCGTAGAAATGAATCCGGGCCCAACGGCAGGGCCCCCGGACCCACTTGTGGGCCCAAGCCCCACCGGTCCCGCCCATGCGCCTGCCACCGGCCAGCTTTTCACTCGCCCGGCCTATCTTTTGACGGATCATGAGAAAGTTCCGGAGATTTCATCCGAACCTCTGGACAGTCCCCACGCGCCGCCCTAATGTCTCGGCCCAACCAGGCAAGTGTTTCGTCGCGGTAACACCCACACCGCTCAACAGCACCACGACCACCCGGCGCTCACATGAACGCCGCACAGCACCTCTGTCTTTGTTCGTCTCCCCCCACGGTCGGGCCGCTGCCCGTCCCTAGGCGCTGCGCGTCCGCCGTCGCGACGGCCAGGCGCTCGCGCACTGTGCAGGAACCCCGTCGGCATACGCCGGCGAACGTCGTCATACGGGGTATCGGACCGCGCCGACCCGCGCGGTCCTGACCGCAGGAGAAGGGAAGCGATATGAAGATCCGCACGTTCATCGCCACAGCCTCGATGGTGGCCTCCGGAGGCCTCGTGGCGGTCGCCGGCCCGGCGCAGGCGGCTCTCTACACGACCTGTGTGGGTGACGGCGGCGCCGTCACCGTCGGCGGTGACCTGGTCGTACCGGCCGGGCAGTCGTGCACGCTGACCGGTACGAAGGTCAAGGGCACCGTGAAGGTGGAGGCCGGAGCCGACCTCGTCGCGGCCGGCGCCACCTTCAACGGCGGTGTCACGGTGGGCGCGAACGCCTATGTGGACCTCACCGACACCGCGGTGAAGGGCGCCCTGACCGCGCAGGGAGCCTTCGGCACGCATCTGGAGAACAGCTCCGTCAAGGGCGCGATCACCGCCAACCAGGGCTTCCTGTACGCCGTCGACTCGACTCTCGACGGCAACGTCAGAGCCCAGGCGGGCGAGTTGTACGTCTCCGGCAGCACCGTGGACGGCAGCCTCACCGGTGACGCCAACCAGTACAGCGATGTCTACGACAGCACGGTCGACGGAACGCTCACCGTGACCGGCAACTCCCTCGGCGGCGTCCTGTGCGCCAGCGAGGTGTACGGGAACACCGTATACAAGGCGAACTCCGACGCGCTCCAGCTCGGTGGCGCCGGTCTGCTCGGTTCCTGCGACGGTGCCACGTACCTCGACAAGGACCTCACGGTCACCGACAACACCGCCAACGCGGTGCTGGACAACGCGATCGTCCGTGGCAAGCTCACGGCCACCGGCAACTCCCCCGTGCTCCAGGTCGGTGAACTGGCCCGGATCCGCGGTGGCATAACCGGCGAGACCACTGCCGCCGTGTCGGCCGCCGCCGCGCGCTCCGCCAAGGTGGCCCCGCAGGACCGCGGCAACGACCTGGCCGAGAAGGCCGCCGGGCGTGCCGACGAGGCCCGCGCCGCCGCCCACGCCGCGGGCGCGACCCGTCTCTGACACGCCGTAGCCCACAGCGGCACGGCAGCACACCAGCGCGACACCTCCGCAACCTCCGCACCGCGGCCTCGGCAGCGCGGCGCCCTCAGACCTTTCTCATCTCACTTCCTCCCTCAGGAGTGGCCATGGGCCATCTGCACAAGTCCTTCGACCGCAGGGACTTCCTGCGCGCCACCGTGGGCACCACCGTGGCGCTCGCCGCCGCCTCGGTCACCGGAGCGACGGCGGCCACCGCCTCCGCCGCGACCAGCGGCCTGTCCATCCCCAAGGACCGCATCGGTATCCAGCTCTACAGCATCCGCGACAAGGTCAGCGCGCTCGGCTTCGGCGTCGTCCTGCCGGAGCTGGCCCGTATCGGTTACCGCGAGATCGAGTTCGCCGGATACACCCAGAACACCTCCATCCTGGGCCGGCAGATCACGCTCCCCGAGATCCGGCAGCTGCTGAACGACAACGGGCTCCGCGCGGTCGGCAGCCATGTCGGCATCGGCAATCTGCGCAGCAATCTCCAGGCCGAACTGGACGCCGCGCAGATCCTCGGTATGCCGCACATCGGCACCGCCAACGCGCCGTCGAACGTGAACACGGTCGCGGGCTATCTCGCCGCCGCCGAGGAGTTCAACACCTGGGGCGCGGCGGCGACCGCCCGGGGCCTCAAGCTCTACCAGCACAACCACGCGGGCGAGTTCGCCTTCGCCACCGACCAGCCCTCGGTGCGGCTGTACGACGTGTTCCTCAGGAACACCGATCCGCGCCATGTCTATCTGGAGATGGACATCTACTGGGCGTATGTCGGCCAGCACCGCTGGCCCGGCTTCGATCCGGCCGCGTATGTGCGCAACCAGCCCTACCGCTACCCGCTGTTCCATATGAAGGACGGCGACACCAATCCGTCGAAGGCCGACGGTTTCGACATCGTCGAGTTCGGCGCGGGCGATCTGCCGTACGAGAAGTTCGTCCGTGACATCGGCCCGCGCGCCGCCCACATCGGTATCTGGGAGCAGGACACGGCGCCCAACACCCAGCCCAACCCGCCCGGTTCCCTCGGTGCCGCCGAGCGCAGCTTTGTCGCGCTGAAGGGCCTGCTCGGCTGACGACGGGCCGCCCTCACCGAGAGCGGCCCCGCAGGACCGAACCGATCGAGAGCGTGAGAGCCCCCACCCGCACGCACCCCCACCGGGCCCGGCCCGCCGGAGCTCCGTACCGCTGTCACGGTACGGCCGACGGGCCGGCCCCGGTCGCGCACCCTCCTGACCGCCAGCGACCAAGGAGACGCATCCCTGTGCACCGTACCCTCAGACGTCTGATCTCAGGCGTCCTGCTCGCGGCGATGCCCGCGCTGGGCATGGTGGCCCTCGCGCCCGCCGCCCAGGCACACGAGAACCATGAACACGCCCTTGACTGGGCGAACTACGAGAAGGTCACCCTCACCAAGGACACCGGCGAGCCGATCGACCTCGCCGTACTGCCCGACAGCCGGGTGCTGCACACCGCGCGCAACGGTGATCTGCGGCTCACCGATCCCGGCAGCGGTGTGACCAAGGTCGTCAACCACATCGATGTGTACCAGAACTCGGAGATGGGGCTCCAGACCGTCACCCTGGACCCGGACTTCGCCACCAACAAGTGGGTCTATCTCTACTACTCGCCGCCCCTGAACACTCCGGCCGGCTCGGCCCCGCAGCAACTGCCCGCGGGCGAGACCGACTCGTACTGGGACCGGTGGAAGGGCTACGACACCCTCACCCGCTTCAAGTGGACCGGTGACAAGCTGGATCTGTCGACCGCCCAGGAGATCATCCGGGTCGACGTCAACCGCGGCCAGTGCTGCCATGTCGCCGGAGACGTGGACTTCGACGCGAACGGCAATCTCTTCCTCGCCACGGGCGGCAACACACCGGCGTCGGGGCCCAATGTCAACGGGTACACGCCGATCAACGACGCGCCCACCTACAACCCGGGGCTCGACGAGCGCCGTGGTTCCGGCAACACCAATGATCTGCGCGGCAAGATCCTCCGTATCAAGGTCGCGGAGGACGGCTCGTACACCATCCCGGACGGCAACCTGTTCCCGGTCGGTACGGCCAAGACGCGTCCCGAGATCTTTGTGATGGGCCTGCGTAATCCGTTCCGGCTGGCGGTGGACCAGGCGACCGGCGCCGTGATGTGGGGCGACTACGGTCCCGACGCGGGCACGGCCGATCCGAACCGCGGTCCCATGGGATATGTCGAATGGCAGACCACCACCAAGCCACTGAACAGCGGCTGGCCGTTCTGCACGGGTGACAACACCAAGCCCTACCGGGACTTCGACTTCGCGACGCTCACTCCGGGCCCGGCCTTCGACTGCGCCAAGCCGGTCAACGACTCGCGCTGGAACACCGGTCTGACCGAGCTGCCTCCGTCCACCGCGGCCACGCTCTGGTACGGAGACCGCGACACCGACCAGCCGTGGCCCGAGCTGACCGCGTTCCGCGGACCCGGCGGACCCGGCGGCCAGGCGCCGATGGGCGGTCCGGTCTACCACTACGACGCGGACAATCCCTCCCCGGGCAAGTTCCCCGAGTACTGGGACGGCAAGGCGTTCTTCGGCGAGTTCTCCCAGGACTATGTGGCGGCCTTCACCCTCGCGGGACCGGACGGCCCGGTCACCAAGCTGGAGAACGTACTCCCCAACAGCGAGCGCTCCGAGAACGGCATCCCGCCCTGGGACAACCCGATGGACCTGGAGTTCGGCCCGGACGGCTCGCTCTACGTCCTGGACTACGGCGACGGATTCTTCCGCCAGAACCCCGACGCCGGTCTCTACCGGATCGACTACGCCGAGGGCAACAAGGCGCCCACCGCGGTGATCAAGACCGACCGCACCTCCGGCCAGGCACCGCTGTCGGTCTCCTTCGACGCCACCGGCTCCAGCGACCCGGACGGCGGACAGCTCACCTATCAGTGGGACCTCGACGGTGACGGCACCTTCGACGCCAGCGGGCCCACGGCCAGCCGTACGTATCCGGAGAACGGGCAGTTCCAGGCCCGGCTGAAGGTCACCGACGCACAGGGCAAGACGGGACTGTCGAGCCGTCAGATCACGGTGGGCAACACCGCTCCGACGGTCGGCATCACCTCACCGCCCACCGGAGGGTTCTTCAACTGGGGCGACGCCGTGCCGTACGGAGTCGAGGTCCAGGACGCCGAGGACGGCAACACGGCCGACTGCGCCAAGGTCGCCTGGACCTTCGGTCTCGGGCACAACCAGCACGGCCACCCGGTCAACAGCGGAACCGGCTGCTCGGGCGCGGTCGTGACACCGGCCGACGCCGGGCACGGAGACACCGAGAACGTCTTCGGCGTCCTCGGTATCACCTACACCGACAAGGGCGCGGGCGGCGTTCCGCCGGCCACCGGTGACGCCCAGGTGGTGCTCAACCCGGCGCTGATGCAGGCCGAGCACTACGACTCCGCGCAGGGCGTCACGATCACCGACGACACCGGTGCCTCCGGCCAGCGCAAGGTGACGTCCTTCGACGCCGGGGACTGGATCTCCTACGATCCGGTCTCCTTCAGCGGCATCACCGGTGTGCAGACGCGTGCCTCCGGCGCCGGCACCCTGGCGTTGCGCTGGAACTCCGTGGACGCGGCCCCGTTCGCGACCGTGTCCGTACCGGCCGGTGAGGGCTGGCAGACCGTCACCACGGCTCTGTCCGACCGGCCTTCCGGCAGCGGAGAGCTGTTCGTCACCACCTCGGGCGGTGTCGATCTGGACGCCCTGACCTTCCAGGGTCCCGGCGTCGCCGACAAGACACCGCCGAAGGCGACGGCCACGCTCAGCCCGGCGCAGCCGAGCGGGAGCAACGGCTGGTACACCGGCAATGTGTCGCTGAGCGTCACCGCCACGGACAACGGCACGGTCAGCAGCCGTCAGTACTCCGTCAACGGCGGTACGACATGGCTGTCGGCCACTGCCGCCGTCACCCTCTCCACCGAGGGCACCACCACCGTCCTGTACCGGGCGACCGACAGCGGCGGCAATGTCTCCGAGGTCGGCAGCCTGACCGTACGGATCGACAAGTCCGGGCCTTCGGTGACGGTCACCGGTCTGGACGCCGACGGCACCTACGGCGACTCCAAGCAGCCGGCGCCGGTGGTCACGGCCACCGACGCGGTCTCCGGCGGAGCCACCGCGACCGCCACCCTGGACGGAACGGCGGTCACCTCGGGCCGGCCCGTACAGCTCTGGCGGCTGCCGCTGGGAGGCCATGACCTCAAGGTCACGGCCCAGGACCGGGCGGGCAACACCACGACGAGGACCGTGCACTTCACCACCACCACGTCCCTCGCCGATCTCGACGCGCTGATCCCGCGGCTGCGCGCCGAGGGCCTGATCACCGCACAGGGCCAGCAGCGGCTGACGGTCCGGCTCGACCAGGCACGGGCACATGCCGAGGCCGGGCGGATCAGCCAGGCGGCGGCGGTGCTGGAATCGTTCGCCACCTCGGCGGCCGACACCGCCCTGGTGAACGACGCGGCGGCGCGCGCGGCCCTCGCGCGTGACGCACGGGCCGTGAAGGGAGAGCTCACCGACTGACGCTTCTTCGAAGCACTGTCCGAAGCGCTGTCCCGAAAGCAGGGGCAGCGCTTCGGACAACTTTTGGCAGGATGAGCGAAAGTTTCATACGATCGAACAGTAATCCGTTGACAATGGCCAAGAGCCGATAGCGACCAGCGGCCGGCCGGACGTCCCGATGGTGCCTTGAGGAAGTGGAGCCCGTGAGCGTTCAGTACCGTGTATTGAGCATGCTGCGCGACAACGGCCCACTGTCCCGGGCCCAGTTGTCGGACAGAATGGAAGTACCGCGCCCTCGGCTGCTCGCCGAACTCGACCGTATGGTCGCCACCGGAATGGTGCTGGAGGCGGGCCCGGCCGCCTCGCGCGGCGGCCGTCGCTCCACCCTCGTCCAGCTCGATCCCGGCCTCCGGTTCGCCGCCGTCGATCTCGGCGCCAGCTCGATCGACATCGAGATCACGGACGGCGGTCTGGAACCCGTGGCCGCCTACTCCGAGGCCGCCGACATCCGCTCGGGGCCGGTCGCCGTACTGGACCGCGTCAGCGAACTCCTGCACAAGCTGCGCGCCCAGGGCCACTACACCGATCTCGACGCGATCGGTATCGGTCTGCCGGGACCGGTCAGCTTCCGCAACGGTGTACCGGTCTCGCCGCCGATCATGGTGGGCTGGAACCGCTATCCCGTACGTGACACCCTCGCGCGCGAGCACGGCTGTCCGGTGGTCGTTGACAACGACGTCAATGTGATGGCCCTCGGCGAGGCACACAGCGGAGTGGCCCGATCCGTCGATCATCTGCTCTTCGTGAAGATCGGCAGCGGAATCGGCTCCGGCATGCAGCACCACGGCCGGATATATCGGGGCGCGGAGGGCTGCGCCGGGGACATCGGCCATATCCAGGTCGAGGCCGACGGACCCGTCTGCTCCTGCGGCAACACCGGCTGTCTGGAGGCGTACTTCGGCGGTGTCGCGCTGGCCCGTGACGCCATGGAGGCGGCTCGCTCCGGCCAGTCCCCGGCCCTCGCCGACCGGCTCGCCGCGCAGGGCACGCTGACCGCCGTGGATGTGGCCGAATGCGCGACGGGCGGCGACAACGCCTCCGTCAATCTCATCCGGGCCGGCGGCCACCGCGTCGGCCAGGTCCTCGCCACTCTGGTCAGCTTTATGAATCCGTCGATGATAGTGATCGGCGGCGGTCTGTCGGGGCTCGGCTATCTCCTGCTCGCCGAGATCCGCAGCGTCGTCTACAAACGCTCGCTCCCGCTCGCCACGGGCAACCTGCCGATCGTGATGTCCGAACTCGGCCCGCGCGCCGGAGTCGTCGGAGCGGCGCTCCTGGCCAGCGAACTCGCATACGGCGGACCTTCCTGACGAGGTCCTGACGAAGCCGCCCGTTCGAGCGGGTGGCAAGCGTGAGCGGCAGCCGGATCAGCGGCTGCCGCTCCTGTGCGCTCAGGCGGGTGTCACCAGGTGGACGGCGCCGGTGGGACGATCACCGGCGGCCGGTCGTCGCAGGTGATGGTGTTCGGCAGTTCCCACGGCGCGAGCCAGGCGCCGGTGGTGCCGCCTCCGTCGTTGCCGCCGAGGTCCGTCAGCGAGAACTCCGAGCCTGCGGGCGTGAAGTTGAACGATCCGCAGTTGTTGACACCGACCGCTCCGACATTGCGGGCGTCGACGTTCTGGAAGGACGCCGAGCCCGCCACCCGCGCGCTGACCACCGAGGTGCCCGTACCGTCGACCTTGATGTCCTTGAAGTGGACATTGGTGATCGAGTACAGATCCTTCACCGGCCAGTCGCTGACCAGCATGATCGCGTTGTAGGTGTTGTCGAGGAAGTGGTCCCCGGTGACCTGGATGTCGGCGTCGATGTTCTTCTCCAGCGCGTAGAACCAGATGGCGCCGAGGCCGATGTTCCAGTTCAGCTCGTACGTACCGGCGCGGACCGTGGTGTTGTCGGTGATCCGCAGATGCCCGGTGAACGCCTCGGCGCCGAAGCGTGATCCGATCTGGATGGCGCTGCCCTCGCGGATCGGGTCGGCGATGAGGTTGTTGGAGACGGTGTTGTCCTTGCCGCCGTAGATGGCGATGCCGTTGGCGAGCACCGGCGTCTGTACGGTGTTGTGGTCGAACGTGTTGCCGGCGTTGGCGGTCTTCTCCGACCACATGGCGAGACCGTCGTCACCCGAGTTGCGGACAAAGTTGTCCGACACCACCGAATCCGTCACACCGGTGTGGAAGTTGAGGCCGTCGGCGATCTGGTCCACGATCACATTGTTGGTGATCCGCAGATTCGACATCGGTCCGTCGAACCAGAGACCGACCTTGGTGTGGCGGATGTAGAGGCCGTCGATGGTGGAGTCGCTCATCGCTCCGCCGATTCCGTTCACCTGGTCGGTGTCGATGCGCTCGCGGACATCGCCCTCGATCGCGAAGCCGGACAGATGCACATCGGTACTGCCGCCGTCCGCCGCGTCCTTGCCGTAGAAGCCGACACCGGTGTGGACCGAGCCGTCGGGTGCCGGCGTGCTCAGCTCCACCTGGCGGCCCTTGATGATGGTGTACCAGTTGCCCGCGCCCACGATCGTGACGTCGTCGACGATGATGTGACGGTTCACCTGGTAGGTGCCCGGCGGTATGTACACCTTGAGGTGCTTGCGCTTCGCGAAGGCGATCGCCTTGTCGAACGCGTCGGCGGAGTCGCGCCGGCCGGACGGATCGGCGCCGAAGGCCAGGACGTTCGCGGCGAGGAGCTCGACACGCGGCGGACCGACGAGCTCCGAGTCGAGCAGATCGATCACCGTCCACGCGGCCCTGCTGCCGGCGGGAACCGTGAGCCGTACCTTGTCACCGGCGCGGTACGTCGCACCGAGCAGCAGACGCTGCTCGTCGTAGAAGTGGTTCGGCCGGAAGGGCTTGTCGATCGTCGGCGCCGGCGTCGTCTCGCTCGGCACACAGGAGCACTCGGTGATCCACCAGTCGGGATGCAGCAGACCGGCGTTCGGGTCGTTCGAGAACGGATACTGGTTGTAGAGCCACGCGTACTGCGACGTCAGAGTCATGGTGGAGCGCTTCTTGCCGTTCACCGCGACATCGAGCGGTGCGGTGATGCCGCCGCCGTCGGAAGCGTCCGGAATGCTGTACCGCACGGTGATCGCGTTGGCCGCGCTCGGCAGTGTGAACTCGACATGCTGGCCCGGCGTCAGTTTGACCGCCTTACGGCCGGACGCCTCGGCCGGCAGCGTGTACGCGGTACGGTCCGGGCCGATGACCGCGCCGTTCGTCGTGGCGTTCTCCGCCTCCTGCTCGACAAAGCCGACGCGCGCGCCTCTGCCCGCGACGAGCGAGGGATCAAGGGCGGCGCGTGTCACAACAGGGATCGACGCGGCCGACGCGGCCGACGCGGCCGACCTGGCCGACCTGGCCGACCTGGCCGACGCACCGTCAGCGCCCGTACCGGCGAGGGCCGTACCACCGGCCAGCACGCTGAGACCGACAGCGACCGCGGTCGCGGCGGCGACGGTCCTTGCGGTCCCGCGCGCCGGTCTGCCGAACCGTCTCGCTGCGGCTCCTGTGATGCTCCATGACATCGAAATGCTCGTTTCTGTCGGGAGGGTGAACGCCTGTGACGCTCGGCGGAGCGGACGCCATGAGGTGAGGCGACAGTAGGACCCGCGCAGCCCGTTCCACAAGGTTCATGCGAACTGATTTCGTCTCCTTGCTGCCCAACTGCGCGCACTCGTTGAATTCTTGCGCTGGCCGCCTGGTTCATTGCCAGATTTCCGCAACGCGGGACGAGGTTCGCCGGTACCGGCGCGTCCGGTAGATGGGTCGCCACCGCCGAGGTGGGCGGTGGCGCTGAGACAGGGACTGCCGGTCCCTGGACAAGTGGGCCCTTCATCCGGTCCATGGCTCGGCCCAAGCTGGGGCGCGGCGAGTGGTTTGTCCGGATCGCGTGACCAGCACGCGGCGGCCACCCGCCATGAGGGAGCCGTCCCATGACCACACAGGGCAAGATCGCGATCATCACGGGAGCCAACCGGGGCCTGGGGCGCAGTGCCGCGCTCCGGCTCGCCGAGGACGGTGTCGATCTGATCATCACCTACCGCTCCCACGCCGACGAGGCCGACGCCGTTGTCGACGCCGCGGCAGGGCTGGGCCGTACCGCTTTCGCCCTTCAGCTCGACACCGGTGCGCTCGAATCGTTCGACCGGTTCACCGACGACGTGCGCCGTGTGCTGAAGGACGGCTGGGGCCGGGAGAGCTTCGACTTCCTGGTCAACAACGCCGGCGGCGCCCTGATGGCGCCGTTCGCGGAGACCACTCCGGAGGGCTTCGACCAGCTGATGAATGTGCACTTCCGCGGTGTGTACTTCCTGACCCAGGGACTCGTACCGCTCATCGCGGACGGCGGGCGCATCATCAACGTCTCCACGGGACTGACCCGATTCACCGGTCACGGTGCCTCGGCGTACGCGTCGATGAAGGGCGCCGTCGAGGTTCTCACCCGGTATCTCGCCAAGGAACTCGGTCCGCGCGGCATCACCGTGAACACGGTCGCTCCCGGTCCCGTGGCCACCGACTTCGCCGGCGGCTTCATACGCGACAACGAACAGGTCCGCGCCCAGTTGGACAGCCAGACGGCGCTGGGCCGGGTGGGAGAGCCCGAGGACATCGGCGGTGTCGTCGCGGCGGTGCTCTCCGAGCACACCGGATGGATCACCGGGCAGCGTATCGAGGCCTCGGGCGGCACTCTGCTCTGAGCGGAGCGGTACGAGGTGGCGCGCGGTTCCATGATCCCGCGCGCCACCGTCGCCACACCTGGGCGCATCCGGGCGTACCTGGGCTCCGATGACCGAAGAGGGAGACTGAGCAGATGGACCGAGCACAACTGGCGGACTTCCTCCGCACCCGCCGCGAAGCCCTTCAGCCCGAGGACGTCGGCCTCCCCCGCGGCCCGCGTCGGCGCACCCGTGGTCTGCGCCGCGAAGAGGTGGCGGCTTTGTGTGGTATGTCCACCGACTACTACAGCCGTATCGAGCAGCAGCGCGGTCCGCAGCCCTCGGAACCGATGCTCGCCGCGATCGCGCGCGGACTGCATCTGTCCCTGGACGAGCGCGACCATCTCTTCCGGATGGCCGGGCACAACACTCCGGGCCGGGCGCTCCGCGGCGACCATGTCAATCCGGGCATCATGCGCATCCTGGACCGGCTGGACGACACTCCGGCCCAGGTCATCAACGGAATCGCCGAAACACTGACGCAGACCAGACTCGCGGTCGCGCTCCTCGGCGACGAGACCCACCACACCGGTCTGGCGCGCAGCCTGCTCCACCGCTGGTTCACCGATCCGCGCGCACGGCTGATCTATCCGGAGGACGACCATCCGACGCACAGCCGGTTCTTCGCCTCCCAGCTCCGCGTCGCCTACTCACGCCAGGGCGCGGACTCCCGCGCCGGGCAGATCGTCACCGCGCTCCTGGAGGAGAGCGAGGAGTTCGCCGCGCTGTGGAGTGCGCATGAGATCGGCATCCCGCGCGACGAACCGAAGCGGATCCGCCACCCGGAACTGGGCGTGCTCGAACTGCACTGCCAGGTCCTCTTCGACGTCGACCAGGCGCAGGCCCTTCTCGTCTACACCGCCACGCCCGGTACGGAGAGTTACGAGAAGCTCCAGCTCCTGTCCGTCATAGGCGACCGGCAGCCCCACACCTGACGGCGGTCAGCCGCCGTCGCCTGAGCCCGAGCCCGAGCCCGAGCCGGAGCCGGAGCCCGCATCGGCCGACGTGCGATCGGCGAAAACGCCGTGGAGTATCCCGGTGGCCTGGCCCACCTCGACCAGATATCCGTCCGGATCACGCAGATAGCAGCGCAGCTCCGCCTTGCGGTCGAGCGGCTCGGTCAGGAAGTGCGCGCCCTTCGCGGTGGCCTGCTCATAGAACGCGGCCAGATCGGCGACCCGTACATTCAGGAACGAGGACACGGGGTCGCCGGGAGCGGGCGGAGTGAGGATGACATCGGGCTTGTCCGGAGTGGGTCCGCCGCCCGGGTTCATGATGATCCAGCCGTTGGCCACCTTCACGATCGCGGGATTCTCGGCGAGCACCACCTCGCCGCCGAGGATGTCCGCGTAGAAGCGGCTCGAAACGCCGACATCACGCACCGTGAGGAAGTGCGTCAGGACCAGCCCCTGTGACGGTGCCGGAAGATCTTCTCGTCGCGCCATCGCCGTCTCCCTAGCTCACCCGCCCGAGCTCACCCGCCCGACAGCACCGCACCGTGTGCGGGACCGCACAGCGTGTACGGGCCGCTCCGCCATGTCCACTCTGCTGGCCCCAGGACACCCGGGCAACTCAACGGGCGCCGACAGGGCCGCAATCGCGCCGAATGAGACAGCCGGAGACGGAACGGACCGCAGGGCCGTACGGGCGGTATGCGACAGGCCGTCCGTATCCCGTCTTCCGTTGTGCCGTACGGACAGGGCGCGCCAAAGCGGTGATCACGGACATGCCAGGCCCGCCCATGAGAAGCGGCGGGAGACGCCGGGATCGCCCGCGTTTTTCCGTCATGTTTCACAACCGGCGCACGGAACCCGCACGCACCCATCACCATATGAGACATCAGTGCACGGCGCCGGTTCTCTGTACGAGGGCCGGCGCCGTGCTGGGGGCCGGGGTCCGGCGGTCGGGAGAGCCGACCGGACCCGCCGGGGAGGGATTCGACCGTATGAAGCGGAGCATTCGCACGACCGCACTGACCGCCGGAGCGCTGCTGCTCGCGCTCGCGTTACCCGCGGCGCCGGCGCTCGCCGATGAGCCGGCGCCCCGTATCGATCTGCGCGTCCTGGTGGTCGCCGACGGCGGTCCGGCCACGGCCGCCATCGCCGCCGAACTCGACACCGCCGGCACGCCGTACACCGTGGTGGATCTCGGACGCTCCGACCGGCCCGTGATCGAACCGGCCTTCCTGGCCGATACGGTGGACGGCCGGCCACGGGCGAAGTTCCAGGCCGTGGTCCTGCCCAACGACAATCCGTTCAACGCCGGCTCGCCCGAGATGGCCGCCCTCGTCGCCTATGAGCGGACGTACGCGATCCCGCAGGTCGACGCGTACACCTACGCACGGCCTCAGGCCGGTCTCGAAGTGCCCACCAGTGGCGGCTACAGCGGTTCCCTGGACGGTGTACGGGCCGAGGTGACTCCCGCGGGCAGCGCGGGCCCGTTCGGCTATCTCGACGGCGAGGTGCCCTTCGAGGACAACGCGCCGGACATCGGGGAGAGTTACGCCTATCTCTCCCGGCCGCTGGCCGGCGCCGACTTCACCACCTATGTGGACGCGCCGATACCCGGCTCCACCGCCAGAGGCTCGCTCGTCGGCGAGTACCGGCACGACGGCCGCCGGGAACTGGTGGTCACCTTTGTATACAACCAGTACCAGCAGCAGTTCAGGCTTCTCGCCCGTGGCATCGTCGACTGGATGACCGAGGAGATACGCCTCGGTGGTTCCCGGAACTACTTCGCCGTCCATGTGGACGATGTCTTCGGCGCCGACGACCGCTGGGACCCGCTGCTCAACTGCACTCCCGGCGATGTGGACTGCCCGCCTGGCCAAGGCACCCAGAATCCCATCCGGATGTCGGCCGAGGACGTACGCGACGCCGCCGACTGGTCACGGCGGCGCGGCTTCGCGCTCGATCTGGCGTACAACGGCGCCGGCAGCGAGCAGCACCGCGAGGACAACGGCGGAGCCGATCCGGCCACCGATGAATTCCTGGCCAGGCGCGCCGACTTCCGCTGGCTCAACCACACCTACGACCACGCGTTCCTCGGCTGCGAGCAGAATGTCACCGTCGTCCCGTGGAAGTGCGCCACCAATGCCGACGGCAGCACACGCTATGTCAGCCGTACGGAGATCTCCCGGCAGATATCCGAGAACCGGCAGTGGGGCGAGCGGGCCGGACTCCCGTTGCGGAACGACGAGTTGGTGACCGGTGAGCACTCCGGGCTGAAGGTGCTCCCGCAGCAGCCCGACGACAACCCGAATCTCGCTCCCGCGCTCGCCGACAACGGTGTCGCCTGGCTCGCCTCCGACAACTCCCGCGACCCGGGCCAGCGCGCCGTCGGTCCCGCCCTCACCGTGGCCCGGTACCCGATCAATATCTTCTACAACGCGGGCCGGACGTCCGAGCAGGTCGACGAGTACAACTGGCTCTACACCAGCCGGGCGCAGGGCGGCAGCGGTCTGTGCGAGGACCTCGCCAACACCACCTGCCTGGACGCGCCACTGGACACCGCGACCGGCTACACCAACCACATCGTGCCGCTGGAGACGAGCATCGCCCTCGGGCATGTCCTCGCCAACGACCCGCGTCCGCACTTCATGCATCAGTCCAATCTCGCCGAGGACCGGATCGGATACCCGGTCCTGGACGCGGTCCTCGACCGGTACGCGGCGCTCCACGCCGACAACACGCCGCTGGTGAACCTCCGGATGAGCGACATCGGTGAGGAGCTGCGCGAGCGGACCGTCTGGAACACCGCCGTCAAGAGCGGCGCCGTCACCGGCTACCGGATCGGCGACGCCGTGACCGTACAGGCGCCGCAGGACGTGGCCGTCACGGCCACCATGCCGGCCGGGACCGCCCAGAGCCTCCCGGCGGGGACCACGGGCTTCGGCGAGCCGTACGCGGGAACCGTCTCGGGCTGGGTCTCGCGGGCGGCCGGCCAGGACAGCGTGACGCTCACGCTACCGCAGGCTCTCGTGCCCGCTCACGCCGTAGCGGACCAGGCAGCCGGCCACGGCGACCGGACCGCGCGTCGCGCCGAGGAGCCACCACTGCGGACCGCGCCGCGCGCGCCGGTACCCGCCGGTGTCCTGCGGCCGGAACGGCCCGTGGGGACCGTGCAGCCCGTGCGGTCCGTGCAGCTCGGCACCGAGCACTGATCCCGGCACCTTTCTCCCGGCACCGGGTCCTGTCCACCGCTCGGTCGGCAGGGCCCGCCACGCCACCGCACTCTTCTCGCCGTGGAGCGCCTCCATGCCCCAGCGTCACCGCACGCCGCGTCCCGGCGCGGCGCGTGTCACCCTCCTCACCGAAGGCACCTACCCCCACAGTCACGGCGGCGTGAGCGTCTGGTGCGATCAGCTCGTCGGCGGTATGCCCGACATGGACTTCCATGTCGTCGCGGTCACCGGAACCGGCCGCGAGAGCGCCGTATGGGAGCTGCCGCCGCAGGTGACCGGGCTGGACCCGGTCCCGATGTGGGGGCCCGCTCCCGACGGAGCCCTGCCGCGCGGTCGCGCGCTGCGCCGGCTGATGGCCGCGTACGAACGGTTCCTGACGGCGCTGCTCGATCCGGCCGCAGAGAGCGGTTTCGCTCCCGCCCTCTACGAGATGGCGCGCGCCGCGCAGGACGGGACGCTCAGCCCGGCCCTGCGCGACAACCGCGCGGTGCGGATACTGACCGCCGTATGGAACCGGCCGGGACTGCCCGTACGCGAGGCCCGCCCGACCCTGTACGACGCGGTCACCGCCACCGGACTCCTGGAGCACGCGCTGCGCCCGTTCGCCGCCCGTCCGCCGGAGCTGGGCGTGAGCCACGCGGTCAGCGGCGGTGTCGCCGTGCTGCCGGGCCTGGCCGCGGCAGAACTCCACGGTGTCCCGCTGCTTCTGACGGAGCACGGCGTCTATCTGCGGGAGCGCTATCTCGGCTACCGGACCGCTCCTTACCGCTGGCCCGTGAAGGCGGTCCTGCTGGGCTTCTTCCGGCTGCTGGCGGAGGAGACGTACCGCAGGGCCGCGCTGATCACTCCCGGCAACCGCTACAACCGGCTCTGGGAGGAACAGGGCGGAGCCGATCCACGGCTGATCCGCACGGTCTACAACGGAGTCGATCCCGCGGCCTTCCCGCCCGCCGGACCCGAACCGGCCCTGCCGACCCTGAGCTGGGCGGGACGCGTCGATCCGATCAAGGACCTGGAGACACTGATACGGGCGTTCGCCCGGGTCCGCGCGGAGCTGCCGCAGGCGCGGCTGCGGCTCTTCGGCGGTACTCCGCGCGGCGGCGAGGCCTACCGGGAGCGGTGCGAGAAGCTCGCCGCCTCCCTCGGCCACGGCGACGCGGTCACCTTCGAGGGACGGGTCGAGGACATCAAGGACGCCTACGCGGCGGGCAATGTGGTGATGCTCTCCAGCATCAGCGAGGGCTTTCCGTTCACTCTGATAGAGGCGATGTCGTGCGGGCGGGCGACCGTCTCCACCGATGTCGGCGGTGTGCGCGAGGCGGTGGGACCGACCGGTCTGGTGGTACCGCCGCGCGAGCCCGCCGCCATGGCCGCGGCGGCGCTGGAGCTGCTGGCCGATCCGCCACGGCGTGCCGCGATGGGCGAGGCGGCGCGGCTGCGCGTGATCGAACAGTTCACGCTCAGACAGACGGTGGACACCTTCCGGGCCATCTATCTGGAACTGTGCGCACGCGGCACCTCCGTTCCGGCCGTACCGCGCGCCGACGGCCCCGCGCTGCCTTCAGGGCTGCCCACGGCGGTGCCCGCACCGGTGTCCGCCGTCCGGCTCCCCTCCGCGGCGAGGGCGACGGACCTCGCTCCGGCCGGGCGTCCGGCCGTCGCCGATCTCGAAGGAATGGCGGGATGAGCGGCCCGATATCCCTGGAACCCGATGACGGACAGGACGACACCCTCTCCCTGAGACTGGCCGACTCCCGAAGACCGGCCGGCTCCCGGAGACTGGCCGGCTCCCGGAGACTGGCCGATGACACGGCCCTCGCGCCGAACGACACGACGCTCGCGCTGCGGCTGCCCCGTACCGGCCATGTCGGACGGCGCTCGCGGACCGACGATCCCGTGGACCGGCTGGCGGCCGAGCTGGCTGATCGGATAGGGCCCGCCGTGCACGCGTACGAGGTGGCCGCGCTGCTGGAGTCCGAAGGTCTGACCAGTGAGCGGATACAGCATCAGTACGGGCATCCGGATCTGTTCTCGCTCGCCGAGGATCTGTTCCACAAGGTGCCCCGCAGCTTCCCGGAACCGCCTTCGCCGCCCGATCCCTGGGCACCCGACCATGTACGGTGCGCCCTGCGCGGAGCACTGTTCGCCCTGCCGGCCCTGGCGTATCTACTGGTTCCTCCGCTCTGGCACGGCGGACGGGAGACCCAGGGACTGATCGCCGCCGCGCTGCTCTCCTGGGCATGGGGCCAGGCCCTCGGGCACCGTACCCATCTGCGGCTCACCGTCGGCCCGCACGAGGCCGGCCGGACGCTGCTCGTCGGCGCACCGGCGGGAGCGCTGCTGGCGTCGGCTGTGGGAACGGCCGTCGCCGGGCCCGGTCCCGCGGCGCTCTTCGCCGTGGCGCAGTCCTGCTATCTCGCGGCGGCGGGTGTTCTGCTGGTGCTCGGCAGGGAGCGCGTTCTGCTGGCCGCGCTCGTTCCGGTGGCCGCGGGAGCGGCGGCGCTGCCCTGGTGGCAGCCCGGTCCGCTGCCGCGCACCGCGCTTCCGCTGCTCACTCTGGCGCTGGCCGTCGCGGCGGCGGGCCATGCCGTACGAGGAACGCTCAAGGCGCCGCCCGGGCCCGGCGCCCGGCGGCCCCCTCTGCGGGCCTCCTTGCCGTACGGTCTGTTCGGTCTGGCGGCCGGAGTGCTGGTCCTGTCCGTAGGGCGCGGCCATACGCTCGCGGTGGTCGTACTGACCGTGAGCATGGGCCCGGCGGAGTGGCTGCTGTACCGCTACCGCGGGCTCTCGGTGGCGGCCCTGCGCGCCACCACGACACCGCGCGCCTTCCGGCTGCGCTCGGCCGCCGTACTGGCGGTCTGTCTGGTGGCCTATGTCCTGCCGCTGATCCCGGGAGCGCTGCTGACCGGTGCCGATCCGCTGCCGCTGGCCGCGCTGGGAGCGACGCTGTGGACAGCTCTGCTGCTCCAGGCGTTCGGTATCGGCCGGCTCCCGGCGGCGATCTGTTGCACGGTGGCGGCGGGCCTCACCGCCGGGCACCTGCTGCACGCGCCACCGGGGCCCTTGACGCTCGCGCTGTCCTGCGGCGCCGCGGCGGCCGTGCTCGCCGGCTGTGCGCTGTGGCTGCTGGGCAGACCGACGGCGCACGCCTGACCGGACCTGCCGCGCCTGCCGCGCCTACGTAGCTGCCGCCGCCCGCCGCGTACGACGGCCGGGCCACCGGTCACCACCGTCCGCGTACGACCACTCGCCCACGACCACCCGCAGACAACCCGAGGAGACACCCGTTGACATCCGTACCGCTCGTAGCCGTCACCGGAGCCGAGGGCTTCATCGGCTCGCATCTGACCGAGGCACTCGTGGCGTCCGGACACCGGGTCCGGGCCATGGTGCAGTACAACTCCTTCTCCTCCTACGGCTGGCTGGACAGCCTGCCGTCCGATGTCATCGACCAGGTCGAGATCGTGCTCGGAGACATCCGTGACCCGGGCTCCGTCCGGGCCCTGGCCGAGGGCGCCGAAACGGTTTACCACCTGGCCGCGCTCATCGCGATCCCCTACTCGTACCAGGCACCTCACAGTTACGTGGACACCAATGTGACCGGCACCCTCAATGTGCTGGAGACGGTCCGCGCCCTGGGCACGCCCAGGCTGGTGCACACCTCCACCAGCGAGACCTACGGCACCGCGCGCACCGTGCCCATCACCGAGGACCATCCCATCCAGACCCAGTCGCCGTACGCGGCCTCCAAGGCGGGCGGCGACCGGCTCGCCGACAGCTACCACGCCAGTTTCGGCACTCCGGTCGTCGTCCTGCGTCCGTTCAACACCTATGGTCCGCGTCAGTCCATGCGGGCCGTGATTCCCACGGTGATCGGCCAGGTCGCCGCCGGTTCACGGACCGTCACGCTCGGGGATCTGCGGCCCACCCGCGACTTCACCTTCGTCTCCGACACGGTCCGCGCCTTTCTGGCCGTGGGGACCGCTCCGGCCGCGACCGTCGTGGGCCGGACCTTCAACGCGGGGACCGGGGACGAGATCTCGATCGGTGATCTGGTCCGGCTGATCGGCAAGGTCATGGACGCCGAACTGACCGTACGGGAGGACGAGCGGCGTATCCGTCCCGCCGACTCCGAGGTGATGCGCCTGGTCGCGGACGCCGGCCGGCTGCGTACGGCCACCGGCTGGGCGCCGGAGCACGATCTGGAGAGCGGACTCGCCCGTACCGCCGACTTCTTCCGCGATCCCGCGAACCTCGCCCGCTACAAGGCCGGTGTCTACCACATCTGATCCGCGCGCCACCTCGATTCCGTCATCCCGATGACGCCATAGACAGGGAGACATCCCATGCACGCAGTGATCCTCGCCGGAGGCAAAGGCGTCCGCTTACGCCCTTACACCACGGCACTGCCCAAACCTCTTGTACCGATCGGCGATCAGCACGCCATTCTGGAGATCGTGCTCCGTCAGCTCGCCGCCGCCGGATTCACCAGTTGCACGCTCGCCATCGGCCATCTGGGACAGATCATCCGCGCCTATGTCGGCAGCGGCTCCCGCTGGGGGCTCCGGATCGACTACTCCAGCGAGGAGAGTCCGCTGGGCACCTTGGGCCCGCTCCTGACCATGCGGGACCGGCTGCCCGAGACCTTTCTTGTGATGAACGGCGACATCCTCACCGATCTCGACTACCGCGATGTGCTGCTGCGTCACCGCAGTTCCGGCGCGCCTCTGACGATCACCACCTACGCGCGCAAGGTGCATATCGACTTCGGTGTTCTGACCACGGACGCCGGACGGGTCGTCGGTTTCACCGAGAAGCCGAGTGTGGACTACCGGGTCTCGATGGGCGCGTACGGGCTGAGCCGGGCGACTCTCGACGCCTACACACCGGGACTGCCGCTCGGCTTCGACGAACTCGTCCTCGATCTGCTCAAATCGAGCAATCCTCCGCATGCCTACGAGTTCGACGGATACTGGCTCGACATCGGCCGCCCGGACGACTACGACCGCGCCAACGCCGAGTTCACCACCTACCAGTCCCTTCTGCTCAAGGGAGCCTGAGCACTCCATGCGCATCCTCGTCCTGGGCCTCACCGGATACCTGGGCGGACACGCCGCCGAGCAGCTTCGCGCCCTGCCCGGCGCGCGGCTGCTCGGCGGCGGCCGGGCCCCGGCCGCGGGCTTGGCCGTCGACCTCGCCACCATCGGCTCCCGTCAACTGGCGGACAGGATCGCCTCGTTCGCGCCGGACGCGGTCGTCAACTGTGCGGGAGCCGTCGGAGGTGACGCCGTGACACTCGCCGAGGTCAACGCCCGAGGTCCCGCTGTGCTCTGCGCCGCCCTGCGCGAGGCGGCTCCCCGGGCGCGGCTGGTCCATCTCGGATCCGCCGCCGAGTACGGTCCGACCGCTCACGGCGAGCGCGTCACCGAGAGTGCCGCCACCCGGCCGACCGGTCCGTACGGTGCCACCAAGCTCGCGGGCACGGTCGCCGTCACCGCGTCCGGGCTGGACTCCGTCGTCCTGCGCGTGGGCAATCCGGTCGGGCCGGGCGCGCCGGCGGCCGGACTGCCCGGCCGTCTCGTCCGGCAGCTCCGGCGGGCCGGGCAGGCCGACGGAGATCCGGACGCCGTCGTGCGTCTCGGCGATCTCTCGGCGTACCGCGACTTCGTGGACGTACGGGACATCGCCCGCGCGGTCGTCCTGGCCACCACCGCACCGGGCCCGCTGCCTCCCGTACTGAACATCGGCGGCGGACGGGCCCTCCCGGTCCGCGATCTGGTGCACGGTCTGGCACGGGCGGCGGACTTCCGGGGCAGGATCGAGGAGAGCCGGGACGGCTCCCCGCGCTCCTCGGACGTGTCCTGGCAGTGCTCGGACATCACCGCCGCCGCGAACGCGCTCGGCTGGGTTCCCCGTTACGGACTGGCGGAGTCCCTCGCCGATCTGTGGGCCTCCGCGCGCACCGGGCCGGAACCGGAACCGGAACGGGCACAGACACCGGAATCGGCACCGGCACCGGAATCGGCCGGGGACCGTGGCCGATGAGCCTGCTCGTACCGCTCTACATCCATCCCGTCGAGGATCCGGCCGCCTGGCGGCTGCTGACCTCGGCGGCCGACCATGTCTACGGCGTCGTACTCAACCCAGGTGACGGTCCCGGCCGTTCCTCCGATCCCGCCTTTGTCTCCGCCGCACGTGCGCTGCGCGACGCGGGCACACGCGTCCTCGGTTATGTCGATCTCGCCTACGGGAAGCGGCCGGGCACCGCCGTACGGGACGATCTCGACCGCCATCGCGAGTGGTACGACGTCGACGGCTGCTTCCTCGACCGCGCGCCGGCCGGGACCGCCGAACTGCGCCGCTGTCGGCGTCTGGTCCGTGCCGCACGGCGCCGGGGAGCGGCCACGGTCGTGCTCAACCCGGGTGTCCATCCGGCCCGCGGCTATGCCCGGATCGCCGACCTGATCGTCACCTTCGAAGGGCACTGGACGACCTATCTGTCTCCTTTCGTCCGTCCGCGCTGGACCTCCCGCCATCCGTCCGAGCGGTTCTGCCATCTCGTGTACGGCGTGCCGCCTGCGCTGACCCGGCTCGCCGTCCGTACCGCCCTGGAGCGTGGCGCGGCCGTCTCCTGCCCGGTCGCGGGCGAACTGCCCAACCCATGGGCGGCGCCACCGTTCGCCCTGCTCCGGAAGGCGCCATGACGCGTTCACTCCTCGCTCAACCGTCCCGGCGCGCCCGAAGCGTGCCGCTCATGGCCCTCCTGCCTCTCGCCGTCCTTGTGCTGCTCCTGCTGGTGACGGGCTGCTCGCCGGCCGGCCCGGAGAAAGGCACAGCGACCGAGAAGCCGACCTCGGCCGGACGCTGGGCGCCTCGGCCGGGCAGCGCCTGGCAGTGGCAGCTCGACGGCCGGGTGGATCCCGGGATCGATGTGCCCGTGTACGACATCGACGGCTTCGAGAACACCGTCGCCGATGTCGCCCGTCTCCACCGGGACGGACGGAAGGTCATCTGCTACATCAACGCCGGTGCCTGGGAGGACTTCCGCCCGGACAGCGACGCCTTTCCGGCCTCCGTCCGTGGCCGCCCCAACGGCTGGGACGGCGAGCGCTGGCTCGACATCCGGCGCCTCGACATCCTGAAGCCGCTGATGGAGAAGCGCTTCGACATGTGCCGGGCGAAGGGATTCGACGCGGTCGAACCCGATCTGCTCGACGGCTATCTCAACGACACCGGATTCCCGCTCCGCGCCGCCCATCAGCTCGCCTACAACCGTATGATCGCCCGGATCGCGCACGAACGGGATATGTCGGTCGGCCTCAAGAACGATCTGCCACAGGTGCCCGCGCTCGTGGGCACCTTCGACTTCGCCGTGAACGAGGAGTGCGCACAGTACGACGAGTGCACGCTGCTCACTCCCTTCGTGGAGGCCGGGAAGGCCGTCCTCCATGTCGAATACGCGCTGTCCACCAATGATTTCTGCACGCAGAGCCGCCGTCTGGGATTCTCGTCCATGCGCAAGAACCTCGATCTCGACACCTGGCGCCAGGCCTGCTGAGCCACCCGGCCGGACCGGCCCACCGGCCCCCACCGGCCGCGCCGGAAACGCCGGAGGCCGGTCAGGGCGTGTCGCCCTGCCAGTCCCAGCGCTCCGGATCGGCGGGCCTGGGCCCGTACAGGGCATGGCCGCCAGCGCCGTACGAACCTATCTCGGTGTCCAGCGCGGCACCTTCCGCGAGCCGCCGGTCGGTCCAGCCGGTGACATCCAGCAGCAGACCGTCCAGCGGCCCGGCGACCAGCTCCCGGTAGACATGGCCGGGCCGCGGTCCCGGGTCCGGGTCGTCGTGGTCGGCTCCGTACACCCGGCGCCGCCGTAGCAGTTCGTCCATGGCAAGCAGCATCGCACCCGCCACTGACAATCCTCCTGGCGGTCGCCGTCAGACGGCCAGTTCCGCGACCGCTTCCAGCAGCCGGTCGACATCGGAGCGGTCGTTGTAGTGCACGAGCCCGGCACGGACCGCGCCGCCGGTCTCCCGCAGTCCCAGGGCCTCGGTCAGCTCCCAGGCGTAGCAGTGGCCGTCCCACACATTGACCCGACGGGCCGCGAGATGCTCGGCGACCTCCCTCGGCGTATGTCCGGCCACCCGGAAGTAGGCGGTCGCGGTGCGCCGCGCGGGCTTTCCGTAGAGCGTGACGCGGGGCAGCTCCTCCAGCCCGCGCAGCATCACCCCGAACAGCTCACGCTCGGCCGACTCCACCGCGCCCATCGAGACGAGCAGCCGCTCGCGCCGGCTGCCCGCGCCCGGTCCGGCCAGGGCGGCCAGATGGTCGACGGCGGCGGTGACTCCGGCCAGATCCGCGAAGGGCGGAGTCCCGGTCTCGAAGCGCAGCGGCACGGTGCCGGGCGAGCAGGCCAGCCGGTCCGGGTGCAGTGTGCCGAGCAGCGCCGGGTCCGCGGCGACCGCGCCGATGTGCGGGCCGGACCACTTGTAGGCGCTGGTGGCGTAGAAGTCCGCGCCCAGCGCGCCGGCATCGACCGGGCCGTGCGGAGTGGCGTGCACCCCGTCGACATAGGTCAGGGCGCCGACCGCGTGCGCCTTGGCGGTGATGGCCGCGACATCGGGACGGGTGCCGAGGATATTGCTGGCCGCCGTCACCGCCACCAGCCGGGTGCGTTCGCCGAGCAGCGTGTCGTACTGCTCCACCGGCAGCTCGCCCGTCGCCGGATCGGCCTCGGCCCACCGTACGACCGCGCCCGCGCGGGCCGCGGCCTGTATCCACGGGCGGATGTTCGCGTCGTGGTCGAGCCGCGAGACCACGATCTCGTCACCGGGCCGCCAGGTGGCGGCAAGGGTCTGGGAGAAGCGGTAGACGAGCGAGGTGGTGTTCTGGCCCAGGACGATGCCCTCCGGGACTCCGCCGACCAGATCGGCGACGGCACGGCGGCACTCCGCGACGATCTCTCCCGAGTACCGGCTGGCGGCGAAGGTGCCGCCCGCGTTGCCCATCCCGGTCCGGTACGCGTCCGTGATCGCGTCGATGACCACGGCCGGCACCTGGGTGCCCGCCGCGCCGTCGAGATAGGCCGTTCCGTCGCCGAGCGCGGGATAGGCCGCACGTACCGTTGCCACGTCGAAGGTCATCGCCGGTGACTCCTCTCGCTGGTTCCTCGCGGACTCTCGTGCCGGATCCGGCCGCTCCTCGTCGATCACTGGTGCGACGCTGGAGCATATCTCTGCCCACCGACACCTCCTTCAGGCCTGGTCGGGTACGCAGAAGCGGGCTCAGACCACACCGAACTCGCGGGCCCGTGTGACCGCCTCGGCCAGGCCATGGGCCATCGGCTCACCATGGCCCGGCAGAAGCGTCAGATCGCCGTCGTGCTCGGTGAGTTCGGTCAGCCGGTCGAGCGAGGCGAGCGCGGCGGCGCTGTCATGGGTGAAGGCCCGGCAGATCAGCCGGGGGCCACGGGCACCGGTGAGACCGTCGTGGGTGATGAGCGCGTCGCCCGTGAAGACGGCGCCGTGCCGGGGGAAGAAGTACGCGGTGCTCCCCGGGGTGTGGCCCGGCAGTGGCACCGCTTCCGGCGAACCGGGAACACGGCTCAGTACGAGACGTCTGTCGAAGGTGTCCGGCTCACGCACCGGCTCCGGGCTGAAACCTCCCTGGAGGGCGAGCCGGAGAGGCAGCACCAGGGCCGAGGGACGGCGCAACAGATACGGCACGATGGAGCGCTCCGGCTTGGCGGCGGCTCGTGCCGGACGGTCGGCGGCGAGTGTGGGCGCGTCCGCGCGATGCGTCCACACCGACGCTCCCGCCTCGCGGTGGAGCCTGGCCGCGAGACCGAGGTGATCGATATGGGCATGCGTGAGCAGCACCGCCTTGATGTCGCCGACGGCCGCGCCCAGTCCGGCGAGCGCGTCGGACAGCATCTGCCAGTGCCCGGGCAGTCCGGCGTCCACGAGGACCAGTCCGTCCGGCTCCTCGACCACATAGAAATTGACGACGCTGTCACCGAGGCGATGGACGCCCGGCGGGCACGGTGAGGTCTGCTCCATGGATGCTCCCAGGTGTTTCGACCGGCTGCGGCGGCCGGGCCATTTTCGATAGAATCAACTATACCGAAATCACGGGAGGCAGGGCTCATGACCGGACCGGACCGGCCGCGGCGCGGCTACGACAGCAGCGGGCGGCAGGCGGCGGCGGCACGCAACCGCGCCGCGATCCTCGACGCCTGCCGGGAATCGCTGCTGCGGGACGGTTACCGCGCCACCTCGGTCCAGGCCGTCGCCCGGCGCGCGGGCGTCTCCGTACCGACGGTGTACAAGGTGTTCGGCAGCAAGCAGGAACTGGTGAAGGCCGTCTACGACACCACCCTGGCGCAGGACGACGAACCGGTGCCCATGCACGCACGGCCGGAGCTGCGCGCCGTACTCGCGGAGACCGACCCGGTCGAGAAGCTCGCCGGTTACGCACGGTTCGTGGCGGGCGTCCACGAGCGGCTGGCCGCCCTGACGGCCGTCCTGTCCGCGGCCGATCCGGAGCTGGCCGAGCTGGCCGCCGTCACCGACCGGGAACGACGGACCGGCACCGGAGCGTTCGTCGACCACCTCTCGACGGCCGGGATGCTGCGTCCCGGTCTGGATCCGGTCCGGGCGGCGGACTCCTGCTGGCTGCTGACCTCTCCTCAGGTCCATGAACGCCTGACCCGCGAGCGCGGCTGGACCGCGTCCGAGTACCGGCAGTGGCTCGCCCAGATGCTCACGGCGGCGCTGCTGCCCTGACACGGCGCGGAGCGCACCGCGCACAGCCGGCCTCAGCGACCGGCCTCAAGTGACCTGCGTCACGGTTTCCACCACCTTGTCTACCGACCGAACATTCGGTTAGCGTCGGCCTGGTCAAGAAATCAAGCATCGTCATCGCCTGTCAACCATTCGCCTGTCAACCAGCGGCTCCGGCCATCCGGCCGCCCACCCGACCGCCGAGGAGCGCATCGATGTCCGACGAGGTCTATCTGATCGACGGGGCCCGCACCCCGCAGGGCCGCTACGGCGGCGCCCTGGCCACCGTACGGCCCGACGATCTGGCGGCCCTGGTGGTCGGTGAGGCCGTCCTGCGCTCCGGGATTCCGGGCGAGGCCGTGGACGAGGTGATCCTCGGCGCCGCCAACCAGGCCGGCGAGGACAACCGCGATGTGGCGAGGATGGCCGTCCTGCTGGCCGGGCTGCCGCACACCGTGCCCGGTTACACCGTCAACCGGCTCTGCGCCTCGGGCCTGACCGCCGTTGCCTCCGCCGCGCAGACGATCCGCTCGGGTGAGGCCGAGCTGATCGTCGCGGGTGGTGTCGAGTCGATGACCCGCGCTCCGTGGGTGATGGCGAAGCCCGGCACACCATGGGCCAAGCCGGGCGAGACGCACGACACCTCGCTGGGCTGGCGCTTCACCAATCCGCGCTTCACCGCCGCCGACCGTGCCGTGCCCGCCGGCGCCGGGCCCGACGCGGTGAAGGTGACCTTGTCGATGGGCGAGACCGCGGAGGAGGTGGCGGCCCTGGACGGCATCACACGCGCCGAGTCCGACGCCTTCGCGCTGCGCAGCCACCGGCGGGCCGTCGCCGCCCAGGAGGCGGGCCGCTTCGACCGCGAGATCGTGCCGGTTCCCGTCAAGGGCGGCGAGGTGACCGCCGACGAGGGCCCGCGCCCTGGTACGACACCGGAGAAGCTCGCCGCGCTGCGTACGCTCTTCCGCGAGGACGGCATCGTCACCGCGGGCTCCTCCTCACCGCTCTCCGACGGCGCGGCGGCCCTGGTCGTGGCGAGCGCGGCGGCCGTCGAGCGGTACGGACTCACTCCCCGGGCCCGGATCGTCACCTCCGCGTCGGCGGGCGTCCAGGCCAACCTCATGGGTCTCGGCCCGGTGCCCGCCACGGAGAAGGCCCTCGCCCGCGCCGGCTGGGAGACCGGCGAGCTGGGCGCGGTCGAGCTGAACGAGGCCTTCGCCGCACAGGCTCTCGCCGTCATACGGCGGCTGAAGCTGGACGAGGAGCGGGTCAACACGGACGGCGGCGCCATCGCGCTGGGCCATCCGCTCGGCTGCTCCGGCGCCCGTATCCTGCTCACTCTGCTCGGACGGCTGGAGCGCGAGGACGTCCGCCGGGGCCTGGCCACTCTGTGCGTGGGCGTCGGCCAGGGCGTGGCCATGCTCGTGGAGCGGGTGTGAGCGGCGCTGCCACTCCTGACCGGGCTTACGCCACCCTTGACCGGACTCGTGCCACCCCTGACCGGGCTCGTGCCCATCCTGACGTCCAGGCTTGCGCCCCTCTTGGCGGGGCTTGTGCGTGCGCAGTAGACTCATCTCACTACATACCGAACGAACGGTCGGTTGGGAAGCTGGTATCGATGACCACGACAGACTCCGCCTCGTCCGTCGCCGCCTCGTCCGTCACCACCGTCACCGGTCCGGCCGAGCCGCGCCTCCAGGCGCATTTCGACGCGACCATCGAGCGGGATCAGCGGATCGAACCGCGCGACTGGATGCCCGACGGCTATCGCAAGACGCTGATCAGGCAGATCGCGCAGCACGCGCACTCGGAGATCATCGGCATGCAGCCGGAGGGCGAGTGGATCACCCGGGCTCCGTCGCTGCGCCGTAAGGCCATCCTCTTCGCCAAGGTCCAGGACGAGGCGGGACACGGCCTCTATCTGTACTCCGCGGCCGAGACGCTGGGAGCCGACCGCGCGGATCTGACCGAGCGGCTGATCGAAGGGCGCCAGAAGTACTCCTCGATCTTCAACTACCCGACGCCCAGCTTCGCCGATGTCGGAGTGATCGGCTGGTTCGTGGACGGCGCGGCGATCTGCAACCAGGTTCCGCTGTGCCGCAGTTCGTACGGTCCGTACGCGCGCGCCATGGTGCGGATCTGCAAGGAGGAGTCCTTCCATCAGCGGCAGGGCTATGAGCTGCTGATGACGATGATGCGCGGTACGGACGCCCAGCGCGCGATGGTGCAGGACGCGGTCGACCGCTGGTGGTGGCCGTCGCTGATGATGTTCGGGCCGCCCGACGGCGACTCGCCCAACTCCGCGGCCTCGATGGCCTGGAAGATCAAGCGGCACAGCAATGACGAGCTGCGTCAGCGGTTCGTCGACATGACCGTGCCGCAGGCCGAGAAGCTCGGTGTCACGCTCCCCGACCCGGAGCTGCGCTGGAACGAGGAGCGCGGGCGCCATGACTTCGGCACGCCCGACTGGTCCGAGCTCCAGCGGGTGATCCGCGGCGACGGACCGTGCAACAGCGAACGTGTCGCACGGCGGCGGACAGCACACGAGGAGGGCGCCTGGGTCCGTGCGGCGGCGACCGCCCACGCGGCCAGGCAGGCCGCCCGGAGCGAGGAAGAGGCAGCGGCATGAGCGGCACCGAGGAGAGTACGGCACAGAGCACGAGCGGCACGGCGGAGAGCGCGAGGGAATGGCCGCTGTACGAGGTGTTCGTACGCGGCAAGCGCGGTCTCAACCATGTCCACGTCGGCTCGCTGCACGCCGCCGACGACGCCATGGCGCTCACCCACGCCCGCGATCTGTACACCCGGCGCAACGAGGGCGTCAGCATCTGGGTCGTCCGCTCGCAGCACATCGCGGCCTCCACGCGCGACGAGAAGGATCCCTTCTTCGCGCCGAGCGCGGACAAGGTCTACCGCCATCCCACCTTCTACGACATCCCCGACGATGTCCCCCATATCTAGGAGCCGGGCATGAGCGCATCCAGGAGCCGGACATGAGCGACGATCATGTCTATCTCTCCCTGGCCGAGGGACATGACGACGATGCCCGCTGGGCGTTCGGCACCGGATTCAAGGATCCGTTGCACGGTGTGGACACGACCGTGCCGGACGGTGTCGACGCGCGGGAGCTGACCGTGCAATGTCTCGCCCTCGCCGACGACGCCCTGGTCGGCGCGCAGCGCCTCGCGGAGTGGTGCACGCGCGCGCCGGAGCTGGAGGAGGAGGTGGCCCTGGCCAATATCGGACTCGATCTGCTCGGCCAGGCCCGACTGCTCTACGCACGGGCGGGACAGGTGGACGGCACCGGACGCGACGAGGACGCGTACGCCTACTTCCGGGACGCCGACGACTTCCGCAATGTACGACTCGCCGAACTGCCCAACGGTGACTTCGCCTTCTCGACCGTGCGGCTGCTCGTACTGTCCTGCTGGCGGCTGGCGGTGTTCGGACGGCTGGCGACGGCGGCGAAGGATCCGGTGCTGGCGGCCGTCGCGGCCAAGGGCGTCAACGAGCTCGCCTACCACCGCCAGTTCGCCGCCGACTGGACGCTGCGGCTCGGTGACGGGACAGAGGAGTCGCACCGCCGTATGGTCGCGGCGCTGCGTGAGATCGCGCCGTACCTCGGTGAACTCCTCGACGCCGAACCGGGGTTCGGTATCGACGCGGTGTCCGTACGGGACGAGGCGACGGAAGTGCTCGGCCAGGTCCTCGACGCCGCCGGGCTCACGCTTCCCGACGGCGGCGCCCTGGCCGGCAGCGGCCGGTACGGCGACCACACCGTCCATCTGGCGCCGCTGCTGGCGGAGTTGCAGAGCGTGGCGCGTGCCCATCCGGAGGCGACATGGTGACCGCGCACTCCTCCCTCGCCTCTCTCACGGCGCAGCGGGCGCGTCGGGTCGCCGAGTGCGTCCCGGATCCCGAGCTGCCCATGCTGACGCTCGCCGATCTGGGTGTCCTGCGAAGTGTCGAGGTCACGGCCGACGGCACGGTCGTCGCGAGCCTGACGCCGACCTACTCGGGCTGCCCTGCGATGGCGGAGATGCGCGCCGATGTGGCGTCGCGGCTGCGGGCGGCCGGATTCGCACGGGTGGAGATCAGAACGGAGCTCGATCCGCCGTGGACCACGGAGTGGATCACTCCTGCGGGCCGCCGCAAGCTCGGCGAGCACGGCATCGCGCCGCCCGGTCCGGTGCGCCGACGGCCCGCCGGGCCCGTCCCGCTGGAGCTGTCGGTCACACGGCGGGCGGTGGCCTGCCCGCGCTGCGGTTCGGCCGACACCGAGGAGACATCGCGTTTCGCCTCCACCTCGTGCAAGGCGCTGTGGCGCTGCCGCGCCTGTCTGGAACCGTTCGAGTACGTCAAGGAGATCTGATGGCCCCGACCACCGCCGCGACAGGGACCGGGACCGGCGCGGGAAGCGCGACCGGCGGCGCGACCGCGCGCACGCGTCGCCGGCCGGCCTTCCACCGGCTGCGGGTATCCGCGGTCGAGCGGCTGTGCGAGGACGCCGCGGCGATCGCCTTCGACATCCCGGAGGAGCTGACCGCGGAGTTCGCCCACCGGGCCGGCCAGTGCCTCACCCTGCGCCGGGAGATCGAGGGACGGGACGAGCGCCGCTCGTACTCCATCTGCTCCCCCGAGGGCACACCGCCGCGGATCGGTGTCCGGATGGTTCCCGGCGGGCTCTTCTCCTCCTGGCTGGTGCACGACATCCGTCCCGGGGACACCGTCGAAGTGATGGCGCCCACCGGCTCCTTCACTCCCGACCTCACCACGCCCGGCCACCATGTCCTGGTCGCCGCGGGCTCCGGTATCACCCCGATGCTGTCGATCGCCGAGTCGGTCCTCGCCGCCGACAGCCGCTCGCGCGTCACGCTCTTCTACGGGAACCGGCGTACGGACACGGTGATGTTCGCCGACGAACTGGCGGATCTGAAGGACCTCCATCCCGCCCGGCTCCAGCTCGGACATGTGCTCTCCCGCGAGCCACGCGAGGCCGAACTGCTGTCGGGCCGCCTCGACGCGGAGCGGCTGACCGCGCTCATCGACGGACTGGTGGACGTCCCGGCGACGGACCACTGGTGGCTGTGCGGTCCGCACCTGATGGTCCAGGAGGCCCAGCGGCTCCTCGCGGAGCTGGGCGTACCGTCCGACCGGGTGCACCGGGAGCTGTTCTACGCCGACGACCAGCCCGTACGGTCGGTCCGTCACGAGGACGCGGCGGTGGCCGGTCCCGTCAGCCAGGTCACCATCACCCTCGACGGCCGCACCACCACCTCCGCACTCCCACGCGGCACCGCCCTGCTCGACGCCGCCCAACGCACCCGTCCCGATCTGCCGTTCGCCTGCAAGGGAGGCGTCTGCGGCACCTGCCGCGCCCGTATCACACAGGGCGAGGGCGACATGCGCCGCAACTTCGCGCTGGAGGAGTCCGAAGTGGCCGAGGGATATGTCCTGACCTGCCAGACCTTCGCAGTCTCCGAGACCTTGGCGGTCGACTTCGACAGCTAGCGCACGGTGCGGTGCGGCGTTCGAACTGCTGACTGATGAATTGCAAAATTCTTCAATTCACTACATGCTGTGGTCGTTGTGCCGTAGCGGCCCCGGTGGTCCGGGGTGCGCCAAGGGATGAGGAGAGGCCGCGACCGTGCCGGTTCCGCTGTATCAGGTGAAGGCCGAGTTCTTCCGCATGCTGGGGCATCCGGTCCGGATCCGGGTGCTGGAGCTGTTGCAGGACGGGCCGATGCCCGTACGGGATCTGCTCACGGCGACGGGGATCGAACCGTCGAGTCTCTCCCAGCAGCTCGCGGTGCTGCGCCGCTCCGGCATCGTGACGGCCACCCGCGAGGGCCCGACCGTGGTGTACGAACTGACCGGCGGCGATGTGGCGGAGCTGATGCGGGCCGCCCGGCGGATCCTGACCGAGATGCTCGCCGGGCAGAACGAGCTGCTGGAGGAGTTGCGGGAGCGGGAGGAGCCTCGGGAAGCCGAGGTCTCCGCGCGGTGAGTGTGCGTATGTCACCGGCCCGGCCCTGGCGCCGGGTCCGTTCCCTTCTGCCCGTCCGGGCCGACTTCGCGGCCATGGGCCGTCACCCTCGCCGGGATCTGCTGGCCGGCCTGACCGTCGCCATCGTGGCGCTGCCGCTCGCCCTGGGCTTCGGAGTGTCCTCCGGGCTCGGCGCGGCGGCCGGTCTGGCGACCGCCGTGGTGGCGGGCGCCCTGGCCGCGCTGTTCGGCGGCTCGAACCTCCAGGTCTCCGGGCCGACGGGAGCGATGACGGTCGTACTGGTGCCGATCGTCGCCCAGTACGGCCCGGGCGGTGTGCTGACGGTCGGGCTGATGGCCGGTGTCCTGCTGATCGCGCTCGCCCTGCTGCGCGCCGGACGGTACATGCGCTACGTCCCCGCGCCGGTGGTGGAGGGCTTCACCCTCGGCATCGCCTGTGTGATCGGTCTCCAGCAGATCCCCAGCGCGCTGGGCGTGGCGAAGCCGGAGGGCGACAAGGTCCTGGTGGTGGCCTGGCGGGCGGCCGAGGAATTCGTACGTACCCCGAACTGGACCGCCCTGGCCATCGCCCTCGCCGTGGCGACCGCGATGCTGCTCGGTGCGCGATGGCGGCCCACCGTCCCGTTCTCCGTCGTCGCGGTGATCACCGCGACCGTCGTCGTACAGCTCTGCCACCTCGACACCGCTCCGATCGGCGCCCTGCCGTCCGGGCTGCCCGCACCGTCCCTCGGCTTCCTCGATCTCTCCGCGCTCGGTTCGCTGCTGGCCCCGGCGGTGGCGGTCGCGGCGCTCGCGGCCCTGGAGTCCCTGCTGTCGGCCACGGTCGCGGACGGCATGACGGTCGGTCAGAAACACGATCCGGACAGAGAGCTGTTCGGGCAGGGCCTGGCGAATCTGGCCGCTCCGCTGTTCGGTGGCGTTCCGGCGACGGCCGCGATCGCCCGTACCGCCGTCAATGTCCGTACGGGCGCGTCCTCCCGGCTGGCCGCGCTCACGCATGCCGCCGTCCTCGCCGTGATCGTCTTCGCCGCCGCCCCGCTGGTCGCGAAGATCCCTCTGGCCGCGCTGGCCGGAGTACTGCTGGCGACGGCGATCCGTATGGTCGAGGTCGGCGCGCTCCGGGCGATGGTCCGCGCCACCCGCTCGGACGCGACCGTACTCGTCCTGACCGCGGCGGCCACTCTCGCGCTCGACCTCGTCCTCGCCGTGATCATCGGGCTGGTGGTGGCCGGCGCCCTGGCGCTGCGGGCGGTGGCCCGGCAGGCCCGGATGGATCAGGTGGACTTCCGGCCCGATCTGCCGGGCGAGCACAGCGACGAGGAGCACGCGCTGCTCACCGAGCACATCGTCGCCTACCGGATCGACGGACCGCTGTTCTTCGCGGGCGCCCACCGCTTTCTGCTGGAGCTGAGCGAGGTCGCCGACGTACGGGTGGTCATCCTGCGGATGTCGCGCGTATCGACGGTGGACGCCACCGGCGCGCTGGTCCTCAAGGACGCGGTGGAGAAACTGAACCGGCGCGGCATCGCCGTCATGACCTCGGGTATACGGCCAGGTCAGCGCCGCGCACTCGACTCCGTCGGAGCCCTGGAACTGCTCCGGCGGGAAGGGCGGGAGTACGCCACCACACCCGAGGCCATCGCCGGGGCCCGCGCCCATCTGCGCAGCGCCGGACTGCTGCCTGCCCTCCCGGGCCCGCCCGCCGTCCCGGGACCGGCCGTAATTTCCGGCCCGCCCACCGTCCTGGGCCAGTCCGCCGTTCCCGGCCCGGCCGTGGTTCCCGGCCTGCCCGCTGCCCACGCCGAGGAGGCGTCACGATGACCGTCCCCGTCGCCCGCCGTATGGTCGAGGTCTCCGGCACGGAGGCCCTGTGGCTGCTCGAAGGCGCCGTCCACGGGCGGCTGGTGTATGTCCAGCGGGAGAACGCCGTGGTCCGTCCGGCGGTGCATGTCCTGGAGTACGGCCGGCTGATCGTCCGTACGCCCGCCCAGCCGGTGGCGCTGTCCGGACGGGCCTCGCTGACGTACCACGCGGACGAGATCCGTACAGCGAGCGGCACCGGCTGGACCGTCACCGCCACGGGACCGGCCAAGATCATCACCGACCCGGACGAGGCGGGCCACTACCGTCGCACACTGCCCGGCTGGGCCCACGGCCCGCACGACACGCTCCTGCGCGTCCAGCCGCAGACCGTCACCGGCTTCCGTCTCGTCCACCCGGGGGCCCGGTGATCACACGGCTCGACACCCTGCCCCACCGGCATGTACTGACCTTGCCCGCCATGGGAAAGGCGGTACGGCTGGCACGTGAGACCACCGAGCTGGTGCTGGCCGAATGGGGCATCAGCCACCGGCATCCGAGCGTGGATCCGGCGCTGCTGATCCTGAGCGAGCTGGTCACCAACAGCGTGCGGCACGCCGCCGTCTGCTCCCCGAATGTCACCGTCATCTACGCGGCCGGGCCGGACACGCTCGCGTTCGCCGTCCACGACCGCCATCCCTATCAGCCCGCCCTGTACGCGTCGGTCACCGGAGCCGGGAGCGGCGGGCTGGCCACCGTGGTCGAACTCACGCTCGGCCTCGGCGGGACCGCGGTCGTACGCGGCGACGCGGACGGCCGGGGCAAGAGCATCTGGATCACCCTGCCTCTGTAGGCCCCGTCTTGCTGGTCTTGGCAATTCCGAAGGTCATCAGTTCGGCGCGAAGGCGCGAGGATGGGCCCATGACGATGAGTTCTGGATGCGTGCGACGCCCTGGACGTGCACGATGAGCGCGCCGCTGTACCAGTTGAAGGCGGAGTTCTTCAAGACGCTGGGACACCCTGTCCGCATCCGTGTGCTGGAGCTGCTGAGCGAACGCGAGCACGCGGTCTCCGAGATGCTGCCCGAGGTCGGAGTCGAACCGTCGCATCTGTCGCAGCAACTGGCCGTCCTGCGCCGTGCCAATCTCGTCACCACACGCCGGGAGGGCTCAGCCGTCTACTACGCGCTGGCCAACCCGAATGTCGCGGAGCTGCTCAAGGTGGCGCGGACGATCCTGTCCGGGCTGCTGACGGGCCAGGCCGAGCTGCTGGCCGATCTGCGCGCCGCCGAACCGAACAGCGCGGCCCGGCGACGCGGGATGTCATAGCCCCGGGACGCATAGCCCCCGGGACGTCCCGGATGTCGTAGCCCCAGTACCGCCTGCCCGAGCACGGTTGGCGCGTCGACGGCCCCTGGAGCTAGCCTTGACCACGAGGCGCTCCGAGGAGTGCCGCGCGGCGGTGGGGCCCGCCGTACCCGAACCGCGGTGACAGGCCGCCAACGGTCCCTACTTGCGAAGGAGCGCGCCCGGATCCGGGCGCCGAGCGAGTAGGAGAAGCATGGTGGTGCGAGTTCCCCGGAGCCGTGCGATGGAAGAGCCCGCCGATCGGTCCGGCCGTCCCGATGCCGATCCCGATGTCGATCTTTCCGTCCCCGGGCGGCGTCCGGCGCGCCCGCGGGTGCCCTGGCCGGTGGTGGCTGTCGTGGCGCTCGGCGCGATGTGCGGCGCGGCGGCCCGGTACGGCGCTTCGCTGCTGTGGCCGACGGCCACGGGCGGCTTTCCCTGGACGACGTTCGCCGTCAATGTCAGCGGCTGTGCGCTGATCGGTGTGTTCATGGTGGTGATCACCGAGGTCTGGACGGCGCACCGGCTGATCCGTCCGTTCGTCGGCACCGGTGTACTGGGCGGATTCACCACGTTCTCCACCTATGCGGTGGACATCGAGCGGCTGGTGGATGCCGGCCGGGCCCGTACGGGGATGGCCTATCTGGGACTGACGCTGCTCGCGGCTCTCGCGGCGGTGTGGGCCGCGGTGTGGGTGACACGCCGCGTCGTGGCGTGGAGGCAGGCATGACGAAGCTGGCGGGCACGGCCCTGCGGATGACCATCCTCGTCGGGGAATCGGATCTCTGGCACCACCGGCCTCTCTATACGGAGATCGTGCACCGGGCGCACGCGGCGGGGCTGGCGGGAGCAAGCGTCTTCCGCGGTGTCGAAGGGTACGGCGCGTCGTCGCTGATCCATACGCAGCGGCTGCTGTCGCTGAGCGAGGATCTGCCGATGGCGGTGGTGATCGTGGACGCCGGGGAGAAGATCCGGGCGTTTCTGCCGCAGCTAGACGAACTGGTCGGGGAGGGCTTGGTCGTCCTCGACGGCTGCGAGGTCATCCGGTACACGGAACGCGAGGAGGACCGGTGAACTGGCTTCTGGTCCTGGCCGGGGCGGCGGTCGGCGGACCGTTGCGGTATCTGACGGACCGGGCGGTGCAGGCCCGGCACGACACCGTCTTCCCATGGGGAACGTTCACGGTCAATGTGGTGGGATGTCTGGTCCTCGGGCTGCTGACAGGCGCCGTCGCGGCGGGAGCGGCGTCCTCCTCAGTGCAGTTGCTCATCGGGACAGGGCTCTGCGGGGCACTCACGACATACTCCACATTCAGTTACGAGACGCTGCGGCTGGCCGAGGACGGCGCCAAGTTCTACGCGGCTGCCAATGTCATCGCGAGCGTGATCGCCGGGCTCGGCGCGGCCTTCGTGGGTACCGCCGTCGCCGGGGCGCTGTGGGCGTGAGCCGCCGTACGGGACGGGGGCCCACGACGGGCCACGGGTCCGGCCAAGGGCAGGCTGCCGTGGCCGGCCCGGGGAACGGACCGGCCACGGCTTCGACGGAGCGCCGGCTCACTTCGTACCGGCCCCTGCCTTCTCTTTCCCGTACAGCGCCTCGCGGAGCGTCTTGGCGGTCTCCGCGACGGCCGCCTTGTCGGCGTCGGTGCCCGCCAGGGCGTTGAGCATCATGAAGTCGTGGGTGATGGCCGCGAAGTGACGGTTGGTCACCGGGACTCCCGCGCTGCGCAGCTTGTCCGCGTAGGCGTTGGCACCGTCCAGCAGGACGTCGGAGTCGGTGATCACCAACGCCTTGGGCAGACCGCGGAGTTGCTCGACGGTGGCGAGCAGCGGCGAGGCGAGCGGCTGGTTGCGGACCGCGTGGTCCGGGGCGTACGCGTCCCAGAACCACTCCATCGCCCGGCGGGTGAGCCAGCAGCCGTCCGCGAACCGGTTGTACGACGGCGTGTCGAAGCGGGCGTCGGTGACCGGGTACAGCAGGACCTGCTGACGGAAGCTCGGCCCGCCGCGCTGCTTGGCCATCAGGGTGACGGCGGCGGTCATGTTGCCGCCCACCGAGTCACCGGCGATGGCGAGCCGGGAGGAGTCGACGCCGATCTCGCCGCCGTGTTCGGCGACCCACTTGGCCACGGTGTACGCCTGCTCGATCGGCACGGGGAACTGTGCCTCCGGGGACGGCGTGTAGTTGACGAAGATCACCGAGGCGCGGGCGCCGTTGGCGATCTGGCGTACGAGCCGGTCATGGGTCTGCGCGTCGCCCAGGATCCAGCCACCGCCGTGGAGAAAGACGACGCCGGGCAGCGGGCCCGTGATTCCGGGCGGCCGGACGACGCGGATGGAGACGGGCCCGGTCGGACCACCGGGTACGGTCCGCTCACTGATCTCCGCGGGCAGTTTGTCGACGGGGCCCGACTGGAGTTTGTCGAGCACCTCGCGCGCCGCCGCGTACGACAGGTCGTACAGAGGCGTCCCGTCCTCGGCGGCGAGCTGGTTCAGGAACTCCTGGGTCTGCTTCTCCAGCTTCACCGGCGGATTGCCGCAGGGCGCGTACGGATACTCGGGCGTGGCCTGGGCCACGGCGGGGCCGGGCTGACCGGCGTGGGGAGCCGACGGGAGAGCCGACGGAGCGGCACAGCCGCTGAGAGCGGCTGCCGCCGCGGTGCATGTGGCTACCAGGCCGTACCGGCCCCGGCGCCGCGAACCCTCGGGTATGGATGAAGCCATGGCACTTCCCTTCACGAAGGAGTGGGGCCTCGTCCATCAGCATGCGGTCGGGGAAGTTCGCCGGGCCTGCCGGACTAGCCCGGAAGTGTCAGCCGCCTGAGCCTGCCGCCGCTTTCTAGGAGTAGAGGCCTCCGCCCGCCTCGTCCTGGAAGGCCTCCGGCCAGTAGCGCCAGATGTCGTCCGCACCATCTTCGGCGTTCTCGGTGTTCTCGCCGTCGGGGCGGGCGGTGCGTTCGACGTCGGCGAGTACGGCGGTGGCCGTGGCGGCCAGATTGACGTAGTCGTCGGTGATCCGGTGCTCGCGGTCGAAGGCGATCACGCGGGCGATCAGCCACTGGGTGAACGCGAAGGTGGAGATATCGGAGTTGACGGGAAGGAGTTGGGCCTCCGGAAGGGACCAGCCCCGTACCCGGCCGGTCGCGCCCTCGATGACGAGGTCGATGTCCTCCACGAGACAGCCGATACGGATCAGGCCCCCAGCGCCGGGCGCCGGGTCGCCGTACGTCTCGTCGTCCCGCTTGGCCGCATGGTGCTCGGCCAGTGTCCGCAGCGGGCCGTCGTCCAGGGAGACCCAGACGCACTCGCGGACCAGGCCCGTGTCGCGGAGGAAGGCCCGGGTGGGCTCATGGGTGAGTGCCGAAGGGAGGTCCTCGTCGGCGAAGCGCACCACCGCGTCCGCGCCGTACTCCTTCTCCAGCAGGCCTTCGGGCAGTGCGAGCGTGAGCCCGTCCCGCTCGCCCGGCGGGGCGATCCGGGCCAGTGGGCGCAGCAGAAGGGACAGCCGCCAGAAGGCGGACACCTCGGTGTCCTCGTCCTCCGAGCCGAGCAGCACCGGGTCATGGTCACGCAGCAGGCCGAGCAGTATTTCCGTCGCCTCCGCCACGACCTCCGGACCGTACCGCCCGGCAAGGCTCTCGAAGATCTCGCGGTCGGTGCGCAGCCATTCGAGGGCGAGCGCGAAGAGCGTGAAGGAGTAAAGCCCGGAGGCGAGCAGCCGGCTCTCGTCCGGATCGTGGAGGGCATGGACCCGGCCTGTACGGCCGTCCAGCACGACGTACTCGTCGGGATCGTCCTCGTCCGGAGCGAAGCTGCCGAGGATCACGAACTCGCCTGTGCCGTCGAGGTCTTCGGCTTCGTCGGGGAACAGATCGGACACCTGCCGGGCACCGTCCCCAGGACCCGAGGCGAGGTCCGGGGCGAGGTCCGAGGTCAGCGCGAGGAACCCTGTCCGGCGTATCAGACCGGTGCCGCTCAGAAACTCACGTGTGGGCTCGTGCGTGATCGCCGGATGCAGCCGCTCCGGCGCCACCCGCACCACCTGGTCCGCTCCGAACGCCTCGTCCAGCCGACGCGCCAGCCACCCCGAGTCCGCGTCCGCGCCCGTACCCATGCCGTCTGTCAGATCCATGATCCGCCGCCCCTCCGTCACGTCGGTGATCGTATGACGACGGATTTCCCGGCGTGTCGGCGGATCCTCCCCCCATATGTGGTCTTCACCGGCTACAGTGATCTCAGATCGCGGGTACGAATCCCGCCGTCAGCACCGTCTGACGTTGTTGAGCTGACGCAGTTGAGCTGATGTGGTCGAGCAGTGATACGCCCCCTCCGCGCGAGGGGGCGTTCTTGTTGTGCGCGGCAGATGCGCGTGGCCCTGGTATGCGTGGCGGCCCTGGTACGCGTGGCTCAGCGCGCGCCCGAGTCCGTCTGGGATTCCAGGGCGGGAAACGCCTCCAGCAGACGTGCCGGTGCGGCCTGCTTCCAGGAGTCCACAAGAATGTCGCGCAGCTCGTCCAGATCCTCCAGGGCGCGGAGCCTTACCCGTACCCATGCGGAACTCGCCTCGTGCGCCGGCACCCAGAACTTCTCCGGCTCCGCCGCGATCAGCTCCGTCCGCTCATGCCTGGGGCACCGTACGGCGAAGGACGTCTCGTCGTCGGGGACCGTGATGAACATCTTCCCGGCAACACGGAACGTGGGCATGCTCCACGCTTCCTTCTCCACCGTCTCCGGGAGTGCCAGTGCGATACGGCGGACGTCTTCGGCATCAATCGTGGTCACAGGCACCATGGTAGGACGACGGACTCCCGACGGTGACGCGGACCGGCCCGGTCCGAAGGGCTGGGAAGAAGTGGCCGCCTTCCGACGGACGGCGGCCACCGTTGTCCTCCGGTCAGGGCCGGTCTGCCCGGCCGGAACATCTCGGAAGACGGGAGAGTCAGGAGTTCCGAGAGCCGGCGGTCTGGAGGTCCGGCGAGCCGGAGGAGGAGTCAGACCCTGGCCTTGAAGTAGGTGACGTCCCAGTGGCTGTGCTCGTTCGCATAGACGTTCCCGGCCGGGGACTTGTACATCCTGGCGCCGTCACCGCGCTTCCCGGCATAGGTGAAGGTGCGGGTGATGTAGGAGTCGAGACACCTGGCCACGGCCTTGCCCCGGGACATGTCGACCTTGTAGCCGTTCCGGTGGCTGTAGGTCCCTGGCGCGTGTCCCTTCTCCGTGCCGCCGGTGATGATCACCTTGCAGCGGCTCGCCTGCTTGAAGGCGATCGCACCGGAGACCGTCGCCTTGTTGATGTTCGTGAACGAAGTGCATTTGCGCTGCTCCCAGTTGGTGCATCCCCCGCTGGAGACCGAGGTGATACCCGCCTTTCTGAACTGGGCCGCCGCGTCACTGTGTCTGACCCACTTCGCCGGCGCCGCGTCGGACACCCCCGTCGTGAGCAGCACCGAACCGATCAGCGCGATCGCACCGAGGGCGGACAGAGATCCCGTCTTCTTCAACGCGCACTCTCCTTCTCGTACGGCCGCCGTGCACGGCCCCATATGACCTCGTATGGCCTCGTACAACAAGAACCGCAACGATTGTGACAATGGCTGACGCCTCAGGCATATCCCTCGAAAGAGGGATGAGCGCCCGCCTCTCCGGCACACGCGCCGGACGCGGCCCGGTGCCAACGGCCATACAGGCGGCTTAGCCTGGCCGTATGCCGATGCAGCCCTGGTTCCCCGACGCCAAGTTGGGCATCTTCGTCCACTACGGGATCTACGCCGTCGACGGTGTGCCCGAGTCCTGGTCCTTCTATCTCGGGCAGATACCGCACGAGCGGTACATGAAGCAGTTGGACGGCTTCACGGCCTCGCGCTACGACCCCGGCGCCTGGGCCGATCTCTTCGTCCGCGCGGGCGCCGGATACGCGGTGCTGACCGCCCGGCACCACGACGGTGTGGCCCTCTGGGACACCGCACAGGGCGAGTTGAACGTCGTACGGCACACACCGGCCGGCCGCGATCTCATCGCTCCGTACGCCGACGCGCTGCGCGAACGGGGTCTCAAGGTCGGTCTCTACTATTCGCACTCCGACTGGAACCATCCCGACTACGCGTCCGTCCTGCACCCCGATCCGCGCGAGGAGCAGGTCCGTACGAACCGGTTCAGCGCTCCTCCGGACGGTGTCGAAGACCCGGAGGCCTGGGCGCGGTTCCTCGCCTACCGCGATGCCCAGGTCGGCGAACTCGTCGCGCGCTTCCGTCCGGATCTGCTGTGGTTCGACGGCGAGTGGGAGCGCACCGAGGAGCAGTGGCGGATGCGTGAACTCGCCGAGCGGATCCTCGCGGGCAATCCGGAGACCGTGCTCAACGCCCGGATGCTCAGCCATGGCGACTACGCGACACCCGAGCAGGGCGTACCGCTGGTGGCGCCGGACGGGCCGTGGGAACTGTGTCTGACCGTCAATGACTCCTGGGGCCACCAGCCCCAGGACACCAATCACAAGTCGGTTCGGCAGCTGGTGCGTTACTTCACCGAGACGATCGCCATGGGCGGCAATCTGCTGCTGGACATCGGCCCTCGGGAGGACGGCACGATCCCCGCCGAGCAGGTGGCGCGTCTCGAAGGGCTCGGTGCCTGGATCGGCCGCCATAGCGACGCCGTGCGCGGGACGGTGGCGGGGCTTCCGGCGGGCCACCACTACGGTCCCAGCACGGTGTCGGCCGACCGCCGCACGCTCTATCTCGTCTGCTTCGACGTCCCGCGCGAGAGCGTGGCGGTGCGTGGACTGCGCACTCCGGTGCGCCGGGTGAGCGTGCTCGGTACGGGCGCCGCGCTGCGGCACCGGGTGATCGGCGGTCTGCACGAGGTGCCGGGCGTGCTGTGGATCGACGCGCCGGAGGCCGGAGATGTGGACGAGGAGGCCACCGTGCTCGCCGTCGAGCTGGACGGTGAACTGGAGTTGTACCGGGGCACCGGCCGCGACTGACGAACGATCCGGCGAACGACCGGGGAATCACGGCGGAGGAACTGCCCTGCCCGGCCGACGAGTCGGCTCCCGTGCCGGCTTTCAGACACGGCCGTAGCGGATGGTGTGGTCGGCGAACTCCATGGCCATCTCGTTGGTGACGGTGGGCCGGGTGCGGCGGATGGTGCGGAGATAGTCCTCGGTGGTGGGACAGGCGCGTTCCCCGCTGTCGCTGTCGAGGGTGCGCTCGAAGACGGTCTGGGCGACGGTACGGGCGGCCTGCTTGATGTCGGCGGGAGTGAATCCTTCACTGGCGTCGGCGAGGACCTCGGTGTCGGCGTGGGCTCCCGCCTTGGCGATATAGCTGCTCCAGAGGGCGTTACGGGCCTCGTCATCGGGCGGGCCGACCGGCAGGACGTAGTCGAAGCGGCCGTGCCGCAGAAAGGCGGGATCGAGGGCGGCGACGGTGTTGGTGGCGCAGATCAGCAGCCTGCCGTCGTGATCACGGAACCGGACGATCGACTTGAGGAGTTCGTTGACGACTCCGACGGAGACCGGATCGGCGAGATTGCGGGCGCCCGCGACCTCCTCCACCTCATCGATGAAGACCAGCGCGTGGTCGAGCTGCGCGATCTCGTCGAAGCGGCGGCCGAGTCCGTTCGCCAGCCCGTCCTCCAGCGCGATCCGGGACGGGAAGAGCTCCACGAAAGGCCAGCCGAGCCGGCTGGCCACCGCCATCGCGAAGGTGCTCTTGCCGGTGCCCGGCGGACCGAACAGCACCACGCACCTGGGCGGTTCGACCCCGTGCTGGTCGGCGAGTTCCGGATTGGCCAGCGGCAGCACCAGCCGCCGTTCGATGAGCTGCTTCTCGTCGGCCATTCCGCTGAGCTTCTCCCAGAGCCCGGACGGCGGCACCACCGCGCCGAGCGAGGACAGGACGGCGGAGTCCTGGGCGGTCACGGGCTGCGCCTTCTCGAAGTACGTCAGGCCCTGGCGGGAGCGGAATCCCGCGTTGGAGAGCGCGGTGGCGCCGGTCTCGTCCTCGGGCAGCAGCGCGGCGACGGTCTTGGCGCCCGCGCCCTGGAGACGGTGCTCCAGGGCGTCGAGCAGCGCGGTGCCCAGACCCAGATTCCGCCAGGCCGGATGCAGCCCGATCCGCAGCACCCAGGCCCGGTCGCCGTCGACCCGGCCCACCGCCGCGCCCACGAGATGATCGTCGGCCAGCGCGACCACGCTGGGATGCTGTGCCTGGAGCGCGGCGACGACCTCGGAGAGACGGAAGACGGCGGGCCGGTCGGTGCCGGCACTCTCGCTGTCGAGGCGCACCACTGCCTCCAGATCGTCCGGGGCGAAGTCCCGTACGTGCCACACGGCCATGGTTCAGCCTCTACCCGTCGCCTTCCCGCGCTTCTGGCCTTCCATCATCGGGCCTGCCTCGCCGGACCGCCTGTTCGGACGGGTCGGCGGACTGTGTGCGAGCGCCCGGATCCGCTGTGTCACAACTACTCGAGCGCCACGAGCGCCACGAAGCTGCCGTACGGCCGAGCCACTGGGCCACGGAAACACTCACACCGTGGCGGTGCCACCACGGCTATCGTGGGCGGGTGACCGAGACCTGGAATCCCATCGGCGCCGGTGTGCTGCGGCTTCCCTCGGGACGCCTGGTCAGAGGGCGTGCGCTGCGCCGGCCGCTACCGGCCGGTCCGGTGCCCCACTACGCGGTCCATCTCCTCGGCAAGGAGCCCGCCGAGGTCCCGTGGGAGGCCCGCTGGCTGCGCTGGCCGGACTTCCGGCTGCCGAGCGACGGCCCAGGCCCTGTCCGGTCGGTCTTCGTGGGCCCGGAACGCCCGGCACGGCACCTCGCCGCGTTGTCGGAGTCGCCCGAGTACATCCAGTACACGGGCAATCCTCCGCCTTGCGATGCACCGCACCGGACGCCCCGGGCTGATCCACGAAGATCGACCGGACAGGACCTGGCCACGCGGGACATTCTCCGTGAGGCGCTGGCGCGTGCCGCCGACGAGCGCGTCGAGATCGCCTGCGGTGGCGGCCGTGGACGGACCGGAACGGCACTGGCCTGTCTCGCCGTTCTCGACGGAGTGCCCGCCGACCGGTCGGTGGAGTATGTACGCAGCCACTACCACCGCCGTGCCGTGGAGACTCCGTGGCAGCGGCGGTATGTGCTCCGGTTCGCCGACTGACCGGCGTTCACCAACTGATCGGCAACTGACCTGCGGCAGTGGGCCGGAGCGATATTCTCTGGCCGTCGGTCCAGTGGGCTGACAGTGTGGGTGAGATCCACACACTGCCGCCATGGACCATCCCGGGAGCCCTTACGATGACGTCCTCTCCCGATGAGTCCGCCGCGTCCACCGAATCCGCCGCGTCCGCTCGCTGGGAGCAGCTGTGGCACGGCGCCAAGAGCGTCCCGCACGTCCCGCTCGACGAGACGACACGGCAACGGTCGGACCTGCCACGCACTCTGCTGCCGACACCGGCCGGGATGGACCGGCCCGCCGTGTTCGATCCGGCGCTGAAGCAGTTCGGCAGGGCCTACCAGGCGGGCGAGCCGCGCTTCGAGGACGAGGCGGCAGGCCCGGCCTGGCACCGGACGCGCCGTACCGTGCTGGACATCGTGCTCGCGGCGATCGCCGACGGGCCCTGGGCGGACCATCTCGTACTGCGCGGCAGCGTGTTGATGGCCACCTGGTTCGGCGAGCGGGCGCGTGACCCGGGCGATCTGGACTTTGTGGTCGTGCCGCAGGACTGGGCGATGGACGAGCCACGTACCGCCGGAGTGTTCGACGCCATCGCCCGTGACGCGGCGGCTCTCGCCCGCACGCGCGGCGATACGGTCCTGATCGACGCCGCCGGCATGGTGACGGAGGACATCTGGACCTACGACCGTGTTCCGGGCCGCCGCATGCTGCTGCCCTGGACGGCGCCCGGGATACCGGGAGGCACCGTCCAGCTCGATCTGGTCTTCAACGAGACCCTGCCCGCGCCCGCCGAACCCACCGAGCTGCGCCCGCTCGGCGACGGCCCCGGCTGCCTCCTCCTCGCGGCCTCTCCCGGCCTCTCGCTCGCCTGGAAGCTCCTGTGGCTGGTCAGTGACGCCCATCCGCAGGGCAAGGATCTGTACGACGCGGTCCTGCTGGCCGAACACACCGCGCCGGAGTATGCGTCGGTGCGGGACGCCTTTGTGCTCGGCGGCTACGAAGGGCTGCGGCCTGCGGGCCGCTGGTGGCTCGAACCGCCGCATCTGGACGTCGGCTGGGAGCACTTCGTCGCGGACCATCCATGGGCCGAGCGGACACCTCGCTCCTACACGGAGCGGCTCGGCCGCGCGCTGGAACCGCTCCTCGCGGAGGCCGAACCACCGGGCGAGGACACGTACGCCCGGTGGGCCCGCTGGCTGCGACCGCTGGTGGAGTCCATCCGTACCGCGTCCCCGGACAACCCGGCCGCCGCGCTCACGCGCTTCTCGGCGGGCGGCCTGGACGGTCTGGCCGCGGCCGTCGTCATCATGCGGGAGGTCGCGGGCCCGACGGTCCTCGGGCTGGAGGACGCGCTGGCGGCCGTCCTGGCACACCCGGACGGCTGGGACAACTTCCGGAACGACCCGAATTGGTCGCACTGGGCCCTCGACCGGCTTCGCTGACGGCCGTCGCCGTACCGGCGCCCGGGCCGAGGCGCTCTGCCCCGGCCCGCGCCACCGGCCCGCGCCTACCGGACGGCGAAGTGGTGGGTGCCCGAGCCGGTGGTGAAGACGGCGCAGCCGTCGGCCATCCGCAGGAACCGGGCCTGGCCATGCCGGACTTGTCCGGCCGCAGACGCCGGGATCCACACTTCCGCGGTGGTGTTGGCGGGCAGCGAGACGGTGAGCCGGAAGCCGTCGTCGCCCGCCGTCCACGCCGTGGTGACCGGTCCGTACACCGAGTCGAAGCGGGCCTGACACTCCGTCAGCTCGGCTGTCGGGCGCGGCCGGACGACGATCCCGCGGAAGCCGGGAGCGCCCGGCGCTATGCCCGCGACATTGGCGTACATCCACTCGCCCACCGAGCCGTAGGCGTAGTGGTTGAAGGAGTTCATACCGGCGTCCTGGAAGCCGCCGTCCGGTGTGATGGAGTCCCAGCGCTCCCACATCGTGGTGGCGCCCCGGTCGATCTGGTAGCCCCAGCTCGGGAAGGTCCTCCGGAGCAGCAGCCGGTAGGCGATGTCGGTGTGGCCGGTGGCGGTGAGTACGGGCAGCAGCCGAGGAGTACCGAGGAAGCCTGTCGACAGGTGCCAGTCCTTGGCCCTGATCAGCTCGACCAGACGGTCCGCGGCGGGCCCGCGGTCGCCCTCGGCCAGCAGATCCATCGAGAGGGCCAGGACATACGCGGTCTGGGTGTCGCCCTTCACCCGGCCGCCCGTGGAGACATACGCCGTACGGAAGGCGTCGCGGACCGCGCGGAACAGGGCCCGGTACGGCGCCGGATCCTTGCCGAGTGCTTCGGCGGACCGCGCGACCAGATCGGCGCTGTGCGCGAAGTAGGCGGTGCCGATGACGTCCTTGGGCGTCTCGTCCTGGACGTTGAGCCAGTCGCCGTATCCCTCGGCGGGCCGCAGATGTCCGTTGCTGTGCGCCTGAAGGTAGTCGAGCCACTTCAGCATCGAGGCCCAGGACTGCTCCAGTACGCGCGTGTCGCCGTATGCCTGGTACAGCGCCCAGGGCACGGTGACTCCGGCATCGCCCCATCCGGCCACGCCTTTGCCGAGCGAGCCCAGGAGCGGCGCGACATCGGTGAAGGCACCGTCGGACGCCTGGTCGTCGCGCAGATCCCGGAGCCACTTGGTGAGAAAGCGCGCGGACTCCATGGTGTAGGCGGCGGTGGGCGCGAAGACATTGATGTCGCCGGTCCAGCCGAGGCGCTCGTCGCGCGCGGGCGTGTCGGTGGGTATGGAGACGAAGTTGCCGCGCTGGCCCCAGGTGATATTGCTGTGCAGCTGGTTGAGCATCGGGACATCGGTGGTGAAGTCCATGGTGAACGGCGCCGAGGTGTGGATGACCCGCCCTACCACCGCGTCGAGCGGCGGCCGGCCCGGATAGCCCGTCACCTCGACATAACGGAAGCCGTGGAAGGTGAAGCGCGGTTCGTAGGTCTCCCTGCCACCGCCCTTGAGCGTGTAGGTGTCGGTGGCGCGGGCGGTGCGCAGATTGGCGGTGTAGAGCGTGCCGTCCGGGTTGAGGACCTCGGCGTGGCGCAGCCGTACGGTCGTCCCGGCGGCGCCGGACACGGTCAGGCGGACCGCGCCGACCATGTTCTGGCCGAGGTCGAAGACAAAGACCCCGGGCTTGGGCTCGGTCACCGTACGGGCGGGCAGCTCCCGCTCCACGCGCGAGGGACCGTCGACCTCGGCCACCAGCGCCGCGGTGACACCGTCGACGGTCTCGGCCGGTGCCCACCGCGTGTCGTCGAAGCCCGCGCGGGTCCAGCCGTCGGTCTCCAGCCGGGCGTCGTACTCCTCGCCCGCCATCAGATCGGCCTGGGTGACCGGGCCGGTCGCGGCGCGCCAGTCGGTGCCGGAGAGCACCCGCTCGGTGGAGCCGTCGGCGTAGGTGACCTCCAACTGGGCGAGCAGGGCGGGCCGTTCGCCGTACTGATGCGGCCCGAACCAGGCGATGTTCCCGGCGTACCAGCCGGCCGCGACCGTGGCCCCGAGCGCGTTGGCACCGGGCTTGAGCAGCGCGGTCACGTCGTACGTCTGGTACTGGACCCGCTTGTGGTAGTCGGTCCAGCCGGGCGCGAGCCGGTCCTCGCCGACACGCTCGCCGTTGAGGTGCGCCTCGTAGAGTCCGAGTGCGGTCGAGTACAGCCGCGCCCGTGCGACGGACTTGTTCCTGAGCCGGAACTCGTGGCGCAGTTGGGCGGCCGGGAAGTACGAGGCCTGGACCCGGCCCCAGGGTCCGGAGCCCCAGGCGGCGAGGGCCTGTGCGGCGGACCAGGAGGCGTCGTCGTAACCGGCGGACAGCCAGTCCCCGGAGGGCTCCTGGTCCGTGGTCCGCCAGGCCGTGCCGGTGACGACCGTACGGACACCGTCGGCGGTCGTCAGTTCCAGCGCTCCGAGCAGACCGGCGGGCCCGGCCGAGGCGTTGGTGGCGGAGACGGCTATCACCTGGGCGCCCGGGCGCAGTTGACCGGTCAGATCGGCGACGGCGGGCCGGCGCCAGTTCTCGGCGGGACCGTCCGCGTCGGCGTGTGCGACCCGGGCGCCGTTCACATACGCGGTGTAGCCGTCGTCCGCCGTCATCACGAGGCGCGCCCGGACGAGGCCGGCCGGGACCTCGAAGCGGGCGCGGAACCAGCGGGTGGCGGCCGGAGCGCTGCTCGCCGGATCGCCTTCGGGGAACCAGATCCAGGAGGCGCCGTCCAGCGCGGGCGCGCCGACGAGTGCGGCGGGGCCACTGATCCACTCTGCGGACCAGTCCGAGGCGTCGGTGAGTCCGGTCTCCCACCAGGAGGGCTCGCTCCACCCGGAGGCGCGGCCGTCACCGTCCCAGACGCGTACCGACCAGTGGTAGCGCGTACGGGACTTCAGCGGCGGGCCCGCGTACGGGACGAGGACCGAGTCCCCGGACTCGGTCCTGCCGCTGTCCCAGACATCGGGCCGGGAGAGCCGGCGCGGATCGGTCGCGACCCGGACCTGGTAGGCGCTCTGCGTCTGGCCCGGGCGGTCCGCTACGAGTGGCCAGCTCAGCCTGGGCCGTGAGGTGTCGAGGCCGAGCGGGTTTCTGACGTACTCGACGGTGGGCAGGCCGGGCGCCGGCCTCAGGGCGCGCGGTGCGGCAGGGCTCCCGTCCGCGGCCCTCGCCGCCGTGGCGGTTCCGGTGGCGAGGGCTGTCCCGAGGGCGGTGGCGGTGGTGCTGAGCAGGCGTCTTCTGCTGATCACACTCGGCTCCGATACGACTCGACGTTGAATCGTTTCACTCCTGCGAAACTAGGCCGGAAACTAGAGACCCGAACCCGTCCCGTCAAGAGCTCCGCATCGCATCGGATTGAAACCTTTCACATCAAGTCGCGGTCGGCGCCCGGTTTCAGGTCACGGTCAGCGTCCGCTTCCGGTCGGCACGTGCGCTGTTGCCCGTGTAGATGTCGAAGTCGCCCGGTTCGACCGTGAAATGGGGCTCGCTCGTGGCCGACCAGAATCCGAGGTCCTCGGCGCCGAGCGGGAACCGTACGGTGGTGGACTCGCCCGGAGCGAGAGTGACGCGCCGGAAGCCGCGCAGCCGGCGGACCGGCTGGACCTGAGTGGCCACCAGGTCGTGGACATAGAGCTGGACGACCTCGTCACCGGTGCGGTCACCGGTGTTCCGTACGCTCACCGCCACCTCGACGGTGACGCCCTCGCGCAGCTCCGCGGCCGTGACGCTGTCGGCGCTCAGGCTCGGCTCGCCGACTGTGAAGGTGGTGTAGCTCAGGCCGTGGCCGAAGACGAACTGCGGCCCGTCGTCCAGGTCGAGATACCGGGACACATACTTCTCGTCGGAGTGTGCCGGACGGTAAGGGCGGCCCGTGTTCTCGTGGTTGTAGTAGACCGGGACCTGTCCGACCGTACGCGGGAACGTGACCGGCAGCTTGCCGCCCGGGTTGACCGCGCCGAAGAGCACATCGGCGATGGCGTGGCCGGCCTCGGTGCCCGGGTGCCAAGCCTCCAGGACGGCGGGCGCCGAGTCGAGCCAGTCCGACACCGTCAGCGGACGGCCGTTGACGAGGACGACCACGAAGGGCCGCCCGGCGGCGGCGATCGCGGCGATGAGCTCCCGCTGTGCGCCCGGCAGCGCGAGATCGGCGCGGGTGGCGGCCTCACCGGTGATCTCGGCGGGCTCGCCCACCACCACGATCGTCATATCGGCGGCGCGGGCGAGGGTGACCGCCTCCGGGATTCCGCCGGTGTCCTGGCCCTGGGCCTCGACGCCCGGCGCGTGGCCGACCTCGGCGGCGGGCGCCGCCGCCCTGACGGCGTCGAGAACCGTGACCGCGGGAAAGCCGTCGGCTCCCGGTGCGATCCAGGTGCCCAGCAGATCGGTGGAGGCGGCGAACGGGCCGACGACCGCGAGCGATCCGGTCTCCGCGCTCAGCGGCAGCACATCGCCGTCGTTCTTCAGCAGCACCATGCAACGCGCCGCCGCTTCCCGCGCCGCCGCACGTGCCGGACCGGTCGGCGCGGTGATCACGGCGCTCTCGTCGGTGTACGGCCGGTCGAAGAGCCCGAGACGGAACTTCAGCCGCAGAATCCGGGCCACGGCGTCGTCGAGCCGCTCAAGGCTGATCCGGCCCTCGGCGAGCAACCGCGTTCCATGCTCGGCGAGATGGGTGGAGACCATCTCCATGTCCACACCGGCGTTGAGGGAGAGCCGGCCCGCGTCCGCGCCGTCGGCCGCGAAACCGTGTGCGATCAGCTCATGGACACCGGTCCAGTCGCTGACGACAAATCCGTCGAAGCCCCACTCCTCCTTGAGGATGCCGGTCAGTGTGCGGGGATCGGCGTGCGCCGGGACACCGCTGATGGTGTTGAACGCCGCCATGACGGTGGCCACGCCCGCATCGACGGCGGCCTTGAACGGCGGCAGATAGAGATTGCGCAGCCGTGCCTCGGAGACATCGACCGTGTTGTAGTCACGGCCGCCCTCCGCTCCTCCGTAGGCGACGAAGTGCTTGGCGCAGGCGGCGATCCGGTCCGGCGCGGCGAGATCGTCGCCCTGGTAGGCGCGTACCTTGGCCGCCGCGAGGCGCGCGTTGAGATACGGGTCCTCGCCGCCGCTCTCCGCGATCCGTCCCCAGCGCGGCTCGTGGGTGACATCCATCATCGGCGAGAACGTCCAGTGCAGTCCGTTGGAGCGTGCCTCCGCTGCCGAGACCTCGGCGTCCCGCGCCGGCACCTCGGGATCGAAGCCTGCCGCCTGGGCGAGCGGGATCGGGAAGGTCGTCCAGTAGCCGTGGATGATGTCGAGGCCGAAGAGCAGCGGAATCCCGAGCCGGGACTCCTCGACGGCGATGCGCTGGAGATAGTTGGTGTGCCTGGGGCCCGTGACATTCAGTACGGAACCGAGCAGCCCGGCGCGCGCCGTGGTCTCCACCTCGTGGGTCTGTCCCTCGCCGGGCCCGGTGTCACCGGTCCAGGAGAGCTGCTGGAGCTGGCCGAGCTTCTCCTCGACCGTCATACGGCCGATCAGGTCCGTGATCTCGGATACGTACGGTGCCGTGCCGCTGGCGCCGGTCATGGGAGCGCTCCCTCATGGTGATGTGTGGTGGACATGACCGCTTCCCCCGGGTCCTCGCGGGACCCGGGGGAAGCGGAGCCGGTGGATCATACGGGAGCCGGCGCCGGCGGCAGGAGTGGGCGGCCGGTCAGCGGTCGCAGCTCAAGGTCCTGATGTCGACGGTGTCGGCCATCACCTGCATGCCCTTGTCGTTCGGATGGATATGGTCACCGCCGTCGAAGACCGGCAGCAGCCGCTCCTGGTCGTAGGGACTGCGCAGTGCCTTGTCGAAGTCGGCGACGGCGTCGAGTTCACCGCTGTTCCTGATGAAGTCGTTGACGTCCTGGCGTACGGCCTCGCCCTCGGCGTCGTACTCGTACCAGCCCTTGTACGGCAGCACCGTCGCGCCGACGACACAGATGCCCGCCGTGTGCGCCCGGTCGATGATCTCCCGGTATCCGGCGATCAGATCACCGGCCGTCACTCCGGTGTGGGCCTTGATGTCGTTGATGCCCTCGAAGAGGAACACCGTGCGGATGCCGGGCTGGGAGAGCACATCGCGCTGGAGCCGCCCGAGCGCGCTCTGTCCGGCGCCGTCCGCCAGCACCTTGTTGCCGGAGATCCCTTCGTTGGCGACTCCCTTGATCGCCTTGATCGCCCCGGTCCCGGTCGCGGTGGCGCTCTGGAGCCGGCGCGCGAGATAGTCGGGCCAGCGGCGGTTCGTATCGGTGCTGGACTGCCAGCCGTCGGTGATGGAGTCGCCCAGGGTGACCACGGCTCCGGTGTCCGTGTCGGTCTCTACGCTGACCGCGTCGAGGTAGTACCAGGAGCCGGTCCGGTCGGTCCAGTTGTCGGCGCCCTCCTCGGCGGCATGGTCACCGGCGGTCGCGTACGAGGTCTGCATGGCCATGCCGTGGCCGGTCGAAGGACCACCCGCGCTCCGTACATGGAAGCTGACGGCCAGGTCGCTCCCCGGCGCCAGCCGTCCGGACAGTGGATCGCTGGTCACGGTGGCGCCCGGCGGGACCGTGACGGAGTCCGCGCCGCCGAAGGTGAGCGGGCGGTTGGTGCCGCGTACGACCTGCGCGCCCTCCTGCCGCTTGCCGACATGGACGCTGCCGAAGGTCACCGGCTGGTCGCCGAACGCGTTGGACAGCCGGACCCGGGTGTCCGTGCCGCCGACGCTGGTGCGCACCACCATCCGGTAGCTCCGGTCCCGGGGCGCCTCGCCCTGCCGGTCCGCGCTCGCGCCCCAGGTGACGACCTGATGCCGTGGCGCCTGCGCCTGCGCCTGTGTCTGGGTCTGCGTCTGGGCCGGTGCCTGTGCCTGTGATGTCGGTGCCGTTGGCGCCGCCTCCGCGGTCAGAGGCGTACACAGCAGGGCCAGCAGCGCGGCGACGACTCCCGCCGCGCGCAGGCCGTGAGGAGACCGCTGACGAGGCCTCACCGCCCGAGGTCCCGCAGTGTGACGGAACCGCCCGGCCGGAGGCTGACCTTCCGGCTCTGCCCGCCGTACGCGACCGTGGTGGTACGCCCGCCGACGCTGCGCAGCCGGGCCTCGGTGACCTTTCCGTTCCGCCAGCTCAGATCGACCACGAAGCCGCCCCGTACCCCGACTCCCGTGATACGGCCGTAGTCCGCCCAGGCCGCGGGCAGCGCGGGCAGCAGCTCGACATGACCGGGCCGTGAGTAGACCAGCATCTCGATCATCGCGGCGGCGGTGCCGAAGTTGGACTCGATCTGGAAGATGCCGCGGCCCTTCTCGACCTCGTAGATGTCGAAGAGGTTCGGCGCCGTGCCGTTGGTGCCGTCGACGGAGGGCCTGAGGTTGGTGACGACGAGCTGGTACGCCTTGTCCGCGTCCTTGAGCCGCGCCCAGCACAGGCTGCGCCAGGCGTTGGCCCAGCCGAAGCTGTTCATCCCGCGCGCGGTGAGCAGCGCGGTGGCGCCGTCCACCACGGCCTTGGGCGTGGAGGCGTCGGGGCGGATACGGTCTCCGGGGAAGAGCCCGATGAGCGGCGAGAGATGGCGGTGTGTCGTCTCACCGAGGTTGTCGGGCGACATCCACTCCTGGAGCCAGCCCGTCGTGGGGCTCACCTCGGGGAGGTACAGCCGCTCCTGGAGGACGCCGACGGTCGCGCTGTGCGCGGCGTCCCTGCCGAGGACGGCGGTGGCGGTGCGGAAGTTCCCGAAGAGCGCCCAGACCAGTTCCTGTGCGTAGGTCATGCCCTTGGCGTCCTGCGGGCCGTGCTCGGGCGACCAGTCGTTGTCGTCGATGAGCACCTCGCGGCGCTCGCCGGTGGCCGCGTCGGTGACGGTCGTGGTGATCAGTCGCGCCTCCCAGAACTCCACGGCGCCCTTGAGCAGCGGGTAGATCTTGGCGAGATACGCCGTGTCCTGGGTGAACTCGTAGTGCTCGAAGAGGGAGTTGGCCAGCCAGGCGTTGCCGCCGGGATGCCACCACCAGCCATTGCCGCCATGGATGTTGGTGGAGAAGGAAACGGTCCAGCCGCCGACCTTCCCGGTGGAGTTGCGGAACCGGTTGCGCGGATCGTTGAAGAGGTCGTGGGTGAGCTCGGTCCAGGACGGAAGCTGCGCCAGGCAGTAGTCGGCGAAGGCGTCGAACAGGCCGGACAGGCCCGCCCGGTCGGCCATCCAGTAGTTCATCTGGATATTGATGTCGGTGTGGTAATCGCCCATCCAGTCCGGGTCGTTGCCGTCCAGCCACAGCCCCTGGAGAGCGACCGGCAGACTGTCCCGGGATCCGGCGATCATCAGATAGCGGCCGAACTGGAGGTAGGAGGCTTCGAGTTCGGGATCCGCCTCACCGTCGGTGTGGCGTGCCCTGACACGCTCCCAGGTGTCCAGGCCGCGCTGGAGCGCCGAGGACTCACCGAGTGAGATGTCCATCCGCTCGAACAGCTCGCGGTGGTCGGCGACATGGCTGTGCAGCAGGGCGGTCGCCGAGTTGCGGGCCGCCGCCAGGACCTTGGTCCTGGCCAGCCGCTCGGGATCGAGGTCACGGTTACGGTAGCCGGTGGCCGAGTCGGGAGCGTAGTCGGTGCCGCCGCTGACGACGACCGTGAGCTCCTTGCAGCCCGCGAAGGTGATCCGCGTACCGTCGACCGTCACCTTGCCGGTACTGCTGTACGCCGTCACCGCGGCGCCGTAGCGCAGTCCGCCGTCCGGGAAGGAGCCGTTGAACGAGGCGTACGTGCGCGCACGGTCCGCCGTGGTCCTCTCGTCATGGGTGCCGGACAGGCTCACCGATCCGGTGTACCGCCCGCCGCCCTTCTGCGAGAAGTGCACGACGATGGCGTCATCGGGATGGCTGGCGAAGATCCGGCGCTCGTAGGTCACTCCTGAGCGCGTGTACGAGGAGGAGACCACGCCCTGGCGAGGACAACCCGGTGCAGCCTGGCCCACACCCGGGCCTTGGACCACTGAGCGAAACGCCGGTACACCCGTGGGCCAGGCCGGCCCGAACACCGGCGGCAACTGCCGCCAAGAGCAACCCGACGTCGCCACGAACACGATCGCCGTCAACACTTCACGGTCACCGGCCCGCCGGCGCCCGCCGCCCTGCGGGCGTATGACCTCCGTCGGAGGCACCACCCACCGAAACAGCTCCCACAACTCGTCCGGCACCAACCGCTCAGCAAGGCTCGTCATGCTCAGACCAACGAACGATCAAGCCAAAGGAAACGACGCCTAACGAGTTGGTGCGTGATAGGGGGTGAGGCGTGTTCGGCTTGGTCGTGGCCTGTTGTCAGGTGCTGTTGGTGCGGTCGGATACGAGGTTGGCGATGGCGCGGTAGGTGTCGGGCAGGCGGTCGCGGCGGTGGGTCCAGCGCATCAGTTGCTTCCAGCGTTTGTGATCAGCGAGGGCATGCTCGACGGTGATGCGGTCGGAGGAGTGCCAGTGGCGGTCACGCTCCCACTGTTCGACTCTGCCGGGCAGTGCTCCCGGACGCGGTTTTCTGGGCGGTGTGATCGCTTGCCCGCGGTGGTCGCGGCTCAGGCCCAGGTAGCCGTCGTCCAGGAGTACCTCGACGTCGGGGAAGTGCTGGAAGCACACGGCGATGCCCTCGTTGCGGGCGGCCGTGGCATCGTGCATACGTCCAGGCCGCAGGGCATCGGTCCATAACGTGCGGCCACGCCAGTCGGCGACGACCGTGGCCTTCATCGTGTTCTGCTTCTTCTTCCCCGAGACGAACGCGCGCCGTCCACCACGTCCGGCCGGTGGTCGGCGGACCTGGATCTCGGTGGCGTCCAGCCGCAGCTCGATGCCTTCGGCCTGGCGTAGGCGAACACGTCCGGCAGCGTCCGCAGACGCAGGCCGGGGCGGCCGGGGATCGCGCACCCCCGCTCGGCCAGGAGTGGACGAATCTCCCCGATCCGTCGGGTGATGGTGGAACGGTCGACGCCGAACAGCAGTCCCAGTACCGAGTGCGGCAGGTCATGCCGCAGATGGATCAGCGTGGCCACCAGCCGGTCGACGAACACCAGCTGGTGGCGGGCGCCGGCTCCTGCGGCCCGCTTCCTGGCCCCACCTCGTGCAGCATGACGTCCGCCCTCGCGTCCGGCCTGCCACGGCACTGCCAACTCCTTAACCGGACAGGCAAGATGCTGCCGAGAGACCCCCGTGAACAGCCGATGCGCCAGCACCACCCGATTGACCATGATCGCCACACTCGGATCATGCCACCTGCCCGGCACGACGCCTCACCCGCTATCACGCACCAACTCGTAAGGATCGGCCGGTCTACTCGCGTCGTCACAGCGTCGTTGCTACGTGTACTTGAAAGCGGTGACCCGGAATACAACAGCCCCACCGCCGCACAGCGCCCGGAGCAGGGACTCGATATCCCGCCCGGCGATCAACATGCGAGAGCCACAGGCACTCGTTCCTACCGACCGGCGACAGCAACCCAAGGTCGAGCAGATAAGGGGCGCCGCGAATCCACCCTTTGAATCCGACGGCGGCCCGATACTGCACAGCCAGCCGGCTCCGTCGCCAGAAGAAGCGGCTGGGTCACGCGCCTCAGGCACCGCCCGAACTCTACGAGCAGCTGGGGGTCGCGCGAGGTCTAGCCGAATACGGACAGGGCACCCTGTGACGACATGAGTGAGCCCCGCCGAGCTCTTCGGCGGGGCTCACTCATGTCGTCCGCTCTCACACGGCTCTCACCAACTGGGCCGACTCCCCCGGACTGGGATGCCCTGACCTGGCATTTCGCGCACGTTCTGGATGCCTGGAGCCGCGTTGGACGGTATCTACAACCTGTGCCAGGTGGTGCCGAGCGACGGACCGAGGACCAGGATGGGGGCGTCCTCAGGACCGTCCGTGCGGTACTGGAGAGTCTTGGCAATCATCGTCTCGCTCACGCCCTGCACGGTCTCACATCCCACAGAATCTCACGGAGGGCGGCCGGGGCACCGTGCGGCCCCTCCCCTGCCGTCGCCGTCAGACAGGTTTCGCGTGCGGAGCGGGACGGTCGAGGAGCCACGCGGTGGCGCCGGCGGCCAGCGAGACCAGACCACCCACGTACAGACCGCTGCGGGCGCCCAGGTGCTCGGTCAGCTGCCCGACAAGGATCGCGCCCAACGGGGTGGATCCCTGGAGGATCAGTGTGTAGAGGGCAAGGACCCGCCCGCGATACTGAGGGTCACTGCCCAACTGGATCCGGTGGTTCGCCGCCTGCGCGAAGTAGATCGACGTGAAGCCCGTCATCAGGAGGAGAACGACAACCGCCGGGTACGTGGGGGCCCAGCCGGTCGCGGCCTCCAGCAGCCCGAACGCGAAGGCGGCGCCGCTCACCGTTCTGCCGGACGGACGGCCCCGTCGTGCGGTGGTGGCAAATGCCGCGAGTACCGATCCGGCGGCGAAGGCGGTGGTGAGGAGTCCGAACGAGGTGGCGTCGGCGTCGAAGACGGTCTTCGCGATCAGGGGCAGGGTGAGCTGGAAGTTGAGGCCGAACAACCCGATGACCGCGACCAGCGCCATGGGCAGTGTCAGGTCCGGACGGGCTCGCGTATGGCGAAGCCCGTCGAGGACGCCTCCGCGGTCACCCACCCGGGCGGCGCGTCGCAGTTCGGAGGTTCGCATCATGCGCAGGCCGGCCACCGTGGCCAGGTAGCTGACGGCGTTCAGCGCCATCACCGGCCCGGTACCGATTGTGGCGATGAGCAGGCCCGCGACGGCGGGCCCGGCGACACGGGCGATGTTGAAGTACGCGGCGCTGAAGGCCGAGGCGTTGGGCAGCAACTCGGAGCCCACCATCTCGCTGACGAACGACATGCGGGTCGGCACTTCCACGGCGTTGACGGTGCCGAGACAGAGCGCGAACACGTAGATGTGCCACAGCTCCAGAGCGCCCGCGAGGAGGAGCAGTGACAGCACGAAGGCGTACGCGCCGGAGACCAGGTTGCACACGATCAGCAGCCGTCGCTTGTCATACCGGTCGGCGAGCCGCCCCCCGTAGAGGGTGAGCAGCAGCATCGGCGTGAACTGGGCCGCTGTCACCGTGCCGAGGGCTGTGGCGGAGTCTCCGGTCAGGGAGAGTACGAGCCAGTCCTGGGCCACGATCATCATCCAGGTTCCCGCCACGGACACCACTTGGCCGGCCGCGAAGAGCCGGAAGTTGCGGACGGACAGGGAACGGAAGGCCTCGCCGAGTACACGCCGTACGCGGCCGGGGTCACGGCCCTCCTCGGCGAGCGGGGCGCCCATCAGCGCGCGGGCTGCGGAACGGCGGCTGCCTCACGTGATACGAGGCAGGCCTCCAGGAACGCGAGAGCACGGAGATGGTAGGCGCGGGCCGCCCACCCGAGGCTGATGTTGTGCCCGGCGTCGGGCTGGTGGTCGAGGAGGACGCGGGGCGCCGCGGAGAGGTGTGCGGCGAGGTCCGCGAGGGTCTCTTCGTCGTGCCGCCACCACCCTTCGTATTCGGCGAAGGTCAGCCGTACGGGTATCCGGATGTGCGGCGCGATCACGGAGAAGAGCCGCGGCCACCGGGCCGCCTCCGCCCTCTCCCGAGCGGGTACGAGCCCTACGAGGGAGCCGCTGGTGCGGAAGGTGTCGGGGGGATAGAGCCGCAGCGGGCCCCAGTTCTTCGTCCGGTGCCCCTGCCCGGCCGGGGCGGGCAGCCCGTACGTCTCAGCGGCGTACCGGTGTCCGCAGCCCGAGATGTCCAGCCCGAGCAGGTCCCGCCCCGCCGGGTCGGCGGCGGCGGTGAGAGCCACCTTTCCGCCGTAGGAGTGTGCCAGGAGAAACAGGCCCGCGCCGGTCTCGTACCGGGAGACGAATTCCCGGAGCGCGGTGTGCAGCGAGGTGGCCTGGGCCACCAGCCCCTGCCCTTCGGGGAGTTGGGCGGCGGAGTCGCGGTAACCGGGGCGGTCCAGGGCCAGGACCGTATAGCCCAGGCGTGCTCCCAGTGTCAGTAACGAGAGCTGCGGGTGGGCTTGGCCGTCGAAATAGCCCGCGTTCATGCCGCCGCCGTGCAGGGCGACGACGGCCGCTCGTGCAGGGGTGTGCCCGGGCTCGGCAAGCAGACCGGACAGTGTCACCCCGTCGGCGTTCAAGCTGATTTCGCGTACGCCCGGGGAGAGGGACCGCGCGGGTGTTGTCATCACGGATCAGTCCTTGATCTCGCAGATCAGGGCGCCCGAGGTGACCGAGGAGCCGACCGTGGCGTTGAGGCCCTTGACGGTGCCCGAGCGGTGGGCGTTGAGGGGCTGTTCCATCTTCATGGCTTCCAGGACGACGATCAGCTCGCCTTCCTTGACCTCCTGGCCCTCCTCCACCGCGACCTTGACGATCGTGCCCTGCATCGGGGAGGCGAGGGAGTCGCCGGAGGCGGCCGGTCCTGACTTCTTGGCCACGCGACGCTTGGGGCGGGCACCGGCGGCCAGACCGGTACGGGCCAGGGTCATGCCCAGGCTGACCGGAAGCGAGACCTCCAGGCGCTTGCCGCCCACCTCGACCACGATCGTCTCGCGGCCCGGCTCGTCCTCGTCCGCGTCGGAGGGCACGGCGAACGCCGGGATCGTGTTGACGAACTCCGTCTCGATCCAGCGGGTGTGGATCGTGAACGGGTTGGCGGTGAAGGCCGGGTCCACGACCACGGCGCGGTGGAAGGGGATGGCGGTGGCCATGCCCTGCACGTCGAACTCGGCGAGGGCGCGGGCGGCGCGCTGGAGTGCCTGTTCGCGGGTGGCGCCGGTGATGATGAGTTTGGCGAGCAGGGAGTCCCAGGCGGGGCCGATGACGCTGCCAGACTCGACGCCCGCGTCGAGGCGGACGCCGGGGCCGGTGGGCGGGGCGAAGGTGGTGACGGTGCCGGGGGCGGGCAGGAAGCCCCGGCCGGGGTCCTCGCCGTTGATACGGAACTCGAAGGAGTGACCGCGCACGGCCGGGTCGCCGTATCCCAGTGCCTCGCCGTCGGCGATGCGGAACATCTCGCGGACCAGGTCGATGCCGGTGACCTCCTCGGTGACCGGGTGTTCCACCTGGAGGCGGGTGTTGACCTCCAGGAAGGAGATCGTCCCGTCGGCCCCGACGAGGAACTCGACGGTCCCCGCGCCGACATAGCCGGCCTCCTTGAGGATGGCCTTCGACGCGGCGTACAACTGGGCGTTCTGCGCCTCGCTCAGGAACGGCGCGGGCGCCTCCTCGACGAGCTTCTGGTGGCGGCGCTGGAGCGAGCAGTCACGCGTGGAGACGACGACGACGTTGCCGTGCGTGTCGGCCAGGCACTGGGTCTCCACGTGCCGGGGCTTGTCGAGGTAGCGCTCCACGAAGCACTCGCCCCGTCCGAAGGCGGCGACGGCCTCGCGTACGGCGGAGTCGTACAGCTCCGGGATCTCCTTCAGGGTGCGGGCGACCTTGAGGCCGCGCCCGCCCCCGCCGAACGCCGCCTTGATGGCGATCGGCAGCCCGTTCTTCTCCGCGAACGCCACGACCTCCTCGGAGCCGGAGACCGGATCGGGGGTGCCCGCGACGAGCGGGGCACCCGCGCGCTGCGCGATGTGCCGCGCGGCGACCTTGTCGCCGAGGTCACGGATGGCCTGCGGCGGCGGGCCGATCCACGTCAGCCCGGCGTCGAGGACGGCCTGGGCGAATTCCGCGTTCTCGGAGAGGAATCCGTAGCCGGGGTGGACGGCGTCCGCCCCGGAGTCCTTCGCCGCGCCGAGCACCTTGGCCATGTCCAGATAGCTGGTGGCCGGGGTGTCACCGCCCAGGGCGAACGCCTCGTCGGCCGCGCGGACGTGCGGGGCGTCCCGGTCCGGGTCGGCGTAGACGGCTACGCTCCCGATTCCGGCGTCCCGGCAGGCACGGGCGGCACGGACAGCGATTTCGCCTCGGTTGGCGATGAGCACCTTGCGCACCATGAATGCTTTCCCCTCTCGCTCGCACGTACGGTGCCGTCACGGGAAGCTTGGCGGCTCAGCGGTCCTTGTGGGCGATGATCAGGACGTCGTCCGCGGCGTCGGTGAGCCCCACCGTCTCCGGGCGGAAGCCGGCCTCCTTCAGCCACGCGTGGCAGTCCTGGACGGAGTACTCGTGGCCACCCGCGGACCAGACGAGCATGCTGAGGCTCGCCATCACGGCGAAGAGCGGAGGGGTGTCATCGCTGACCATGGGGTCGTAGACGACGACGGCACCGCCCGGCCGTACGGCCTTGTAGGCGGCGCGCAGCAGCTTGACCCGGTCCTCGGCTCCCCAGTTGTGCAGGATGTGGCCGAATATCAGCACATCGGCCTCGGGCAGCGGGTCGGTGAAGAAGTCGCCTCCGTGGAAGGTGAGCGGTTTCGAGGAGGCGAGTCCCTCCATGTGTGTGGTGAACGCACGCTCGAGCTGCGGCAGGTCGAAAACGCCGGCTTCCAGGTGGGGATGGACCGACACCAGGCGGTGGGCGAGATTGCCACGGGCGCCACCGATGTCCACGAAGGACGAGTAGCGGCTCCAGTCGAGGCTGCCGACCCGGGCCGCGATGGGGGTGTTGAACATGTCCATGCTGTCGAGGAAGGAGTCCGTGGCCGCCGCGTCCGCGTACAGCGAGTGGTACGGATTGCCTTCGGCGGCGGCGGCGTTGGCGGGCCGGCCGGTTCGCAGCGAGGCGCCGAGCCCGGCCCAGGCCGGATTCAGCTCACGGCCGCAGAACTGGAGGTAGCCACCGATGTATTCGGGACGACCGCGTACGAGAAACCGCTCGGCAGTGGGCGAGTTCCGGTACGTGCCCTCGTGCGACTCAATGAGCCCCAGGCCGGCGAGTGCCAGAAAGAAGTCCCCCGCGCCCGGCATGCGGTAGCCCAGGCTTTCGCTCAGCTCGGTCGCGCCGACGGAGGTTCCCGACAGGCGGGTGAAGAGATCGGATTCGGTCGCGGTCAGCAGGATCTTCGTCTGCCAGTAGCCGGACAGAATGCCCATCACCTGTGCCGCGTTGGGCTCTTCGGGTGCCTCGGGGCTCGGAGAGTTCATGCTCGGTTCCTCCCAGGAAGGAAATCGGGGCGCCGCCCTTGCTCATTCATCCTCTGCGGCGTGCGCCACGATTCCAAGAGACGGCGCTCCAGGGTTCTTCGAAGGAATCTCAAATCCCGCACAGAAAAACGGGGCAATGTCAGAGCACTGTAAAACCTGCCCCGGACGTGGAAATACCCCTGCGCCAGGCCCGGGGGAACCTGGCGCAGGGGTGTCGTAGGAGGCGTACTCCGGTCACTCCGACCGGATCGGCCTCAGTGCGAGGCGGTATCGACGGCCTTCTGACCGGAGACGCCCGGCGGTTCGTCCGCCTGGGGGGAAGCACTCGGCGGCGGAACCTCAAGACGTCCCGGCAGGAAGAGCGTGGCAACCAGCAGAACGGCGAGCGTCCCGATGGCGAACCAGTACACGCCGTGGATTCCCTTCATCACGTCGGTGTCGCCGACGGTCTTGAGAATGACCGTGACCAGGGCGATACCGATGGCGGCGCCGAGCTGGTTGAGCATGTAGAGCACGGAGCTGCCCTGGGGCACCTGGTGACCGGGGAGGGTCCGGTACAGCGAACCCATCGTCGGCGCGCCGACGAAGCCGAGCCCCAGCCCCATGATCAGCGCGGCCAGTGAGGTCCATACCTCGTCGGTGGCCGGGGAGACCTGGGTGAGGATCAGCCCGCCGACGGCGGCCACGACCGCACCCCCCTGGGCGAGACCACGGCTGCCCATCTTGTCGCTGAGGTTCCCGGCCAGTGGCATCGCCAGGGCCGCGCCCAGACCCACCGGCGTCACCAGGAGTCCCGCCGCGAGCGTGCCGTGGCCTTGCGCCTGCTGGTAGAAGAGGGGAAGGGCGAAGAGACTCGCGAAGGTGGCGAGGCCGCTGAGCGACATGACGGTGACGCTCGCGGTGAAGCTCGTGTTCTTGAAGAGGCGCAGGTCGATCAGCGGCGGAGTGGGCCGGGTACGGAAGGCGTGCGCACCGTACACGCCGAGCATCACCACACCGAGGATCAGCGGGGTGAGCACCTGCCAGACGGCGAACGCGGTGCGTTCGGCGCTCTGCGTCAGCGCGAGAACGAGTACCGCGAAACCGGGACCGAGCAGAGCGAGACCGATGACGTCGAGCCGGACCTCCGCCTGCCCCGAACCTCGCGGCGAGTCCGGCGGAATGACCTTCAGGGCCAGCAACAGCGCGACAAGGCCGACGGGAAGGCTGAGCAGGAACATCCAGCGCCAGGAGAAGCCTTCGAGGATGGCGCCGCCCGCGACCGGCCCGAGCACCGGTCCGAGCGAGAGGACGACACCCATAAGGCCCATGACCCGGCCGGCGCGGGACGGCCCGGCGGCGCGGGCCAGAAGGACCAGCACCAGAGGGTCGAGGATGCCTGCTCCCAGCCCCTGAACGACCCGGAAGCCGATCAGGCTTTCCACGTTCCAGGCCAGCCCGGAGGTGAGTGAGCCGACCAGGAACAGCACCAGGCCGATGATCCACAGCCGCTTGCTGCCGAACCGGTCCACCGCCCACGAGGTGAACGGGATCATTGCGCAGACGGCCAGGAGGAAGCCTGTGGAGGCCCAGCCGATCGTGCTGATGGATGTGTCGAACTCTTCGCTCAGGGGACTGATCGCGACAGCCACCATGGTGCTGTTGAGGATGCCCAGCATCCCGCCCAGCAGGACCACAGCGATCAGCCGCACCAGCCCAGGATCCAGGCGGTCGGCCCGTACTTGCGTCATCGCTTCTCCGGTTGGTCTCAGCCTTATTGAACCAGCTGGTTCAATCTAGTGGTCCGCGATCGAAGCATGCAACCCGCCGGTTCAACAAGTTGAACCGGCAGTACAGTTATTCGGAACGGCGCGATACGATGGACCTGTGACCGGAGCGAGTACGTCAGAGGCATCGGGGGGCAAGGCGCCCCGGGGGCGCATCGACAAGAGGCAGGCGATCCTGGAAGCCGCGTTCACCGTGTTCGCACGTGAGGGGTACGCGAACGCCTGCGTGAAGCAGATCGCGGCCGAGGCGAACGTCGCCAAGCCCACCGTCTACAACCACCTCAACGACAAGGCGAACCTCTTCCGCCAGGCGATCGAGGTGGTGGCCGAGAAGGCGATGGCGGAGAACCTCGCGGTCATGGAGAGACTCGCCAGCCCGAAGCCCGATCTACGGGCGGCGCTGGAAGACGTGGGCCACCGCTTCCTGCTGTGCTACTCCAGTGACGAGTCCACGGCGCTGCGACGCCTGGCCTACGCCGAGGTCAGTAGGTTTCCCGAGCTGATGGGCGCCGTCCGCGGCGGCGGGACGAACCGGGTCACCGAAGCGCTGGCGGACCGGCTTGCCCGGCTGACCCTCGACGGCCGACTGGGCGCCAACGATCCCGCCCTGGCGGCCGAGCAGTTCATCGCGTTGCTGACCGGTCCCATGGAGACCCGGTCGGGCTTCGGGACCACGAAGGTTCCGGACGACGAACTCCGGTCCCTTGCCCGTGCCGCGGTCCACACCTTCCTCCAGGCGTTCGGCACGGCAGACATCGACATCACCGTGCCCGCGCCCTCCTTCTGATCCGCGGGGCCCGGCTCACTTCCGGGGAATTCGCAGAGAAGCGTCAAAGGTTCGCGAAGTCGACAAGGGTGCGTCAACTTCGTTGGCAGGACGCCGACATCCCCGGATAGCGTCACCAACGGTTCGCAAGCGAAGCCGGAGAGTGCCGCGACTTCAGGAGGTTCCCCATGACTGCCACCCAGCCCGAGATTCCCGCCTTTCCCGTCGCCGCCACCGGGTGTCCGATGGACCCGCCGCCGCTGCTGAGCGAGCTGCGGGAGGAACGGCCCGTATCGCGCGTCGCCCTGTGGGACGGCAGCAGACCATGGCTGGTGACCCGGCACGCCGACGTGCGCAGTGCCCTGCGCGACCCGCGCCTCAGCTCCGATGTCCGGCGGCACGGCTTCCCCTTCCTCTCGGCCGCCCAGAGTGAGGCGATCGGAGAAGGGCTGATCACTTTCATCCGCATGGACCCGCCCGAGCACACCAGGCAACGACGCATGCTCACGGCGGAGTTCATGGTCAAGCGCATGGAGGCCATGCGCCCCGAGATCGACGCCACCGTGGACGCGCTGCTCGACGAGATGACCGGCTCCGGGACATCGGCCGATCTCATGGAAGCCTTCGCGCTGCCGCTGCCCTCCCTCGTCATCTGCCGGATGCTCGGTGTGCCGTACGAGGACCACGGCTACTTTCAGGAGCGCAGCCAGCTCGTCCAGGACACGACGGCTTCCCCCGAGGAGGTGAACACGGCTCTCGGTGAGCTGGCCGCGTACCTCGACCGGCTGGCCACCGAGAAGGCGGCGGACCCCGCCGACGATCTGATCAGCCGCCTCGTGGCCGAGCAGGAGACACCCGGCCATCTCAGCCGGCTGGAAGTGGCCGGAATGGCACTGAACCTTCTCATCGCCGGCCATGAGACCACGGCCAACCAGATCGGCCTCGGGATACTGGCGCTGCGGCGTCAGCCCGACCAATGGGCGAAGCTGGTGGAGCGTCCGGAGCTCGTACCGGCCGCCGTGGAGGAGCTGTTGCGGCACCAGAGCATCGTGCCGACCGGACTCCAGCGGGTGGCACGGGAGGACCTGGAGATCGGCGGGACGCCGATCAAGGCCGGCGAGGGTGTCCTGCTCCAGATCGGTGCCGCCAACCGCGACCCCCGCGCTTTCGAGGAGCCCGACGGTCTCGACATCGAACGCAACAGCCGTCAGCACATGGCCTTCGGTTTCGGTGTCCACCAATGCCTCGGGCAGCCTCTCGCACGGCTGGAGCTACAGTGCGCGCTGGCCGGGATCGTGCGCCGACTGCCCGGTCTGAGGGTGACCAGGTTTTTGGAGGAACTGGACTTCCGCCACGGCGGAAACATCTACGGGCTGTTCACCCTCCCGGTGGAGTGGTAAGGCCATGGGACTGTTCCTCAGCGCGGACACCGGCAGATGCTGCGGCTCCGGACAGTGTGTGTCGGCACTGCCGGAGGTGTTCGACCAGGACGACAGCGACGGCCTGGTCGTCCTTCTCGTCGCGCGGCCACCGGCCGAACTGAGCGCGGCGGTGTACGAGGCGGTCGACTGCTGCCCGGCCGGCGCCCTCTCGGTGCGGGAAGAGAACTGATCACCGGCCGGCTCGTGGCACGGACTCCCGCGCGACGGGCCGGCCACGTCTGCCTCGTGGATGTCAAGCGTGTGTCAATCCACAGAGGCAGGTGAAATCCCGTCATGCCCTCGCACAAGAAACTCCGGCGCTGCTTCCACCGGCCTGCCGAACCGCTCTACGTTTCCAGTGGCGGAAATTCGTTCCCACGGAAAGTAGCGGAATGCCAAGGTCTGAGCTTGGGAGTGTGCCGATGGTAGAGACAACTGAACCGCTGGGTGTGACCGGGCCGAAGAACGCCCGGCTGTCGACGCTGACCGGAATGCGCGGCGTGGCCGCACTGCTCGTCTTCTTCTTTCATATATCGACTTCCGGACTTTTCCACAGCGCGGAGTTGAACAAGGACGTCCAGTTCGTCTTCGGCAAGGCCGGCGGGTTGGGCGTCTCCTTCTTCTTCGTCCTCAGTGGCTTCGTGCTCGCGTGGTCGGCACGCGCGGACGACACCAAGCGCCGCTTCTGGCGCAGGCGGTTCGCGAAGATCCTTCCGAACCACTTCGTCACCTGGGCCCTCGTCATCGCGCTCATGCTGACCACCGGCATGGCGCCGTCGCCCTTCGAGACCGTTCCTCAGCTCGACGACGCCGACAGCTTCCTCCCCAGTGCGGCCAGCTTGCTCCTGATCCACGCCTGGCTGCCGGACCTCACCTACTCCGTGGCCGGCAACCCCGTGAGCTGGACCCTGGCCTGCGAGGTTCTATTTTATCTGAGCTTCCCCTGGCTGATGCGCGCCCTGTCCAGAATCCGTCCGGAGCGCCTGTGGGGCTGGGCGCTCGGCACCGTCGCGGTGATCGTCGCACTGCCTGCCGTCGTGCGGGCCACACTGTCCGGCGGCCCGCCGCTCGCCTGGGACCCGACCGTCTCCGCGTGGCACCACTTCGCGATCTCGTTCTTCCCTCCGGCCCGCGCGCTGGAGTTCGTGCTGGGCATCCTGATGGCACGCATCGTGCTTTCCGGCCGCTGGATCCGGATCGGTGTGCTCCCGGCCTCCCTGCTCCTGCTCGCCGGATACGTCACCGCGCTCTACGTGCCGTTCGAGTACGGGCTCGTCGCCGCCACCGTGCTGCCGCTGGCCCTGCTCATCGCCGCGTCCGCCTCCGGCGATGTGAGGGAGCGCCGGAATGTCTTCGGCGGCAGGATCATGGTCTGGATCGGCGAGGTCTCGTTCGCGTTCTACATGGTGCACATCAGCGTGATCGCGTACGGACACGAACTCATCGGCGGACGGGAACGCACCTGGTCCACGGCCGGTGGCCTCGCCATCATGGTGGCCTTCTGCCTCGTCTCGCTCCTGCTGGCCTGGGCGCTCTACACGACGGTGGAGATGCCCGCCATGCGCAGGTTCGGCAGGGGAGGCGGAGGAGGAGGGTCCGCCAGGCCGCCCGCCACTGGCGGTCGGTCAGATGCCGGGGTCGCCCCGCCTGCGCCCAGGAGCGCGGCCGACGTCTCCCCCGCCTCCGCCTCCTCCCCCGTACCGCCCGGATGACATCTCCCGGCCGCGCGCTCGCCTACCACTTGACCGGGAGCTCCACGAGACTGCGCACGGCCCGGTTCTCCGTCCAGGTCACGGCGTCGGCGGGGACGGCCAGGCGGAGTCCGGGCAGGCGCCGGACCAGCGTGCGGAGCACCACCTGGAGTTCCAGCCTGGCCAGAGGCGCGCCGAGGCAGTGATGCGGGCCGTGTCCGAAGGTCACATGGGGGATGCGTTCCCGGGTGAAATCGAGCTCGTCCGGGCGGTCGAACACACTGTCGTCGCGATTGGCCGAGGCGTTCTGCGCCACGACGGTCTCGCCCGCCCGCACGAGCCCTCCGCCGACGGGAACGTCCTCAAGGGCGACACGGGGGAAACCCAGTCCCCCGACGCTCGCCTCCAGCGGTACGAATCGCAGCAGTTCCTCGACGGCGGCGGGGACGAGAGCCGGGTCCGCGACCAACGCCTCCCACCGCTCGCGCCGGCTCAGCAGGGTGTACACGAAGTTGCCGATCTCTCCGGCGGTCGTCTCCTGCCCGGCGACCATGACATTGACACCGAAGGTGACCAGTTCCTCTTCGCTGAGCTTGTCGCCCTCGTCGCGGGCCACGACCAGTTCGCCCAACAGGTCGTCGGCAGGCTCCGCCCGGCGCAGGGCGATCATCCGGGTCAGGTGAGCGCCGAGAGCGTCGTCGGCCGCCTGGATCGTCTGCGGGTCGGTGGCGGAAAGGGCCACCGACTGCTCGATCCACTGCCGGAACCGGCCCTGGTCGTCGACCGGGACACCGAGGATCTCGCAGATCACCGTGAAGGGCAGTGGCCAGGCCAGTGCGCCAACCAGGTCGGCGGACGAACCGGTCGCGATCATGAGGTCCAGCAGATCGTCCACGACGCGCTGGACCCGCGACTCCAGCTCCTTGATCCGGCGGACCGTGAACCTCCCGTTGACCAGGCGTCGCAGCCGGGAGTGCTCGGGCGGGTCCAGGCTGAGAAGGGAGGCGTTCTGCTGATCGGGGAGCGGGAGACTCCTCGGTATGTCACGACCGGCCGCGGCGGCCCGGCTGAACCGGGGATCGGTCAGGACCGTCTTGACGTCCTCGTGGCGGGTGACGAGCCAGGCGTCACCGCCGTAGGGCATCGTCACCCTGACCAGGGGCTCGTCCCGGCGCAGTTTTTGATACACGACGTCCAGGTCGAGTCCCGCGGCGGCGAAGTCCGCGTGGTGAAACGGGCAGGTACGGGGGAGCCCATCGGCCATGGGGGCACAACTCCTGGCGGTCTCGGGAGTGTCGATCGGTGCACCGGGGGGTGCCGGACCGGCGCCGGAGGACGCCGGTCCGGGTGGGAAACCGGCTCAGCGCGAGAGCAGTTCCTCGGTGACGACGTCCAGGCGTGCCGCGGCGTTCTTGTCGAAGAGCGCCGGGTGGTCGACCCCGATGCGCCGCCCCTCCACATAGGCGCTCAGGGGCTCGGCGGGCGGGGCCTCGATGATCTGGACAATGGGCGCGACGGCCTGCGCCACCGGCTTGCCCATCCGCTTCATGGCCTCGACCTGCGCCTTCGTCGCCGGGTCGTACGCGCCGGCGAAGCTGGTACCGGTGGAGCCCGGGTTGACGAGTACGTACCGCGTACGACCCCCGGCGTGGTTGGCGGCGTAGGAGACACCGAGCAGGTCGTTGGCGGTGCCCGCCTGCATCTGCGCGCCGACGCCGTTGTAGCCCTGGCGGGACTGGAGGTCGTTCCAGCGAATCCCGGGCTTCTGCATACCGGGTCCTGCCACGTTGACGATGACCGGCGACTCGGACTTCTCCAGGATCTCGGTCAGGCCATGGCTGAGCAGGTAGCGGCTCAGGTATTCGAGCGCGAAGGTGTTCTCGTACCCCTCGGCCGTCTCGAACCGGGCCGAGCGGAAGAAGCGGGCGCAGAGGACGAGGACGTCCAGGACGGGGAACAGCTCCGTGATCTCGTCGATGACCCGCTTGTTCTCACTGACCAGACTCAGGTCCGCGGGGATGAAGACGGCCCGGTCTCCGGCGCCGCGTTCCTCGGCCGCCGCCAGGAATGCCTTCCCCTTCTCCGTACTGCGACCGAGCACGACAACCTTGTCACCGCGTTCCAGACCCGCTAAGGCCAGGCCTCCGCCAATCCCGTCGTTACCGCCCGAAACAACAATACTCTTCACTGCGAAATCTCCTTGCAGAGCGGACCGAACGACCAAGTCATCGACCGATGACTTAGTCAAGTTATGTGGATCGCACTACGATGTCAACAAGTGATGACTACAGGGAGCCACCGTGATTCAGCCTCCGAAGCGCAAGCGTGATCGCGCGGCGACCAGCGCCGCACTGCTGGCTGCGGCCCGTGCCCGCTTCGCCCTCGTGGGCTACGACGCGACGAGCGTCCGGGACATCGCCCGGGACGTGGGCGTCGACGCGACGCTGGTCTTCCGGTATTTCGGTTCGAAGGAGCGATTGTTCGAGCAGGCGTCACAACCCACCGAGGAGCAGGCCGGAGACAGCGAAGGCACGCCTTCGGGAGACGTGCCGACCCGCCTGCTGCACATGACCATGAAGCAGGACGCACCCACGGCGGAGGGAAGTCGCCTCACCGCCCTGCTGCTCTCGTCGGGCCGGCCGGAATGCCGCGAACAGCTCACCGAGCGGCTCTACGAGACGTACGTGCGCGACCTCGAAGAGGTCGTCGATCTGCCGGACCGCGAGCTGCGCGCGGAGCTGCTCACCGCACTGCTGCTGGGAATCAACATGGCGCGTTCCGTCGCCCGCACCCCGGCGCTCTCCGAAGCCTGCGTCGACGACATCGCGCCGTACTTCGACCAGATCTCCGCCATACTGCTGGGCACCCCGGCGCCCGGTCGGACGAAGGCGACGTCCGGGGAGCCCACTTCACCATGAGTTGACACGCATGAGGAAGAAGGGGCTCGGCCTTGACACTTATTGTCGATGTCCTGCATTCGCACCCCCTCGGATTCTCCGCCGCACGGCAGAAAATGGGCGTAGGCACTGCCGCGTTCAGCCCCTGTCCTGAGGAGTTGTGGATGTCCAGTACACCCGATGCGCGTCCAGTCATCAGCCGCCCCGACGTCGAAGCCGCGCTCGTGACGACGGTGGACGCGGGCAGCCCGGAGGGCCGGCTCACGGTGGCCGACGAGGTCGTCGCCCACTGGCGATCGGCCCCGTGGCTCGACGGGCTCATAGCACTCCATTGCTTCACCAGCACCCAGAGCAACAACGTGCTGACGTACGAGCAGTGGGCGTCCGAGGAGTCGCTCGGCAAGTCCCTGGCCGACGAGACCGGCATCTCGCGTGCCCGTCCGGGGGCGGACCCGGCCGCCGGGTCCCGGAGCCTGGTCGCCTATCGGCTGCACAAGGTCGTGCGCGGCACCGCCGTCGGCGACCCTCCCCCACCGGCCCGGAGCTTCCCCATCGCCGCGTTCCCGATGGAGAACCGGGAGGCGGCGCGCCAGTGGATCGAGGATCTGCTCAAGTCCGAGGAGACCGTGGCGGGGGCGGACCGCGCCTACCCCGGAGCGATCGCCGCCAATATCCACATCAGTCTCGACGGCACCAGCGTCCTCATCTTCTCCGAGTGGCTCTCCGAGGAGCAGGCGATCACCCATATGCGGGTCCTGACGAGGGCGATGCTCGCCGACGTCGGCAACAGCGAGGAGGATCTCGGCTTCCTCTACCGCCATCACGCCACTCTCGGCGGTACGACCGGCTGACCCGCCACCGGTTCCGGGACGGCTCCGGCGCCCGCGGCGACAACAGCGCGGGCGCCGGAGGGCCTCGGGACGCCGGATCAGACCCCGAGGCTCCGGTGCAGCCGGTACCGCTTGAACCCGACCGGGCGCACGCCGGGGGTGTCGTCGGTGACACGACGGGTCGTCACATGGGTCGCGCCCGCCAGGAAGGCGAGATGGGCCTCTTCGGTTGTCCACTCGGCGTAGTTGAGCACCCGGGTGCCGTCCTCGCTGGCATGGAAGTTGGCGGAGAGAAGACCCGGATGCCGCTCGACCGGCGTCTCCTCCACGGCCTGGGCGATGGATCCGATGATCCGCTCCTGGCACTCGGGACCGTCCACGTCGAACATGGCGACAACGACGCACCCCGGGACACGTGACGTGGTGTCCAGCAGCACACAGCGGCACACCCGGTACTCGACGGCGGCCACGCCGACGCCCGTGAGCGTCTCGAGGTACCGGCGATAGGCGTCCGGACCGTCACACTGTGTGTACGTCAGCACGGTGGTGTCGTCCGTGCTGACGAACGTACTCAGGGAGAGCGCTCCCGGTGGCCGCGGCGAGCGGCTCCACCGGGCGACGACCTCCTGGAGCGCCGCGGTTCCGGCCGCGCCGTCGCGTACGTACCAGTGGCTGACGAAGACCCCCGCGGCGTCCCCGCGGCGCACATCCGGCATGTCCCGCGTGGTGTCCCGGCCGGTCCGGGCACGCTCGGTCGACGGTGTCATCACGTCTCCCCCTCAGCGCTCGTAGGGACGTTCGGCCCGCGCGCCCCGCAGGGTCAGGCCCCACCAGACGAGCCGGTCGAGCAGGACCGTGGCCGCCCACGCGGTCTCCCGCGCGTCGTGAGGGCGGCCGTTCTCGCCGAACCGGTCCCACACGTTGTGAAAGCTGACCGACTCGCGTACGGAGACCGCGTGAAGCTCCGCGAAGACCAGCCGGAGATGCTCGACCGCCCGCAGACCGCCGCCCATGCCGCCGTAGCTGACGAACCCGACCGGCTTCGCGGCCCACTCGTCGAAGAACCAGTCGATGGTGTTCTTCAGCGCGGCGGGGCCGGCGTGGTTGTACTCCGGTGTCACCACGACAAAAGCGTCGGCGCGGGCGAGTTCGGCGCCGACCGCGTCGCGTACCTTCGCAGCCTCGGGCGACGGTTCGAGGCCGGGCTCGGGCATCACCAGCGGCAGCGGGTGGTCGAGTATGTCGAGTACGTGTACGTCCACACCGGCGTGGTTCCCGGCTTCTTCGGCGAACCAGTCCGCCACCGTACGCCCGAAGCGCCCGTCGCGGACACTGGCGACGATGACGAGCAGGGATATGCGGGGCTCGATCATTGAGGGGCCTTTCGTGATGTCGTCGTTCCGGAGCGGCGGAGTGCGGTGAGGGCGACCAGGACGCCGAGGACCGCGGTGGCCAGGACCAGCAGGAGGGCCGGACGGTCACTGTCGGCGCGCGTCACCAGCACGGCGGTGAGCGGAAGCAGGACGACGGCGCCGAGCTGGACGGCGGTCTGGTAGAGCGGTACGGCCATCGGCCGGTCCTCCGGCGCGATGCCGGAGGTCGCCTGCATGTTCAGCGCGGCGAAGGCGAAGACGAAGCCGGCGCCCAGCAGCAGCAGGGCAGGGAGAGTTCCGGTCGTGTACGAGGCGTCCGCGGGCCGCCAGGTGTACAGCACGCAGCCGGCCGCGGGGGTGAGAGCACCGAGCGCGATCAGCCGCGCCGTACCGAACCGTGCGACGAGGCGGCCCGCGAACAGGACGGTCAGCGCCAGGGGCAGGCACGCCGGAAGGAGTGCGAGCGCGGTCTGCCAGGGAGGCCAGCCGAACCGCTGCCGGCAGTCAAAGGTGATCAGCAGCAGCAGGCTGTGGTACGTCCCGTTGAGCGTCGCCGCCCCCAGCGAGGCACGCAGCAGCGGCCGGTCGCGCAGCAGGCCGGCCGCGAAGCGGGGTGGCTCCGCACGCCCCTGGTCGCGCGGGATCAGACGAAGAGCGAACACCAGCAGCGCCACGGCGACCGGCGCGGGAAAGAGAAACGTCCAGTGCCAGCCGGCCTCCAGGAGCGCGCCGGAGAGCAGTAGTCCGAGCGTGAATCCGGCCGCACCGAACATCGAGTACACCGTGACCGCCCGACGCGCCTGCGCCCCTTCGCGGAAGGTGGTGCTGATGATCGCCAGTCCGGTGGGTGCGGTCAGCGCCGCGCAGGCCCCCTTGACGACGCGGGTCGCGATGAGGACGGTCGCATCGTCCGTCAGGCCGCCGGCCACGGAAGCCGCCGCGAAGACCGCCATCGCGACGAGATAGGAACGACGCCGTCCCCAGCGCGCGTTGACCCGGGCACCCAGGACGAGCAGAGCGGCGAAGCCGATCGCGAAACCGCTCAGCAACCACTGGACATGGAGCATCGACAGTCCGAGGTCCGCGCCGATCGTCGGAAGCGCGAGGAGGACCAGGGACACTTCGAGCGCGTCGAGGATCATGTTCCCGGAGAGGACGCACAGGATTCCCCACTGCCGGGCGTCCCACTTCCGAGGCCCCGGGGCGGCGGTGGACGAGGGCGTGGTGGTCATGACCGGAGCAGCGGCGGCAGCTTCTCACTGACCAGTTCGATGTTCCGGGCCACCAGGTCGTCCGGCATGCCGGCGATGCTCGCCCAGAAAATGAGGTGCTTGACCGGAAGCCCCTTCGTCATCTCCTTGATTTCGGTGGCGGCATCCTCGGGGGTGAGTATCCGGAGCGCTCCCCAGGGGGCGTTGGAGGTCCGGTCGCGGAACTCGTCGGGGTGGATGAGCGGCGGCTTCGGCTGGCCGGTGCCCTCCACGGACGCCTGCCGGTACGAGTTCATCTGGTGGGCGAGGTACGGAGCGACCCGTGGCCACGCGGCATCCGGGTCGTCGGCGAGAATGATCGGCAGGAGGTCGGAGACCCGGGCGATGGCCGGGTCGTGACCGCCCTCCACGAGCCCCGCACGGTAGTGCTCGAACTTGTCGTGCGAGATGTGGAGCAGCCCGATGCCGAGCCTCCCGGCGATCCTTGCCCCGCGCGGACCGTAGAAGCCTCCCCAGATCGGCACGGGGTCCTGGAGTGGAGCGGGTGTGATGCCCTTCTCCTCCCACAGCCTCATGACCTCGCGGATGCTCTCCTCGGTCCGGGTGAAGCGCTGCTTGAAGTCGGTGTCGAACAGCGCGTACTCGGGAACGCGGTAGCCCGCGCCGAGTCCGAGTTCGAGCCGGCCGCCGCTGATCAGGTCCACGATCGCCGCTTCCTCGGCCAGTTGCGCCGGCTTGCGCAGTGCGGGCAGCAGGACCGAGGTGCCGATGCGGACCTGGCGGGTGCGCGCCGCCGCGGCGGCGGCGAAGGTCAGTGGCTGCGGCAGGTAACCGTCTTCGAAGAGGTGGTGCTCGGTGAACCAGAGACCGCCGGCGCCGCGCTGGTCGGCCTCTTCACAGAACTCCAGGGTACGGGCGTAGTGATCCGCCCAAGGGCGCTTCCACTCCTCGGGATTGCGCAGATCGAAGAGAAATCCGACGTCCATGACAGGGTCCCCAATCGTCGTACCGCGGTGGGTGGTCACTCGTGCTCAGCGGTTGCCGTTCGGCCAGGCCCCCGGGCTGTCGAAGCCCTGTCCGCGTTCGGGCCTGTACCAGCCGGCGGCCGCCCGCGGGCTCCTCGGCGGCTCGGCGGGGGTGCGGGCCGCCGCGCGGGCGAGCAGGGCCACGGTCAGGGCGGCCAGTTCCTCCCCGGTCGGGCTGCCCCGGTCCACGCGGAACTGGAAGGGCGGTCGCGGATCGCTCATCTGGAACTCCTGTTCGTACGTCGGTCGTGCCGCAGGTCACTGCGGCGGGTTTCCGTGTTTGCGCCGCGGCAGTTCGGCATGCTTGGTGCGCAGCATGGCGAGCGAACGGATCAGCACCGAGCGGGTGTCGCGCGGGTCGATGACGTCGTCGACGAGCCCGCGCTCGGCGGCGTAGTAGGGGTGGACGAGTTCGCTCCGGTACTCGGCGATCTTCCGGGCGCGCATCGTGCCGGGATCATCGGCCCCCGCGATCTCGCGGCGGAAGACCACGTTGGCCGCGCCCTCCGCGCCCATCACCGCTATCTCGTTGCTCGGCCAGGCCAGCGCGATGTCCGCGCCGATGGACCGGGAGTCCATGACGATGTAGGCACCGCCGTACGCCTTGCGCAGGATCAGCGAGATCCGTGGCACGGTCGCGTTGCAGTAGGCGTAGAGCAGCTTGGCGCCGCGCCGGATGATGCCCTCGTGCTCCTGTTCGACGCCGGGCAGGAAGCCGGGCACATCGACGAGGGTGACCAGCGGAATATTGAAGGCGTCACAGAACTGGACGAAGCGGGCGGCCTTTTCGCTCGCTTTGATGTCCAGTACGCCGGCCATGGCCGCGGGCTGGTTGGCGACCACGCCCACCACCTGTCCGTCCAGCCGGGCCAGTGCGCAGACGATGTTGGGGGCCCACGCGGCGTGGATCTCCATGTACTCGCCGTCGTCGACGAGCACCTCCATCACCGCCCGGATGTCGTACCCCTTGTTGTCGTCCGCCGGAACCAGGTCGAGCAGGGCGTCGCCCGCCCGGTCGGCCTGGTCCTCGCTGTGCGCCATCGGGGGGAGTTCCCGGTTGTTGGAGGGCAGCAGGGAGAGCAGGTAGCGCACTTCCGCGAGGCAGGTCTCCTCGTCGTCGTACGCGAAGTGCGCCACACCGGAGACGGCGGCGTGCACATCGGCGCCGCCCAGCCCGTTCTGCGAGACCTGCTCACCTGTCACGGCCTGGACCACGTCCGGCCCGGTGATGAACATCTGGGAGATGTCCCGCACGGCGAAGACAAAATCGGTCAGAGCCGGCGAGTAGGCGGCGCCGCCGGCGCACGGTCCGAGCATCACGCTGATCTGCGGAATGACGCCCGACGCCTGGGTGTTGCGCCGGAAGATGCCGCCGTACCCGGCGAGCGCGGAGACGCCCTCCTGAATCCTCGCCCCCGCTCCGTCGTTGAGCGAGACCAGGGGAGCGCCGGCCGCGAGGGCCAGGTCCATCACTTTGTGGATCTTCTCGGCGTGTGCCTCGCCGAGCGCCCCGCCGAAGATCGTGAAGTCATGGGCGTACACGAAGACGGTACGGCCCTCGACGGTGCCCCAGCCGCTGACCACACCGTCGGTGTGCGGGCGTCTGGCTTCGAGCCCGAAGCCGGTGGCGCGATGACGGCGGAACATCTCGACCTCGGTGAAACTCCCCTTGTCCAGCAGGAGTTCAATGCGTTCGCGGGCGGTCAGCTTGCCTTTCGCGTGTTGTCGCTCGACGGCCGCGGGATCAGCGCCCCGGCGGGTCAGGTCCTTGAGTCCGGCCAGCTCCGTCAGCCGGTCGCCGTCAGTCGCCGGGGGTTGCGCCATGGTCGATTCCTCTCCGATCGTGATGCCAGTGTTCGCCGCCTCCCGCGTCACCAGGAGAGTCGCTGTCCCTCCGGGGTGTCGTCCTCCCCGACGAAGGTCGCGGTCGGCCCGTCCTCGGCCAGGGTCGCCAGCAGCACCGGTATCCGCGCTCCCTGGCGCGGGGTCAGGACCCCCCGGTGACCGTTGATGTCGGTCGCCACGAACCCCGGGGAGACGGCGTTGACCAGGATCTTGGTGTCGCGGAGCTCATTGGCGTAGGTGATGGTCACGGCGTTCAGCGCCGCCTTCGACGTGTTGTAGTCCAGCAGCGCCGGGAAAATCCCTGCCGGGAAGACGCCCGTCGGGTCCTCCTGTGCGGCAGCGTGCGTGAGCGAGCCCAGAACGCTGCTCATGTTCACGATGCGGCCGGCCTGGGACCGCCTCAGGAGGGGCAGCATCGCATTGGTCACGGCGATGACTCCAAAGACGTTCGTCTCGTACGTACGCCGGATCTCGCTGAGCGGGGTGCTGCTCGGCGGCAGTGGCGGCCCGCCGATCCCCGCGTTGTTCACCAGGGCATCGAGGCGCCCTTCCTCCTCCTCGATCCTCTTCGCCGCCTGGATCACCGAGGACTCGTCGGTGACGTCCAGGGACAGAAAGCGGACATCGAGGCCCTCGGAGCGCAGCTCGCTCTCGGCAGCCCTGCCGCGCACCTCGCTGCGGGCGCCAAGGTAGACGCACCCGCCGAGTTCGGCCAGTCGGTGGGCGACGGCCCGGCCGATGCCCTTGTTGGCTCCGGTGACCAGGGCGACGCGCGTGGTGCCGGTGTCGGCCGTCGCGCTCATCCGAGGAGGGTCCCGCCGGTGGCGTCGATGAACGCGCCGGTGATCCAGCGCGCTTCGCCGGTGGCGAGGAAGGTCACCACGTCGGCGACGTCCCCCACCTCGCCGACCCGCTTGAACGCGGACAACTGCGCCATCTGCTCCACCGCCTCCGGGATGTCGAAGACGGCGCTGCCGTTGTTGGTGATCCCGGGTGCGACGGTGTTCACCGTGATCCCGCGCGGCGCGACATGGCGGGCCATGTGGAGGGTGAGCTGCTCGATGGCCCCCTTGGTCATCGAGTAGGCCACCTGCTCCGGATTGGCGAAGCGGGTGAGACCGGAGGAGATGTTGATGACGCGCCCGCCCTCAGGCATCGCCTCGAGGGCTCGGAGCACCGTGAAGTAGGGCGCCTTGGCGTTGACGGCGAAGTACCGGTCGAACTGTTCGGGTGTGACCTCCTCGGGGGCCGTGCCGTTGGTGGTCTCCCCCGCGTTGTTCACCAGGATGTCGAGCCTGACCTCACCGACGCGTTCCTTCAGCCCTTGTTCCAGCCCCAGGAACAGCTCGTGCACATCGCCGGGGACACCCAGCTCGGCACGGATCGAAAAGGCTCGCCCGCCGTCCTTCTCGATCTGTTCGACCGTGTCCTGGGCGGCCTCCTCGTTCCCCGCGTAGTGCACGGCGACCAGGGCGCCCTCACGCGCCATACGCAGCGCGATGCCCCGGCCGATACCCCGGCTGGATCCCGTGATGAGCGCCGTCTTGTCCTTGAGCCTGTCCATCGGTGGACTCCCGTTCCTGGTTGCGGATGGTTCGGTGTTCCTGGTGAGCGGCGGCGCCGGGACCGTACGGGTGTCCAGGCCGCTGATCATGCGGGCGAGGTGGCGGGTCACGACGTCCGTGGCGATCAGTTCGCCGAAGACCGACCGCAGCGCTTCCACGTCCGGCCCCCCGCCGAGCAGCAGGTGCGCCTGGGCCTGGATGTTGTCCAGGGTCCGGGCGCCGACGCGATGGCGCTCCTCGTGGTAGCTGTCCAGCAGGCCGTCCCCGGCCCGCCCGGTGACCCGCGCGGCCAGCTTGGGGCCGAGATCCGCCGCGTCCTGGAGGCCGAGATTCAGTGCTTGCCCGCCGACCGGCATCTGGGCGTGGGCGGCGTCCCCGGCGAGCAGCACCCGGCCGCGCCGGTACTCGGTGACCTGGCGGCGGGTGTTGTCGAAGGTGTTGAGCCAGACAGGGGTGCCCGCGCCGATGTCCTCACCGGTGACCTCGCCCCAGGCCGCCACGACCTCCGCGAACTCCGGTTCGCCGGTGCGGGCCCGGGGGCGCCTGTCGTTGACGTGCACCATGACGCGGGTGTTCCCGTCGGCCCAGCGGAACGCGGTGGCGAGCCCGTTCGGCAGTCGCTCGAACCGCCGGTCAGGTATGTCGATACCCGCCACGTCCGCCCGGAGCATCTCCAGGGTGGCGTCCTCGCCGGCGAAGTCGAAGCCCGCGAGCTGCCGTACGGTGCTCAGTTCGCCGTCACAGCCCACCAGGTGCAGGGCGGTGTGGCGGTACGGTTTGCCGCCGAACGGCATCACGGTGACCTCCACCCGCTCCGCCCCTTCGGCGAGTCCCGTCACCACGTGCCCACGCCGTATCTCCGCCCCCAGCTCCACGGCCCGGGCGTACAGGACGGCTTCGATCCGGGCCTGCAGACACTTCCACTGGCCGGCGTACGGATGTCCCGGTTCGGCGGCGGCCAGGTCGAGCGGCAGACCGCCGAAATGGCCGGGGCCGCCGCTCGGCAGCGTGCCCAGTCGGTCGAGCACCCCCCGGTCGGCCAGGATCTCCATGGTCCGGGCGTGCAGGGTGGATGCCCGTGACTCGGTTGTCGGTTCGGCGAGTTGTTCCAGGACGGTCACGCGGGCGCCGCCGGAGCACAGCTCACCGGCGAGCAGCAGTCCGACGGGTCCCGCGCCGACGACGATGACGTCCGTGTCGAGTACGCCCGCCATGGTTCAGCTCCGCGCTTCCGCGTACTCCTTGGCATACGTGAGCGTGGCCCTGCTGTTGGTGCCCAGTGCCTGGCGGATGAATGCCCGGGCCTCGGCCAGGCCAGCGTCGGGACCGAGGATCTCGGTGATGTTCTCGGTCCTGATGACCACGGTGTGCTGAGAGGTCGCGGTAGTGACGCCGTCGGCGTCCTCCGCCAGATCCCAGCGGCCCGTGTGCAGCTCCATCAGGGCGGGCAGCGTGGTCTGCTTGTACGCGATCCTGTGGTGCGGGAAGCACACGCGTACGGACTCCGTGGTGTGCGAGGAGCCGTCCTTGGTGAGCGTGTCCATCCGCAGGACCTGGAGACCCGCGGTGTCCTCGGTCAGCTGGACCTGTGTCACATGCGGCAGCCGCTCGGACCAGAGCTGCGCCTCGTTGAGGAAGTCGTAGACGTCCTTCGACGAGCCGTCGATCCGGACGGTGTCCTCGAAGGAGAGCGTCCGCTCGTCCGCCTCGGCCGCGAGCTCGACGTTCGCCCGCAGTGAGGGGAGTTCGGCCCGGCTGTTGGTGTCGACGGCCTTCTCGATCCAGGCCAGTGCCTCCGGGTCGTCGTCGACGGACCGGAAGCTGTGCAGCAACCGTACGCGGGTTTCCTTCGCACCGAGCGGTTCGAGGAGCCACGTACCGCTCATCTCGGCGACCGGCGGGGTGAAGACCTCCTGCCGGAAGAAGATGCACAAGCCCTCGGGATCGAGCTCACGCACCGAACTCCAGCTCTTCACCTCGTCGTTGGCGGTGGCGAAGATACGGATGCGCTCGTTGTGCTCGTTCCGCTCCAGATACTCCACATAGACCGACGGAGGGAACAACCGGGGCCAGTTCTCGACCTCGGCGAGGAGGCGGTACACGTCCTGGGCGGCTGCCTGCACGGTGATCTCGTGCTCCACCTCACGGGGTGCCTGCGGGGTCATGCTCATCTCCTTGACTCGCTTCAGCGGAACCTTCGGGGGGTCAGAAGTTGCCGAGACCGCCGCAGACGTTGAGTGCCTGGGAGGTGATGGAGGCGGCGGTGTCGGAGGCGAGATAGCCGACCAGGCCGGCGACCTCCTCGGGAGTGGAGTAGCGGCCCAGCGGAATCTTCGACTGGAACCGGTCGAGGATCTGCTCCTCGGTGGTGTCGTAGGCGTCCGCGTACCCCTGGCGCACACGCTGCGCCATCGGGGTCTCCACGTACCCCGGGCAGACGGCGTTGACGGTGATGCCGGTCGGTGCCAGTTCGTTGCCGAGTGCCTTGGTGAAGCCGACGACGCCGTGCTTCGACGCGGAGTACGGGGCTCCGAGGACCACCCCCTGCTTGCCCGCGGTCGAGGCGATGTTGATGATGCGTCCGCGCTTCTTGTCCCGCATGCCGCCCGTGGTGAGCACCTCCCTGGTCAGCATGAAGACACTGGTCAGGTTGGTGCTGATCACGTCGAGCCACAGCTCGTCGGTGATGTCCGCCGTCACTCCGCCACCGCTGCGTCCCGCGTTGTTGACCAGGACGTCGATGGTCCCGAAGCGGGCGACGGCGGCGCGGACGACGTTTCCGATGTCCTCGGCGGAGCGCACGTCGGCAGCGGTCCCGTCGACCTGGAGTCCCTCGGCCTGGAGCTCCTTGACCGTGCGGGCCACGGAATCCTCGGTGCGAGCGCAGAGAAAGACCTGATGACCCTGTTGCGCCAGGAGCCTGCTGGCGGCCAGGCCGATGCCACTGGTTCCGCCGGTCACGAGGGCGACCTTGCGGCCGTCTTGCGTCATGTCGATTCTCCCTGGGGGTGAGGTGGCGCCTGTGGCGAGCGTGAACGTGCGGAGCAGTGGGACACCGGCGTGGCGCGGAGGCGCATGTCAGCCCGCGCGGGCGGCCGAGAGGTGGGCGTCGACCACCGCGGTCAGCGCGCCGGGCGTGCGGCAGGAGGCCACCTGCTCCTCATCGAGAGTGATGCCGTACTCGCGCTCGATCCGTGCGTAGGTCTCCAGCATCGCGAGGGAGTCGTAGCCCAGCAGCTCGAACTCGGCGTCGGGGGTGATGTCCTCGGCGTCACCCGCTCCTTCACGCAGGATCCGGGCAAGGTCGTCGATGGTGAACGGGCCTGACGTGGTCATGCGTGTCTCCTCGTGGTTTACGGCTGTACGGCGCGGACGACCATGGCGGAGTTGAAGCCTCCGTAACCGCGCGCGATGACCAGCGCGGTCCGGAGTTCGGCTTCGCGCGGTTCGTCTGTGACCAGATCGATGTCGTATCGCTCGGAGAGCGTGGTGAATACGGTCGGCGGGATCACCCCGTCCCGGATGCTCAGCAGTGCGGCGGCCACGTCCAGCGGCGCGGCGCCGGAGTACAGCCGGCCCGTCATCGTCTTGGGAGCGGTGACCGGGACACCGCGCGGCCCGAAGACCTTGGTGATGACCTCGGCCTCGATCCGGTCGAGTTCGGGCACCGCGGCGGCGTCCGCGAAGACGACGTCGATGTCGTCGGAGGCCATCCCCGCGTCGGCGAGGGCGCGTTCGACGGCCTTGCGCAGACCGGACTCGCGCCGGGAATCCGGATGCGGGTCGATGGTGCTGCCATGGCCAGCGATCTCGCCGTAGACCCGCCTCGCCCCACGGCCGTGGGCGTGGGCGGCGTCCTCCAGGACAAGAAGCGCCCCGCCCTCACCGGAGACGTGTCCGCCGGCCGCGGAATCGAAGGGAAGGTAGGCGCGTCCGGGGTCGTCCTCGGTGGTGAGCCGGTCGCTGGCGAGCTGGGCGACCCATCCCCACGGACAGATGGAGGCGTCTATCGCGCCCGAGAGCACCAACTGGGTGCCCTTGCGGATCTGACGGCGGGCCTGGGCGAGGGCGTCGAGCCCGCCCGCCTGGTCGGCGACGAGGACGCTGCTGGGGCCGCGCATGCCGTTGCGGATGGAGATCTGGCCACTGTTGACCGCGTAGAACCAGGCGAAGGACTGATACGCGCTGACGTACTGACTGCCCTTGCTCCACAACGCCCGCAGTTCGTTCTGTCCGAACTCGAAGCCGCCGGAGGAGCTGGCCGTGATCACACCCATGTCGTAGTCGGGCAGCTCGCCGGGTACCACACCCGCGTTCTCCAGGGCCCAGTCGGCGGCCACCAGAGCGATCCGAGTCATGCGGTCGGTCTGCGGCAGCAGCCGGGACGGCAGATGGTCCTCGACGACAAACCCGTCGATCTCGCCGGCCAGCCGCGCCGGATAGGAGGCGGGGTCGAAACGGGACACGGTGGCGATGCCGCTGCGGCCCGCCAGCGTGGCCGACCAGTACTCGTCCAGCCCCAGCCCGTTGGGCGCGGCGACGCCCAGTCCGGTCACCCAGGTGGTCCGGCTCACCGGATCCTCCTTCCGGCGTCGGCGAGCACCACCGCGCTCTGGAATCCGCCGAACCCACTGCCCACCGACAGGACCGCGTCCGTCTGCCACTCGCGCGCGGTGAGGGGGGTGTAGTCCAGGTCGCATTCGGGATCCGGGTGGTGCAGATTGGCCGTGGGCGGCACCACGTTGTTCTGCATGGCCAGTACGGAGGCGGCGATCTCGATGGAGCCGATGGCTCCGAGCGAGTGCCCGACCATCGACTTGATGGAGCTCACCGGTGTCCGGTAGGCGTGGTCGCCCAGGCTGCGTTTGAAGGCCTCCGTCTCGTGACGGTCGTTCTGCTTGGTGCCGGAGCCGTGGGCGTTGATGTAGTCGATGTCCTGCGGGTTGAGCCGTGCCTCGTCCAGCGCGACCCGGATCGCCTCCGCCATCTCGCGGCCGTCGGGCCGCAGTCCGGTCATGTGGAAGGCGTTGGACCGGGTCGCGTAGCCGGCCACCTCGGCGTAGATGTGCGCGCCGCGGGCGCGGGCCCGCTCCAGCTCCTCCAGTACGAAGACCGCGGAGCCCTCCCCGAGGACAAACCCGCTGCGACTCGCGTCGAAGGGCCGTGAGGCGGTCTCCGCCTCGTCGTTGCGCGGGGTGGTCGCCTTGATCGCGTCGAAGCACGCCACTGTGATCGGCGAGATCGGGGCATCCGTGGCACCCGCGATCATCACGTCCACGGAACCTTCCCTGATCACCTCGGCCGCGTGGCCGATGGCGTCCAGGCCCGAGGTGCAGCCCGTGGAGACGACGGTGCTCGGTCCCTCCGCGCCCACGGCCCACGCGACCTCGGTCGCGAAGGAGCTGGGGACCAGATAGTTGTAGAGATGGGGTACGGCGTACTCGTGGTCGACCAGCTCCAGCCGGCCGCCGTCGCTGACCGTGCGGTACTCCTGATCCAGGCCCATCGTCGCGCCGACCGCGCTGCCGATGGTCACCCCCATGCGGTCCGGGTCGCCACCGCCGAACTCCAGGCCGCTGTCGGCGACGGCCTCGCGCGCCGTGACCACCGCGAACTGAGCCGCGCGGTCCATGCGCCGGATCTCCTGAGGGCCGAGCCCCTGGAATTCGGCGTCGAAGTCCGCCTCGGCCGCTATCTGCGAACGGAACGGCGACGGGTCGAAGAACGAGATACGGCGGGTGGCGGTCCGCCCGTCGGCGAGGAGCTGCCAGAAGTTCTTCACGCCGATGCCGCCAGGAGCGGTGACCCCGACGCCGGTGATCACGACCCGGCGCGCGCCCCCGCTCACCGGGCGCTCCACTGGTAGAAGCGCTGGGCCATCGCGTCGGCGGGCGAGCGCCAGGTGGCCGGGTCGTACGCCTCGATGAACGGCTTGAGGTCCTCGCTGATGCCGATGAACCGGGGGTCGTTCCTGGCCTCGGCGATCCGCTCCCCGCCGTCCTCGGAGTCGAAGTCCTGGAGGTGGAAGTAGAGCCCCCTGTACGAGAAGAGCTGCCGGCGCCTCGTGCCCATCAGGTGAGGCATGTCCGTCCGGTCGAACTCGGTGAAACGGCGTCCCACTTCGGCTGCCGAGTCGAGGTCCATCCGGGCCACGATCAACGTGCTGTGCATCGTTTCCTCTCTCAGGTGCTCGGTGGGCGGAAGGCGGCGCCGGCTCGCGGCGCCGTGGTGCGTCGAGTTCATCGCGCGCGCCCGAACCAGCGGTTCAGAGCCATGGGCAGATCGTGATGACTGTCGGGGGCGGCCCACGCGACGTGGCCATCGGGGCGCAGCAGTATCGCTCCGGTGCCCTCGACCGGGCTGCCGGCTGGCACGGGCGCCGCACGGGCGGTCACGATGTCGATCCGGTCTTCCCAGGCCTGCGCCCGGCGACGGAGATGCGCGTTGTCCTCCAGGTCCAGCAGGACACCGCGGCCGGTGCGCAACAGCGCGGTGCTGGTGGTGGCTCGGACGCCGGTCAGCCGCAGGTGCGGCATGCGCATGCCCAACAGGGGGTGGCTGCCGCCGCCGACGTCGTAGCGGATGTCCAGCCCACCGGCCTTGGCCGCGAGATGGCGGGCGACATCCTCGTACCGCACCAGTTCCGACAGCAGGCCCCGCAGCGGCCGGACCTCCTCACCTCCGAGGATGAGGAGGCTCTGCGCCCGGGTGTTGAGCAACAACTGCCGGCCCACGTGATGCCGCTCGCTGTGGTAGGTGTCCAGCAAAGGGACCGGCGCGGTGCCGCGCAGGACCGCGGCAAGCTTCCACCCGAGGTTCACCGAGTCCTGGATGCTGGTGTTCATGCCCTGACCGCCGGCCGGCAGATGGACGTGGGCCGAGTCGCCCGCCAGGATGATCCGGCCCCGGCGGTACTCGGTCACCTGGCGGGCGGCGTCGCCGAACGCGCTGACCCAGACGGGCTCCGCACGGGATATGTCGATGCCGGTGAGCCGCTTCCAGGCATCCGCCACTTCGGTGAAGGGCGGCGGTTCGGTACGGCGCTGCGGAGGAGCCCCGTGTTCGCCGACGATGATGCGGTGAACACCTCCGCCGAGGTTCGCGGTCATCACCATGCCGCCGGAGACCCGCTCGGCGACCGTGCGCGGGTCCAGTTCCACCCCGCGGATGTCGGCGAGGAACAGTTCGGTGGTGGCCTCGGTGCCGGGAAAGTCGAACCCGGCGTCCTTGCGCACGCCGCTGCGGCCACCGTCGCAACCGACCAGGTAGCGCGCGCGCAGCACCCGCTCGCCCGACGTGGAGCGGACGCGGACCTCGACGCTGTCGCCGAGGTCCTCGAGGGAGAGGAACTCCCAGCCGCGCCGGATGTCCGCGCCCAGCTCGCGCGCCCAGCCCTCCAGGACCGTCTCGGTCACGGACTGCGGCACGGTTCTCGCGGCCCGGTGGGTGGCGCCGAGCACGCTCAGGTCCAGCGGGATACCGCCGAAGTGTCCGTGGTCGCTCGTCTCGATCTCTCCGAACCTGGGCAGCAGGCCACGCTGGTCGAAGACCTCCATGGTGCGCGTGGTGAATCCGATGCCCCGTGATTCCCCGGTGCGCCGAGGGAGGCGGTCGAGAACGATGACATCAATCCCTGCCAGCCTCAGTTCGCCGGCAAGCATGAGTCCCGAAGGGCCCGCTCCTACGACAATGACCGAAGCATCCATACAACTCTCCCGAAAGGCGGTACAGTTAATGAATTTCACGGCGTCACGCCGGTGAGGAAGTTACCGAAAGACAATGAATATCCTCGTCGCTGCGCCACGCCTTCTCAAGCAAACAATTCAAGGACCTGCGCAAGGAAGTGTCAGGGGACCGTCAACTCCACAAGGGGAAGCCAGCATCCCTCCACGCCTTCACCCGTGGTGGCCGCGGGAGAGGTCGGCGGGTTCGTGGGCACCGTCGACAGCGACCACGCACGCGTGCGCGCCGGCGGCCGCGTGGACGCCGGCGTAATAACGCGAGGTCAGACGCGCGAGGAACGGATCAGCAGATCGCCGCGGACCGCAGGCGTTTCAGCTTGGCCGCGGTGTCACCGTCGGGTGTGGCGGTGTGAGTGACGATGCGAATGTCGCTGTCCGGCACCATCAGGACATGGCAATCCATCAACAGCGCCCCCACGACCGGATGATGGAAGGTCTTTCTGTTCATGGTGTGCACGGCGACGACGTACGAATCCCAGAGGTCCGCGAAGCGCGTGCTGGCAGCGCACAGATCGGCGACCAGGGAATGCAGTTCGGTGTCGTCGGGATAACGAATACTCGCGGCCCGCAGATCGGAAACCATCGCGGCTTCCAGGTTCGCCCGCTGATCATCTGTCTGGGTGACCATGCCGGCGTTGTCGGTGAAATGGAGCCAGGCGACATTCCGGTCGCGTCCGCGCAGTGACGACGGGTCCCCGCTCAGCGCGGCCCAGGTCCGGTTCCACGCGACGAGGGTCCACGACACGTCGTAGGCACCGGCGGCCACGCCGTCCATCTGGTCGAGGAGGGCCTTCATGCTCGACGTCAGCGCGGATCCGCGCCGTTCCATGGGAGCGGGATGTCCCGCGAGGAGGAAGAGATGCTCGCGCTCCGCGTCCGACAGCTGGAGCGCACGAGCCAGCCCGAAGAGGATGGGAGCGGAGGGCGAGACGGATCTCCCCTGTTCGAGGCGGGTGATGTAGTCCACCGACACGCCCGCGAGCAGGGCGAGTTCCTCGCGGCGCAGGCCGACCGCCCGCCGGCGTTCGCTCGCGTGGCGGGGGGCGGCCAGGCCCGCGTCCGCCGGCGCCAGGCGGTCACGCCAGCTTCGTAGAGCGACCCCCAAGCTGCCCGAACCCTTCATCTCAGCAGTATGGGCGGAATCTGTCATGCGCGCATCCAGGTATTGCCGTTCCTAGGAAGCGGGGGATACTACCTGAGCCGCCCGTGACCCGTGAGGCTGGCCTCATGAAGACCGCACTGATCACAGGCGCGAACAAGGGACTTGGCAGAGAGACGGCCAGACGCCTGATCACGGCTGGACACACGGTCTACATCGGTGCCCGGGACGAGCGGCGCTGCGAGGAGGCGGCGACAAGCCTGGGAGGCCGGCCCGTGCTGATCGACGTCACGGACGACGATTCGGTGTGGGCCGCGGCGGAACGCATCCGCGAGGAGGTCGGCCACCTCGACGTTCTGGTCAACAACGCTGGCGTGCTGGGACCGGGCAACGACGCCCGTGGGACCACGGCCGCGGACCTCCGCATCGCGTACGAGACCAATGTGTTCGGGGTCGTGCGTGTCACCCGTGCCTTCCTGCCTCTGCTGGAGGAGAGTGCCGCTCCGGTCGTCGTCAATGTGAGCAGCGGCCTGGGCTCGTCGACCATGGCCGGCGACCCGGACCGGTTCGCCTCGATCCTCCCCGCCTACTACCCCGCTCTGGCGTACAACTCCTCCAAGGCGGCGCTGAACTCACTCACCGTCCAATACGCGCGAGCCAACCCGAAGATGAGGATCAACTCGGTCGATCCCGGCCACACCGCCACCGATCTCAACGGCCACAGCGGTACGCAGACCGTCGCCGAAGGCGCCGACATCATCGTCCGTCTGGCCATGGTCGGTCCTGACGGCCCCTCCGGGGGCTTCTACGGCAGCAAAGGGCCGATTCCCTGGTGAACGTCGTGCGGTAACAGCGAATTCCGGCCAACTGCGTGGGGGGCTCGCTCAACATGCCGAGAGGAGACTAGGGCCCGTACCCCTCCGCCGACGGAGGCATGATGTGACTCTTGCAACAATACTGTTGCCTTATCGTCTGCACCGACAAATGATGAGCGTGGCGTGATTCAGGGTCGCGCGACAGGCTGACCACCCGTCACTCGTCCGTCATTGTCGTCATCCGAACAAAAGAACAGATCAGTTGCGCACCAACCGGGGGCATCATGCTTGGAGCCAACAGCAATCGGGGCAACCCGCAGAGAGACGCCGCGAGCAGCCGTTGCGCCGACCGCCCTCTGACTCCGCAGAGCGATGACGGTCCGTTGACGGCGACATCCGGCAGGGAATTCGGATGATCTCCGTTTCCACCCGTCCGTAGCACGAGGGACGCGGCACCCGCACAGGTGCGTCAGGCTTCACAGCCCGTTTCGGCCATTTCTCCACCTCTTGGCACACCACATCACTGACCGAAACATTCGTGTGTTCTTTGCGGTCTCCACCGTTGTGGTGCGTGGCCTGTTGAGGACACATGCACCTCAAGGTGACCGCCTGCCCCATTGGCCTCCTGCACGACGCGACCACACTGGAAGGCGCTATGCAACTGCTTATAGTGGCAGGCCAGGATACCACCACTCAGACGCTCGGATCCCGGCTGGAACGGCACGGGCACGAGGTCGTCACGGTAACCACCGGCGCGGCAGCGCTGGAAGTCTACGCGTCCTCGGAGTTGGTACTCCTGGACCTTGAACTCCCCGACGTCGACGGGCTCGAAGTGTGCCGTCGTATCCGTAACACGAGCGACACTCCCATCATTGCGTTAACCGATCGCGGTGCGGATCTGGACCGCGTACTCGGACTACAGGCCGGTTCTGACGACTGTTTGGAAAAGCCGTACGCGTTCCGCGAACTCTTGGCGCGGATAGAAGCGGTCACGCGTCGGGCCTGGCGGCCCAAGCCCGTCCCACCCACCCCGACAGGGCTGCTCACCGTGGGCGACGTCTGTATCGACGGCGCCTCCCGCGAAGTCCGGCTGCGGGGGAAGCCGGTCAGGCTGACCCGCAAGGAATTCGATCTTCTGCACTTCCTTGCCCGGCATTCTGAAAGCGTTGTCACGCGGCGCCGGCTGATGACCGAGATCTGGGGGGACGCCTCGGTCCACGCCCTCAGCTCCCGGGCGAGCCGCACAATAGACACTCATGTCAGCTCGCTGCGCGGCAAACTCGGACACAGCGACTGGATCGTCACGGTACGGGGAGTGGGCTTTCGCTTCTGCCAGAGAACGGAGGGCGGCGACGCTTCCCTGAGGCCCGGCTCCGCATCCGGTCGCGCCCGTCCCTGAAGCCGGGCGGCCCCACCCGGTCGCCGCACTCCGCCTCCTCGCCGACGAGCACATGGGCCCGGGCGTGGTTGTCATGGCCGAGCGACCCGACCGACTCTCAGCCGCGTGTACGGCACCGGGCCTGCGCCGGGTCAGTCCTGCCCGACCGGGCGCAGGCGGGTGAGCAGGTCGCGGTGGCCGGTGGCGGACAGGCCCAGTTGGGTGGCGAGGCCGAGGTCGATCTTGCCGGTCAGCAGGCCGAGGACCGCGCGGGGCGGTCCTTCCAGGGTGAGGTCGGGGTCGGTGGCGCGGCCGAGGCGGGCGTGGACGCGGCCGTCACGTAGTTCTATGACGGCGAGTTCGCCGTCCGCGACGAGTTGGATGACCGCGGGCGGCCCGTCGGGGTCCGCGTCGGTGGTGAACCACGCGGGGGCATAGGCCAGCCACTGCGCCTGGAACGCGTCGTCGGCCCGCTCGTCGGTCATGAACCGCAGCCCCCACAGCCCGATCTCCCTGAGGACCGGCTGAAGTGCCAGACCCGTCTCGCTGAGGTCGTACAGGGCGGTGGCGACGGGCGGCGGCGCGTCCTCGCGTGTGATCAGCCCGGCCGCCTCGAGTTCCTTCAGACGCGTCGACAACAGGTTCGTCGCGATACCCGGCAGGCCGTTCTTGACGTCCGTGAACCGGCTCGGGCCCCGCAGCAGCAGTTCCCGGACGATCAGCAGCGTCCAGCGATCCCCGATGACATCGAGACCCCGGGCTATCGAGCAGTACTGACCATAACTCCGCATGCACAAAGCGTACGCCAGGACGGCAGAACCTAAAGTTGGTGATCTAAAAAATAAACCGTCCACTGTAGTTTTGACGCATGCCTCGTACGCCGTCCAAACCGCTCGTGCTCGTCGCGCTCCTCCTCGCCGCGTTCGTGATCAACCTCGACACGACCCTGGTCAACGTGGCGCTGCCGACCCTCACGCGCGAGCTGGGTGCCACCGACTCGCAGCTGCAATGGGTCGTGGACGCCTACAACCTCGTGTTCGCCGCCCTGCTGCTGACGTCGGGGAGCCTGTCGGACCGCTTCGGCCGCAGGGGCATGCTCATGGCCGGTCTGCTGGTGTTCGGGGTGGCCAGCTTCGTCGGCGGATACTCCACCTCCCCGGAGGAGCTGATCGCGGCCCGCGCGGTGATGGGACTGGGCGCCGCGATGACCTTCCCGGCCACCCTCGCGCTGCTCACCGACGTCTTCACGACCCGCAAGGAACGGGCGCTGTCCATCGGCCTGTGGGGCGCCACCGCGGGCGTCGCCATCACGCTCGGGCCGATCGTGGGCGGCTTCCTCCTGGAGCGCTACAGCTGGGGAAGCATCTTCTACACCCTCGGCCCGGTGTCCCTGGCCGTCATCATCCCGTCATCATCCTGGTGGCGCTGTACGTCCCCAGGTCGAGGAGCCAGGTCGCGCACCGCCTGGACTACGTGGGCCTCGTCCTGTCCGCCGGCTTCATGGGGCTGCTCGTCTACACCATCATCGAGGCCCCGAACCGCGGCTGGACCTCCACGGCCACCCTCGCCGGCTTCGCCGGGTCCGTGGCGCTCCTGATCGTGTTCATCCTGGGCGAGCGCCATGTCACGCAGCCCATGCTCGATGTGCGGCTTTTCAAGGACATGCGGTTCAGCGCCGCCAGCGTCTCGGTCACGATCTCGTTCTTCACCCTGTTCGGGTTCATCTTCCTCATCACCCAGTACTTCCAGTTCATCCGCTCCTACAGCCCCCTGTCCACCGGCGTCCACCTGCTGCCCGTCGCGGCCGCCGTCGCCATCGGATCGACCTTCGGAACGCGGCTGGCGGTCCGCGTCGGCACCAAAGTGATCGTCACGACCGGGCTCGCCCTCCAGGCCGCCTTCTACTTCTGGGTCGTCAGTGACATCTCCCCGACCCTCAGCTACGGGATCATCGCCGCCCAGATGGTCGTCTTCGGCCTGGGCATGGGCCTGACCTCCGCGCCCGCCACCGAATCGATCATGGACGCCGTCGCGGGAGACCAGGCCGGCGTCGGCTCCGCCGTCAACGACTCCACCCGCCTCCTCGGCGGCGCCGTCATCGGGAGCGTCTACGCCACCCAGTACGACTCACGGCTCAACACCACCCTCCCCGCGTCACTGCCCTCCGGACTCACCGACGTGGCCCACCAGTCCGTCGGAGCCGCGTTCGGCGTCTCCAGCCAGCTCGCCGCCCACGGCCAGAGCGCCCTGGGCGAAGACGTACGCCAGGCCGCCACCACAGCCTTCGACCACGGCCTGACCATCGGATGCCTCGTCGCCGTCGCCGGCGCACTCCTCGCCGGAGTCTTCCTGCCCGCCCACCCCCCACAGCATCAGGGGGAGTTCCCCGGCCGACCCGACGCCGACGCGCGTCCCGGCGGATCAGGAACAACCATGTAGGCGTGACCAGCTAAGGAGAGAACCATGAAAACATTGGTGGTCGGTGCCGGCGCCGTCGGTGGCTTTGTCGGAGCCCGGCTGCTCCAGGCCGGGCGGGAGGCGGACTTCCTGGTACGCCCCCGCCGGGCCGGACAGCTCCAGGAGCGGGGCCTGCGCATCCTCGACGGCGACCGGTCGGAGGTCGTCGGGGCGACACCGGTGACCGCCGACACCCTGACGGAGCCGTACGACCTGGTGACCACCCTTGCACCAGACATGGGCGTCGCCCGAGAGTGGGGAGACCGCTACCGATCCGAATGGAGCCGACTGTGAGCGCCGCCGAGCTGGACCTCCGCCACTTCACGCACGAGGACCTGCCGCAGATCCGACAGACCATCATCGAGGTGCACGACGAGGCACAAGGCGACGACTGGGAGGCCGAGTTCAAGAAGAAGTTCCCCTGGTTCGTCGACCACTGGGGCGGCAACCCGGAGTACTCCTGCGTGATCGCCTACCACGGTGAGGAGGCAGTGGGATTCGCGTGCGGGGCTCCTGCGGCCCCCCACCGCGAGTGGTGGCGCGAGCACCTCGATCCCGTGCCGGAGAAGACCCGGACGTTCTCCTACCCCGAACTGGCCGTCAGCACGAAGTGGCGCAAGCAGGATGTAATGGAACTCCTGTCCCGCACCCTCCTGGAGTGCCAGAAAGAGGACCTCGCCGTCCTCCTGGTGGACGTCGAACACCCCCGTGTCCAGGCCCGGTACGAGTCCTGGGGTTTCCAGAAGATCGGGGAGCGTCGTCCCTTCCCGGGCTCTCCGGTCTACGCCGTGATGCTTGCAGAGCTACCCCTGAGCTGACCTGCCCAGATACGCAAGCTCGCTCCCCCTTCCTTCCAAATCACACGAGAAGGATTCGCGACCCTTCCGCAGATCAATGGTCACGATGCGAGCAGCCAGACCGCGCGCCTCGCAGTCCCCGTCAGAGGTCCAGCTGGCGATCATGGGAGTCCTGGGGACAACGAGGGGCCCGGCCGGCCGCAAGCAGCGCTTCCGCAGGCACTGGGCCCCGGCAACAGCACGGGAGATAAGCGACATACCGACGCCTGCGGGCCCGGGGACGGCAGTCGGCCGAGCGCCTGCGGGCGAACCTCTGATGCTCCGTGCAGTTCCAGGGGGATGGCCGGCTATGTCACGCAGGTCGTCCTCGAACAGCTCCCCGTGGCTCCGAATGTGAAAATGATGCCCCGTCAGTAAAGTCAGCATAGCGTGTGACGAAGAAGGCGACCGCGGCGGAGAAGAGAAGCGTGCCGAGGACCGCCGGAACCGTGATGAGAACGGAGTTCCAGAAGAAGTGCGGCATCCCGGACTGGTTCCAGGCGTCCGAGAAGTTCTCGAAGCTCAGCGCGCGCGGCCAGGAGAGATAACCGTTCCTGCTGGTGTCCTCGTACGGCCGCAGCGAGGTGTAGACGGCCCAGAGCAGCGGCACCAGCCAGAGCAGGGCGATCCCGCCGAGGAGCAGATGCCGGCCGGTCTGGCGCTTGGGGCGGGAAGGACCGTCGTCCGACGGTGGCGTACGGCGGGTCCGTGAGCCGGCGGCCGGCGGTGTGGCGGTCGCGGTCACTGGTCCTCCTTGCGGAAGTTCTGGAAGAGGAAGGTCCCGATGGCGGCCAGCGAGACGAGCAGCAGGACGACCGCGAGGGCCGAGCCGTAACCGATATGGCTGGACTCGCCGATGATGTTGTCGGTGATCAGCAGGGAGAGCAGCTCCATACCGGGCTTGCTGCCGATTCCTCCGCCGAGTACATAGACGATGTCGAAGGCCCGCAGCGACTCCATGACGGTGACGACCAGGATGATGATGTTGACGGGCTTGAGTGCGGGAAAGACGACACGCAGAAAGGTCTGTCGTTCATTGGCACCGTCGAGCGCGGCGGCTTCCTTGAGCGCGGGATCGAAGCCCTTCAGCCCGGCCAGATAGAGGATCATGATGTAGCCGGTGTGCCGCCAGGCGGAGGCGACGAGCACGGCCCAGAGATTGAGGTCCGGGTCGCCCAGCCAGTCGATGTGATGACCGGGCGCCACCCCGTTGAGGACGCCGTTGAGCAGTCCGTTGTCCGGGTTGTAGATGATCTCCCAGATGAAGCCGACCACGGCCAGCGAGAGCACCATGGGCAGAAAGATCGCGGTCTGGTAGATCCGGGTGAAGCGGATCTTCCGGTCGAGCTGGTAGGCCAGGAAGATACCGAACGGAGTCGGCAGCAGGGCTGTGAAGAGCAGCCAGACGACATTGTGCTGGACCGCCGGCCAGAACGGCGGGTAATTGGTGAGGATCTCCTGGTAGTTGCCCAGCCCGGTCCAGTGGATGTCGGACAGGGCGATGCCGTCCCAGCTCGTGAAGGAGAGTCCGAGGGAGGCGAGGGCCGGCAGCCAGACGAAGACCAGCAGGGCGACGAGCGGAATCCCGATGATGACCGTGAGGAAGAGACGGTCACCGGTGCCGAGCCGGCGCGGACGGGGCCCGGACCGGTCGCGCGACGGGGAGGGCGGCGCTGGGCGCACGGAGGACATGTGGAACCTTCCCGGGTCCTGGTCAGGCCGTGAAGAAGCGCGAGCGCTGGGACTCGATCTTCTTCAGCATGGCCGAGCCGTCGTCGGGGTGGCCCAGCCACTGGGTCAGTCCCGGCAGTACGACGGTGGAGATGAAGCCCGGATCGCTGTCGCGGTCGCCGAACTGGGTGATGTGCTTGGCAGAGGCGATGAGTTGGGCGGACTTCTGCTGGAGCGCGTTGTACGAGCCGGTGTCGGCCCGGGAGTTGACGGCGACATTGCTCGGATCGACGCCCATGTAGAGATTCTCGGCCTCGGCGCTGCCGAGGAACTCCAGCAGCCGGCCCGCACCGTCCGGATTCTTCGGCCGGCGGCTGAGCATGAAGCCGTCGGTCGGTGCCTCGACGGTGTCCTGGCCGAAGGACGGGTCGATCTCCGGGAAGGCGAAGAAGTCGATGTCCTCGCGGAGCTTGTCGTCGGTGATCTGCTGGCCCAGGAAGAGTCCGATGACGGCCATGCCGGACTTCTTGTCGAGCAGGGACTGTGCGGCGTCCTGCCAGGAGCGGCCACCGGCGCCCTGCTGGTAGTACGGGCTCAGCTCACGCCAGAGGTCGAGCGCTCTGACGGTGCGCCGGTCGGTCCAGGAGACCTCGCCGCGCATCAGCGACATATGGAAGTCGTAGCCGTTGGCGCGGAGGTTCAGATAATCGAAGGCGCCGAGGATGGACCAGCTGTCGCCGCCGCCGTAGCCGGACGCGATGGGCGAGAGACCGTCCTTCTTCATCCGCTTGGCGAGCGCGGTGAACTCGCTCCAGGTGCGCGGCGTCTCGTATCCGCGTTCCTGGAACACGCTCTTGCGGTAGAAGACGGCCCATGGGTAGTTGTAGAGCGGGACGAAGTAGTACTTCCCGTCCAGCCCCCGGGAGAGCTGCTTGGCGGCGTCGCTGAAGCCGGAGCCTATCTTCTCCCACACGTCGTCGACGGGATGGGCGAGGCCCTTCTTGGCGAAGTACTGCATGCGGTAGCCGGCGAACCAGGTGAAGACATCGTCCGGAGTGCCCTGGAGATAGGTGGAGATGCTCTTCTGGAAGGTGTCGTGGTCGACGGTGTTCGTCTTGACCGTGAGGCCGCTGTCCTTGGTGAAGGCGCTGGTGACGGCCGCGTAGGCGGACTTGGGCGTGGCGTCGGCCCCGTTGGAGCCGAAGGTCACCGTCTTCGGATCGGACGAGGGCCCGCCGCCGCAGGCGGTCAGTACGGGCGCGGCAAGCGCCGCGGCACCGATTCCGAGGGCGCCGCGGACCACACCGCGGCGGCCGGGCCCACTGGCGGGCGAGAGGGTGCGGCTCAGCGTCATCGCTACTCCTATTGCGTGTCTGTTCCGATGAAGGACTGGATGGCGGTGGCCGCGGCCCCGCGCGCCCACTCCTCGAAGGGCAGCGGACGTGTCATCACGTCGCACTGCGCGGCGGTTCCGAAGGCGGACGCGGTGAACGCGTCACGGATGTGCTCGGCGAAGAGGTCGTACGCGGCCAGGCCCTCGCCGGAGATGATGACCCGTCGTGGTCCGAGTACATTGACGACGGCCCCGATGGCCCGGCCGATGGCCTCACCGGCCCGCGCGTAGACCTCTCTGGCGCCGGGATCGCCGCGGTGGGCGAGGTCGAGGGCCTGTTCCGAGCCGGTGACCGGCAGACCGGTCACCTCCCTGACCGCCCGGATGATGGCCGAATCGCCGGCGATCGCCTCCACACAGCCGGTGTTGCCGCAGTGGCACGGCGGACCCAGCGGATCGATGGAGAGATGGCCGATCTCACCGGCGACCCCGTGCGCGCCGGAGACCACCCGGCCATGCACCACGAGCCCGCAGCCGATGCCCGCGCCCACGGTCACCAGCGCGAAGTCGGAGATGCCGGCTCCGGCCCCGAACCACTGCTCGGCGACGGTCAGCGCGCGTACGTCGTTGTCGACGGTGACCGGCAGGCCCGTCACCGCTCCGGCCAGTTCCGCGAGCGGCACGTCCCGCCACTCCAGGAACGGCGAGTAGCGCACCACACCGGCTGCCCGGTCCACATCACCGGAGACCGCGAGGCCGAGACCGCGTACCTCCACGCCGAATCCGTCGGCCTCGGTGAGGAGTTCCTGGACGAGTCCGGCGATCGAGGCGAGTACGGCGCCCGGATCGCGGGCGGTCAGCGGCAGATGCCGGGCCACCCGGATACGGCAGCAGAGGTCCGCGAGGACCGCGATGATCTCGTCACCGGTCACCTTGACGCCGATGAACAGGGCCCTGCCGCCGTCCACCCGCAGTGGGTTGGCGGGACGTCCGAGGGCAGGCCGTGCCTCCTCGTCCACGCCCTCGACCAGATAGCCGGCCTCCATCAGCGGACGTACCGCCTTGGTGACCGCGGCCGAGGAGAGGGCGGTACGCCGGGCTATCTCGATCCGGGTGAGCGGGCCGTGGGACAGCACGGTGGTGAAGACGAGGGAGGCGGCCGGCGTCGGTACCGGAACCGCCTCGGTGCGAGAGGTCGAGCGCATGGCCGAAACGTAGGTGGGTTCTTTTCCGCTGTCAATGAAAGAAGCAAGCTCCTTTCGAAGTGCCAACTGGAAGGATCCAGATCATGCAATTACGAGACCACTCTTGGGTATTGACAGGTGATCGAAGGGAGAGTTGGCTGCGGACTGCTCTCGTGGCGCTACCCGAACGTGAGGATCCATGCCTGTGATCTCCTTCGCCCCGGACACCGGGGTCTGGCTGCTCTCCACTCCGCGCACCTCGTACGCGCTGCGGATCGACGCGTCGGGAGCGCCCTGTCATCTCGCGTGGGGACCGCGGCTGACGCTTGAGGAGGCAGGCGAACTGGCCCTTCCTCCGGCGCCTGCGGCCAGCAGTTTCGAGGGACGGCCGCCTGTCGGCGAGGAGTTGCCCGTCGACGGCGGAGCCCGGTTCGGCCCGCCGTCGCTCCAGGTGCGGTTCGCCGACGGCACGCGTGCCTTCGAGTGGCTGCCGACCGGGCACCGTACCGAAGAGCCGGCCTCCGGATCGGCCTCGGGATCGGCCGAACTGGCCCTGGAGTTCAGGGATCGGCACTATCCCCTGGAGGTCACGCTCCACTACCGCGTCCATGACGACAGCGATGTGATCGAACGCTGGACCGTGCTGCGCAACACCGGCGACAGCCCGGTGTCGCTGCCGCGCGCCGACTCCGCCGCGTGGAGTCTTCCGGCCAGAGAGGACTACTGGCTGAGCCATGTCACGGGCCAGTGGTCCGCCGAGACCCAACTACGCAGGGAGCGGCTGCCGTTCGGCGAGACCGTGCTCACCAGCAGACGTGGGATCACCAGCCATCACGCCAATCCCTGGGTGATGGTGGACGCCGGTGACGCGACCGAGGAGCGCGGGCAGGTGTGGAGCGCGGCCCTGGCCTGGAGCGGCAGTTGGCGTATCACCGCACAGCGCACGCCCGACGGACGGGCCGGGTTCACCGGCGGCGCGGGCCAGGACGGTACGGTCCTGCCGCTCGGCCCCGGTGCGGAGTTCACCACTCCGGTGCACGCCGGTCTCTACACCGACGGCGGCTTCGGTGCGACGAGCCGGGCCTGGCACGCGTACACCCTGGCCCATGTGCTGCCGTATCCCGACGAGATCCGGCCGGTGCTCTACAACTCGTGGGAGGCGACCGGATTCGATGTCTACGAGGCCGGTCAGCGGGCGCTCGCGGCCCGTGCGGCGGCGCTCGGCGTGGAGCTGTACGTCATGGACGACGGCTGGTTCGGCGCGCGGCGCAGCGAGCGGGCCGGGCTCGGCGACTGGACTCCGTCCGCCGACCGCTTCCCGGCCGGGCTCACACCTCTGGTGAAGGAGGTGCACCGGCTCGGGATGCGGTTCGGGCTGTGGGTGGAGCCCGAGATGGTCAATCCGGACAGCGATCTCTACCGTGCGCATCCGGAGTGGGTACTGCACTTCCCGCACCGCGACCGCACCGAGCTGCGCAGTCAGCTCGTTCTCAACTTCGCCCGCCGCGATGTCGCGGACTGGGCGTACGGCTGGCTGACCGAGCTGGTCGGCGCCCATGACATCGACTTCCTGAAGTGGGACATGAACCGCGCCTTCAGTGAGGCGGGCTGGCCGGATCAGGCGGACGGCGCCGACCATGTGGGGACGGCATATGTGCGCAACCTCTATGGAGTGCTCGACCGCCTGCGCGCCGACCATCCCGGGCTGCGGATCGAGTCGTGCAGCGGTGGCGGCGGCCGGGTGGATCTGGGCATTCTGTCCCGTACCGACCAGGCGTGGACCTCGGACAACACGGACGCCGCGGACCGTGTCCTGATCCAGCACGGCTACGGACAGCTCTATCCGGCGCGGACCATGGCGGCATGGGTGACCGATGTGCCGAACCAGCTCACCGGCCGCTCGGTGCCTCTGCGCTTCCGCTTCCATGTGGCGATGGCCGGAGTGCTGGGCGTCGGCGGTGATCTCAACCGCTGGTCGGACGGTGAGCTGGCGGAGGGCGCGGAGCTGGTGGCGCAGTACAAACGCGTACGCCATCTCGTACAGCACGGCACACTGCACCGGCCGCGCGGTCCCGTGGACGACGGGCCGGCCGCGGTGCAGTACACCGCGCGGGACGCGAGCGAGGCGCTGCTGCTGGTCTGGCGGCGCGCTCCTCGCCATGGCGCGCCGAGCCTCCCGCTCCGGCTGGCCGGTCTGGATCCCGCCGCACGCTACCGCGACGCCCGTACCGGTGCCGTACACTCCGCGGCGGTCCTGACCGGCTACGGCTACGAGCCCGACCTGCCGCCGGGCGACTGGTCGAGCACGGCGGTGCATCTGATCCGGCTGCCGTGACGGCTCCCGCGGGGTCCGACGCGCCAGGCCGGGCGCGTCGCCCTCGCGTCAGATGCGCCAGCCGCGGATGTGCTCCGCCGCCTGGTACACATTCACCTTGCCCGACTGGACGGCGCGCACCAGTTCGACGAGCGCGCCGTACGGCGGATCGATTCCCTCACCGGACGCGTGCATATACGCGGCGACGACCTGGCACGCGTACAGGCTGTTGCGATACGGCAGCGGCTCCAGCCGGACCAGTGTGTGGAAGAGGGCCGCCGCACGCCAGGCCACATCGGGTTCGCTGGTGGCCGGACGCGGAATACGGGTCTTGTGCCGTGCGACGGCGGCGACCAGGGCCGAGTAGTCGGCGACGGAGACATCCTCGGGGACGGCCTGTTCCTGTACGTCCAGGAGCCAGGCCACATCGATATGGAGCACGGGCATCAGGCGGCGTCCACCTGCCGGTTTTCGTGCCCGGAGGGCGGGATCTCATTGGCGAAGGCCTCGTCGAACTCGGACCTGTGCCGCTCGCCCCAGGTGACCGCGTAACGGACGAACTGGATCCGCTGCTGCTCACGCAGAGGCAGATCATGGACGTACTGCTTGAGCGACTTGCCCTCGGCTGCCGCCGAGGCGCGCACCGCCTCCAGCTCGTCCTCGGTGAAGCTGATGTTGAGAGATGGCATGGACCTACGGTACCTAACCGGTACCGTTCAGGGAAGTGCCCAGGTCACACCGGTCCGCGCCGGTCGGCGGCGCGACGGGGAGATCGCGACGGCCGCGTACGGGCGAGGCGAGCAGGATGAGCCCGGCCAGCGGCACGCCCGCGGTCAGGAGCCAGATGGCCGGGCGGACGCCGAGTGTGGTGCCGAGCACTCCGCCGAGCAGCGCGCCCAGCGGCAGCGCGCCGTAGCTGAGGAAGTACGAGCTGGCCGAGAGCCGGCCGAGCAGTTCGGGCGGGCAGTAGCGCTGCTGGAAGCCCGACTTGATGACGTTCTCCGCGACGACCGCGGCGGAGACGCAGAAGCCGCCGACGGCGTAGAACAGCAGACCCGGGCCCGCGAAGGTCAGAGGAATGAGCAAGGCGAGCATGGGCTGCCACAGGCCGAAGACGAGCAGGGCGCGCGCCGTGCCGATCCGGTCGGCGACCTTCCTGGATATGAGCGCTCCGATGATGCCGCCGGCGTTGGAGACGGCGATAAGGGCGCCGACGACACCCGAGGCGAGCTGGATGTCCTTGACCAGGAAGACCACCACGATGGACTGGTAGCCCATGAGAGCGACATTCGAGGCGGCGCTGTACAGCGTCAGCGCGCGGAACCAGGGATCGCGGGCGACGAGCACCAGCCCTTGGCCCACCTCCCGCGCCAGCGCGCCGGGAGTACGGGGCTCCTTGGCGGCGGGCCGTTCGCGGTGACGGATCCCGAGGAGACAGATGAGGCTGACGGCGAAGGTCGCGGCATTGGTGAGCAACCCGTTGACGGCGCCCACGAGTTGGACGACAAGACCGCCGCCGCCCTGTCCGGCGATCATCGCGGCGGACGCGCTGCCGTGCAGGGCGGCGTTGCCCTCCTGGAGGTCCTCGGGATCGAGGATGGAGGGCAGGAAGACGGTGTAGGCGGTCTGGAAGAAGACGGCGGCGACTCCGGCGAGAAGGGAGACCGCGAGAAGCCAGCCGAAGGTGAGCAGACCGGCCCTGTGGGTGAGCGGGATGCTGAGGAAGAGGCCGAGCGAGACGGCGGCGGACGCCAGCATGATCGGACGGCGCGGCAGCCGGTCCACCCAGGGTCTTTCGTTTGGATCTGGCTGGATCAGGGAGCGGGGTCTGGTGCCGTGGATCGCAAGGCGGAGGAGGGAGCCCACGCGGAGCGTAGGCGACTGACGACAACGCGGCGAGGCGCGGTGCCAGGGCACGCGAGCCCAGCAAGATCCAAACGAGAGGCCCTAGGCGCCCACCGGCAGTCCGACGACCAGCCAGGGCAGCCAGGTCGCGGCGCTCAGCAGACTGACCGCGAAGGTGCTCGCGTCCATGAGGGAGACGGCGGCGAGCGGCATCACGACAGCGGTGACGGCCGCGCCGAACTTGCCCGCGACCTCGCCGCCCCACAGCAGCCGGAAGTCACGGTGACGACGCAGCAGTCCACCGGGCCTCGCACCGCTCACAGAGGATTCGGCCGCGCTCACGGAGCATCGGAATCGGCATCGGCACGGCGAGAAGGCATGAGGGCCACTGTAGATCGCGGAGAATTCCCTGCCCAGCCAATAGAACCTGTCCGACCGGGAGGTCGCGCAGGTCAGAGCCCGGCGAGGACGGCCTCCAGATCGTCCAGGCCCAGGGAGCCCTGGGACAGCGCGGCCATGTGGAGCGCGCGGTGTCGGACATGCGGATCATCCTCACGCCCGACGGGCCGCCCTGCCCGGCCGTTGTCGGCAGACGCCGCAAAAATGCCGTGCCCGCCGCCGGTGCCATCCACCGCCGGCACGGTTCACTTGTGGTGAGCCGCGCCGAACTCTCCTTGACGCGCGGGCCGTTCACAAGGAGTGTGTGTGTCCGTCGAAGCCGCCCACCGTGCGATCGCAGCCTCAGTCTCCTCCCTGATGCCCCGGGCCCGCACCGAACTGGCCGAACTGGTCGCATTCCGCTCGGTGGCCGATCCGGCGCGGCTCCTCAGGAGCGAGTGCGAGGCCGCCGCCCAGTGGCTGGCCGGAACTCTGCGCGCCGAAGGCTTCCAGGACGTGGCGCTGCTGGACACCTCGGACGGCACCCGGTCGGTGTACGGCTCGCTGCCCGGACCGCCCGCGAGCCCGACCGTACTCCTCTACGCGCACTACGACGTCCGGCCGCCACTGGACGAATCCGCCTGGCACACACCGCCCTTCGCCCTGACCGTACGGAAGAACGGCCGGTGGTACGGGCGCGGCGCGGCGGACTGCAAGGGCGGCATCGTCATGCATCTGCTCGCGCTGCGCGCGCTACGGGCCGGTGGCGGGCTGCCGGTGAATGTCAAACTGATCGTGGAGGGCGCGCAGGAGCAGGGCACGGGCGGTCTGGAGCGGTACGCGCGGGCGCATCCGGAGCTGCTCGCCGCCGACACCGTGGTCTTCGGCGACGCCGGCAATGTACGGGCCGGGCTGCCGACCGTGACCGCCTCGCTGCGCGGGACGGTGCTGGCGCGTGTCACCGTGGAGTCCTCACGGCGCGGACCGTCGGCGGACATTCACTCCGGGCCAGGACCATTCGGCAACGGCGGGACAGACCCCATGGACACACCCGACGCCACGGCCGCGCTGATCCGTACGCTCGCCTCTCTGCACGACAGCGAGGGCAACACCGTTGTCGACGGCCTCGACGGAGCCGGAAGCTGGCGCGGTGTGCCGTATCCGCGCAAGCGGTTCCGTGGCGACGCCAAAGTGCTCTACGGCGTGGACCTGCCGGGTTCGGGGACCGTCGCCGACCAGCTCTGGGCCCGGCCTTCGGCGACCATCATCGGACTCGACTGTCCACGGGCGGGCAGCGCGGAGGACGCGCGGGCGCTGGTCAGTCTCCGGACCTCGCCGGGAACGGACACCGGCAGGGCCGCCGAACTGCTCGTCGCCCATCTGGAGTCGCACGCGCCCTGGGGCGCGCGGGTGCGGGTGGAGATCGTCGGACAGGAGCGGCCGTTCAGCGCCGACACCACGACACCGGCCTACCGGGCGATGGCGGAGGCCATGCGGCTGGTGTACGGGCAGGAGATGCGGGTGGCGGGCCTCGGTGGTTCGATCCCGCTCCGCGACGCCCTGGCGGATCTCTCTCCTCGGGCCGAGATCCTGCTGATCGGGCTCGGCGAGCCGGAGGCGCGGGTCCACACGGTGAACGAGAGTCTGGACCCGCGTGAGCTGGAACGGATGTCGGTCACCGAGGCGCTGTTCCTGTGGCGGCTGCGGCACCGGTCTCCGCACGGCTCCTGTCGGTCCTGAGCCATACCAGGGCCGCCGCCGTCATCGCGGTGATACCGGTGGGCAGGGCGGTGCGGACGTCCGGGGCGAACTCCGGCGAGTGGTTCGGCGGCAGAGCCACGAGCTTCTCCTCGGCCGTGCCGGGCGTCCTGGCCCAGGTCTTCGGGCCGACCGTCCCGAGCATCCAGTAGGACAGCGCGATCCCTGTCATCCCGTGCACGGACGCTCCCGCGTCCCCGTAGAGCGGAAAGTCCTCCGTGGCCATGGCCGGTGGCCAGACCGCCACGCGCTCGGGCCCGTACAGCTCCACATGGGCCCGGCGCACGGCCGCCGTGGCCGCCGGATCGGGATGAGTGACGGGCGACCGGGAGACGACCGTGATCTCCGGCTCCCGGGGACAGCCGGACGCGGCGCACTCGGCCCGGATGATCCGTTCCACCGAGCCGGTCATCCGGTCGAGCGCGCGCTCGGACAGGGCCCGCACGGTGATACCGAGGCTCGCCCGTTCAGGGACCAGATTGCCGGCGGTGCCCGAGTGGAACGACCCGACGTTCAGGGCCACTTGCTCGGTCGGCGCGGACTCCCGGGACACCGCGCCCTGGAGCCGCAGCACGGCGGCGGCGCCGGTGAGCACCGGATCGACCGCGAGGTGCGGAGTGCCCGCGTGTCCGGCACGGCCGTGGATGACGGCCTCGAAGCCGGCACTCCCCGCCAGCATCGGACCGTAACCATGGGCAACCATTCCGCCGAGCAGTGGCGCCGTGTGCTGGGCGAGTACGGTGTCGGGCCGCCCGAAGCGCTCGTACAGCCCGTCCTCCAGCATGGCCCGCGCTCCCGCGAGCGTCTCCTCGGCCGGCTGGCCGACGACCACGACCGTGCCGCGCCAGTTCTCCCGGGCGCGGGCCAGCAGGGACGCGGCGCCCGCGACCGCGGCCAGATGCAGATCGTGTCCGCAGGCGTGGGTGACCGGGCCCTCGCTCGCGTAGGGCAGACCGGTGCGCTCCGTCATGGGCAGGGCGTCGAGTTCGGCGCGGATCATGACGCGCGGTCCGTCCCCGTTGCGCAGGACTCCGACGACGCCATGGCCGCCGATGCCCTCCGTCACCTCGTAGCCCGCCTCCCGCAGCCACTCCCCCAGCGCGGCGGCGGTCCGCCGTTCCTCGCCGGAGAGTTCGGGATGGCGGTGCAGATCCAGATAGAGGGCGACCGCCGGGCGCAGGACCTCGGTCAGCCCGTCCAGGACGGGAATGTTCTCTCCGGAGTACGCGGCAGGGCTCACCCGGTCCATGGTGCGGCACGGGCCGGGCCCGCCACGTACAGACCGCTGACACAAGTGGTCAGTGGAAGACGTGCCGTTGTGGAAGTGACGTCCGCTGGAATACGGGTGGCACAGATCGGGTCACCGGGGAGCCCTCCGGAGACCGGGCCTACCTCTAAGGAGTCACCATGGCTGACAAGAGCACCCTCGCTTCCCTCGCCGACGAGATCATGGAGCTCGAGTCGGAGACCTTCGAGATCTCCGACTACTCGGACGCCAGCGAGGTCGTCCTCGCGGGCTCCACGAGCTGCAGCTCGACGTCGACCTGCTCCTCCACCACCAGCACCACCTCCTGCAGCGCCTGATCCCACGCGCTCAGCACAGAAGCGGGCGGCACCTGCGAGATCTCTCGCCGGTACCGCCCGCTTCCGTATGCGGTGTGCGTGTGCGTGTGCGGTGTACGTGTGCGACGCGCCGGGCGCCGTATGTCCATGTACGGTGCCCGGCACGGGAGCTACGGACGTCACGGGAACGGGTGCGGCACCATCCGGATCTCCGCCTCCGTCAGCTCACCGGTGCGCAGTCCGCCTCGCCGCGCGGCCGTCCGCAGCCGTGGCATCAGCGGAGCGCGCTGACGCGACCAGCCGAAGTCGATCGGCAGCAGTCCCGGGACGATCGTGGCGACGGTACGCAGTCCGATGCGGTGCTGCTCGGGCGTGGTCTGGTCGACGACGATCACATCGTGTCCGGCCCGTACGAGTTCGTCCCGGCAGTGGATCACATCGTCCCGCAGATCGCCGGTACGCGGCCGGTCCCGCTCCTCCCACGTACGGTAGACATCGGCCGTCGCTCTGACGGCGGACGGCTCCAGATAGCTGCGGACATGTTCGGCCATCCTGGGCAGACCGTAGAGCTGGGCGTGGTCCTTGAGATGCAGGACCTTCCCGAAGTCCTCGGCCATGGCGTCCAGTTCGGAGCGGCGCTCCTCGACCTGGCGCGGCAGATGCGGGATATAGGTGAGGACCTCGGACAGGGCTCCCTCCAGGGCCGCCGCCGGATCGAGGCTCGCGCCCGCGCCGAAGGAGAAGGTGCCGGGCCCGCCGTCACGTCGTACGGCCAGACCGGTGACGACCGGTACGGCGAGATCGATCCGGTTGTCGAACGCGTGGACGTCATAGCCCTGGAGAGCCGCTCGGTCGATCATCGTACGGACCGTGGGATCGCCGACGGAGTCCAGATCGATCTCGGTGAGCGGCGTATTGCCGTACCAGGCGACCAAGAAGGCGTCGCGCTCGATGAGTTCGAGCAGTCCGCCCAGCACCGCCTCCTCCAGACAGCCGCCGATCGCGCAGCCGTTGGAGCATTCGAAGACGAAGTTGTCGGAGGCGAGACCGGCGCTGTAGTGGACGAGGCGGGCCGGTACGAGCAGAGGGCGCTCGTCGCGCAGCGAGTAGCCCCAGACCCAGGGAATGGGCCGGTCGGGATCGAACGGACTGACCATCGGGTCGTCGCGGTAGGTCTCGGGCGAGTAGAAGCCGCACTCGGCCGGATCGAGGGCGGGCAGGCCGTCTCCGCCGAGAGCGCTGTAGGCGGCGGTGAGCAGGGTGGTGCCGGTGCGCCGGTGAGTTCCGGCGTACCGTTCCAGGCCCTCCAAGAAGGCGAGATCACGGCTGGCGTCGAAGCCGTTGGCCTGGCCGCTCCAGGTCACATCCGTCAGACCGGCGTATCCGCGCATGAAGACGCTGCCCGCGACCGGAGCGGTGGTGGGCGAGGTGACATTGATCCAGGTACCGGCGCCGAGCACACCGGAGACCGGATTGGCGAGCGCCGTGACCGGCATCGGATACGAGGAGGCGCGGCGCAGCCGGTAGACATCGGGCGCGGGCTTGGGCCGGCTGACGAGTCCCAGCCGCGCCTCGTCCCGGCTGTCGGCACCGCGCGGGCCGCAGTGCGGGCAGAGTGGATCGGCGAGCAGCGGATACGTCCGCACCTCAAGCGTGGTGAGATCGAGCTGTGAGACCTGCGGCAGCCGGCCGTCGGCGGCCGGCCGCTCCGGCGGGAGTGCCGGAAGTGCCGGGCGCATGGAGTCCGGGAGGACGACGGCGCGGTAGAGGGCGTCCACGGCGTCGATCGCGTACGGCGTGAGGCGCGGCCAGTGGCCGGCGGCGCGGGTACGGGCGCCGGTCTCCAGGGCGTCCCGCTCGGTACGGGTACGCAGCCGCTGCCATCGCATGGCCAGGCACTGTCCGCAGGCGGAGGCGTCGCCGTCACCGCCCCAGGGGCCCACCAGCACCGTGCGCGCGGTGAGATGGACGGTGGCTCCGGGACGTACGGCGGCGAAGGGATCGCCGTCGCGGTGGCCGAGAACATCTCCGGCGCCGAGAGGCACCACCGCGGGACCGGTGGCCGGCGCGAGCCGTTCGGCGAGCGAGCGCTGGAGATGGTCCCGGGCCGACTCCAGCGGTATGCCGTCCGTCGTGGCCGCGGAGGCCGTCGTCGTGGATGCCGTCATGCCTTGTTGCTCCAGCGGAATGTCTTCAGCGCGAGGGCGCCGAAGACGACGGTGAAGACGAGCAGCCCACCGCAGCCGATCGCGATGTCGTCGAGTCCGCCGCGGCCGGAGAGCGCCGCGGACACCGCGTCGTTGAGATAGCGCAGCGGCAGCACCCGGGAGACCGCCTGGAGCCAGGACGGCATCATGTCGAGCGGGAGGAACGAGCCGGAGAGGAAGGCCATCGGCACCATCAGGAAGTTGGCGATGGCGGCGACCGCCTCCGGAGTGTCCGCGTACGAGCCGATCACCACGCCGATGGTGAGGAACGCGGTGATCCCGAGGACCAGTACGGGCAGGGCCAGCGGCCAGCGGGCGTCCAGCTCCAGTCCGAACAGCGGCAGCATCGCCACCGCGACGAACACCACGGCCTGTACGGCGCCCACGGCGAGCGCGAGTACATAGCGCGAGGCCAGGACGGCGGGCAGCCGGGTGGGCGTCATCCGGATCAGCCGCAGCAGATCGTCGCGGCGCCACTGCATCAGGGTGAAGGCCACGCCGAAGACGGCGGCGTTGGCCACACCCCAGGACATGACGCCCGGCGCGATGTAGGAGATATAGGGACGGCCGGTCTCCTCCACTTCCTGGCCCCGGAAGATCAGTCCGAAGACGACCAGGAAGAGGAGAGGGAAGGCGAAGGTGAAGAAGAGAGTGGCCTTGTCCCGGACCTGTGCCCGGAAGCCGGCTCCTGTCAGTGCCGCGTACGCGCTCATCCCTGCCGCTCCGTGTTCTCGGCGCCGTTGGTGCCGTCCGTGCCGTTCATGCCGTCCGCGCTGTTGGTGTCATTGGTGCCGGTGTTGGTGCCGGTGCTGCCGGTGGTGCTGTTCGTGCCGGTGAGTTCGAGGTAGACGTCCTCCAGCGTGGCCGTACGGGTCTGGACGCCGTCCAGACCGGTGAGCGCGTCGACCGCCTGGAGCACCTTGCCGGACACGGCGGTCTCCAGGACGAGCGAACCGCCCTGCACGGAGACCCGGTCCACACCGGGAATGGCCGCCGCGTCCCGCTCGGTCATCCGCTCGGCGGGAATCAGCAGTCTGGTCGGTGCGCCGGCCGCGGTGACGAGATGGTGCGGGGAGTCCAGGGCGACGACGGAGCCGTCCACGAGGATCGCCACCCGGTCGCAGAGCGCCTCTGCCTCGTCGAGATGGTGTGTGGTGTAGACGATGGTGCGGCCCTCGCTCTTGAGCTCGCGCAGCACCTTCCACAGATCGCGGCGGGCCTGCGGATCCAGCGCGGCGGTGGGCTCGTCCAGGAAGATCAGCTCGGGCCCGTGGACCAGCGCGGAGGCGATGGCGAGCCGCTGGCGCTGGCCGCCGGAGAGGTTCTCGACCATCACATCGCGCTGTTCGGTCAGCCCGACCGAGTCGAGCGTTCGGTCGGCGTCCTCGCGCCCGGCACCGTACAGGGCGGCGACGGTACGGAGGTGTTCGCGCGCCGTCTGGCGTACGAAGAAGGCGGAGGACTGCGTCTGCACACCGAGCCTCGGCAGCAGCGCCACATTCCGCGGCCAGGGCGATCGGCCGAGCACCGTGACGGTCCCGGAGTCCGCCTCGCGCAGGCCCTCCATGATCTCGACGAGGGTGGTCTTCCCCGCGCCGTTGGGTCCGAGGAGTCCGAAGAACTCCCCGCGGTTCACCTGGAGTGACACACCGTCGACGGCCTGGCGGTCGCCGTATCGCTTGCGTATCGCGTCGACGACGATCGCCGCGTCGGTGGCTGCCTCGTCCGGCACGGACGCCATGGTCCTGGCCTCGCTCATGTGGTTCTGCGCCCCTCGGGGATTGTTGGTCAGTGAACTAGGTGGAAGTAGAGGCCTGTTGTCAGGGCCGCCAGCAGCAGTACGACGAGCAGGGCCGATCCCACCGCGTAGCGGAGGTAGACGGTACGGGCGCGGCGCGGATAGCGGGCCGCGGCCTCGCGGTCGCCGAGGCGCAGCCGCAGATACCGTCCGCTCTCCGGTGCGAGGTGGGAGACGCGCAGAGCGTGACCGAGCATCGTGTAGCCGTCAAGTGGCGGCAGCGGCAGCAGATTGACGAGGGCCTGGGCGCTGCCGAGCAGCAGCAGACCGGACAGTACACGGCGGGTCGGATCCCCGGCGGGCAGCGCGGCCCACCAGACCAGGAACGGCAGCAGGAAGAGCAGATTGGCGAAGGCCCCCGCGCCCGCCACCGCGAACTGATGCCAACGGGTCCGCAGATAGCGGTAGTTGTCCACCGTGCAGTACATGACGGCCATCGGCAGCCGCCAGCGCAGTCCGATCTCGCTGACGGTGCCTCCGTAATGCCGGGCGGCGACTCCGTGCGCGAGTTCATGGAGCGCGGTGCTGAGCCAGAGCAGGGTGAAGACCGCGATCAGCGCGACCGGCTGGTGGAACAGCCACCAGGTGTCGTCGGCCAGTTCGGGCAGCGCCGCGGCGAGCAGGACCTCCATCGCCGCCATGAGCCCGGTCAGCGGAACCAGGACCGGAGCGCGCAGCACGGGACGCAGCAGCCGATGGAGCCGGCCCGTGGTGGCGTTCGCGTCGGCGACCAGCCGCATGGTGCCGCGCAGCAGAGTGCCGTTGAACGGTCCGCTGCTCGCCCGGTCCGCCGGAACCGCTGCCGACGGCCGAGGTGCTCCGGCCAGCAGGCCACGGGCGCCGAGCAGGGCGAGGAGCTGCTTCCAGTGCGGCTCGGCGAGGCGTTTGCCGAAGGACTCCGCGTACTCCTCCCCGATCTCCTCCAGGCTGCGGACTCCGTCGAGCCGGGAGATCAGGAAGTACTCCTTCACTCCCACCTCGAAGGCGGCGCCTCCTTCCGGGTCCTTGATCAGATGCACGGTGGCCGGACCGTGCAGGAGGGCAGGGCTGAGCAGGATGTCCGGGCGCAGCGCCGGGCGATGGGCGAGGAGTCCGGCGGAGTCCGCCGGCCGGGCCGGGTTGGCGGATGAACCGCTCATGGGATCGCCGCCGGAGTGGGAGTGCCGGTGACGCCCTCGCCCAGGACCCGGCCCAGCACATGCGACAGATACGCCTCGTCCCGGATCGTCACATGCAGCCGGTTGTTGGTCATATGCATATACGGGGAGAGCAGCAGAGGCAGCGCCACGGCGGGATCGGTGACCGACTCGTCGCGCGTACCGTCCCAGGAGCGGAACACCAGCTCGCCGCGGACGGTCAACTCCTCGGCGCGGGCGCGGAGTTCAAGACAGTGCTCGGCCCAGCCGCGCAGAAAGGCGGGCAGCCGGCCCAGCTCGCCGGTACGGACGGCCTGCCGGATTCCCTCGAAGCGGCGGCCGAGGCCGGGAGCCATCTCCGTGTAATTCTTGTCGTACTCCTTCGAGCCGATGAAACCGGTGCCTGGAAACGCCTTGTGCCAGAACTCGTAATAGCGGTCGAGATATTCGCCGAGTTCCTCGCGTTCGGGCAGGAAACAGCCGGCCATGACCATCATGAGCTGGGCCGAGGTGCCGAGCAGCACGGTCCGCAGATGCAGATTCATGGTGCGGAAGGCGTCCATGACCAGATCGCTGGAGTGCGCGAAGTGCCATTCCGCCAGCTCGATACCGGCCGGGCCGCCGTACTTGCCGTACTCGGGCTCGTAGGGCTCGTACGAGTAGGAGTTGTTGGGCCGCAGATTCATCCTGCCGTCCGCGTCCATGAAGGCGCCGCGGTCGCCCTCCGGGAACTCGATCTCGAAGAGCGTGTTGTAGAACTCGTTGAGGAAGCCCGAGTCCACCTCGTAAAGGGCGGGCCTGGCGCGAAGGAAGGCGCCGATGGCCTCCTCGGCTCGGCGGCGCACCTCGGCGGTGGCCGTCGCGTCGACGGGCTTGAGCCGCAGCCGGACGTGCGGCCCTTCCAGCCAGTAGTTGATGAAGAAGTGGCCGGCCAGCAGTCCGTCGGCGGTCAGGTCCGCCACCAGCGGGCGGACACAGTTCACCAGCAGGGGCTGCGGGTTGGCCGCGTAGAAGATATGGATGGCCTGCCAGTCGCCCGCGGCGGCCTGGGCTGTGGCGGGGGCTGGTGCGGGTGCGGGAGTCAGCTCTGACATGTCGGGGCGCCCTCTGTGCGTCGGGTCGAGGTGAAGGTCTCCACGGCCAGCTCGGCGACATGGCTGCCGCGCGCGGACCGGACATGCAGTCCGTCCTCGGAAGGGAGCATCTCCCGCAGCACGACCCGGTCGTCCGGGTGCGTCGGGAGCGCTTCGAGGGCGGTGAGGGAGAGACAGCTCCGGAAGTCCACATACTGGGGCTTGGCGCCCGCGCCGCCCCGAGGTCCGGCCGAGACGGTGGCGAAGACCTGGTCGGGCAGCCGGTGCGCGCGCCGCCAGCGCTGCCAGTCGAGGAACCAGTCCTGGTCGTCGGTGCCGGGCCGGCGCTGCGGCAGCGCACCGGCCGTGGTGGTCCAGCTCCGCCGGCTCAGGACGACATCGCCGTGCAGCACCCGAGGGCGCGCGGTGACACCGTCCTCGGACTGGCCCTCCGGAACACCGGCCCATACATCGAGAGGAGCCATCGAGGTCGGTGACAAGAGCAGCAGGGTGCGCGGGATCTCGGGCAGGGCGAGCGGCACCAGATAGCCGAGATAGACCGGGACGACCTCACGGCCGAGCCGGGCCGAGCGCAGCACCAGCCGGTCGGTGTCCTCGTCGTGCTCGACGGAGAGGTCGTCCAGATGGATACGGCGGTCCTCGGGGACGGTGCTCGACTCACCGGGACAGACGATCTCGTAGTCGGTGAGCGGGCTGTGCAGATTGAGATTGCTGGTGACCGCGCCACCGGTGATCTCGGCGAGCACCGCTCCGTCGGGAGTGAGAGCGGCGGCGGCGGCGCGCAGCTCCTGCGAGAAGGCGTCGTCCTCCTCGCCGGACGCGCCCGGTGTGTCGTAGACATGGGTGAACCGGCTGAACGGGAAGGAGAGTCCGCCGTAGGAGCGGTTGAGTACGATCAGCGGTTCGCCGTTCTCGCGGGCGAGCTGGAGATGGTGCGACTGAGGTACGAAGTCGCCCGCGACCGGAGCGAGTTCGGCCGCCACCGGGGCCAGGTCCGCCTCTCCGAGCCGGATCTCGGCCGTGTGAGCCGTCTCAGCCGCGTCGCCGCGCGCCTCCCACGTCTCCCAGGCCTGTCGCATCCGGCCGATGAACGCCCGGCGTGCCGCGTCGATGGAGCGGATCCCGGACAGGCTCAGCCAGTTCTCCTCCGGTACGTATTCTCCGCGGTCGTCGAACGGCCGCCGCTTGCCCGCGAAGGAGAGGTACTGGTCGAAGAAGTCCTCGTGGAAGTCATGGACGAGTCCGAGCAGATCGTCGCACCGTCCGCCGCGCCCGTACCGCGCCAGGAAGAACCCCTTGAAGGTGACGCGCTGAGGCAGTGTCAGATCGAAGGCGGGCAGGATCCGTTCGACGGAGCGCAACGCGCCGCCTGCCGGTCCGGTCCACGCGCCCAGACCGCAGCTGATCGCGCGGCCGGCGCTGACATCCTCGTACAGCAGCGTCTGCGGCAGAGTGGCCTCGGCCTCGCCGTCGGTCAACAGGGCCTGAGCGGCGCGCAGTCCGGCGCGCAACTCGCGCAGCAGCTCCGCCCGTTCGGCGCGGCCGGCCGAAGGGAAGCGGTCGATGGTGGAGACGGGCCCTTCGAGGGCGGCGGCGAGTTCATCGGCCCAGGGACGGTCGAGTCCGCCGAGCGCGTCACGGAAGGCACGCAGCGGATCCGGGCTGTGGACATCGGTGTCCAGGCAGGGCACCCGCACCATACCGAGCTGGAGCAGCGCCGCCACATAGGTCTCGCACATCTCGGGCTCGGCGTCGTGCTCGGTACGGAGCCACTCCACCAGATCGCGGTAGCGCAGCTCACGGCCGGTGCCGGTGCCGGTCTCGCCGTCGGTGCCGGTGCCAGCCTCTGTGTCTGTGTCGAAGAGGGCGAGCAGCCGGTCCAAAGTGCCGCTGCGGCGCAGGAAGAACAGCCGGTCCTTGACCGCGTCGAAGGTGACCGCGGCGGAGTCGTCGCCCGTCGTGACCCATTGGCGTACATACCGGATCCGGTCGTCGTCGCGCTCCCAGCCGGAGGCCAGCCGTACGGGCAGATCACCGCGCCGGGCCGGATCGGCGAGGATCAGTTCGGCCAGCCGTCCCAGCACGACGACATTGAGCCGCACATGGCTCGACCACTCCTCGTCCACGCGGAGGGCGGCATCGGCGCCGCCTTCCTCGAAGAGGCCGGTGGCGACACCGGTGAAGGTGCTGAACGGGCTGGTCTTGCAGGCCGTCCGGTACAGATAGGACAGCACCGAACGTTCGATCTTCCGCATCCGCTTGTCGTGCGGCGCGCCGGACGCGGCCTTGGCGACATAGGCGTCGAGCTGCGCCTCCAAGGTCGGCGAGGCGAGCAGGAGTCCGCAGCGGAGCCGGTCCTCGGTGAGCAGACCGCGCAGCGCGGCGCGGGTCCGGTCGAGATCGGCGGCGAGCAGCGGTGCTCCCTCGGTACGCAGCTTCTCCAGATGCAGGCGGTCCTTGAGCCACTCGGCGGTCAGTTCGGCGGCGCGCGCGTCGAGTGCGGCGACCAGGGCCACGGCGGTCTCGGGCGCGGCCGACAGCCGGTTGTTGAAGATCTGGCGGCGCAGTGCGAGCAGTTCACGGCGCTGTGCGCCGCCCTCACCTTCCGGGGAGACATCGGTGGTCCGTATCACCTCGTGCAGCAGATCGCTGAGTTCGGCGCCACGGGTCCGCAGCCGGTCCTCGGCCGCGAGGACATCGTCGGACCAACGGCTGCTGTCCTCGCAGCGCAGCGCGTGCACGGACTCGACGGGAAGTCCGGCGACGCGCAGCATGAAGCGCCGGCCGGGCCGCCAGTCGGTCTCCACGGCCTCCGAAGCCACCGAGGCCGTGCTCAGACGCGTACTTGTCGTCGTGCTTGGTGTTGTGCCTGTTGTTGTGCTGGTACTGGTACTGGTGCCCGGTGTCATGGCAGTTCTCCCGTCCCGGGTCAGGCGATCTCGTAGCGGAAGTCGGCGGGCCGCGCCCGCTCGTTGCCGAGCAGCATGATGAGCAGCGGATCCTCGCCCGTGCGGTCGAGCCCGAGCTCCTCGATGTAGGAGATGTTGTCGAAGCCGAGCGCGACGCCCGCGCCGAGGCCGAGGGCCGACGCCGCGGTGTAGAAGGTCTGGGCGACGGCTCCGATCGTGCCGTTGACCAGCCGGTAGCCACGGTCGCCCACGGCGTCGAGCACGGCGGTGGTACGGACGGTGGGCACGAGCACGGCGCCCGCCTGCTCCAGGTTGTAGTTGGAGAGGAAGTAGTTGCGCTGGAGGAAGGGACCGGGCGGGCCCGGCACCACCAGACGCAGCTCATGGGCGGCGGGATCGTAGGCGTACGCACCAGGCTCGACGCCCTCGACATGGTTGACGAAGGCATACAGCGTGACGAGCCCCGGAGTGGCCGGCAGATCCCGTACGGAGCCGTCGGCCACGGCGGGCTCGGCGGGCCGTTCGGCGTCGCAGCCGAGCGAGGCGGCGGCGCAGGCAGCGAGCGTCGCGGCCAACTGCCCGGCGGTGACGGGCGTACTGGCGTCGAAGCGGCCGAAGCTGCTCCTGCGCGTGCGCAGGGCGGTACGGACACTCACGGACGGCAGTCCGGGCGCGGGCAGGGCCACGGTCACGCCGGTACCGGCGGGCGTGGCGGTGGTCGCCGGAGCCAGCGCGCCCGGTGCGGGACGCTCGGTGGCGGCTTCCGTGGTCGCCGTGTGGATCCGCTGGAGCGTCTCGAAGCGCAGGACCGTACGCGAGCGCTCGGAGTCGGTGTGCCGGACGGCCGGCGGCGCGGACAGCGCGGGAGCCGTGGGCCTGGCGCCCGCCCAGCTCAGCGGGACGACGGCGAAGACGCCCTCCTCCTGGTTGTCCACGCCGAGCAAGTGGCTCAGCCTCTGCTCGTCGAACCACAGGAGTGGTTCGACCTTCAGACCACGTGCCCGGGCCCAGATGCGCCAGGTCTGGAGGATCGCGCCGAGGTCCATGCTGACGGCGTGGAAGGAGAAGCTGTTGTACTTGAAGGCGTTCTGCCAGTACTTGATGCCCAGGACCAGGAACTGGTCATGGGCCGTACCGACCGGACCGGCCGCTCCCTCGCCGAGTGCCGCGCGTACCTCACCGGTGACATCTCCGGCGACCAGCCGCTGCATGGCGTGGTGCGGAGCCGAGTAGTAGTGGATGCCGGGCGCCTGCGGTCCGCCGGGGCCGGAGATCCAGTAGACACTGACCGGATAGAGACCGCCGCCGGAGGCGGTGCCGCGCGACCAGTTGGCCTGGGCGTAGTGCGGCAGGGCCGCCAGATCCGTATTGGTCTGGACACCGAGCCGACGTCCGGTGAGCCCGTAGGAGTCCCGCAGCATCCCGGACAGCGTGTCCAGCGTGAACGGCCGGTCGGCGACCGGCTGACCGGCTGGGATGTCGCCTGTGGGCAGGTCCCCGGCCGGGATGTCGCCCGCGGGCAGACAGCCGGCCGCGACGGTCGCCTCGGCCGGGAAGTCCGTGTCCGGCAGCGGGAATGTCCCGACTCCGGGGTAGTACTTCGCCTTACGGGGCCGGTCCGCCCAGTCGGGGACGAAATCGGCGGGCTCCATCGGGATCCGGCCGCGCTGCATGATCGCTGCCGCGTACTCATGGGCGTAGCCCACGGGACGCTCCTTTCTGCTGGACGCTGAACGGTCGGTTCACGGGAAGGGATGGGGCGCCGGGTTGAAGTCCTGCGGCGTCAGGTCGCGGTCGCGCAGTCCCGCCTCGCGCAGGGCGGTGCGCAGCCGGGGCATGGTGCGGGCGCGCTGCCGGGACCAGCCGAAGTCGATCGGCAGGAGTCCGGGGACGAGCACACTGACGGTGTGCAGTCCCAGCGCCCGCTGCTCGGGCATGGTCTGGTCCACGACCACCACGTCGAAGCCGGCCGCGGTCACCGCGTCGACGCAGCGGCGCAGATCCTCACAGAGGTCCGTGGAGGCCGAGGCGCCGGACGGATCGGGCCAGCGCAGATCGGCGACGGCGCGCGGGACTTCCGGCGCGCCAGGGCGCTGCGCGCCGTGCCCGGCCAGGAGGAAGTCCGCGTACCGGCCCATCTCCGGTACGCCGTAGACCAGCGGATGGTCGTGCAGGGCCGTCACCCGGTCGAAGTCCTCGGCCATGGCGCGCAGCCGCGGCTCGTCGCGCTCGGTGCGGCCCTGGAGATTGACCGCGTCGGTGGCGATCTCGCAGAGCGCCGAGTCGAGCGCGGACTCGGGATCGAGCCCGGCGCCCGCGCCGAAGCACATCCGGCCGGGGCCGCCGTCGAAGCGTTCCGCGACGGCGGTGACCACCGGGACCGGGAAGCTGATCCGGGTGTCGAAGAACCGGGCCCGGTAGCCGTACATCGCCAGCCGGTCGACCATGTGCCTGGTCGAGGCGCGGGTGCTGGTGGCCGGGTCGATCTCGGGCAGCGGCTGCTGTCCGTACCAGGTCAGGAGGAAGGCGTCGCGCTCGATGACCTCCATCAGACCGAAGTAGATCGCCTCTTCCAGACATCCGCCGGAGGCACAGCCGTTGGAGCTCTCCTGGACGAATCTGTTCTCCAGGCCGGGCGCGTGATAGTACGTCAGCACCTCGGGCACCAGTCGCGGCTTGTCGTCACGCAGGGAGTGGCCCCAGACCCAGGGAATCTCACGGTCGGACGCGAACGGCCGGACCCGTGGATTGTCCCGGTAGAACTCCGGTGCGTACAGGCCGACTTCACGAGGATCGACGGCATCGGCGCCGAACTCGTCCAGCGTTCCCACGACACTGGTGATCCGGGAGCGCGCCCGCATTCCGGCGTACCGCTCCATGCCTTCGAGCACGCCGATCCGGTTGCTGTGGCCGAACGAGTCCGCGTGGCCGCCCCAGAAAGTCTCGCGCAGATACTCGCCGGAGCGCATCGAGAAGCAGCCGATGGTCGCCGAGGTGGAGGTGGAGGAGACGTCATGGACCACGGAGGGACCGAGCGCGCCGCACACCGGATTGGCGAACGCGGCCACATCGATGGCGTACGACTCGATGGGACGCACCCGGAAGGTGCCCGCGCGGTGTTTGGGCGCGGGCCGCAGGGTGATCCGGGCGTCCTCGGCGGTGTCGGTACGAGGTGTGGCGCAGCGCGGGCACTCCGGATCCGGGACCAGCGGATAGTGCCGGACCGTGAGAGTCCGCAGGTCCACGAGCCGGATCTCGGGGAACGGCCCATCGGACACCGGTGGTTGGTCCCGCAGGGCGGTGAGGAGCGCGGCGACGGCGTCCGCCGTGAACGGAGTGGCGTAGGGCCACTCGCCCGCCGCTCTGGTCCCGCCGCCCAGTTCCAGGGCGTCGCGGAGCGCGACCGACCGTACGGCCTGCCAGCGGCGGGCCAGACAGCGCGAGCAGGGCCCGCTGGAGGCGCCGTGGCTGGTGCCGTCGCCAGTGCCGTCGCCGGTGCTGGCGCTGCCCGGCAGCGGTCCGACGATGGCATGCCCGCCGTACAGCTGCACGGGAACGGCCGGCTCCGTGGAAACCGGGCGAGCGGCCTCCTGGCCACTCGTCCGCGTGACCGTCCGGACGGTGTCGCCGGCGCCCTCGGTGTCCTCTGCGTCCTCGGTGTCCTCTGCGTCCTCGGTGTCCCCGACGGTGAACGCGTCTCCGATGCCGAGCGCGCTGATCGCCGCCTCGGGTCCGCCGAGCCGGTCCAGAGCGCGTCCCAGCAGGTCCGCCAGGCGCAGGCCCGCGCGATCGGCCGGATCGGCGAGACCGGCCGGGCGCGTGGCGAGTGTGCTAGGCGCCACGGGATTCCTCCGTCGTGAGCAGCACCCGGGCCGTCCGGATCCCGGCGGCGGCCAGATCGGCGGAGCCGGTCGGCACCACCAGGGCGTCGCGGCCGGCCGCCCGGAGCCGGTCGAGCACCTCGGACCAGGAGATGGCGTCCCGGTCCGCGGCGGCGGGCAGGCCGTCGGCGTCGGTGGCGTCGAGAGTCACCGCGTCGAGGTCGCGCAGCAGCGGATCGCCGGTGTCGAACAGCGCCGCCGAGTCGTCGCGGCCGAGCTGTACGGTGCCGAGCAGATCGCATACGGCTGCGACGGCGGCGCTCCGCCAGCCGGTCTCGCTGCCGATGGCCCAGCCGCCCGCTCCCCGGGCGAGCAGGACATGCACTCCGGAGCGCTCGCTCTCGCCCAGGTCGAGCAGTTCCAGTTCGACATCGAGGACGGCAGCGGACCTGATGAGGAAGGTGAGTTCGGCGTCGGCGTCCGGGCCTTCGCCGAGCGTCTTGAGCGGTATCCGGCTCACCGGTCCGCCGCGCAGCGCCCGGGTGAGCGCGTCATGGGCGAGGGCGGAGAGCAGTCCGTCGGCCGCGGCGTCCGCAGCCGAGGCTCCGGCGCCGGTTCCGGCGCGAGTCGGCTCGAACAGCCGGTCGGCGTTGTGGAGGCCAAAGGTCCGCACGGCCGCTGCGGGTACGAGGAGTTGCTCCTCGGTCAGCAGCGAGGTGGCGAGAGTCCACGCGCTCACCGGCTCATCGGTGGCCGCGGTCGCGCCCGCGGTCGTCAGCGCCACGGGCTCCACGGCGCGTATCTCCGCGCGTACCGCCGCAAGCCGGTCACCGGTCAGTACGCCCGCCGTGGGCACGACATGCTCGGCGTAGACCTCGGCAGCCGCGTTCAGCGCCCGCAGCCGGGCTCCTGCGACATGGTGGACGTCGAAGGCGGCGACCCGGCGCGCGGCGCCGTGGCCGGTGCCGAACTCGACGACGGTGGCCTTGAGCGGAATCTGGGTGAGCGGCTCGTCGGCGAACCGGCTGAAGACACCGGCCCGTGGCCGGACCAGCACCGAGCGGCGGTTCAACTCCTCCACCAGGGCGTCGGCGTCCCGGGCCGTGGCGAGCGTCGGCATCGGCAGCGTGTCGCTCCCGGCCGTGGTGAGATCAACGGCAGCTGTCGCATCAACGGCCGCTGTCGATACGGCACTTCCCTCGGCCCGACCGTCAGCGCCTCCGTCGGCGCCGGCGCAGAAGGGACAACGCGGGTGCGGCAACAGCGGTTCGGCGGACACATCGAGCGACTTCATGTCCTGCACGATCAGTTGGCCCGCAGTCTCGGCCGGCAGCGCGCCGGTGGTGATCCGGAAGATCTCGTAGCCGAGCAGATTGCCGATCATGGCCGCCAGCGGACGGCTCGGAAGGTCACCGGCCGGTATGGTACCGGGCAGCGCCAGCGCGCTCCAGATGTCGGCGGCGGCAGCGGCCTCGTCGTGGGAGCCGATACGCAGCGCGGCACACGCCCAGCAGCTCGTGGCCCCGGCCGTCATCAGCGGTCCCACCACCGAGTGATGGCCGTAGGACCAGGCCGGCAGCAGCGTACGGCCCTCGGGAACGCCCGCGCGCAGCAGCGGGAACAGCCGCCCGGGCGCCTCCGGTCCGCCGGTCACCACGACGATGTCGTACGCGTCGAGGTCCGGCCAGCCCAGAGGCCGTCCGGGATCGTCCGCGCCGAGGTCGAGAAGGCTCACCGGGCAGCCGTCGTCCGCCGCTTCCCGTGCCTCGCTCTCGATGATCTCCCTGGCCTCGCCGGCGAGTCCGGGCCGTACACCGATGGTGGCGCAGCCGTTGCGGATCAGGCTGAGCACACACCAGCGGGCGACGAGATCGTCGCCGAGGACGGCCACCCGTGCGGTGGCGAACCGCCGGAATCTGACCTCGGCATCGTCCGAGTAGTGGTCGACATAGGCGATCTGCGGGGCATAACGCCGGGCCACATCGGGCGGTGTGTCCACCACCTCGGTCCCGGCCGGCGGCACCGCGCGGGCGAAGTCCCGTTCGTACAGGCTCTTCACCAGCTCGCCGACCATGGCGCGCTGCTGGTCGCCGAGGCCCTGGCAGATGTCGGCGACCGAGTGCTCGCCGGTGAGATGCGGGACGATCAGTGTGGCGAAGCGGTAGGCGGACCGGGCGGTGAGCTGGAACCCGCCGTCGGCGTTGTGGAACAGCACTCCGTCCGCCGTCTCTGTGAACAGGACGTCCCGGCGGATACGCGGACGGGTCGTGGCGACGGCTTCATAGGTTGAGCCCATGTGGATGACACCCCTGGATACGTGGCGTGGTCAAGGTGGCCGGATCGTGCGAGTTCGGGCATGGCCCGTCAGTGGGGCGCTGTGGCCGTCTGGTTCCGGTTCCATTCGCGCGCCTGCCGACGCGCGTAGATTTTCAGCAGTTGATGGATGCGGTAAGGGCCGGGAGGCCCTTCTTCGAGCAGTCCGGCGTCGGCGAGACGCTCCAGCGCCTCCTCCGCCTCCGCGGAGTCGCCGAGCACTCCTGAGGAGAGCAACAGCCCCTCCTGATCGCCGAGTTGGCGGAAGGCCTGCTGCCAGCGCGGCTCCAGCCGGTGCAGGGCCCGGCCGAACACATGCGGTACGGACATCCTCGGGTCGTCGGCGAGGGAGAGCCTGGCCGGCAGATCCTCGGCCAGCCAGGCCACACAGTCCTCGATGCGCAGCCCGGGACGGGTGAGCAGCCGGGCGGCGGCGATCCGCAGACTGAGCGGGAAGTGACCGCAGACACGGGCCAGTTCGCGGGCGGCGGCGGGCTCGGCACGTACCCGGTCCGGGCCGAGGGCGGCGGCCAGCAGCTCCTGGGACTCCTCGGGATCCAGTGTGGAGAGCCGGTGGACCGTGCCGCCGTGGGTGGCCACGAGTCCGGCCAGTCCGCGTCTGCTGGTGACGACCGCCGCGCCGCCGGCCGCGGCCGGGAGCAGCGGACGTACCTGGTCGGCGGTGGTGACATCGTCCAGGACGATCAGTGTCCGTCCGGCGGCGGTGCCGGGCGCCGGGAGGTCCGCCATCGCCTCGGCCGGAGTGACGGACGATCCGTCGGAACGGGTCATGGTGAGGACGAACACGCCGCCCGGGAAGCTGTCCTGGCAGTCATGGGCGCTCTGGAGCGCCAGCGCCGTCTTGCCGATTCCCGGGGCTCCGGAGAGAACCACGACGGTGGCGGAGGTTCCGGAGGTGAGGCTCGCGTTGATCGCCGCCCGCTCGGCGGCCCGGCCGGTGAAGGACGGCACGGGCGGTACGGGCAGCGGGACCGGCGCGGAAGGTGTTACGGGAGCGGGAGCCGGGCCGGGAGCCGGCGCGGGAGCCGCGGCGAGCGCCGGCCGCGCTGTGCCCGCCGTGAGGGCCACCGCCGTACGGCCGGGGAGCGGCACCGTCCGGTCGACGGACAGGGGGCCGAGGTCGTCGCCGCGGAGTATGGCCAGTTCGAGCCGCTGGAGTCCCGGGCCGGGATCGATGCCCAGCTCTTCCTTCATCCTGCCCTTCACGGAGCGGTACTCGGTGAGGGCCTCCGACTGCCGGCCGGTGCGGTAGAGCGCTTCGATGAGCTGTTCGGAGAAACGCTCGCGCCCGGGATGTCTGCGCGCCGCCTCCCATACGTCGACCAGTACCTGGCGACATCGGCCCAGCGCGAGTTCGATGTCACAGGCCCGTTCGAGCGCGCGCAGCCGCTCCTCGGTCAGGCCGGGCACCTCGTCGCGGTGGAGCATCGGGGACGGCACATTCGCCAGCAGCGGGCCCTGCCAGAGGACGAGCGCCTCCTTGAGCCGGTACAGCTCGCTCTCCGCGTCGCCCAGACCGTCCGCCGCCCGTACCAGGGTGCGGAAGCGCACCAGATCGAGTGTGTCGGCGTCGGCGTTCATCCGGTAGCCACCGGGCACGGCCTCGATGGCGCTGCCCGTGACACCGTATTTGGTGAAAAGCCGGCGCAGCCGGAGGACACAGCTCTGGAGTGCGGCCCTGGCGGTGGCCGGCTGGTCCTCGTCCCACAGGGCGCGCAGCAGATAACCGGTCGAAACAACGGATCCGGGATGAATGAGCAGAGCTGCCAGCAGGCTGGCCGGTTTGGACGGTTTGAGGACAACAGCGTCCTGGCCCTCGGCAATGCTCAAAGGACCCAAAAGCTGGAAACGCACGCGACTCCCGCCCCCCGAATCAGCACTCGGGTCCGCGGCGCGCGATAGTGCCGGAGATTGGGCACATCACATCGCCGGGACATCGCCGACATCGCAGGACAGAGATTTTTCGCAATTTTCTTTGGTACAGACCTCTATCAGGCCCCACTATTTCCATCTCCCCCGTAACGGCGCGATACACCCGGCCGCCTGCCCATTTGCGCCATGTCGATCTTCACCGTCGCACAGAAGGCAGCCGAAAGTCTTTAACTGTGCTTTACCAATAGATGAATGAAGTGTCGAGCTGACACCTGTCGGGTTTCAACAATACGGGCGCCAAGAACTTGTTGGGCATCCTAGTAAGTCGATCAGGGAAAGTCGACCCTTGCCGGGATTCGCATTCTCGGGCTGCTGGCCAATAAGCGGAAAGGCGCTTGAATGAGTGTGAATGGACCGGCACGTGACGGGCTGCGCCGCTCGCACCGCTCTGCCCGAAGTTGACCGGAACCGTAGCCGGAAGCCGAAAAGGTCCCGCGGAGAGCGCTCCCTCCACAGGACCTTTCGAACCGCCACGGTACGGACGTACCGCTACGGACGGCCGTACCACTACCGGCCTTTACTCGTCCGCAGGGTGGTGCTCCGTCTTCGCCAGAACGACCGTGACACCGCGCGAGCGCAGCGCCTCCACGGTCACCGGATCCGCGCCGTCGTCGGTCACCAGCGTCCACTCCGGTCTGAGCGGCGTCCAGGCGTGGAAGGGACGGCGGCCCAGCTTCGCCGCGTGCGCCAGGACGTACACCCGGTCGGCGCGGCGCGCCATCAGCTCCTTGAGACGTGTCTGCCGCAGATCGGCCTCGCAGATACCGTGTTCGGGCGAGACACCGTCCGTACCGAGGAAGAGCCGGTCGAACGTCAGCCGCTCCAGGGCCGCTTCGGTCAGCGGTCCCACGAAGCCCTGGCTGAGCGGGCGCAGCGTACCGCCCAGACACTCGACCTGGACCGTCTCGACATCGGCCAGCTCCTGAAGGGCCGTCAGACCCGTGGTCGCCACGGTCACATCCTTCGCCGTGCGCAGTTCATGCGCGAGCGCGCCGACGGTCGAGCCCGCGTCCAGCAGCAGCGATTCGCCCGGCCGTACCTCCGCCGCCGCCCAGCGCGCGATGGCCCGCTTGGCCTCGAACGCCTCGCCCGTACGCTGCCGCAGCGAGGCCTCGGGATGGGCGGCCAGCGCCATCGCACCGCCGTAAGTGCGGGCGAGCCGGCCGTCGGTGGTCAGTTTCGCGAGATCGCGGCGGATGGTGGACGCCGTGACACCGAGGAGCTGGGAGAGTTCCTCGACGCTGGCGAGCCCGGTCGTGGTGGCGAGATGGACGATACGGTCGCGCCGGGCGTTCGATCCGATCGCTGACATCAGTCTTCTGTCCTCTGGTGCGGGCGAACCGGCGGTCAACGGGCCGGAGTGGTCGACATCTCGGCGGCCTGGCGCAGCGCTTCGACCATGCTACCGGCCTCGGCCCTGCCGGTACCCGCGATGTCGAAGGCGGTGCCGTGGTCGACGGAGGTACGGATGACGGGCAGGCCGACGGTGAGATTGACGCCCGCCTCGATGCCCATGACCTTGACGGGACCGTGGCCCTGGTCGTGGTACATGGCCACGATCAGGTCGTAGTCACCGCGCGAGGCGAGGAAGAACGCGGTGTCGGCGGGCAGCGGTCCGACGGCGTCGATACCGTCGGCGCGCAGGATCTCCACCGCCGGGACGATCTTCTCCTCCTCCTCGCCGTAGCCGAACAGGCCGTTCTCGCCCGCGTGCGGATTGATTCCGCAGACGCCGATGACCGGGTTCGGGACACCGGCGCGCACCATCGCCTCGTGGCCGCGGCGCACGGTCCGTTCGACCAGCCCGGGTTCGATCTTGTTCACGGCGTCGATCAGACCGATGTGCGTGGTGACATGGATGACCTTCACCTGGGGCGTGGACAGCATCATCGACACTTCCTCGACTCCCGTGAGGCTGGCGAGGAGTTCGGTGTGTCCGGGATAGGGATGGCCGCCCGCGTGCAGGGCCTCCTTGTTGAGCGGCGCGGTGCAGATGCCCTGCACCTCGCCGCGCAGGGCGAGTTCGGCGGCGACCCGTACGTACTGGTACGCCGCGTCGCCCGCGACGGCGGACAGCCGGCCCCAGGGCAGATCGGCGGGGAGCAGCCCGAGGTCGATGACATGGATACGGCCGGGTGCGGGCGTGGCCTCCGCCGGGCTGTCGACGGAGACGATCTCGCAGGTGATGCCGAGGATCGCGGCGGCCTGGCGCAGCCGCTCCGCGTCGCCGATGACGACGGGACGGCAGCGGCGGACGGTGTCGGCGTGGAGCAGCGCCGGGACGATCACCTCGGGGCCGATGCCGGCGCCGTCGCCCATGGTGACCGCGATGATCGGGAGCGGCCGGCCGGTGGTGTCGGTCTGCTCCGCGGGGGCGGTCGTCGGGGCTGCGTTCACAGGACTTCTCCTTGCGGTACGGATGGGACGGGTACGGATGCGGATACCGGCGCCGGTACGGGCACGGGTGCGACCGGCGGGCCGGATGGTACGGCCGGTGCGAACGGGTGGTGCGGCCGGAGCGCCCGTGCGATCCGCAGCAGTGAGCCGGTGTCGCCGTAACTGCCGGGCCGGGTGACGACCGACCGGCCGTCGGGTGTGCGGCTGTGCACGGCTCCATGGTGGATCTGTCCCACGGGCAGAAGCTGGCTGACACCGAGCGCGTCCAGAACGCGCCGCGCGGTCTCGCCTCCGGTGAGGACCAGATCGGCGGGATACGGCACGGTGGCGACGCTGCGCGCGAGGCCGGCCACCACATGGCGGGCCGAACCGGGCCGGATTCCCTCGGAGTTGTCGACGCTCACCACGGTGAGGGCGTCCTCGGGTCCGACGGCGAGCGGGACGGGCGCGCCGGAACGTGTGAGGAACTCCACCGGCAGCGCGAGATGGCGTGCTCCGGCGGCGGTCAGTTGCGCGATCTGCGCAACGGCGCCGGGCTCGGCGGTGCCCACGACGACAAGCAGCGGGCGGGCCACCTCGGACGCGCGCGCGGGCACGGGCCCGGCGCCGGATGACGGTCCGTGCGCCACTTCTGACGGAAGCTCAGAGGGCTCAGGGGACTCAAGGAACTCACCCGACGACTTCGGCGGTCCGTCCGCTCCGGCGAGTGCGCGCCCGAGGGCGGCGGCGAATCCGCCGGTTCCCATGAGCCGGGCACCGGGACCGAGTCGGAGCGCCGCGGCGGCGATCGCGTCCAGATCGCCGTCCGCCTCGGAGTCGCAGACCGGAGTGAGCCCCGCCGCCATGAGGGCGCGAAGCTGTGCGGTGAGGTCGCCGAGGGACGAGCGTACGGCGGCGAGCGGAACGACGGCCGTCGGTATACCGCCGAGCGCCTCGGCCACCGAACGCGGTACGGGCCGCGTCTCCGCGCGCCAGGCGTCCGTCTCGTGCAGCGGCCGTCCGTGCAGGTGGACGATGCCGTCGCGGACGGTACGCCCGGCCACCGGCAGCGCGGGCGCGAACACGAGTCCGTCGGCGCCCTCCGCGTAGGCGGCGGTCTCGGCGGCGAGATTGCCGCGCAGCAGGGAGTCCGTCTTCTTGATCAGTACGGTGCCGGCCGCGGCCGTCCGTACCGCCTCACGGACGATCCGCGCGGCCTCGCCCGCGTCCCGCTGCCGGGTGTCGAGATCGACGATCAGTACCCGGCCGGCGTCCGGAGGCGGTACGGCGCCGGGCCCGAGGACGATCCAGGCGGGCAGACGCAGCGCCGCCGCCGTCTCGGCCGCGCCGGACAGATCGTCCGCGAGGGCGAGCACCGGGCAGGGCGCGCGTCCGTTGCGGGGCGTGAGGAACACGGATACCTCCTCCGGGCGGCCCGGGGCGGGCTGCCTCGGTGCCTGATGATGGCACACGCTGCGCGAAATGCGCGAGACCTCTTGCGCGAAATGCGCAACCGTGCCACCTTGTGCGGCGCGACACCTGTTGGTCCCGGACAGACCGGACACGTTCCGGCCGACCGGACATGTTCCGACCGAACCGGTCATATTCCGGCCGGACCGGACGTGTGCCGGCCGGACCGATCCTCTCCGGCCGGACCGGTACACCCGCAGCCGAGCCGGTCGCCTCCCAGAACCCGAGAAGGTCGACGATGACCCCTACTCCTCAGAGCGCTCCGCCGGACGCTCCGCCGCGTGAGCCACTCAGCCGCCGGACCCTGCTGCGCTGGGGCGCCGTCGGCGGCGCGGGCCTGGCCGTCGGCCCGCTGGCCGCCTGCGCCGGACCGACCGGGGCTCCCGGCCCCGGCACCCTCACCCTGGGACTGAACCGCTCCCTGGTGAGCCTCGACAACAAGCTCAACCAGTTCGACGCCGCGGTCACCGTGCAGCGCGCGGTACGGCAGGCACTCACCCGTATCGGTCCCGGTATGAAACCGCGGCTCGTCCTCGCCGACCGGTTCGAGATGGCCGAGCCCACGGCCTGGACGGTGCGGCTGCGCGAGGGCCTGCGCTACTCCGACGGCAGTCCCGTCACCGTCGAGGACGTCGCCACGGCCCTGCGGATGTACGGACAGGTCAACGGTTCCTTTCTGCTCGGTCTCTTCCCGGAACTGCCCACCGTGGAGAAAACGGGCGCCCGGACCTTTCTGCTGCACACCGAGAAGCCCGTACCGGTGCTGGACCGGCTGATGGCCAACATCCACATCACACCGGCCGCCGCCAACAAGCCCGAGGAGCTGCAGAGCGGTCTGGGCTCGGGCCCGTACCGCGTGCTGCGCGCGAACTCCGGCGCCGGTGAGTACACGCTCGGCCGCAATCCCCGGTACTGGGGACCGCGTCCGCGGATCGACACCGTGCGCGTGCGGTTCGTACCGGAGGAGTCCAGCCGGGTCGTCGCGCTGCGCAGCGGCGAGGTCGATGTGGTCGACACCCTGACACCCGACTCCGCCGAACAGCTCACCGGGCTGCCGGGCGTCCAGGTCGAGGAGACCTCGGGCGTCCGTATGTGCCAGCTCTTCTACAACTTCCGCAAGCCGCAGGGACATCCGCTGGCCGATCCCCGCGTGCGGCGCGCGCTGACCTATGCGATCGACGGCGAGGCCCTGGTCAACGATGTACTGAACGGCTCGGCCGAGGAGGCCGGCGGTGTGGTGCCGCTCGCCCTCGAAGGCGCCGTACGGACCGGCTCGTACACCTACGATCCGGCCAAGGCGCGCCGGCTCCTGACCTCCCTGGGCGCCACGGACCTCCGGATCAAGGTGATCTGGGAGACCGGCGAGTTCGCCGCCGACACCTCCGTCATGGAGGCCGTGCTCGACATGCTGAAGGCCGTCGGCGTACGCGCCACGCTCCAGCAGTTCGAGCCCGGCGGCGACATCCTCACCTGGCGCCAGGGCCGGGCCGGCGACTGGGACGTCATCGGCAACGGTTACGGCAGCCCGACCGGCCAGGCCCTCACCACGCTCCAGGGCATGTACGGAGGGACGGCCGCGAAGGAACGCACCCGCGACGCCTTCATGGGCTATGTCGTACCGCGGGTGGAACAGCAGCTCAGGGCCGCCGCCACCGAGGTGGACGACACCGAGCGCGCCAGAAAGCTGGCCGTGGTGCAGCACGCCATCTGGGAGACCTGGCCCAGCCTCTGGGCCTTTGCCTCCAAGACGCTGCTCGCCCGCAGAAGCCGGGTGCAGGGACTGTCCCTGCTGCCGATCAACTCCTACGACCTGTCCGCCGTGCGGCTGGAGGGCTGAGCCGTGCCGAAGTATCTCGCCCGCCGGCTCGGCCAGAGCCTGCTCACCGTCTTCCTCACCCTGACCACCGTCTTCCTACTGGTACGGCTCGCTCCCGGCGATCCCGCCGCCGCGTACGCGGGTCCCACCGCCACGACCGCCGATCTCGCGGAGATCCGCAAGCAGTTCGGACTGGATCAGCCACTTCTCACGCAGTACGGCATCTTCCTGCGCGATCTGCTCACCGGGAATCTCGGCACCAGCTACTCCTTCCACTCCCCGGCCCTCGATGTGGTCCTGGACCGGATGCCGTACACCATCACCCTGGCCGTCTCCGCGATCACGGTCACAGCCGTCGTCGCCGTACCGCTCGGCGTATGGATGGCGCGCCGCGCCGACTCCAAGCGGGAGCTCGGCGCCAATGTGCTCACCATCGCCGGGCAGTCCATGCCGGACTTCTGGACCGGTGTGATGCTGCTGACCGTCTTCGCCGTGCTGCTGCCGGTGCTGCCGGCCTCCGGCTTCACCTCCTGGAGCGGGCTGGTCCTGCCGACGGTCACCGTCGCCGTGCTGCAACTGGCGCTGATCTCCCGGCTGGTACGGCGTGAGATGACCACCGCGCTGAGTTCGCCGTACATCACCGTGGCCCGCTCCCGTGGCTTCTCCGAGCGCGCGCTGACCTGGCGGTACGCGCTCGCCAACTCGGGAGTGCCGCTGATCACCGCCATCGGCACCCGGTTCGCCGCCCTGCTCAACGGAGTGGTCGTGGTCGAGGTCGTCTTCGGCTGGCCCGGCGTCGGCTCACTCGTCGTCCGCGCCCTGGAGACCCGGGACTATCCGCTCATCCAGGCCACCGTGCTGGTCACCGCGACCCTCGCGATCCTCGTCCAACTCCTTGTCGACCTGGCCTACCCGCTGCTCGATCCGCGGGTACGTCTCGGAAAGGCGGCCTGAGCCATGACCACCGCCCTGCGTACCGCCGCCTCCTCGGGCGACTCCTCCGGTGCCTCCTCTTCCGGCGGCAGGCCGAGCGCGGTCACCGCGCGCGATCTCGCCCGTGCCACCGCGATCCGGCAGCGGCGCGGCGCCCGTCTCAAGCTGTGGGCGGGAACCGTCTGTACCGCCCTTGTCGTCCTGCCGGTCGCCCTGGCGACCGTACTGCCGCTGCCCGGCGCCGACGCACAGGATCTCTCGAAGCGCCGGCTGCCGCCGCTCAGCGACGGGCATCTGCTCGGCACGGACCAGCTCGGCCGCGATCTGCTCTCCCGTGTTCTGCACGGCGGCCAGGTGTCCCTGACCGTCGGCATTCTCGCGGTGCTCGTCTCCGGAGTGATCGGGATCGCGGCGGGCGCGGCGGCCGGATTCTTCGGCGGCTGGGTCGACACCGTCGTCTCACGGCTGCTGGAGGCCCAGCTCGCGCTGCCTCTGCTGATGATGCTGCTGCTCGTGGTCGCCCTGTTCGGGCCCTCCGTCACCGTCATCACCTGTGTGATCGCGGTCGCCCAGTGGCCGGAGGTGGCACGGCTCACCCGCTCTCTCGTCCTGGTGGAGCGCGAGAAACCGTATGTCGCCGCCGCCCGCGTCCTCGGACTGCGCGGCTGGTCGGTCCTCGGCCGCCATGTCATTCCCAATGTCGTCCGCCCGGCGAGCCTGGTCGTCCTGCTGCTGCTCGCCCAGGCGGTGCTGCTGGAGAGCGCGCTGAGCTTCCTCGGCGCGGGCCCGCAGCGGCCGTTCGCCACCTGGGGCCGGATCATCTCCGACGGCCAGGACTACATCACCACCTCGTGGTGGCTGGTCACCGTGCCGGGACTGGTCATCGCCCTGCTGGTGGTCGGCGTCAATCTGATCGGCGACGGTCTGCGCGACCGTACGCGTACGACGAAACCGCCGCGCGGAGCGCGCGCACCCCGTGTCCGGAAGGGAGCCTGAGCCATGACCACGGATGTTCCGCTGCTGGACGTCGAGGACCTCCAGATCGAACTCATCACCGCGCACGGAGTGGTCCGCGCCGTCGACGGCGTGAGCTTCACGGTGGGCGCGGGCGAGACCGTGACGCTCATCGGCGAATCGGGATCCGGCAAGTCCACCACCGCCATGGGTGTGCTGCGGCTGCTGCCGGAAGGGCTCGCGGTGCTGTCGGGCTCCGTACGGATCGCGGGCCGGGACATCGTCGCCGATCCGCGCGCCGCCCGTGAACTGCGCGGGCGGATCGTGTCGCTGATCCCGCAGGATCCGATGACGGCGCTCAGCCCGGTGCACACCATCGGCCGTCAGCTCGGCGACGCGCTGCGGCTGCGGCATCCCGGACTGTCGCGCGCCGAGGCCAGGGAGAAGGGTACGGATCTGCTGGCCCAGGTCCGTATCCCCCGGCCGGAGACCCGCTGGAAGGCGTATCCGCACCAGTTCTCGGGCGGGATGCTGCAACGCATCCTCATCGCCGCCGCGCTCGCCGCCGGGCCACGGCTGCTGATCGCCGACGAGCCGACGTCCGCGCTGGACGCCACCGTGCAGGCCGGTGTTCTCGATCTGCTGATGGAGCTACAGGAACAGGAGGGCATCGGGATGCTCATGATCACCCATGATCTGGGGGTGGCCCGGGTCGTCTCCGACCGTATCCATGTGATGAAGGAGGGCCGTTTCGTGGAGTCGGGCCCCGCGGAACGGATCGTGGAGCGGCCGGCCGAGCCGTACACCCGTGCGCTGCTGGCCGCCGTGCCGAGGCTCGGTGCCTGGGACGAGGACGAGACCGCCCTGACCATGACCGCACCGCGAGGAGCGGCGGGATGACCGGCGGCGCGGAGAACACTCCGCGGAACGATGCGACGGCCGCCCCGGCGCATGACTCGGTGGCTGAGCCACCGTTTCTGAGCGTCGAGGATCTGGTGGTCGAGTACCCCACCGCCCAGGGCCCGTTCCGGGCCGTCGACCGGGTGAGTTTCCAGCTTCCGCGCGGCGGTTCGCTCGCCGTCGTGGGCGAGTCGGGATGCGGCAAGTCCACGCTCGCCCGTGCCCTCGTACGGCTGCTGAAGCCCACCTCGGGCCGGATCGTCCTCGACGGCACGGATATCGCCACACTGCCCGAGCGACGGCTGCGCCCGCTGCGGCGGCGGGTCCAGATGGTCTTCCAGGACCCGTACGGTTCACTGGACCCGCATCTGACCGCCCAGCAGATCGTGGCCGAGCCACTGCGCCTCTCGGGCGTCGGTGACCGGGCGGAACGCGCGCGGCGCGCGGCGGAGCTGCTCGACCGGGTCGGGCTGCCGTCGTCGGCCCTGCACCGCCGGCCGCCCGAGTTCTCCGGCGGGCAGCGCCAGCGGATCGGTATCGCCCGTGCGCTGGCGTCCCGTCCCGATGTGCTGGTGTGCGACGAGGCGACCTCCGCCCTCGATGTCTCCGTACAGGCCCAGGTGCTGGATCTGCTGCGGGAGCTCCAGGCCGAGACGGGTATCGCCTATCTGGTCATCGCCCACAACCTCGGGGTGGTCAGGGAGATCAGCACCGATGTGGTGGTGATGCACGCCGGCCGGGTCGTCGAGACCGGGCCGACCGCCGCCGTACTGGCCGCACCGGCCGAGCCGTACACGCGGGCGCTGCGCCGCGCGGCTCTCGATCCCACCGCGATCCGCGGCGTGAAGCCACGGCATCTGCTCACCACCGCCGCACCGGAAGGCGCTCGCCCGTGATCACCGGCATCGATCTGCCGTCCCTGCCCGTCCCGCTGTCGCGCCTCGTCCTCGGCACCATGACGTTCGGCGACACCGTCGACCGGGCGGGCGCCGCCGCCATGGTGGACACGGCGCTGGACGCGGGCATCACCGGTATCGACACGGCGAACGGTTACGCGGGCGGTGAGAGCGAGCGCATCCTCGCGGAGCTGCTGCCTGGCCGCCGCGACCGGATCGTACTGGCCACCAAGGCCGGTATCCCGCATCCGGACCAGGGCGGACACGCTCCGCTGTCGGCGGCCGGGATGCGGGCCGCGCTGGAGGGCAGCCTGAAGCGGCTCGGCACCGACCATGTCGATCTCTTCTATCTGCACCAGCCTGACCGTGCCACTCCGCTCGCCGAAACTCTCTCCGCCGTCGCCGCGTTCCTGGCCGAGGGCAAGATCCTCGCCCTCGGTGTCTCCAACCACGCCGCCTGGCAGATCGCCGAACTCGTCCGCGTCGCCGGGGAGACGGACGCGCCCAGGCCCGTCCTCGCCCAGCAGCTCCACAATCTGCTGGCCCGCCGGCTGGAGGAGGAGTACGTCGAGTACGCGGCCGTCACCGGACTGCGCACCATGGTCTACAACCCGCTCGGCGGCGGTCTTCTGACGGGCCGTCACACCTTTGAACAGACTCCGGGATCGGGCCGGTTCGGCGATTCGCGGCTGGCCGCGATGTACCGAGAGCGGTACTGGGACGAGCGGCTGTTCGCCGCGGTCGGCGAGCTCACCGCAATCGCGCGCGAGGCGGGCATCCCTCTCACGGATCTGGCGCTGCGCTGGCTGCTCGGCCTGCCCTCGACGGACGCGCTGCTCCTCGGCGGTTCGCGGACCGAGCATCTCCGGGCCAATATCGCCGCCGCCCAGGCCGGTCCGCTGCCGGCCGAGGTGACCACGGCGTGCGACGAGGTCGGCGCACGGCTGCGCGGCCCGATGCCCGCGTACAACCGCTGAGTCCTCGTCCGCCGTCTCCGTCCCTGTCACGATGACACCGGCTGCCCCGGCCACACCGTGATACCGAGTGATATTTCCTCCACCGCTCCGAAGGAGCCCTTCATGACCCGAGACCAGTCCGGCACGCCCGCCGCCTTCGCCACCGCGCTGCGCGCCCGGGAACGGCTCATCGGCTACTGGTCCGTCCTCGACTCGCCGGTCTCCACCGAGCGGATCGCGCGTCTCGGCTACGACTATGTGGCCCTGGACGCCCAGCACGGTCTGATCGCGTACACCGGGGTGCTCGCGTCCCTCACCGCCATCGACACCAAGGGGAGCACCGCCGTCGGACTGGTGCGGGTCGAGGCCAATGACGCGGGGCCGATCGGCCGCGCGCTCGACGCGGGAGCGGCCGGTGTGATCGTGCCGCTCGTCGACACGGCGCAGGACGCTGCCGACGCGGTGGCGGCCGTCCGCTATCCGCCGCTCGGGCACCGCTCGTACGGCCCGATGCGCTCGGCCCTGCGGATCGGTCCCGACCCGGCGCAGGCGCACGCGCAGACGGTCGTACTGGCGATGATCGAGACGGCGGACGGTCTGGCCAATGTGGCGGAGATCTGTGCCACCGAGGGCCTCGACGGTATCTATGTCGGCCCGTCCGATCTGCGTCTGGGCATCGGCGGAGCCACCACGAGCGATCCCGCGGTCGGAGAGCGGTTCGAGGCGGCGCTGGTGACGATCCGGGAGGCGGCGGCCGACGCCGGTATCGCGGCGGGCATCCACACTCCGGACGGCTCGATCGCCGCCAGGCGGCTGGCGGAGGGCTTCACCTTCGCCACCGTCTCCAGCGATCTGGTCCATCTGGAGCAGGCCGCGGGCCGTCATCTCGCCACCGCACGCGGTGCCGGTGAGGCCCAGTGAGTACGGCTCCTTCCGACACCGGATCCGGGCTACGGGCCGCCGACGGTGTGCTGCGCCCGCACGCTTCGCAGCCGGGCCGCGCCGAGGCGCATCTGACCGCGCCCGCCGTGCAGAACCACGCCGCGAATCTGACGGTCCTGCCCGGTGGCGATCTGGGCTGTGTCTGGTTCGGCGGTACGCAGGAGGGCGTGGCGGACATCTCCGTCTGGTTCTCCCGGCTGGCCCCGGGCTCCGGCACCTGGTCCGCGCCGGTCCGGCTCTCGGACGACGCCGCCTGCTCCGAGCAGAATCCCGTCCTGTTCCCTGCCCCGTCCGGCGAGCTGTGGCTGCTGCACACCGCGCAGCGCGCCGGTCACCAGGACACGGCCGAGGTACGGCTGCGGGTGAGCGAGGACAACGGCGTGAGCTGGGGCCCTTCCCGTGTGCTGTTCCCGGCGACCGCCTCGGGCGGTGTCTATGTCCGGCAGCCGGTGGCGGTCCTGCCGTCGGGACGGCTGCTGCTGCCCGTGTTCCGCTGTGTGACGGTGCCGGGAAAGCGGTGGTCGGGCGGCGAGGACACCAGCGCGGTGATGGTCAGCGACGACGAAGGGCGGAGCTGGCGGGAGCGTCCGGTGCCCGGCTCCACAGGTCTGGTCCATATGAACATCCGTCCGCTGCCCGACGGTTCGCTGCTCGCACTCTTCCGCAGCCGCCGCGCGGACTCCGTATACCGCTGTACGTCGGACGACGGAGGCGAGACCTGGACGGTGCCGGAGCCGCTGGATCTGCCCAACAACAACTCGTCCCTCCAGTGTGTCTCCCTGGCCGACGGCCGTCTCGCCCTGGTGCACAACCACAGCAGCGCCGCCGATGCCACCGAGCGCCGTGTGTCGCTGTACGACGAGATCGACGACGAGGGCCTCGACAGCGGCAACGAGACGAGCCACCCGGCCCCGGACAGCGGACCGGCCCTGGACGGCGGCGCGTTCTGGGGTGCCCCGCGCGCGCCGCTCACGCTCTCGGTGTCGTCGGACGGCGGTCTGAGCTGGCCGGTCCGCCATGATCTGGAGACCGGCGACGGCTACTGCCTCACCAACAACTCCCGCGACGGCCTCAACCGTGAACTGTCGTACCCGTCCGTGGCCCTGTCCGGGGACGGCACGCTGCACATCGCCTTCACCCACCACCGACGCACCATCAAGTATCTGCGTCTGAGCCCCACTTGGGCCGACCGGGAGCTGTCCGAGGCGTGAGCGTACTTCTGATGTGATTTCCCGGAAAGCATTATTTCAAGGGCACGCGCTGCGTAATGTCGGGTTCCTCGCGCCCGCCCTGTTGTGCGGCGCCTTCCCCGAACAGGATGTATACCGTCATGCCCCGTGCCCGCACAGCCGGCGCTGCCGCCGCTCTCGCGGCGGCAGCCGCCACCCTGATGATGTTTCCCGGACAGGCGCAGGCCGCCGGATCCGTGCACATCACCAAGATCTGGTACGACTCCCCCGGCTCGGACAAGCGGACCAATGCCAGCCTGAACGGCGAGTGGGTCCAGATCAAGAACACCACCGCCAAGTCGGTGAGCCTCAAGGGCTGGAAGCTCACCGACGCCTCCCGGCACGCGTACACATTCAAGACGTTCACGCTCAAGGCCGGGAAGACCGTCACCGTGAAGACGGGCAAGGGCACCAACACCGGTGCGACGGTTTTCCAGCAGCGCGCCGCCTACGTCTGGAACAACGACAAGGACAAGGCCACCCTGACCCGGTCCTCGGGAGCGGTGCACGACACCTGCTCGTACAACTCCACGCGCGCCGACTACAAGAACTGCTGACCGTCCGGTCCGGAAACTACTCCGAAAGCGGCCGGGACACCGCGGCGGGGAATACCGTCGCGGTGTCCTCCGCTGGCACCCGTATGAGCACTCTTGGACTGATCGGCAGTGGACACATCGGTGGCACCCTGGCGCGGCTGGCGGTCGCCGCGGATCTCGACGTGGTCCTCAGCAACTCCCGGGGCCCGGAGACCCTGGCCGGCCTGGTGGCCGAGCTGGGCCCGCGGGCGCGGGCCGCGACACCCTCCGAGGCGGCAGAGGCTGGCGACTGGGTCGTGGTCACCGTCCCGCTGAAGCACTACCGCCAGGTGCCGGTGGCACCGCTGGCGGGAAAGGTGGTCCTCGACACGAACAACTACTATCCCGAGCGCGACGGGCGGTTCCCTGAGCTGGACGCGGAGAAGACCACCGTCAGCGGTCTGCTCCAGGAGCACCTTCCGGAGTCGAAGGTCGTCAAGGCGTTCAACAACATCTTCTTCAAGCATCTCGCCTCGCTGGCACGGCCCACGGGCGCGTCCGACCGCACGGCCCTGCCGATCGCGGGTGACGACGAGGAGGCGAAGGCCTCCGCCGCACGGCTGCTCGACCTCCTCGGCTATGACATCGTGGACGTGGGCCCGCTCACGGAGAGCTGGCGCTTCGAGCGCGACACTCCGGTCTACGGCTTGCCGTACGGACAGAATCTGCGGGAACACGGCGACGACCTCGACGTCCCGGCGGCGAGCGCGGACGCGGAGACGATCCGCACGGCCCTGGCCGCGGCCAAGCGCTAGTGCCGCGACCGGCAATGTTTGCCCGCCGAGGAGCGGCGTCCGGTGCGTGTGATCGCAAGGCGGCCGGAAGCCCTTGTAGCGGAGCTACCTGGGGTTTTGGCCAACGCGGCGAGCGCGCGTG
>NZ_JBHWGS010000016.1:0-237848 GCF_042732975.1 Streptomyces sp. NPDC059743 | reverse complement strand
TCCTCCACACCTACAACCACCACCGCACCCACACCGCACTCGGAGGCCACCCCCCGATCAGCCGCGTCAACAACCCTGCGGGTCAATACACCTAGGCACTGCCCCGTCAGCCGGCCACGGCCGTCCTCAGCTGTTCCCGGTACGCGCGGGCCGTGGCCACCAGCGCGTCGAGTGCGTCCCTGGTCTGCAGGAGGTCGGCGATATGCGCGGAGAGCCGGTCGCGCTCCTGTGCCATCCGCTCCAGCGCGGCGTCGGAGTTCTCCTTGCTGGGCGCGTCGACGCAGGGCAGCAGTTCGATGATGGTGCGGCTGGACAGTCCTGCGGCGTACAGCCGCTGGATGAACACGACCCGTTCGACCTCGTCGTCCGTGTAGTGCCGCTGCCCGCTGGGACTGCGGGTGCTGGTGAGCAGTCCCTGCTCCTCGTAGTAGCGCACGGACCTGACGCTGACTCCGGCCCGTGACGCGAGCTCCCCGATCCGCACGAAGTCCTCCCGGCTGTGTCCCGCGCCACAGGGCTCGTCTCTGAACAGAGCTTGCCTCTGACATCAATGTGAGGTTTTAGCGTAGCTGCTGTGCCCGAGGTCCGGGCGCGGCGCACCGCGAAGGAGTCCTGACGTGACGACCCTTTTCACCAGCTACCGGCTCGGCGGCCTGACGCTGCCCAACCGGGTGGTCATGGCCCCGATGACCCGGGTACGGGCCGCCGCCGGCGGTCTGGCGACACCGTCGATGGCGGCCTACTACGCCCAGCGGGCCACGGCCGGGCTGATCGTGAGCGAGGGAGTGCAGCCGAGCGCGATCGGGCAGTCCAATCCGGGTACGCCGGGACTGCACACCGACGAGCAGGTCGCCTCATGGCGTCCCGTGACCGCCGCCGTCCATGCCAACGGCGGACGGATCTTCGCCCAGATCATGCACGGCGGCCGGGTCTCGCATCCCGACACCACCGGCATGCGGCCGGTCGGGCCCTCGGCCGTCCCCGCCGTCGGCGAGGTGTTCACTCCGAACGGGCCCCAGCCCGCCCCGACACCGCGCGCCCTGGACACCGCCGAAGTGCCCGAGCACGCGCGGTCGTACGCCGGGGCCGCCCGCCGCGCCGTCGACGCGGGCTTCGACGGCGTGGAGCTGCACGGCGCCAACGGCTATCTGATCTCACAGTTCCTCTCGTCCAACGCCAATCTGCGCACGGACCGCTACGGAGGCCCGGTCGCCAACCGGATCCGGTTCGCCGTCGAGGCCGTCTCCGCCACCGTCGAGGCCGTCGGCGGAGCCAGGACCGGCATCCGGCTCTCACCGGGCGGTACATTCTGGGGAGTTGAGGACACCGACGTCCGCGAGCTCTACACCGCGCTGCTGACCGAGCTCGCCCGCCTCGAACCGGCCTACGTACACCTCGAAGCCACCGCCGACGAAGAGACACTGGTCGCCCTGCGCCGGGCATGGCCGGGCACTCTCGTCATGAACCCGGTGCTCCCGATGGGACCGAAGCAGACCGGCCGCGACGACGCCGACCACTGGCTCGGACTGGGCGCCGACCTCATCAGCTTCGGCCGCGCCTTCATCGCCAATCCCGACCTGGTCGAGCGGCTGCGCGGCGGACTCCCGATCGCCCCGGTGGACGAGGCCACGTACTACCAGGGCGGTGACGCGGGCTACTTGACCTACTCGGCCCACCAGTACGCGGCCTGACTCCGACCGGTGCTGGCGGGAGGACGACCCGTGCCGAAGGGAGGACGGGCATCCGGCCGCAGGGCGACCAGTGGTGTGCCTTCGGCACGGGCCCGCCCTGCGAGCGTCCGTGACAACCGGTCGCCGACGACGGGCGCGAGGGCCTGAGCGTAGGTCTCCGCCACATGGCTGTCGTCGCGGTAGACCAGTGTGTCGTCCACGACGACCGGGCAGTCGCCGTCCGGTGCGCAGAACCAGGGCTCCGGGTCGATGACGGACACTCCGCTGGAGGCCGCCGCCGCGCGGGTCGCTTCTCTGCGGATCGGATCCCGGAAGCTCGTGGCCGTGTCGGTGGCGCAGGTGGTCAGCCGCAGCGGGTAGGACGCGGCGCAGTCGACCGGATCGGACTTGGGCCAGGGGGTATCGAGGAGCGCGACGACCTGGGCACCGGTTGCCGTGAGGCGCTGGAAGGTCCTGCGGTAGCCGGCGGTCCACTCCTGAAGAGGATCGAGCTCGGGGTCCACCAGGGTGCCCGCGTCGGAGGACGACACGATCACCAGGAAAGGGCGCAACCTGTCGATCCTGGCGAGGACGTCGTTCCGCCAGATGTCGCAGGACCGGTAGGGCTTGTGCTGGAGGACGGTGGTCACCGTCGCGGCCTTGCACGACGCCTTGGTCAGCGAGACCAGCCGCCAGTGCCTGGCCCGCGCCAGGCGGTCCAGCGCCGGGAACCACTGGGCGGCATGGGAATCACCGAAGAGCACCACGACCTTGTCGGAGGCCCGGTCGCCGAAGACACACGGCGGAGCGCTCGTGCCGGTGTAGTTCGCATGGCAGCCGTCACGGTAGGCCGCCGAGCGCTTGCTCCTGATCGCGTCGAGTCCCGGCGTGAGGTTGCTCGGCAGGCGCGCGGGCGCGGATCCCAGCAGCTCCGCCAGCCGCCCTTCGGCGTCCGGTGCGGCCCGCAGGGCGTTCTGGAGTACGGGTGCGGGCACGCCGGAGTCGATCGCGGGCGGAAAGGTCCCGGCGAGCAGGACCAGCGAAACGGCGCCCGCCGACAGACCGGCGCCCACGCCCAGCGCGCTGCCCGGCCGGCGGCGCAGAACCGGATGGAACCGTACCGGGTTCTCCACCAGACGGGACGTCGCCCACGCGGCCGGCAGGGCGACGGCCATCAGCGCGAGCAGCAGCGGAAGTTCCGGGCTTCTGCGCAGCGCCATCGGCCCGATGACCAGCAGCGGCCAGTGCCACAGGTACCAGCCGTACGACAGCCCGCCCACCCATACCGCGGGCCGCAACGCGAGCAGACGCCGCGCACCGAACCGGGTCGGGACGCAGCCGCCGGCCAGCACCAGGGCGGTTCCCAGCACCGGCAGCAGCGCGTGGTACCCGGGGAACGGAGTGTCCTGGTCGAAGGTGAACGCGGCGATCAGGACGCAGGCGAGCCCGGTCCAGGTCGCCGCCGCCGCGATCCGGGCCGGGAGTTTCTCCAGCCGGGTGGCGGCCATCGCGAGGAGGGAGCCGGTCCCGAGCTCCCATGCTCGGGTGTGCGGACCGAAGTACGCCCAGGACGGCGAGGTCGCGGTGGTGAGCAGGCTCAGCGCGAAGGAGACCACGGTCAGGACGGCCGTCGGCAGAGCCAGTGGGAATGCGTGCCGCCGTGCCACCGTCCAGCTGACCAGCAGAAGGAGCGGCCACACCAGATAGAACTGCTCCTCGACGGCGAGCGACCAGAAGTGCTGGAACGGCGAAGGCGGGCTGCCCTGGGAGAGATAGTCGGTGCCGGTGGAAGCCAGCCGGATGTTGGCCGCATAGAGGGAACTGCTCAGGGCGTCGCCCACGTAATCGGCGAACCGGACCCTGGACAGATACAGCCACGATCCGGCGAGGGTGGCGATCACGACGACGGTGGCGGCGGGCAGCAGGCGCAGGGCCCGGCGGGCGTAGAACGTCCTGATGGACAGCCGGCCGGTCGAGGAGAGCTCGCGCAGCAGCATCGACGTGATCACGAATCCGGAGATCACGAAGAAGACGTCGACGCCGACGTAGCCGCCGCTGAACCGGGCCACTCCGATGTGGGAGAGGATGACCAGAGACACCGCCAGGGCGCGAAGCCCTTGGATGTCCAGCCGCAGATGCGCGGCGGTGGATTGTCGTGGTGTGGCCAGGCGAGGCAGCTCTGTCGCGGGAGGCGGCGGAAATTCGGTCATGCCCTGAACTGACCTGTGCGCCCGAGCAGTTCCGGTGAGGCAGCTCACAGGACCGATGGGGCCTGGCTCCGCCCGGCGGGCAGCGGAGTGTGACGTGTGTCACGGGAACTGCCCCGTCCGGTCGGCCAGACAGGACAGTGTGGACAGAAACCAGGACACCCAGGACGACGCCGATGGGAACCGTCGTCTGCGGACCCGTATCCGGGACGGTGATGCCGACACGTTCGCGAACCTCTTCGACACGTACGCCCGTTCCGTCTACAACCATGCCTACCGGCTGAACGGAGACTGGTCGCTCGCCGAGGACATCGTGTCGCTGACCTTTCTCGAAGCATGGCGGCTGCGGGAACGGATAGCCGCCGACGGTGGGTCGCTGCGGCCCTGGCTGCTCGGCATCGCCACGAATGTCACCCGTACCCGACGGCGGGCCGCGCGCCGCCACGCGAGCGCGATGGCCAGGCTCCCGCGCGAGGGAACCGTTCCGGATTTTGCCGACGACATCGTCGGCCGGATCGACGACGCCGCCCAGCTCGGCCAGGTGCACACAGCGCTCGCGGCCCTCCGGCGTCCGGAGCGGGAGATCCTCGCGCTGTGCGTCTGGGACGACCTCGACTACGCGGAAGCCGCGCGGACCTTGGGGATACCCGTCGGCACCGTACGGTCCCGGCTCTCCCGCGCACGACGAAAGCTCGCCGCCGCGCTGGAATCCTCCGGTACCGGCAGCGGACAGACAGGAAGCGCACCTGTCCGCATGCCCGAGCCGCTCAGCTCCTCCGCCGTCCTCCGTAAGGAAGCGTCATCATGAGTGCCCTGCCCGAGCGTAACCTTCCGCCTGGCCGTCACAGCGTTCTCAAAAACCATCTGCTCCAGGAGATACAGCTCCACGAGGTACGGCGTGACCAGGCGCATTCTCCGCGCGCCGCCACCTCCGCGCCCGGACGGTGGCTCCGCCCTGGTCTCATGGCCATGGCCACGGCCGCAGTGGTGGCCCTCGCCCTGGCCGTGGTCGGCGTGACCGACGGTCAGCCGGCCTCCGCCCAGGCCGCGGAGCTCCTTCAGAACATCGCCTCCGCCGCGGAACAACAGGACGTTCCGGCGGACATCCGGGACGACCAGTACGTCTATATCAGGAGCACGGTCGCCGCTACCGTCCACGAGGGAAACGGCCCCGGAGTCCTCGCCCCGGTTCACCGCCGCGAAGTCTGGTTCTCCGTCGACGGCTCCCGCCCGGGCCTGCTGAAGGAGAACACTCCGGGCAACCGCCACCAGCCTCTGGGCATCGAGGTGCCGGGCAACAGCAGCAACACCAACTACCGCCACCTCCAGACCCTCCCCACCGCCCCGGACGCCATGCTGCGCTGGCTGCGGAAGACGGCCGGCGGCGGCACGAGCAACAACCAGAAGACCTTCGTGCTGGTGGGAGACCTGGCGGGCGAGTCCCTGATGCCGCCCGCAGTGAGTGCCGCACTCTTCCGCGCCGCCGCCATGATCCCCGGCGTCGAACTCACCCCGAACACCACCGACGCCCTGGGCCGCCGCGGCGTGGCCGTGACACGCACCGATGACGGGATCCGCGAGGAACTCATCTTCGATGTGCGGACCCACGCCTATCTGGGCGAGCGCGAAGTGGCCGTCAAAACAACGAAGGATTTCACCGAAGGACAAACAGTGTCCATTACCGCCATCCAGCAGCGCACGGTGGTCGACAGCCCCGGCCAGCGGCCGTCCTGAAGGCGGGCGGCGCCGGTGGTAACGGATACCCGAGGTGTCATACCCGAGGCGTCAAGAGTCCGCTGCGGGCTCCACCGCGTTGCGCCAGACCGTCAGGTCCACGGTCGCATACGTGCTGTCCGAGTTGTCCGGGGAATATCCTTTCACCGTGACGAGCCCGATATGCCCGGACGCTGTGACAACGCAGATCTGGCTGCCCTTGACCGCGCTCTCCCCCGAGATCTCGTTCGTATAGCGGGTCTCCGAGCGGCAGGTGTCGAGTGACCCGGTCTGCCCGCTCCTGAGCAGCACCAGTGTGTTGCCTTCGGGAGTCGCGAACCCCCAGAACTGCGTGACCCAGTCCGAGCCGAAGCCGAAATCACCGTCGTAGTTGACGCCGCTCTCCGCCTTGTAGGGCTTGGGCGGGTCCTCCGCGAGCGACATGGTGTAGCCATCGGCGATATCGATCGCCTTGTAGCGGGAGGGTTCCGGGTCCGTCGGTGTCGTCGTTTCGGGGCTGGGGCCGCTACTTGTGGACGTCTCCACCGGGTTGCTCCGGCTCCCGCTCCGACTGCTGCTCTGGCTCGGCTGCTTGGGTACATCCGAATCGAGGCCCTGATCCGTCGTCCCGTCGTTCCCCAGGAGCGCGGTGACACCGGCCCCCGCCAGACCGGCCACCAGGACCGCGGCGACCGTGAGCCAAACGCGCTTGTGCCTGACCGACGGCCGCGGGGGGCCGGGCGTGGCCGTGTGGCGGCCGATATCAGCAGCGACGGCGGGCGGGAGCCAGCTCTCGGGACGGCGCAACTCGGTACGCGGCGACGCCTGTCGGCACATGTCGATGACATCGGCGGGCGTGGGGCGCGCTCCGGGATCCTTGGCCAGGCATCGGCTGATCAGCTCGCCCAGCTCCTCCGGCACGCCGGAAAGGCTGGGCTCTTCGTGCACGATGCGGTAGAGCACGGCGTGCGAGGTGCCTTCACCGAAGGCCGGCAGGCCCGTGGCGGCGTAGACGGCGACTTGGCCGAGGGCGAAGACATCCGTGGCGGGCACACAGGCCGCGCCGGAGGCCTGCTCGGGAGTCATGAAAGCGGGCGTGCCGACGATGACGCCGCTGCGCGTCAGCGAGGTGGCGTCGGCGGCACGGGCGATACCGAAGTCGATGACACGCGGCCCGTCGGAGGCCAGCAGGACATTGGACGGCTTGAGATCGCGGTGGACGATGCCGATGCCGTGGATGGCCTGAAGCGCCTCGGCGATCCCGGCGACGGCCAGCGCCACCGCCGGAACCGGCAGCGGCCCGTGCCGGCCGACCGCGACATGTAGCGAGGGCCCCGCCACATAGGCGGTGGCGAGCCAGGGACGCTCGCCTTCCGTGTCGCTGTCGATGACCGGCGCGGTGTACAGGCCCTGCACCTGCTGCGCGGCGCGCACCTCCTGGGTGAACCGGCGACGGAACTCCGGATCCCCGGCCAGTTCCGGGCGGATCACCTTGATGGCCACGGGCCGCCCGCCGGGCGTGTAGGACAGATACACCGTGCCCATGCCGCCTTCCCCCAGCCGGGCACTGATCCGGTACCCCGCGATGGTGGCGGGATCGCCGCCCGCCAGCGGCCGGAACACCTGGTCCGCCCACTGAGTACTCATCAAGTCCCCCTTCCCGCACTGTAGATGCCCACTCGCCGTCGGGCGAACACCGCCGGTGCCGTGCGGCCGTTGCGCTCATTAATGAAAACGATTATCGTCTTACTCGATCGCTTGACCGGCCAAGGTCAAGCGCATACCCACCCTTGGGGGGACATCTGTGTCTGCTCTTCAGCGATTTGTGACGGTTTCAGGTACCGCCTTCGCCGCGCTCGCGATGGCGGGGCTCGCCACGGCCACCGCCGCCGCTCCGGTCGTCCTGTCGTCCGGTCATGTCGACGTCCTGGACGCCGAGTTCGACGGCGCGGCCTTCGATCTGCATGTGCACGATGAATCGGTGACGCCCGACGTCGAGTACGCGCCCGCCGATGTGCGGCTCGATGTGTCGGCCGCCGCCAAGACGGTCAGACCCGCGGGCGCCGCGTACAACTTCCTCGGCGCCGCGGGCTCCACCGTATGGATCCTGCCGCAGGACCAGGCCGCCGCCGCGGCCAAGGGCGTGCTGTGGCCCGGCATCTCCACCGAGCACCTGACCTCCGGTGTGTTCACCAATGACCGTGTGACGTTCACACTCACCGGCGCCGAGTACGACGCCGCGGGCGACGGTGTCTACGAGGACACGACCGCCGATGTCAGTGTGTACGGTGTGTCCGGCTCCGCGGTGACCAAGTTCTACGACGGTGGTGACGGTCTCACCGCGTCCGACTCCCGCTCGTTCCTGACCGGCGCCCACAACCACTACAACTGGGCCTTCGAGGCGGCCGGCACCTACCGGCTCACCTTCCGGGTCAGCGGCACCACCCTCGGCGGTGCCACGCCGTCCGCCACGGCGTCGTACGTCTTCTCCGTCAAGCCGTGACGACCACTCCCAGGATGAACGGGCCGCTGCGTGCCGGGGCCGCGGTCGCGGCCGTGGCGGCCCTGTTCGCCGGAGCGTTCACCGTGGTCGCCGGAGGGAGTACGGCGGCGAGCGCGGCTCCGCTCGCCGTCGTGCTGGACGAGGGCGAGATCGACTTCGCGCCGAGGATCGTGGACGGCACGGTCCAGTTGGGGATCGCCGACCGTACCGGTGGCGGAGGTGGGAGCGCGGTGTGGCGGGAGCCTTCCACGGTGGTCCTGCATGCCAAGCCGGAGACGGAGTACGCGATCGACGGCGCGATGATCGAACCCGTGCCGATGTTCGAGGAGACTCCGGGATATCCGGTCTGGCTCCTCAACGGCGTCGGCTCCGACGACCGCTTCGACCTCGATCCCGGCTGGAGCACCGCCGAACTCCCCGCCGCGCAGGCCGAGTCGGCCGGAGTACGGCTGGCGGAGGTCCAGGGCCCCGGCGACTTCGCCATGTTCTCCTGGGACTGGGCGAACGGTGCCCAGGCCGAACCGCTGCTCGTGGAACGGCTGCCGGAGTACTCGTCGTTCACACTCCCCGACTCCAAGCGATTCACGCCCATGTGGGGCTTCACGGCGGAGGGCGTCTACCGGCTGACCTTCGAGATCTCCGTCGACACCGGAGGCGGTACGCGCGGCGTCGACCGGGAGACCGTCGCCGTCGTGGTCGGTGACGACATCGGTCCCGAGCAGGTGCTGCCCGGCGACGGATCCACGCCGTCGCCCACACCTACACCCACGCCGACACCGACGCTTCCGAAGGGATACGTCATCGACGACGGGCATATCGATCTGGCGACCCGGCTGGTCGGCGGCGGTCTGCGGTTCCAGATCAAGGACGGCGCGTACGAGACGCTGGTGTGGCGCGAGCCGGAGAGTGTTGTCATCCATGTGAAACCGCAGGCCAAGCGGAGGATCGGCGCGGGCTACGAGTTTCTGGGGACGCCCGGCGACCCGGTGTGGTGGCTGCCCGACCAGCAGGTGCCTGGGCTGGTCTGGCCGGGCTGGGGCTCGACGGAGCTGGACCCGGCGGACTTCCGTGGAGATCTGACGTACGAACTGACCGCGGTGCGCGGGCCGGGCCAACTGGCCGTGTTCCAGAACAGCGGCCTCGGCGGGCTCACCAACGTGCTCGACAGCGGCGACGGGCTGCCGGACAGCTTCTCCTTCGCCGCCCATACCCACGCGCACCCGGTATGGGCGTTCACCGAGGAGGGCGTCTACCGGGCGACCTTCACCATGAGCGGCACTCTCGCGAACGGCACGAAGGTCGGCGACAGCGAGACGGTGGCGTTCGCGGTGGGCGACATCGATCCGGCGACGGTCGTACCGGGAGACGGGGACGGGGACGGAAATGGAGACGGCGGCGGAGATGGGGACGGGCCCACCGCCTCGCCCTCTGTGACGCCCTCGGGCTCCTCCGCGCCCGCGCCGTCCGGCTCGACGGACGATTCGGGCGGGTCCGGCCACACGTCGGACGGTCCGCCGGTACCCGGTTCCGACGGAGGACCGGCCGCCGACTCCGGCGGTGCCTCGGGTCCGGACGGTCCGTCCGGCGACTCGTCCGGCGACGGTACGTCCCCGCAGGGCGGACTCGCCGCGACGGGAGCCGGTGTGCTGGTACCTCTCGCGGGAGCCGTCGCCGGTGTCATGGTAGGAGGCATCGCCTTCCTCGCGGTGCGCCGACGCCACCGTACGCCTGTCCCAGGAGCGGACACCGGCAAGGCCTGACACCTGCTCCGGCGCAGGTGCCCCGGGGCAGGGTCGGCGAGGTCCTGCCGGTGCCCTGCCCCGGGGCACATAGCACTCCATATCCAGGAAAGGGAGGAGCCCGATGCGGGCCCCACTCCGCATGTCCGCCGTGCTGGTCGTGGCGTCCGCGCTGCTGACCGCGTGCAGCGGACGCTCACAACCAGGCACGTCCGACGGCGCGTTGACCGTCTCGGCGACCACCGCGATCATCGCGGACCTGGTCGGCCGGGTCGGCGGCGACCGGGTCGACGTGACGTCGATCGTGCCGCACCACGGCGATCCTCATTCGTACGAGCCCAGCCCCGGCGACGCGGTCAAGGTGGCACGGGCCGATCTCGTCTTCAGCAACGGGCTGCTGCTCGAAGAGCCCGGGATCATGAAGATGGTCCACACCAACGCCCGCGAAGGCACACCGAAAGTCGCGATCAGCGAGACGCTGGAGGAGTACGGCGGCTCGGTGATCAAGCTCAAGGAGGACCTCGGGCTCGATGTGCTGTGGCTGGGCTGGGCGGTGGAGGGCGAGGTCGCGGGCGAAGGTTCCCAGGTGCGCACGACCGCCGTCGCTATGACCGGGCCCGGCGATCTGCACGTCTATCTGACGGACACGCTCGGCCATCCCAGGAGCTATATCGACTCCACCGACGGCTTCGACGCCGAGGACTCCTTCACACTGCCGCCCGAGGCCCATACGCATGTCAACTGGTCGTTCAGCAAGCCCGGAACGTACCGGCTGACGGTCGAGGGCCGGACCGAGACGCTCGACGGGAAGACCGCGGAGATCGGCCGCGGCACGGTGACGTTCGAGGTCGGCGGCCCGGTCGGCGGCTCGGTCGGCGGCTCGCCAGCCGGTTCGGATTCGCCGGCGTCACCCGGTGTGTCCGGAGGCCGGACGGTTCTCGACGGCGGGCACGCCGATGTCGCGCTCAACGCCGAGAAGCGGCAGGTGTACGTACGCGTGGACGACCCGAAGACCGGGAAGCGGACCCATCACCCGGCCGACGAGGTGGTGATGTCCGTACCGGACCGGGCCAAGGCGCGGGTGCCGAAGGAGGACGCCTTCCGGTTCCTCGGAACGCCCGGTGCCGATGTGTGGGTGTTGCCGCAGGCCGTGCTGGGCCAGCATGTGCACGGCGACCTGGACCCGCACGCCTGGGAGGACGTGGCCAACGCCGAGGCGTATGTGCGACGCATCGAGGCCGAGCTGATCAAGGCCGATCCCGAGGGCCGCCGGGTCTACGAGGCCAATGCCGGGCGCTACTTGAAGCAGCTCGGCGCGCTGGACCAGGAGGTCGCCCGACAGCTCGCGGCCATCCCGGCGGACCGCCGCAAGCTCATCACCACGCATGACGCCTTCGGCTATCTCGCGAAGGCGTACGCCATGGAGGTCGCGGGCTTCGTCGTACCGGTCCCGAGCCAGGAGCCGAGCGCGGCCGAGGTGCGCGCGCTCGGCGACACCATCCGCGAGAAACAGGTCCCGGCCGTCTTCCTGGAGCCGAATCTCGCGGCACGCGCCGATGTCCTGCGCCGGGTCGCCCAGGACGAGGGCGTACGGATCTGCACCATCTATGGCGACTCGTTCGACAACAAGATCCACGACTACATATCGATGATGCGGCACAACGCACGCGAGCTGGCTCGGTGCCTGGGAAGGACTGCCTGATGGTGATCGGCGGAGGGAACAAGCGAGGCCCATGGGGCGTACGCAGAGGTTCGATCGTGGCGGCAGCCGCCGCCTCGATGGCCGTCGCCGCCGCGGTGATACCGGGAAACGGAGCCGCCGCCCAGTCGGCCACCGGTGCTCCGGAAGCCGCGACGGCGGTTCCGCAGGCGCGGATCACGCTCGGGGAGCAGGGCCTCGGGCTGGGGCGCGGCGGGCTCGTCGTGGTCGACGACACACACCGGACGGTGGTGCCGGACGACACCGCGTACGAGTTCCTCGGCACACCGGGCACACCGGTCTGGGAGATCGCGGACGCGCCGTGGGACACCTCGGGTATCGCGCCGGGCGGTGTACGGGACGACAGCGTGCGCTGGTCGCTCGCCGCGGTGGACGGGCCCGGCACGGTCGCGGTGTACGAGACGACAGGCGCGCGGCCACTGGTGCGGTTCGACAGCGCGGACGGCCTGCCCGACGGCTACGACCTGCCGGCCGGCGCGAGCGGTGACACCCGGTGGGCCTTCGACACGGCCGGGACGTACACACTGACGTTCACCGCGGCTGCTCGGGAGCGGGACGGGAAGGCGCTCACGGCGTCCGTACGGTACGAGGTACGGGTCGGCGACGCCACAACACTCGTACCCGCGACGCCGTCGTCCCGGCCATCCGCTCCACCGGCGGAGAGCCGTGCACCGGAAAGCCGTGCGCCGGAAAGCCGTACTCGCGCACTGACTTCGACGGCGACACGGCTGTCAAAGGCACAGGTGTCGGAGGCGCGGCTTGCCCAGGACACCGCCGACGCGAAGGCCGATACCGCCGAGAAGGTGCTCGACAACGGGCACATCGACTTCGCGGCCCGGATCGTCGACGGGAAGATGCAGATCCACATCAAGGACGGCACGGTGGCCGGGAAGACGGTCTGGCGGGAGCCGTCGTCGGTGGTCCTGCATGTCAAGCCCGCCGCGAAGAAGGAGATCCCGGACGGCGACGACTTCGCGTTCCTCGGCAGGCCGGGCGACCCGGTGTGGCTGCTCGACCAGGTTCAGCAGGACGGGCTGCTGTGGCCCGGCTGGTCCACGGAGAACATCGAGCCGGGCAGGACGAAGGGCGCCGTCGGGTTCAAGCTGGCCAAGGCCGAAGGACCCGGTGTCTTCGCGCTCTACAACTACGACGGGATGTCCGGCGCGACCATCCGTTTCAACAGCGGGGACGGCGTCCCCGACACCTTCGACGTACCGCAGAACACCCACGCGCACGGCGGCTGGGCCTTCGGCAAGGAGGGCGTGTACCGGCTGACGTTCACCATGTCGGGCACACTCGCGAACGGATCCTCGGTCAGCGACACGGAGACGGTGACCTTCGTAGTGGGAGCCACCGACCCGGACACGGTCCGGCCGGGCGGCGGCTCGGGGAATCCGGGTGACGCGTCGCCCGGTTCGCCGGGCGGCGGGCAGTCGGGAGCGAACTCAAGCGACACCGGTGAGGCTTCCGCTGTCCATGACGGCGGCGGCGGTGGTGACGGTGACGGGAAGCAGGGATCGATGGCGCATACCGGGGCCGATGGTCCTCTGCTGATCGGCGCGACCGCGGCCGGGCTCGCCGTACTGGGCACGGGCTTTGTGGTCGCGACGCGGCGCGGCCGGCGGGAGACAGCGTGACAGGCGACGGACTCGACACATCCGCCCGTCCGTCCGAGGACGTTCCCGCGCCCGCGCCGCTGACCGTCGACGCCGTCTCCGTACGGCTCGGCGGGCGGCTCGCCGTGTGCGAGGCCGGGCTCGTGGTGCGCGAGGGCGAACTCGTCGGACTGCTCGGGCCGAACGGCGCCGGGAAGACGACGCTGCTACGGGCCGTCCTGGGCCTGCTGCCGCTGGCATCCGGCACCATCACCGCGCGGGCGCGTATCGGCTATGTACCCCAACGGCACGAGTTCGCCTGGGACTTCCCGGTCGATGTGGCAGGTGCCGTGCTGTCGGGACGTACCCGGCAGATCGGCTGGCTGCGGCGAGCCGGAGCGCGCGACCGGGCCGCGGCCGACGAGGCGCTGGAGCGTACGGGACTGACCGCGCTGCGGCGGCGGCCCGTCGGCGAGCTGTCGGGCGGACAGCGGCAGCGGGTCCTGGTGGCCCGCGCTCTGGCCACCGAGCCGGACGTACTGCTGCTGGACGAGCCGTTCACCGGAGTCGACGTACCGACACAGGATGTGCTCGGCGCCCTGTTCGCGAGGCTGGCACAGGAGAGACGGGCGCTGCTGATGACCACCCACGATCTGGCCGCGGCGGCCCGCTCCTGCACCCGTGTGGTGCTGCTCAACCGGAGTGTGGTGGCCGAGGGCGGTCCCGAACTGCTCTCGGACCCGGAACAGATGCTGCGGGCCTTCGGGCTGGACCGCGCGATCGGCGCCACCCAGGACAAGGCGGTGACGGTGTGATGGAGTTCCTGCTGGAACCCTGGGAGCTTCCGTTCATGCAGCGGGCGTTCGCGGTCGCCGCGGTCGTCGGGCTGGTGTGCGGTGTCGTCGGTGTGTTCGTGGTGCTGCGCGGAATGGCCTTCATCGGTGACGCGGTGGCACACTCCGCGTTCCCGGGAGTGGCACTCGCGTACGCGTTCAACGGCAATCTGCTGCTCGGCGGCGCAGCCGCCGGAATCACCACCGCCGTGCTCATCGCGGTCGTCTCACAGAACCGGCGGCTGAAGGAGGACACCGTCATCGGTGTGTTCTTCGCGTTCGCGTTCGGGCTCGGCATCGTCCTCGTATCGACACGGGACAGCTGGACGACGGACCTGTCGTCGTTCCTCTTCGGACAGGTGCTGGCGGTGAGTTCGGGCGATGTGTGGACGGTGGCCGGGATCGGCGCGGTGCTTGTCGCGCTGGTGCTGGCACTGCGTAAGGAACTGGTCGCCGTTTCCCTGGACCGGGAGACGGCACGGGCGGCGGGACTGCCCGTACTGCGGCTGGATCTGACGCTGTACATCGTCGTCACGGCGACGATCGTGATGTCGCTGGAGGCCGTCGGCAATATCCTCGTCCTTGCTCTGCTCATCACTCCGGCCGCGACAGCACGCATGCTGACGGAGCGGTTGTGGGCGATGACACTACTGGCGTCGGCGATCGGCTGCGCCGGGAGTGTGGCCGGGCTCTATGTGTCGTACGCCTATGACCTCGCGGCCGGAGGATCGGTCGTGGTGGTGCTCACAGGCGTGTTCGCGGTCGTATGGTGCCTGGCACCACGGCACGGCCCCCTGGCCAGAGCGCTGCGGCTGCGGAGGGGCCGTACGGCGGCGATCTCATCACCGACAGTGTGATGCGGCTTCTGCTGTTCGTCCTGCGGTCGGTCACTTCATCGAGATCGAGGTGTCCAGATACTCGTTGGTGACGAGGGCGTCGGCGGCGAGACCGCTCTTGACCGTGATGTGCTGCTTCTTGACGACCGGTGCCATGTCGCTGATGAGCTGGGTGACACGGTCGGTGTCGAAGCTGCCCACCACACCGTCGGTGCCGGCGGCCAGGATGCCGTTGTCCTTCATAAAGGCAACGGAGTAGGCGTCCTGAGCGGGTGTCAGTGTGGTCGGGCTCTTGGCCTCGGTCGCGTACTTCTCCATGGTCGCGTTCATCGGCTCCGGATTCGTCGTGTAGCTGACGACGGCCTTCTGGATCATGGGCACGAGCGCCTTCAGACAGGAGTCGTACTTCGTCTTGTTCGTCGGCATGACGGACAGGGAGTTCTCGTACGTCGTGTAGCCGCCGTCGGCGAGCGGGAGACTGCTGAGAGTCTTGCCCCACTGCTTGAGGTGCTCGAACCGGTAGGTCGTGGCATCGGCGTAGTCGATGATCATGTCCTTGCCGCCCGCGGTGATGAAGCGTCCGGGCGAGCCGTCGTAACTGTAGTCGAGCTGGCCGGACTTAAGGCTGCCGTTCGCGACCAGGAGATTGCTGGAGGCGTCCTCGCCGGCCTTGAGCACGGTGGCGCCTGTCTTGGCCACGTCGGCGATGGACTTGACGTCGGGATAGGTCGCCGGGTCGTAGACGATCGCCTTGGGGCTCTTCTGCAAGGTGGCGACGACCGCGATCACGGGCTGCTTGTCCGAGACCTCGATGGCGTCGTCCGTGCTGACCTCGCCGAGCAGGATCGAGGGATCCTGGTAGAGACGTGCCATGACGGACTGGTTGCCGAGGAACGGGCCGCCGGCCAGGACCGAGACGGTCACACCGCCGACCTCGCCGCTGTATGTGCCGTTGTCGGTGTTGATCGTCCCGTTGGGCCCGACGAGCTGATAGAGCGCGCCCTTGGACGGCTGCGGGTACCAGCTCGACTGGATCTTCACGGTGCTCGGACAGATACCGGCGAGCGGTCCGCTGCCGGTGGGCGCCGTGCCGGCAGTGTCGGCCGTGTCACTCGAACCGCTTCCGCAAGCGGCGAGCAGCATGATGCCCGCCGAGGCGACCGCGAGGGACGCGGATCGCTGGAGGCCGCGGGCGGTGCGCGCATTGGTGTGCATGTTCTCTCCTGATGAGAGCAGGTCAGGTCGGGACGGGAGTGTCCGGATCCGGGTACGCGGGGGGTAAGGAGTGACGGCATGTATGGCGGAGGAGAGGTGCGGTGCGGTGTTCAGTCGTCGGAGCGCGTCGCGGTCGAGGTCTCCCACCGGCCGATGGTGAGCTTGCGGACGAGTCCGACCGTCCAGAACACCGCGAGACCGAAGGCGCAGGTGACGAGCAGTGCCGCGTAGAGCCGTTCGGACTGGAGGTTGGCCGAGTAGTTCTGAAGGAGGCCGCCGATGCCGGGCTGTCCCTGGCGGATGAAGAAGTCGGTGACGATGGAGGCGATGACCGACAGTCCCGCCGAGATCCGCAGCCCGGTGAAGATCGCCGGCAGGGCGCCGGGAAGCCGCAGGCGGACGAGACGTACGCGACGTGACCGGTTGTGCAGCCGCACCAGGTCATGCAGGGCGGCGTCACCGGACTGCAGCCCGAACAGCGCGTTGGTCGTGATGGGGAAGAGCGAGACCAGCGTCGCCACGATGATGCGGCTCTGCTCGTTGAACCCGAACCAGAAGCCGATCAGCGGTACGAGGGCCAGGAACGGGATCGTCTGGAGCGCGACGGCGAACGGGTAGAACGACCGCTCGATCCAGCGGGCCTCGCTCATCGTGATGGCGAAGACCAGGCCGATGACGGTGGAGAGCGCGAACGCGATGAGCGAGACGGTGCCGCTCGACAGGAGCCCCTGGAGGATCTCCTTGAGGTTGGCCCAGTCGAGGAAGCCGACCTTCACGACCTCGTGCGGCGGAGGAAGGATGAAGCGCTGTGTCTCGCTGAGGCCGAAGTACGCCAGCAGATACCAGATCCCGATGGCGGTCGCGCCCACGAGGGCGGGTGGGCCGGCGACGACGAGGAAGTTCCCGACGCGGGCCCGGCGTCGCCTGGTGGAGGGAAGGATGACCCGTGGTTCCTTCGGGACGCCGACGGCGGACTCGGCCGGAGGTGTCGCCTGGACCGGGGAGGCGGTGGTCATGTGCTCACTCCTCGCAGACACTCGGAGATCTCATGGGCGATGGCGCCGAACTCCTCGCCGTAGCGGAGGTGCGGCGACCGTGGGTAGTCGAACGGGATGTCGAACTCACCGATCACGCGTCCCGGACGAGGCGCCATGACGACGACACGCGACGAGAGATACACGGCCTCGGAGATCGAGTGGGTCACGAACATGGCCGTGAACCGGCGTTCCGCGTAGAGCTTCAGCACCTCGTCGTTGAGCCGCTCGCGGGTGATCGCGTCGAGCGCGCCGAAGGGCTCGTCGAACATGAACGGATTGGGGTTCAGCGTGAGCGACCGGGCCAGCGAGACGCGCATCTTCATGCCGCCGGACAGTGTCTTCGGGTAGTTGTCCTCGAATCCGCCGAGGCCGACGAGATCGATGGCCTCCTGGGCGAGCCGGCGCCGGCGGGCCTTGGGCAGGCCCTCCAACTGGGCGAGCAGCTCGACATTGCGCGCGACCGTACGCCACGGCATGAGTGTCGCGTCCTGGAAGATATATCCGAGCGAGTCGAACCTGGTCTCGACACGGCCCTCGCTGATCGGGCTGAGGCCCGCGGCGATCCGCAACAGCGTCGACTTGCCGCAGCCCGACGGCCCGACGAGCGAGACGAACTCCCCGGGCCTGATGGAGAGATCGAGGTCGCTCAGGGCCACGGTGCCGTCGGCGAACCGCTTGGTGAGTCCGGAGAACTTCACGATCGGCTCGACGGACTTGTCGAGCGGAGCCGGATGCCGGCCGGCCTGTTGCTGCCGCACCGGTCCCCGGCCGTCTTGTGTCGTGTCCATCGGCAGGATGTTCGTCATTCGTCGTGTCCGCCTCTGCGTGTACGTGTATGCAGCTGAGGTCCCGCTTTGTCTAATGAATTTTGTATCCCAAACTCGGGTGAGGGTTTCTGCCGAGTAAACTTTGAGGTAACTGCTTCAGGAGTGGCGTTCGCCGCCCGGTCGGGCGCCCGGCCCAGCGGAGTTCAGGGCTCCGTCGGCGGCCGGAACGCGAACAGGACGCCCTCGTCGGACCACGGCCGGCCGTCGCCGTCGAAGCGGTGCACGGCCACCAGCCAGGAGCGGTCGGCGGCCCACACGAGCGACACCGGAGTGAAGTCGGCGTCGGCGAACGCGGCCAGCACGTCGTCGGCATCCTCGATGGAGTCGCCGTACGTCGTCCAGATCACCGACCCGGCGGGTGCGACGAGTTCGCCGAGGCGGCCGATCGTATGCCGGGCGTCCTTGAGGCCGATGTTCGCGAAGACGCCGCACATCAGCAGCAGTTCGGCCGGGACATGACCGGCGTACGACGCCGCCGCGCCGGCGTCCGCCACGACGACATCGACCGTGGTGAGTGCGGTGCTGCCGAGGGCACCGTGCAGGAATGACGCGTTCAGCGGTTCGAGTTCGATCATCAGGGCGTCGATGTCATGACCGCGCGGGTGGTCGATGAGGACGGGAAGAAGGTCCCGCGACTGTCCGGAGCAGGCGCTGACCGCGGTGAGACGGCCTGGTGGCGCCGCGTCCAGAGCGGCGGAGATCGCCTCCTGCACCTGCTCAAGACGGTCGGTCTCGACCGTGTGGAGCTGGTCGTACGGCGCGTGCCACGCGTACCAGTCGTAGTCGCTGAGCGGCATGGGAGTTCAGGCCCGCTCTGCGGCGAGCCCGAGGCGCTGGAGCCGGTCGTGGGCCGTCCCGGGAATCACGCATTCGAGCTGCTGTGCGTTGAGGGCGGCCATTCCGGCGATCTGCTTCGTCGCGGCATGCTCCTTCTCGAAGGCGGACATCGAGGTGAACGAGGCCTCGATGACCAGGTGGTGCAGACCGCCGAAGGCCGGCGCCCAGATCGCGTAGGGCGTCAGCCCGGCCGCGATCAGCAGCGCGTTCTTCTGCTCCTGGAGCCGGGTGAACGTGGGCAGGGTGCCGAACGCGAGGTTGCGCAGGATCTGGTGGCGGTAGGTCATCTCGGTCACGGTCCGATCGCTTTCGGGAGGTGTCTTCACAGGAGGTGTGGTCATGGCGTCCGCAGGCGGGAAGTCACGGTGTCCGCAGATGGGGCACGGCGACCCAGCCCTGGTCGAACGGCGTGGTGAAGAAGTTGTGGACGCGCATATGGGCGATGAGCCATCGCCCGTCCACCCGGGCGAAGTCGTTGTCGTAGGACCCGGCGATCCACAGCGGCTGGTCGCCGCGGTAGGTGCAGGCCTGGAAGTACATGAACTGTCCGCGGGCCGTTTCGCCGGACACCTCGACCGCGGGATTGGTCACGAAGTGCGCCGAGAACGGCATGCGTTCGACGTTGCGGTCGAACTTGGTGATGAGCGCCGGACGTCCAACGGCGGCCCATTCCGGGTTCCCGTGAGGTCCGACGCTCTGCCAGCGCCCGTCCTCGGTGAACAGCGCGGCGACCTTGGAGCCTTTGTCCTGGTGGGCGTCGGTGGCCGCCATGTAACCGACCATGAGGGCGTTGATCTCCTCGCGGGATTCGAGCAGATCGAGCCGGGCGAGGACGGCGGACAGATCGGTCGGAGTGGCGAGGTCGGTGGCGGTCGGAGTGGCGGTCGGAGTGGCGAGGTCGGTCACAGCGTGTCCAGTGCCTTCTGATAGCGCTCCACGAGCCAGGCGTTGAGCTGAGGGATGTTGGACTCCATCCAGGACAGAGGTCCGCGTGGCGCGTACCGCGAGCGGAGCCCCTGCTGGAGGGCCGCGGTCGTCACGGCGTCCTGATGGATCGCGAGCGACTTGCGGTCCAGGAACTTCTCGTAGGCCTCGTGGAAGCCCGGCTCCTCGACGGCCGACTTGGGATAGAGGTTGACCCGTCGCAGGTCCATCGAGCCGGGCCCGTTCGGATGAATCATCGCGAGCTGTACGAACGTCGGCTGGAGGATCGAGAAGAGCATGGGCGGGATGGAGGCGAACATGACGCGCCTGCGCTGCTCATCGGTCAGGCCCGGGATGATGGACGTGGTCCGCTTGCCGTCGGTGCTGGCCAGGCCGGCGTTCTCGTCCAGCAGATACGTCGGGTGCATGACCTGTCCGTCGCCGCGCTCGAAGTCGTAGAAGCGCGCGTTCTTGGCCGGAGCGGCCTCGTGCACGCCGCGGTGCACATAGCTCGTGTGGTACGGCTCAAGAGCGTTGTCGTGGTGGATCTTCCAGTTCCACTTCTGGTCCTCGAAAACGGAGGCCGGCATCGGGACCAGCTCCTCCAGCCCGAAGGTCGACAGCTCCTCGTCCATCCGTGCCACGCTCGCGGCCAGAGGCGCGGCATTGTCGTCAAAGTTGATGAACACCAGGCCGTGGAAGATCTCATGGCGGATCTGGGGCAGGCGGATCGTCTCGCGCAGGCGCTTGACGGGCACCGTCTCGGTCATGGACGGAGCCGCCGCCAGCCGGCCGTCCAGGTCGAAGGCCCAGTTGTGGTACGGGCACTTCATGACCCGGCCGGAGAGGCATGGCGCCGCCGCGCCGCGGCCCTCGCCGGCGAGTCCGCCGAACAGTGGCTGGCCACGGTGTTGGCACACCGCCGACATCACCCGGACATGGCCGCTGAGGTCGCGCAGCATGACGATCGGCTCGTCGAGGATCGTCAGCGGCAGCTGGTTGCCGGGCTCGGGGACCTCGTTGACATGGCCGATGCACAGCCACTCCCGGTGGAAGATGGCTTCCTTCTCGAACTCCCAGAAGTCCGTGCTCGTATAGACGGCCGGTGGCAGGAGCCGTGCCGTGGCGACCGGGTCGGTGGTGTGGTCGATGTCGGCCATCACGGCCCGGGCCGCGGCCAGGGCATGGTCACTGATCGGGAGTGTCGTACTCATGTGTCTCCTCTTCGCCGCCGAAATGATCCGTATCTTGTATCCAAACTAGTGGCCCTGGATTACCTCTCTGTGAAATCGCGTCATGACAGGCGTCCGGGATCTCGTCGGCTTCTCCAGGACGTCGATGACCGACCATGCGGTGATCTCCGACGTCCGTCCGCCCGAGGCGGGCGAGACGGTGTTCTCGATGGCGAAGTCGTAGCGGCCGACGGGTGACGACAGCTCGATCCGATGCCGGGTGGACGTCGCGTCAGGATCGGCGACGATGACGACCTCGACGTTGTCGAGGCCCGTCGTCGCGAGCGCCAGGGCGACGGAGGAGTTGGAGGTGAGCGGATAGGCGAGGGCCGCCTCGCGTGCGGAGCCTCGGAAGACCACGGCGGGCTCGGTCAAGGTGGCGCTCATGCCGAGAGCCGCCGGCCTCTTGGTGGTGGTGTGCCGCACCGTCACCTCGGGTACCGCAGGGCCGCCCGCCGTACAGTCCGATGTACCGACCGATGTACGGCCCGGTGTACGGACCGACGCGCGGTACGCCGCGCCGAGGATGTCGAGGCCGCCGATCGCTCCGGCCGGCACCAGGACATCCGCGCCGAGTACGGCGCCGCGCCGGCGCAGGTCGAACTCGACGGAACGATCGGCGAGGATGCCGCAGGAACAGAGCACGATCCGCAGTCCGGCGTCGAGCGCACGAGGGAGAAGCACGCGCGCTGCCGCGGCGGTGCTGGCCTCGACCAGGAGGTCGGCCGACCGCAGCGCCTCGCCGATCATGGTGTCGTCGCTGGACGAGTCGAGTACGGCCACGAGTTCGCAGCCCGCGACGCGGCCGGCGCCGAGCTCGGCCGCGACTCGTCCGCCGATCGTGCCCGTGCCGGCGACGGCGATACGCCATGTCATGACGCGACCGCCGTCGCGTCCCACCGCGGATCGGCGGCGGCCGAGAGGAGGTCAGGCCCGAGACGGACCAGGGTGTGGGCGGACCGGGCGCCGAGCGGCGGGAGCTCCGCTCCTTCGCGCAGGACACCGCGGTCGGAGATCTCCCACTTGGGTGCCGTCACGGCGGCGCCCATCCGCGCCGGGCCGTCGAGCAGGTCGGGACAGGTCAGCTGGTCGATGACCTGGGCGTTCCAGGGAACCTGCTGAGCGCCACCGGGTGTGGCGCCGAGGACCCATGACCGCGTCGCGTCCTTCAAGGCCCAGGCGTGGAGCGTCGTAAGTGGCCGCTGACCTGGGCGAGGTGCGTTGGGATGGTCCGCCTCGAAGGTGAATCCGCGTCCGGCGCGGTTGGCCAGGACGAGGTCGTCGCCCGGGAGGACCAGCCCGCTGCCGTACTGCGGGAACGAGTTGGAGTGGACGATCACCACGGCGTTGCCGTCCGCGTCGGCGGCCGACACGGTCGATGTCCCTTCGGCCGTCAGCGCCGGCTGGAGCCCGCCTCGGGCCAGGGCCGCGAGAGCCTGCGCCACCGCGTCCGGCGAGGTGGGAGCACCGCGGTCGACACGGTGCTCGCGGTCGAACGTCCGCGTGAGGGCGATCCCGTAGCTCGGGCCGTTGGTCGCCCAGAGGCGGCCGTGCTCCGACTCCACGCTGTGCGCGCGTTCCTCGATCACCTCGACGGTGCCGAGGTCGTCCAAGCCCAGGACACCTCCGTGCTCCTGGACATAGCCGACGAGACGTCGGCCGAGCTCGCCGGCGAAGAGGTCCGATCCGTCGTGGACGAACCGCTCCAGCACTCCCGCGAGACCGGGCATCCGCACGACCTCGCCCTCGGCGAGTGGGCCCGTCGCCGGGAAGCACCGGCCGCCGTCGGGCTGGTAGCGCGTCAGCGTCGCGAGCGACTCCTCGGTCAGGAGCACGTTCAGCCGCGACCATGGGAAGCCCCGTCGCGCCAGCGCGACCGCGGGCGAGACGAGACGTTCCCGGCTCATCCTGCCGAGCGCGCCGAGGTGGGCGTATCCCGCCGGCGCGCCGGGAACACCGACCGACAACGGGCCGGTCGCGGGGACCTGCCAATTACGTGCCGCCACTGCGGCGTAAAGGCCGGCCGGAGCGCCGCCCAACGCGATGACGGAGACCGGCTCCTCGTCGTCGGCGGTTACATACAACGCCACGAGGTCACCGGCGAGGCCGCACTTGGACGGCATCACGACGGTCTCGGCGAAGGCGGCTGCGAGGGCGGCGTCAAAGGCGTTGCCGCCGTCCAGCAACGCGGCGAGCCCGATACCACTGGCCGTCCGTGAGCCCGAGGCCACGGCGCCGAGCGTCCCGGAAGCCACCGCGCGTCGCGCGATCGTGCGTGTCGGCACGCTCATGCGTCCGACTGGCTGGGAGCGTGATCGTCCAACTGACCGAGAGCGTAGTGGCGCAGCTCGATCGTGTTGCCGTCAGGATCATCGACGTACACAAGATCGCCGGGCCCGCGCGCTCCCCAGCGGCGGAAAGGACCTTCAACCGTCTCGAAGACCCCGGAGTCGCGCAGAGCGACGAAGTCGATCGGCTCCACCTCGATGGCGAAGTGGGACACGTTCTTGCCGGTGGCCTCCACACGCGCGTCGAGGTCGATGATCGTGCCCGGGCACACCTCGACCGAAGGGAACGGGACCGTTCCCGCGCGGAACTCGTCGAGCCGGTGCACCAAGAAGCCGAACTTCTCGACGTACCAGGCCACGGAGGCCTCGGGATCCTTCACGCGCAGGACGATGTGGTCCAGTCGCTTCACGGCCACGGCGGCGCCCTCGCGGGCGGGGATGGAAGAGTACGTAGTCGTCATGGGCATTTTGTATCCAAAAGACATCACGGCTGACGACGACTCGTGTTAAACCCATGTGTCCGCTCCGGGCCTGGCGGACCGCGCCGGCCTCGTACGTGCGACGCCCGGACGCACGGACGCCCGGAGGAATGTCCCTCCGGGCGTCCGTGCGTGACGTGGTGTCGGTCAGCCTTGGGCCGCTTCGACGGGCTGCGGTCCGCCCTGGTTCGCGTGGCGCTGCTGGAGATGGCGACGCATCAGCAGCACCGCGAGCTCGGCGTCCCGGTCGAGTGCCGCCTGGATGATCGCCGCGTGCTCGTCCCACGACTGATTGACCGCCGTGCTCTTGCCTCCGACCAGATGGTGCGCCTGATTGCGTACGGAGCGCAGTGTGTCGGCCAGGAAGCGTGAGCCGCCGCCGGAGGCGAGCAGTTCATGGAACTGGTCGTTCAGCGCGTTGATCCTGTCGTGATCGGTGGCCGCGGCAGCGGTGCGCCCTTCCTCAAGCGTCACGCGCAGGGCGGACATCGTCGCCTCGTCGGCACGTTCCACGGTGCGCTGGACCGCGATCAGTTCGAGCGCCAGCCGGATCTCCCGGACGATACGCAGCTCGTCCCGGTCGAGCTCGACAACTCGTACTCCACGGCGCGGAAGCGCCTCCAGCAGGCCCTCCGCCTCCAGACGGCGGAACGCCTCGCGCACAGGGTGGCGGGAGACCCCGAGACGCTCGGAGATCGTGGCCTCGCTCAGGCGCTCGCCGGGACGCAGTTCGCCGTCGAGGATGAGCCGACGCATCTCATCGGCCGTCTCGTCACGGAGGGAACGATGACGAGATCCCACTGATGACATAGGTGACTCCTCGGCACAACGGGCATTGAATACAAGATACAACCGAGGCTACCGTGTTCGAGCCGTCGACGTCTCCCCCGCAACCGCCGGATGCCCTCTGCCGGTATGCCGATCGCCGATCCTCACAGGGCCGGGCGAGCCGGAATACACAGCATCCGGTTGCGGGTTGGGGCCGACATGGCAGACACACTTTTCGATCCGCACGCGCTGCTCGCGCACAGTCGGCTGGGCGTGCTCGCGACGATCAAGTCCGACGGCCGCCCCCAGCTCTCTCCCGTCACGCCGGCATATGACCGGGCCGCCGGAGTCATCCGGGTGTCGACCACCGTGGGAACCGCCAAGATCGCCAACCTGCGCCGGGACCCACGAGCCGCGCTTGAGGTGACCAGCCCGGACGGCCGGGCATGGGCCACCGCGGAGGGCACGGTCACACTCGTCGGGCCGGGAACCGACCCGCACGGTCCCGAGGTCCAGGCGTTGGTGGACTACTACCGCGCCGCCGCCGGCGAACACCCGGACTGGGACGAATACCGGTCGGCCATGGTGTCCGACCGGAGAGTGCTGATAACGATGACGGTCGACAACGTGTACGGCACCCAGCTCCGCTGACGGCCGGTCGGCCACAGAGGACTCCGGGACTCCGGGTCCGTCGGCCACATCAACACGCGTTCCGCGCCGTACGACGGACGCACCGGCGACCGCGCGGCCGATAACAGTCGGTAGCGTTGCGATTCCAGAGAGTGCTCGAAGTGCGCCGTTGACCGCCCCGGTCACCGGCCGTGAAAGTGCCTGTGTGATCGACGACACTCTGTCCCCCACTCCCGCAGGGCCCGCCGCGGCCCGTCCGGAAAACCAGGAGAGTCCACGCCGGGTGGCCGTGGCGAGCTTCATCGGCAACACCATCGAGCTCTACGACTTCTTCATCTACGGCATGGCGGCGGCGCTGGTCCTCGACGACGTCTTCTTCCCCAACCTCTCGCCTCTCAACGCCACGCTCGCGTCGTTCTCCACGTACGCGGTCGCCTTTCTGGCTCGCCCGATCGGCTCAATCATCTTCGGCCATTTCGGCGACCGCGTCGGCCGTAAGTCCGTCCTGGTCGCCTCACTGCTGCTGATGGGTCTGTCCACGGCGCTGGTGGGGCTGCTGCCCGGCTACGCCACCCTGGGCAGCTGGGCACCTCTGCTGCTCGTCCTGCTCCGCTTCCTCCAGGGAATCGGGATCGGCGGCGAGTGGGGCGGCGCGGTGCTCCTCGCCGTGGAGCACGCACCCAGTGGGCGGCGCGGGCTGTACGCGGCGTTCCCCCAACTCGGCCCGCCCGTCGGCTTCTCCGCCGCCACCGGTGTCTTCTGGCTGATGTCCGCGTCGCTCGACGAGGCGGCCTTCGCGAGCTGGGGTTGGCGCGTTCCGTTCCTGCTGTCCTTCCTGCTGGTCGCCGTCGGACTGGTCGTACGGCTGAAGATCAGCGAGACTCCGGTCTTCGCGCGGTCCGTGGCGGAGCGGACGGCGAGCAGGGCGCCCGTGGCGGAACTCCTCCGGTGCCATCCGCGCGAACTCCTGCTCGGCGCGGGCGCCATGGCCGTCGTATACACCCTCTTCTACTCGACAATGACCTACGGCCTGTCGTACACCACGGCAGTCCTGGGCATGCCGCGCAATACGATGCTGGCGCTGTCCTTGGTCGCCTGCCTCTTCCTCGCGACCGCCGTCTGGTTCGCCGCCACCCGCTCCGACAGGGAAGGCCGGCGGAAGCTGGTGCTGACGGGCTGTGGACTGGCCGCGGTCTGGGCCCTGGTGCTGTTCCCGCTGCTCGACACCAGACACCCGGTGGTGATGGCGGTGGCCATGGGCGGCGCGCTGTTCTGTGTGGGCATGACCTCCGGCCCGATGGGCGCGTATCTGCCGGAACTGTTCCCCGCCCGCGTCCGCTACTCGGGCGCGTCACTCGCGTACAACCTGGGCGGCGTCCTGGGCGGCGCGGTCTCCCCGCTGGTCGTCCCGCGCCTCCAGTCCGGCTTCGGCTCGGCGTCGGTGGGCTGGTACGTCAGCGCGATGGCCGTGGTCTCCCTGCTCTGCGTCCGGGCGCTCCCGGAGACACGGGAGCGCGAACTGGTCTAGGGCCTCTGCGATGGATCACGGTGCTGCCGGTGGCCAGTGGCAGCATCAGGGCCCGGGCTCGGTGGTGGGCTTGGTTGCGGGCTTCCAGCCCAAGGCGGGTGCCACCTCGGTCGCGATGAGTTCGAGGGCCCGGATCGCGGCGTCGTGGTCGGGTACGGCCGGGTTGAACTGGGTGATCAGGTCGGTCGCGACGGGCAGGACCTTCTCCTGCCGGAGTGCTGTGACGATCTCTTCGGGCGGGCCGTAGAACGAGTGGAAGCGGCGCAGCGCCTCGTCCCTGTCCAGGCCCTTGGGGAAGGCGCCGTTCTCGGCGAAGCGGAGCGCCGCCCGGTGGACGTCGTCACCGATCTGCCGGAGTGCCGTGTCCTTGTCCTTCGCCGGGAACACGAACCGGGACAGTCCCACCCGTGGGCGATACGGCCCGTCCCAGGCGGCGAGGAAGGCGTCCGCCCATGGGCGCTGCACCTCGTCGGTGGCGGCGTCGAAGCCGTACGCGGCACGGTTGAGCAGCAGGTTCGAGCCGCCGGTTGCGGCATACCGTGCGCCCTGTCCGCTGAAGACGCCCTGCCAGATCCGGTCGGTGAAGTCGGCGGCCGTCGGCTGGATACGGAAGCCGGGCGTGCGCACTTCCTCATTCGCCAGGGCCCGGCGCAGCACCTCCAGGTTCTCGCTGGTCAGCTCCCGCTTACGGGCGACATCCTGTCCGAACGCGGCGTACTCCACATCGCTGGAGCCGCTGCCCACGCCGAGCTCGACGCGTCCGCCGCTGAGCGTGTCGACGGCCGCGACGTCCTCGGCGAGGCGGACCGGGTCCTCCAGAGGGAGGATCGTGATGGCGGTGCCGAGCCGGATCCGGGTGGTCTTCGCGGCGGCGTGGGCGAGGAACGTCCACGGTGAGGAGAGGCCGCCACCGCCGAGGGAGACATGGTGCTGGGCGACCCAGCCGACGTCGAAGCCGAGTTCGTCGGCGGCCACGAAGAGCTCCTGGGCATTGCGGTAGGTCCGGGCCACGTCGTTGCCGTGGCCCTGGACATGTGTGAGAAAGCCGAGTCTGAAGCGCGGTGTCCCGGTGGTCATGGCGCGGTCCTCAGTCGTTCGCGAGCCGGCGCTCGGAGGTGTGGCGGTTGGCCGGGACGGGCAGGCCGAGGTTGGCGCGCAGGGTGTCGCCGGCGTACTCGGTGCGGAACAGTCCGCGCTTCTGCAGGACCGGGACGACGCCGTCGACAAAGAGGTTGAGGTCGTCGTCGGTGCGGAAGGCGAGGTTGATGCCGTCGAAGGTGCCGGCGTCGAACCACTGCTCGATGGTGTCGGCGACGGTCTCCGGCGCGCCGACGAAGGGCGAGCGACGGAACTGGTTGACCGACTCCGCGACCTGACGCAGTGTCAGACCCTCGGCCCTGGCGCGCTCGATGATCTTGGCCGCGCCCGTCCGGCCGCCTTTCTCGGCGAGGTGGGCGACGTCCGGGAACGGCGCGTCCAGGTCGTGCCGGCTGAAGTCGTACGCACCGAAGGAGCGGCCGAGCAGGGCGAGATTGCGGTCGAAGTCGTTGTCCTCCTCGAAGATCTCCCGCTCACGGCTCCTGGCGTCCTCGTCGGTGGCGGCGACGACCGGGCCGCCGTGGATGAAGATCTTGATGTGTTCGGGATCGCGCCCGTAGGCGGCGGTGCGCCGCTTGATGTCCGCGTAGTACTCCTGCGCCTGCTCCAGGGAGCCGCCCGGCGCGTAGATGCCCTCGGCGACCTGCGCGGCGAGGTCGCGGCCCTCCTCGGAGACCCCGGCCTGGAAGATCACCGGCTGGCCCTGTGGCGAGCGGGAGAGATTGAGCGGCCCGGCGATCTTGAAGTGCTCGCCGGCATGGTTGAGTTCATGCAGCTTGGCCGGATCGAGGAAGACATTGCGTGCCACGTCGGCCGGGAAGGCGTCGTCCTCGTAGGAGTCCCACAGGCCACGGGCGACCTGGACGAACTCCAGGGCGCGGCCGTAGCGGGTGGTGTAGTCGAGATGTTCGTCCAGCCCGTAGTTCCTGGAGGTGCCGGTGTCGAAGCTGGTCACCACGTTCCAGCCGGCGCGGCCACCGCTAATGTGGTCGAGCGAGGCGAACCGGCGGGCGAGGTTGAACGGCGAGTTGTATGTCGAGCTGGCCGTGCCGACCAGACCGATGTGCTTCGTGTGGGTGGCGACCGCGGAGAGCAGGGTGAGCGGCTCCAGCCGGTTGAGGTAGTGCGCCGGGTAGGTGGCGTTGATGAACTGGCTGTCCACGACGAACAGGGCGTCGAAGAGCGCGTGTTCGGCGGCCTGGGCCTGCCGGATGTAGTAGTTGATGTCGATGCTGGCGTTCTTCGCGACGCGCGGGTCTCTCCAGAGGCCGTGCTGGCCGGGGCCGCCGACGCCGTACGGATGGAGCGCGAGGTGGATCGTGCGAGGGGACGTGCGAGACGTGCGGGACATGGTTTCTCCCTGTCTGTGGTGGGCTCAGGTGTGGGTGGGCTCAGGTGTGCAGCAGCGCGCGCAGCGCTTCGCGCTCGGCCCGGTCGGCCGGAGCGCTGTGCAGTGTGGGCGCGGAGCTGACGAGCAGGCGTGTGTAGATGTGCTGGGGGCGGTTGATGATGTCTCCGGCGGCGCCGGCCTCGACCAGTTCGCCCTGGTACAGCACGGCGATACGGTCGGCGATCCCGGCGACGGATCCGAGGTCGTGGGAGATGAAGACGAGGGCCACTCCGGCGGCGCGGAGCTCCTTGAGGATCTCCAGGACCTGGACCCGGTTGGCGGAGTCCAGGGCGCTGACCGGCTCGTCCAGGATGACGAGCCGCGGTTCGGTGACCAGCGCCCGCGCCACCGCGGCCCGCTGGCGCTGTCCTCCGGACAGTTCGCCGGGCAGCCGGCCGAGGAGATCCTCGGAGAGGCGGACGCGGGCGAGGAACGAACGGACCCGCCGGGCCGCTTCCTTGCGCAGGACGCCTTGGAGAAGCAGCGGATCGGTCAGGGAGTCCTCGATGGTGAGGTCGGGATCGAGGCTGCGCAGCGGATCCTGGAAAACGTACTGGATCACGCCGCGGCGGCGCAGATCGCGCCACTGACGGTTTCCGTAGGCGCTCACGTCCTCGCCGCCGATGACGATCGAGCCCGTAGAGGCGCGTACCAGGCCGAGTGCGGCGCGGGCGAAGGTGGACTTGCCCGATCCCGTCTCGCCGATGACGCCGACGGTCTCGCCGGGCGCGACGCTCAGTGAGACTCCGTGCAGGGCACGGCGGCGGCGACGGCGCAGGCCGTAATGGACGTCGAGGCCGGTGACTTCGAGGACCGGGCCCGGGAGCTCCTCGGTGCCGATGGACTTCCCGGTGTCGGCGGACTCTCCCGTACCGACGGACTTCCCGGTGCCGACCGACTCTCCCGTACCAACGGGCTCTCCGGTGCCGGCGGACTCTCCGGTGCCGGCGGACTTCTCGTCCGGCAGCTCGGTGGTCACGACGCCTCCTTCGGCGTGAGGAACTTCTCCAGGCCGTACTGCTCGTGCTCGGCGATGAGCAGTCGGGTGTACTCGTGCCGTGGGTCGTGGAGCACCGCACGCGTCGGGCCGTGCTCCACGACATCGCCCTGTCGCATCACGAGGACCTCGTCGCACAGTTGGGCGACGACGGCCAGGTCATGGGAGACGACGACCAGGGCAAGGCCCGTACGCTCGCGCAGGTCGGCGAGCAGATCGAGGATCTCGGCCTGGACGGTGACATCGAGCGCCGTCGTGGCTTCGTCGGCGATGAGGATCTGCGGATCGGCGGCGATCGCCGCCGCGATCAGGACGCGCTGGAGCATGCCTCCCGAAAGCTCGTAGGTGTACTGGCCGTAGACCAGCTCCGGATCGCGCAGACGCACCGCCCGCAGCAGTTCGAGAGCGCGGTGGCGCGCTTCGCGCCGTCTCAGTCCCTTCTTGCTCCGGACGACCTCCACGATCTGCGGGCCGATGCGGATCGAGGGATTGAGATACGACGCCGGGTCCTGGAAGACGGCGCTGATCACGGCGCCGCGCAGGGCCGTCCACTGCGGCCCGGTCAGGGCCGCGATATCGGTGCCGTTGATCTCGACCGAGCCGCCGGCGATCTCGAAGTGCGCGGGCAGGATGCCCAGCGTGGCACGGCAGGTGAGAGTCTTGCCGCTGCCCGACTCGCCGACGATGCCGACGACCTTGCCGGGCGTGAGCTCGAAACTCACGCCATGGACGATCTCACGGTCATTGGCCCGGTCGATGATGCGCACATCGCGGACGGCGAGCACCGGTGAGGCCGTCGGGCCGGCGGTGGCATGAGGGAGGACGCTCCGGGTCTCTCCGGGCGCGATGTTCTTGGACAGTGTCGTCATCACGCGCCTCCGGTGGGAACGGGACCGGCCTTGTCGAGACGGTTGGCGCGGGCCTTGCGGTTGTTGACCAGTGCGCGGCCCGCCTCGCCTGAGACATCCCGGATCGCGTCGGCGAGCAGATTGCTGGCCCAGACGGTGACCGTGATCAGCAGGGCGGGAGCGAGCGGCGCCCATGGCCGGTGGCTGAGGTAGCCCAGGTCCGAGGCGAGCAGTCCGCCCCAGGTGGGCGCGGGAGGTTCGACGCCGATACCGAGGAACGTCAGGCTGGAGACGATGATGAAGCCGACGCCGATGGTCTGGGCGAGCGCCACCGCGATCGGCGGGAGCACCTTGATCCAGACATGGCGCCGTACGATCCAGCCGATGGAGGCGCCGGCGATGAGTGAGGCTTCCACGTACGGCGAGCGGGCAACGGCGAGTGTGGCGGCGCGCGCCACCCGGTAGAAGAGCGGCGAGACCAGCGCGCCGGTGACGAGCATGGCCTGGGTGATGCCGTTGCCGAGCAGGGCGATCACGGCGACGGCGAACAGCAGGAAGGGCAGGGCGACCAGCGTGTCGGCCAGGCGGAGAGTGAGCCACTCGAAGGCGCGGCCCAAGTAGACCGACAGGATGCCGGGAATCGCGCCCACGACCAGTGCCATCAGCGCCACTTCGAGCGAGCCGAGCACGCTGACGCGGGATCCGTCGAGCAGTCGGCTCAGCACATCACGGCCCAGATGGTCCGTGCCCAGCCAGTGGGCGCCCGACACTGCCGCGAGGGTGTTGTCGCCGGTGGCGAGCGGATTCTGCGGAGCGAGCAGCGGGCCGAAGACCGCGAGCAGGGCGATCACGGTGAGGATCGCGACGGCGATCCGGCCGGAGGTGAGTGCGAGGATACGGCGGACCATGGTCATACTCCCCTCTGGGACGCCGGCGTCACACGGGCCAGCACCAGATTGACGATCAGGTTGAAGACGACGACCAGGACGATCGACACCACGAGGACGCCCTGTACGGCGGGTACGTCACCGGCCTGGGCGGAGTCGTTGGCGAACCTGCCGAAGCCCTGGAGGCCGAAGATCCATTCCGTCACGACGGAAGCGCCCACCAGTGAGGGGAACTTCAGGCCGAGTGTGGCGAGCGCCGGCCCGAGGCCGTTGCGCAGGACATGACCGAAGAAGATCCGTCGTGGGCTCAGTCCCCGTACGATCGCGCCCGTCACATAGTTCTCGCGGTAGGCGCCGATGAGACTCGTACGCAGTTGGCGGGCGACATCGGCGATGACGTCGAAGCTCAGCGCGACGGCCGGGAGTGTGATGTGCGCGAGCCATGGACCGATGCCCTGCTGTGCGTTGACGTATCCGGCGGCCGGGAAGAGATGGAGTCCGACGGCGAAGACGGCGACCAGGACGATGCCGACAACGAACGCGGGCATCACGGAGATCATGGTGACGAAGCCCGTGATCGCGCGGTCGATCCAGGTGGTGCGCCGCAGCGCGGCCACCGTGCCGAGGACGAAGCCGACGACCACGCCGATGATCAGTGCGAAGGTCGCGACCGAGAGGCTCACGCCCAGGCCGAGGCCGATGAGTGTGGAGATGTCGGCGCCGTTGGTCCAGCTCGCGCCGAGCTGTCCGTGCAGGACACCGCTGAACCAGTCCCAGTACTGGACCAGGAAGGGCCTGTCGAGACCCCATTGGGCCTCGACTCTCGCGATCGCCTCGGGAGTCGCCTCCTCGCCCAGTTGGATCCGCGCCGGACTGAGCCCGCTCAGCGACCGCAGCGCGAACGTCACGAACGTCGCGACCAGAAAGACCGGCACGAAGATCGCGACCGACCGGGCGAGGGTGGCCAGGACGCGGCCCAGCATGTGCCGCGTCCTGGCCACCGCGACTCCGCGACGGCGGGCAGGCGTGGCCTGTACCGCGGTCGTCGTCATGAGGTTGCCTCCTCTCTGTGATGGTCTGTGGTGGTCTGTGGTGGGCGACGGTCAGTTGCCGCCGGAGATGGTCACGCCGGTCCAGTCGATATGGGCCGGGTTCGCCGGCAGCTTCGAGATCGACTTGCTCTTGGCGATGAGGTTCGGCGAGGAGTACGTGAAGACCAGCGCCTTGCTCCGGAGGCCCGCCCTGGTCGCCGCCTGGAGGACCTTCGCGTAGTCCGGATCGTCCAGCGGTGTCTGGCGCACCGTGGCGATGGCCGCCTCGAAACCGGCCGGCTCGTAGGGCGAGCTGAGGTTCAGCGGGCCGTTGGGACCGAAGTGGGCGGTGAGTGTCTGCGCGGCGGAGTCACGGCCCGTGGTGCCGTAGAGCGAGAACGTCAGGTCCTTGGCGAAGAACGGCGTGGCCCAGTTCTTGTCGATCTTGATACGGACGGTGATGCCGACCTTGGCCAGCTGCGACTGGACGATCTCGGCCTGAGGGTCCTCCGCCGGGATGACCAGGTCGAGCTTGATGTCACCGGGCTGGTGGCCCGCCTCGGCGAGGAGCTTCTTCGACTTCGCCGGGTCGTACGCGTAGTTGTTCTCGGACTCCGGGTCGTAGGCGACATAGCCCTTCGGGAACGGCTGGTCGGTCACTTCGCCGTAGCCGAAGGTCAGCTTGTCGACAAACTCCTGACGGTTGATCGCATGGCGTACGGCGTCGACCACCTTCTCGTTGTCGAACGGGGCCTTGTTGATGTTCAGGCTGATGTTCGAGGCGTTGAAGCCGGGCTGTACGAAGACGTCCAGGCCGGCCTTCTTGGCAGCGTCCGCCTGACTGGGCTCGATGTCCGCGAAGTTGTAGACGCCGGTCTGGAGGCCGGAGACCACCGTGGAGGCGTCGGGCGCGGAGGTCAGCTCGACGTTGCTGATATGGATGTTCTTCGCGTCCCAGTAGTCCGGGTTCTTCTTGAGGAGCACCTTGGTACCGGGTATGAGCTGTGTGACGGTGAACGGCCCGGCGCCGACCGGGTTCTGGTCCAGCTTCTCCGGGGAGGCCGCCGCCTTGGGGCTGGCGATCTGAAGGACGCGCTCGCCGAGCAGCTGCGGGATCTGGTAGTCGACCTGGTTGAGTCGGATGACCGCGTCCAGGCCGTTGGCCTCCACCGACTCGATCGAGGTCAGATCGCCGAAGAGCGCCGAGTTCTTCTGCTTCTTGGCCCGCTCGATGGCGGCCTTGACAGCGGCTCCGTCGACCGGCGCACCGTCGCTGAACTTCAGGCCGGGGCGCAGATGGAAGGTGATCCGGTCGCCCTTGGCGTTGTACTCCCAGCTCTTGGCCAGGTCCGGGACGGCCTTGCCGCTCTCGTCGGTACGTGTCAACGAGGCGTACACCAGGGAGAGTTCGCGGAACTGGGCACCGCTGCCGCCGACCACCGGGTCCCAGTGGGTCGGGAAGTAGGACGAGGTCCACTTGAGTGTGGCGCCGGCGCCCGCGGAGGAGGCGTCGCCGCCGCAGGCGCCGAGCGCGGGGACGAGCAGGGCGAAGAGCGCGGTTCCGAGAGCCGCGAGGCGCGGGCGGCCGGTCCGTCGGGCGGATCGGAGGTCCAGTCTGGGGCGGCTGGGCGTGGGTCGTCCGGACATCTCTTTCTTTCTTCTTTCCTTGATGGTCCCGGCCTGTGACAGGGCGGCAGGATCGGGACACGGGAGCTGACTCGTATCCGCGCGGGACGGTCGGCCCGTACATGGGCAGGTATGCCGAAGGAGGCATGCCGGAGGAGCCTCGGTGCACACGTCGGGCACGCCACGCTCAGGCATGCACGCTCAGGGCATGGGACGTCGACGGGTTCGCGTGGGCGGACCGGGAGGCGGTGAAGAGGAGGCGACGAAGCGCGGAGGTGGGACGCGAGGCGTCGGGCGCGGTTCAGCCGGGCGGCGGGCGGCGCCGAGGGCGGTCAGGCGCCTGCGGGCCGTGGGCGGCCGGCGGTCAGCTACAGAGGGCGCTGCATGTGCGCCGCAGATCCACGTAGCGGCACACCACTCCGGGGTGCGTCGTAAACATGCTGCACATCCTGGGGGCAGCCGTCAGTGACTGTCAATGGACACCAATTGGTGTCTCATTGGGCGGGACGGCCTCCGACCACAGGTCAGGGACCGGCGGGACCGGGCGGCGGACCCGGGCGCGGGCGCCTCCGGGTCCGCGCGCGGACGCGTCCGGAACCTGCGGGATCCGGACCCACGCGCTTGCCTTTCGGCCATTCCCCGCCCGGTCCCGTCACACAGCGGCAATACTTTGTGCTCGGCCCTATGATTTATCTCCGTCATGACTGGACGGTCGGCGCATCGCGTCGTTGCCGTCGCGATATCAACACCACGAAGGCGGAACGTGGGCGGCCTGAAAAGCCTTGTGCTACGGGCGGCCGGCATTCCCGACCGGATTTCACCGCGGGCATCTCACTCACCGTCTTGATCACGGCGTGGCGCCATCGGCATATCTGAGCATATCCAGTCGAGGAATCGAGTGATGACTGTGCGGCAGATCGTGAGAGTACTCGGTGTCGGCGGCTCGACCCGCCCGGGTTCAACGGCCGAGCAAGCACTTCGCAGAGCACTGGCCGAGGCGGAACGGCTGGGCGCCGAGGTGGATCTGATCGGTGGTGCCCAGCTCGTCATGCCTGCTTACGACCCCGGAGCAGGGATGCACGCGCCGGCGGCCAGGCGGCTGGTCGCGGCGATCGCCGCGGCGGACGGCGTGATATTCGCCAGCCCCGCCTATCACGGCAGTATCTCGGGCCTGGTGAAGAACGCCATTGATTACATCGAGGAATTGCGCGACGACGAACGGCCGTATCTCAGCGGACGCCCGATCGGCTGTGTCACCGTCGGAGACGGCCGGCAGGGCGCCGTCACCGCGCTTACCGCGCTGCGCGAGGTGGCTCACGCGCTACGCGGCTGGCCGACACCGCTCGGTGTCACTCTGGATAAAATGGCGACCCGTTTCGGTCCCGACGGACAATGGGCCGACAGCCGTGCGGAGCAGCAATTGCGGACCATGGCGGGACAGGTGGTGGAATTCGCCGTGCACCGCCGGATCGCGTTGACGGAACAGGCCGTCCCCGCCCGCTCCGGCGAAACACCACGCGTCCTGTGAGACCGCCGGAGAGCTCGGGCGGGACAAGCCGGTCGCAGGACCGGCTGGCCGAGATCGACGCCCGTATCGTGCAGTTGATACGGCAGCGGATCGAGGAGGAGCACCTTCTCGCCGACGCCAGACGCGCGGCCGGGCTGCCGCGCACCGATCTCTCCCGCGAGAACGAGACGGTGCGTTACTACGACCAGGAACTGAAGACCTGCGGAGCCAATCTGGCACTGCTGCTGCTCGTCATGCGGTGACGCCGTCGGCGAGGTCGGGGCCCGCGCCGACGGCCGGACAGACTCTGGGCGTTCACAGGATGTCCTCCAGTCGGATGGGCAGTCTGCGGTGGCGCCGGCCGGTGGCATGGTGGAGCGCGTTGGCTATCGCGGGCGCCACTCCGACGAAAGCGATCTCGCCGGCTCCTTTCACGCCGGGAGCGTTGAGCAGAGGATCGGGTTCGTCGATGAAGGCGACCTCGATCCGGCCGATGTCGGAGCTGACCGGAACGACATAGTCGGCCAGGTCGGCGTTGACGAACCCGCCGTAAAGCGGGTCGGGTTCACTGCCCTCCCGCAGTGTCGCGCCGATGCCCCAGACGACACCGCCGCGGATCTGGCTGAGCGCGGTCACCGGGCTGGCGACCCGGCCGCAGTCCACCACGCTGACCACCCGAGACACCCGGACACGGCCGGTCTCCACCACGACCCGGACCTCGGCGAAGTGCGCGACGAAGCTGAACGCCGAGAACCCGCGGTACTCGGGACCGGCCGGCGCGGACAGACCGGCGTTCAGCCGGTCCACGGCCTGGACGGACTGGCCGGGCGCCCGGGTGACGGCTTCGACGGCGACCTCCGGCCGGCCGGTCGCGGCGACCGCGGCGGCCACATCGACCGGACCGTCGTCGGGCACGCCCAGACGCGTGCGCAGTTCCCGCAGCGCGGCATGGACGGCGGCCAGCGCGGTGGCGGTGCCCCAGGAGCCGGCGGTCAGATGCTGAGGCGCGCTCCTGGTGTCCCCGAGGCCGACCCGTATCCCGTCGGCCGGGACACCGAGGTCGAGGGCCACCGTCCGGGCGACCGCCGTGTAGAGCCCCTGTCCCATCTCATGACCGGTCACATCGACGGCGATCCGGCCCTCGGCGTCCGCACGCAGCCGGGCCACACCGGGTGCCGCGGAGGCCCGGTAGGCACCGGCCGCGACGCCCCAGCCGACCAGCGCGCCGTCCTCGTCCCGCATCGAGCCGGGCTCCGCCGTACGGGCCGCCCAGCCGAACATCGCCGCGCCGCGGCGCAGGCACTCGGCGAGATGGCGGGAGGAGAACGGATTGCCGGTGACCGGATCGGTGGCGGTGTCGTTGTCCAGCCGCAGCGCCACCGGGTCCCGGCCGGTGGCGTACGCGATCTCGTCGACGGCCGACTCCAGGGCGAACGCGCTGACATGTTCGAAGGGCGCGCGCATGAAGCCGGGCGTCGGCACATCGGTACGGGTGAGGTGCTGGGTGCCCCGGAAGTCGCCGATGCCGTACAACCGCGCGGTGATCGAAGGGTAGTCGGACGCGAACAGGTCATGCCGGGACGTCTGTGACCGTGTCTCGTGGATGGCGGCCAGCAGCCGTCCCGAGGCGTCCGCGCCGAGCCGCAGCCGGTGGCGGCTGGCCGGACGGAAACTGGTGGCGAGGAAGGTCTGCTTCCTCGGCATGACGAACTTGACCGGCCGGCCGAGCCGGGCCGCGGCCACCGCGAGCAGGGCGACATGCGGCTGGAGCCAGGTCTTCTGGCCGAAACTGCCGCCCGCCTGCGGGCAGATGACCTCGATACGGGCGGGATCGATGCCCAGCACCTTCGCGAGGCCGTGCTTGACGGCGCCGGTGTTCTGGGTGCTCTCGTGCACGACCAGTCTCTCGCCGTGCCACTCGACGACGGTGGCCAGCAGCTCCATCGGGGCATGGTGCTGAGGGCCGAAGTCGAACGTCATGTCGACCTGGACGGGGCTCGACGCGAAGGCCATGTCGGCGTCGCCCACCTCGATGTCCGCGAATCGCCGGATGCCGGGGAACTCCTCGGCCTGTACGACCGTTTCCGCGCCCTCGGCGTCGAGCGTGACCGCCACCGGTTCGGCTTCGTAACGGGCGTCGACCAGTCCGGCCGCCTCGACGGCCGCCACCAGTGTGTCCGCCACGACCAGCGCGATCGGCTGACCGCGGTAGGCGACACGGTCGTCCAGGAGCGGCTGGAGGCTCTGGAAGCCGTAGCCCGAGCCGCTCTGCGGAAAGCCGGGAGAGCGCACCTGCTCCGCGTCGAGCCGGGTGAGGACCAGCCGTACGCCCGGGACGGCGCGGGCGGCCTCCGTCTCCAGCCGGACAACGCGCCCTCGCCCGATCGACGCCGGGACCAGCATGGCGTGCAGTGTGCCGGGCGGGCAGTGGTCGGCGCTGTAGCGGGTCCTGCCGGTGACCTTGTCAGCGGCGTCCACCCGTGGCACGGGCCGCGCGGGACCTCTCATGAGGCGGCCCGCCGTCCGGCGGCACGCAGCGCGTCCGCCACGGTACGGATGCCCAGTGCCACTTTGAAACCGTTGTGTGTGCCCGGCCGGGCGCCGACGAGCGCCGCCTCTCCGGCCAGCAGGGCGCTCCGCTCGGTCAACTCCTCGCCGAGCAGCGTCCGTTCGGCCTCATGGGCGCGCCAGGGCCGGGTGGCGAGCCCGCCGAGGGCGATACGGCAGTCCTGGACGGTGCCGCGCCGGCCGAGACGGACGGCGACCGCGGCGGAGGCCAGCGCGAACGCGAAGGACTCCCGGTCCCGGACCTTGTGGAAGGCGGAGCCGCGCGCCGTCGCGGAGACCGGAACCCTGATGCGGACGATGAGTTCACCGTCGGCGAGTGTGTGCTCGTGCTGCGGTGTGTCGCCGGGCTCCCGGTGCAGCGCGGACAGCGGTATCGTCCTCGGGCCGTCCGGCCCGAGGAGGTCCAGCCGGGCGTCGAAGGCGAGCAGTGCCACGGCCCAGTCGCCGGGATACGCGGCCACGCACGACTCGCTCGTACCGAGCACGGCGTGCTGCCGGTCCGTACCGTCGCGCGCCGCGCATCCACTGCCCGGCCGGCGCTTGTTGCAGGGATACGGCGGCCCGCCGCGGAAGTAGCCGCACCGGGTGCGCTGGAGCAGACTGCCGCCCGCCGTGGCGCTGTTGCGCAACTGCTGGGAGGCGGCCTTGGCCAGCGACTCGGCCAGCGCCGGACAGTCGCGCCGCAGGACCGGGTCCTCGGCCAGGTCCGCCAGCCGCGCACCGGCTCCGAAGACGAGTTCGTCGCGTCCCGTGGTGTCGAAGCCGGCCAGTTCGGCGAGGTGGTGGATGTCGACCACGGCGGTCGGCCGCTCGACGCCCAGTTTCATCAGGTCGTACAGCGTGGTGCCGCCGGCCAGGACCTTGGTGCCGGGCCCGCCGGCCGCCAGGGCCTCGACGGCCTCCGCGAGGGTGGCCGGCGCGGCGTAGCCGAACGGCCGCATCGCCTCAGCCCTCCGCGGCGGCGCGGGCGGCCTGCTGGACCGCGGCCAGGATTCCCGGATACGCGCCGCAGCGGCAGAGATTGCCGCTGAGATACTCCCGGATCTGGTCGTCGTTGCCGGCGTGGCCCTCGGCTATGCACGCCACCGCCGACATGATCTGGCCCGGTGTGCAGTATCCGCACTGCAAGGCGTCATGGTCGATGAACGCCTGCTGCACCGGATGCGGTGTGCCGTCCGGTTCCGCCAGCCCTTCGATCGTCAGGACGTCCGCGTCCTGTGCGTGGACCGCCGGTGTCAGACACGCCAGGACCCGGCGCCCGTCGAGATGGACCGTACAGGCACCGCACTGGCCCTGGTCGCAGCCCTTCTTGGTGCCGGTCAGCGCCAGCCGCTCGCGCACGACGTCGAGCAGGGATTCACGTGGATCCAGCAGCAGCCGGACCGGCCGGCCGTTGACCGTACAGACCACTTCGACCGAGGTCGCGAAGAGGGCGCCGTGCTTGATTCCCGTTGACATGACTACCATCCCGGGCTCGTGTGAACAGGTCGTACGGAGGTGGCGTACGGGGGCGGCGTACGGAGGCCGAACATGCTGGGCGTTCACGCGCCCTGCCTGGGCAGGGCGCGGAGGGACGCGACGAGTGCGGTGACGATGCGTTCGAGGATGGCCCGCGAGGTCGCGAAGTTGATCCGGACGAAGCCTTGCCCGGCCGCTCCAAATACCGCTCCGTCGCTCAGTGCGACACCGCCCTGCCGCAGCAGATGTCCTGACGGATCGTCAAGTCCAAGGCTCCGGCAGTCGAGCCAGGCCAGATAGGTGGCTTCGGGCTGCCGATAGCCGATCATGGGCAGCTCGTCCGCCAGGACCCGGGTCAGGAACCGGCGGTTGGCGTCGAGATAGCGGAGCGCGTCCTGCCGCCAGGAGTCGCCTTCGGTGTACGAGGCGAGGCCGGCGGCGATACCGAAGGTGCTCGCTCCGTGCCGGGAGTGGAACGGCAGTGTGCGCCATCGCACCACGTCCTGCTCGCTGGTCAGAATGGCCTGGGCGCACTTGAGGCCCGCGGTGTTCCAGCCCTTGGAGGCGGAGGTCAGCGTGATGGTGTGCGCGGCGGCCTCGGGCGAGAGGGAGGCATAGGGCACATGCTCATGGCCCGGGTAGACGAGCGGCGCATGGATCTCGTCGGCTATGACGCGGGCGCCCCGGGCATCGACGCACCGGCTCAGGGCCAGCAGTTCGGTTCTGGTGAAGACTCGTCCCATGGGATTGTGCGGATTGCACAGCAGCACCGTCCCCGCGCCGTCCGCGAGCGCCGTGTCGATCGCCTCGATGTCCAGTACGGGCCGGCCTCCGTCGGACGCCATCGCCACCTCGACCACCTCGCGGCCCTCCGCCGCGGCGATCTCGAAGAACGGCGGATAGGCGGGCGTGGGCACCACCACGGCGCTGCCGGGCCTGCTGTAGGCGCTGATACCGAGTCCGATCCCGGTGACCACATCGGGCAGCAGGAAGATCCACTCGGCCGGGACCGACCAGTCGAAGGTCCGCAGGAGCCAGTCGGCACAGGCGGAGGGCAGTCCCGTACGGATGTCGCGGAGCGGATAGCCGGTCTCACCGCGCTCGACCGCGTCGTGCAGTGCCCGGCGGATCGCGGGCGCCAGTGCGAAGTCCATCTCCGCGATCCAGGCGCCGAGCACGCCGGGGCCGTGCCGCGCCCACTTCAGGCTGCGCCGCCCGACCAGGTCCTCGATCCGTAAGTCGTCGAAGCCGGGCGGTGGTTGATAGCCGGCCGGTAATTCATGACCGGCCGGTGGTCTGTTCGGCATTCCGCTCCCCCGGTCAGTGGTGGAACAACCGCAGTCCGGTGCGGACCAGCGCGATGCCGTGCTCCTCGCAGGCCGTTTCGACGTCCTGACTCCGGCGTGATCCGCCGCCCTCCACGATGCCGCGCACTCCGTGCCGGGCCGCGACGTCGACATTGTCGCGGAACGGCAGATAGGCGTCGGAGGCGAGGACGCACGGTGTCTTACCCGGCAGCCAGTCGCGCTTCTCCTCGGCGCCGAGCGCCCGCACGGGCTCGGGAAAGCGCGTGAGCGCTGCCGACTCCCGCGGGCTCAGGCCGCCTTCGACCAGCCGCATCACCCAGTTGACCCGCTCCTGGAGCGGCATACCGTCCGGGAAGCGGGTGGCCGCCACGCGCGGATGCCGCCGCAGCCGCCACCGGTCGGCCTTCTCCCCGGCCAGCCGGACGCAGTCCACCCGCGACTGCTGTCCCGTACCGATGCCGATCGTCGCGCCGCCGGCGACATAGGTCACCGAGTTGGACTGCGCGTAGCGGGCCGCGATCAGACCGAGCACGGCGTCGCGGCGCTGCTCCTCGGACATCGCACCGGCCTCGCCGAGCACCTGCTCGTCCAGTACGAGCGGATCCGCGTCCTGGGTGATCCGGACTCCGTAGACATCCCTGACCTCCGTGCCGGGCGGCTTGTGGCCGGGATCCATCCGCAGGACGAGAAACGCTCCGCGCTTCTTGCGCGCCAGTACGGAGACCACTCCGGGCTCGAAGTCCGGCGCGATGATGCCGTCCGAGACGACCCGGGCCAGCAGCCGGGCGGTGGCCATGTCGACCGTGTCGGACACAGCGACCATATCGCCGTACGACGAGCGCGGATCACAGTCCCGGGCGCGCGCGTAGGCACCGGCCACGGCGGACGGTTCGTCCTCCAGCCCGAACGTCGCCCGTGTCACCGCGTCGGTCTCACCGGCGACGGCGGCGCCGGCCGGGGAGACATGCTTGATCGACGCCGCGGCGGGCAGCCCGAGAGCGGCGCCGGCCGCCCGGACGAGCTGCCAGCCCTGGAGCGCGTCCAGCAGATTCAGTGTGGAGGGAGTGCCGCTGAGGACCGTGAAGGGCAGCGGGCCGCCGTCGGTGGTCGCCGCCACGGCCTCGGCCTGCTGAGGATTCAGACCGTATTTGAGTCGAAGATCCGTCTGGCCACTGGACATATAAGCCCTTCCCATGCCGACGTCGGGCGGGTTCGGGTTCGCGGTTCGGGTTCGCGGTTCGGCGGACGACTGCCGCCGGGCACTCCGACAGAATATGTGCCTGCCCCGGATTATGGACCCGGTCGATATGGGACGTCCGAAAGTCAGCTAATAATGGGCTGGACCGGGAGTTCGGTGCCGTGCGACGTCTCCTTGCCGAGGCAACCGCGTTGCCGGAGCACCCGCGTCTTGGCTACGATGCCGGACCTGTGTACTTAGGGAAGAAGCGATTGAGCGAACGGCCGGCGAGACCCGGCACGAAAACTGCCGCAAAGGTGCCGGAACCGTCCGGCGACGTGCCGGAAGAGGCGCCGGAAGACACCTCGGAACCGAATATTCCGCGCTGGTCGTGGACCTACTGGTCGACATTCGCACTCGTATACCTCTGCGGAGTTCTCGCGGCCACCAGCCTCGGCAAGATGGCGCCGATCTCGGTCGACGTGCGCGCGGCGCTGGGCCTCTCTCTCGACCAGATGTCTCTGGTCACCTCCTCGATCACGGCGGTGGCGGCGCTGTTCGGCATCCCGGTGAGCTATCTCATCGGACGGCTCGCCCTGCGGTGGACGCTGCTGGCGGGCTGTGCCGTCATGGCCGCCGCCGGGTTCATGGAGTCACGGGTGGACGGATTCGGGCCGATGATCACCACCCGGTTGATCGAGGGCATCGGCTATGTCGCCGTCGTGGTGGCCGCGCCCGCGGTGATCATCGCGATGGGCGGCGGCGCCCGGCGGATCACGGCACTGGCCATCTGGGGCACCTACTTCCCGGTCGGTCTGGCCCTGGGACTGTTCGCGGGCGGCCTGCTGTCCACCTCGTTCGGCTGGCGCGGCTGGCTCGCCGCGCAGTCGGGCGTCCTGCTCGCCGTGGGAGCCGCCGCCGTGTTCGCGCTGAGCACGCCCGGGTCCGGTGCCACCGAGCCGATCGCTCCGCCCGTGGCCGAGTCGCCGGGCGAGCGGGCGCGCGCCCTGCGCAGACCGGTCCTGCTGGCGCTGGGCTTCGCCACCGCCAGTGGCACGATCGTCGCCGTCGTCTCCCTGCTGCCGACCTATCTGCACGAGAAGCTGGGCGCGTCCATGGCGGCGGCGGGAAGCATGATCGGCCTGGTGTCGCTGATCGGCACGGTGGGCGGCTTTCTCAGCGGCTGGCTGCTGCGCCGGGGCGTGGCGGCCCGGCATGTCTTCGCTGCGGCCTTGCTGATGCCGCTCGGCGCGGCGGTCGCGTTCCAGCAGTCCGGCGGGATCGGGCTCAGTGCGGCGGGCGCGCTGCTGGTCGCCCTGGCCAACGAACTCGTCGTGGCCGCCGCGTTCGCGATGATTCCGGTGGTCGTGTCCAGGCCGTCCGACATCAGTGTCGCCAACGGTCTGCTGGCCCAGATCGGCAGCGCCGGCTCGCTGGCCGGTCCGCCGCTGGTCAGTCTGATGCTGCTGTCGGCGGGCGGCTGGTGGGCCGTGGCGCCCACGGTGCTCGTCGTCTGTCTCGTCGGCACTCTGCTGCTACGCGCGTCAGTACGGCAGCCGGCCGTCTGAACCCGTCCGTTTCCGTCCCGCGCCGGCCGGGCGCGGGCCGAACGATATAAGCCAGATGAATATTCAATCGATGCCTGGTATTGCTGTCGTCTCGCGCGTCGGTATGCTGACTCCGGTCGGCATACCCGCGTCGAAGGTACTCGATCATTGAGCACCGGCAGCGCTCTTCCGGCGCCCGGCCAATTCCCAGTGCTCGGCACGGTCGGACGGTCTGCGGAATTATCACCGAACGCTCCGGAGGTGAGTGACGGGTGTCGCAGGATTCGGATTCCGAGTTAACAAGTAATTTACATGAAGAAGCCAGGGAATGGCTCAGACTGAACTGGCGCGATGATCTGACGGTCGGTGCCTGGTGGAAATCGCTGGCCGCCGCCGGATTCGCATTTCCCACCTGGCCCGCCGGAATGGGCGGTCGTGGTCTGCGCAGGAAAGAAGCACGGCGGATCACCGAGGAGATCACCCGGGCCGGTGCGCTCGGACCGCCGGGCGGTGTCGGCCAGATGGTGGGCGGCCCGATCCTCATCGAGTACGGCAGCGACGAGCAGCGCCGCCGCTGGCTGCCCGCGCTGGCCGCGGGCGCGGAGTCCTGGTGCCAGCTCTTCAGTGAACCGGGCGCCGGATCCGATCTGGCGAGCCTTCAGCTGCGCGCCGACTGGGACGGGCGGAGATGGCTGCTGAACGGCCAGAAGCTGTGGTCCCGGGAGGCCGAGGGCGCGGACCGCGGACTGGCCCTGGCAAGGACCGACTCCGCCGTACCCAAACGCCGTGGGATCAGCTACTTCGTTGTCGACCTGGACCAGCCGGGCGTGGAGGTACGGCCGATCCGGCAGATGAACGGACGCGCCTCGTTCAACGAGGTGTTCCTCACCGATGTGGCCGTACCGCCGGACCAGCTCGTCGGCGGTCTCGCCCAGGGCTGGCCGATGGCCCTGGCGAGTGTGTCGTACGAACGCGAGGAAGTGGGCGGCGGCGGAGTGCTGCGCCCGGCGCGTATCGCCTCACCGGGCCGGCGCAACGGAACGCTCGACCGCAGCATCCGGGAGCTGGCCGAGGAGAGCCGGTCCGCGGAGCGGGAGCGGCCGGTCGTCCGCGGTGTCCGCACTCCCCCGGCGCTGATCGCGCTGGCGCGGCAGGTCGGCCGCTCCGACGATCCGGTGGTCCGCCAGCGGCTCGCGGCCGTGCACGGGACGTACGAGACCAACCGGCTGCGCAACATGCTGTTGCGGTCCGCCCGGAGACAGGGACGCAAGCCCGGGCCCGAGGTCTCCCTCGGCAAGCTCGCCGGCTCCGAAGTGGGCCGTCAGGCACGTGACATCAGTCTGTCGCTGCTGGGCGCAGAGTCCCTGCTGACCGGCGAGGAGACCACCGGCGGCGGAGCGTTCCAGCAGATGGCCCTGTCCGTCCAGGCCCTGTCGATCGCCGGCGGTACGGACGAGATCCAGCGCAATCTGATCGGCGAACGCGTCCTCGGGCTGCCGCGTGAGCCGGAGACCGACCGCGATGTGCCCTTCAACCAGCTACGAGTGGGGACACAGCGCGAGTAGCCCGGCAGCGCGAGCAGTCCGGCAGCACGAACAGCCCGATAACAGGAAAAGCCGACCGACGGAGCGGGCATGGACGGGAACAGCTTGTCGCACCCTCGCGACGGAACGGTGAGTACGGCCATGGCGGTCGAGGGCGAGGGCGGGCAGCTGGCGGTCGCGGCGCTGCGGTCCGTCGGTGTGGACACGCTGTTCACACTCTCCGGCGGCCATATCTTCTCCGTCCTGCACGCCGCCGCGCAGGACGGGATGCGGATCATCGACGTCCGCCACGAGCAGACGGCCGTTTTCGCCGCGGAAGCCCTCGCCAAGCTGACACGGCGGCCGGGCGTGGCGCTGCTGACCGCCGGACCGGGCGTCACCAATGGCATCAGCGCCCTGGCCACGGCCCAGGCCAACGGCTCACCGCTCGTGCTGCTCGCGGGACGGGCGTCCCAGCGGCGCTGGGGATCCGGTTCGCTCCAGGAGTTCGACCATGTCCCGCTGGTCGCGCCGGTCACCAAACGGGCGGGCACGGTGACCCGTACCGACGCGATCGCCGCAGCCGTCCAGGAGGCCGCGGCGACGGCGGCCACGCCGCACCGCGGTCCCGTCTTCCTCGACATTCCCATCGATGTGATGCACCGGCGGGCGAGTGTCCAACTCCCGTCTGTCACACCGGTGTCCGCGGAGCCCGGCGATCCGGAGGAGACCGCCAGGGCCGCCGAGATCATGGCCACCGCACGGCGGCCGGTGCTGGTCGCGGGCGGCGATGTGTGGTGGGGCGGCGCCTGGGACGCCCTGCGCCGGTGCGTCGAGGCGCTGCGCGTACCCACGTTCATGAACGGGCAGGGACGCGGCTGTCTGCCGCCGGGCCATGAACTCGCCTTCGCCAGGACCAGGGACGCGCTGAAGGAGGCGGACGCGGTCGTGGTCGTCGGTACTCCGCTCGACTTCCGGCTGTCGTTCGGACGGTTTCCGGCCGCGCGGATCGTCCATGTCGTCGACGATCCGGGCCTACGGGCGACACATGTCCCGACGGCCGCGGCACCCGCCGGCGACCTCGCGGCGATCCTCGACGCGATGGCGCTCTGGCCGGGCGACCGGCTCGATCACAACGAGTGGATCGGGCATCTCCGGGACCGGGAACGGGCCGCGCGGCACGCCGAGGAGGCGGAGCTGACGGCGGAGCACACACCGGTCCATCCAGCACGGGTCATCGGCGAACTGCGCGCACAGCTCGACCAGGACGCCGTCGTCGTCTGCGACGGCGGTGACTTCGTGTCGTACGCAGGACGGCTCCTGGACTCCCACCGTCCGGGCTGCTGGCTCGATCCCGGTCCGTTCGGATGCCTCGGCAACGGACCGGGCTACGCGGCGGCGGCCCGGCTCCGGTACCCGGACCGCCAGGTGGTGCTGCTGCTGGGCGACGGCGCGTTCGGCTTCTCTGCGAGTGATGTCGACACGCTGGTGCGCCACAAGCTGCCGGTCGTGATGGTCGTCGGGAACAACGGGATCTGGGGACTGGAGAAGCATCCCATGCGAAAACTCTACGGTTCGGACGTCGCCGCGGATCTGCGGCCCGGCAGCCGGTACGACCTGCTGGTCGAGGCGCTGGGCGGCGCCGGCGAAACCGTGACCAGGCCGCGCGACATCGCGCCGGCGCTGCGCCGCGCCTTCGCCTCCGGCGTGCCGTATCTCGTCAATGTCCTCACCGACCCCGCCGTGGCGTACCGGCGCACGGCGAAGCTCGGGTGACCGGGATGGCGACGGCCGAGGGACGGCTCCAGTTCGGTGTGCTCCAGTTCTTCTCCAACTCCGGCCGCAAGGTGCCGCTGCCGACCGTCTACAACCGCGCGCTGGACCGGATCGACATCATGGAGCGGTCCGGTGCGTACGAAGCGGTGTGGCTGGCCGAACACCACTTCACGACCTACTCGGTGTCGCCCTCGGTGAGCATGATGGGAGCGCTGGTGGCCGCCAGAACCGAGCGGCTGCGCATCGGTACCGCCGTGTCCCTGGCCGCGATGTACCACCCGCTGCGTCTCGCCGAGGAGATCGCGCTGCTGGACATGGTGTCCGGCGGACGGGTCAACTGGGGCGCGGGACGCGGCAACGACCCGGGCGAGTTCAAGGTCTTCGGGCTCGATCTGGACCGCAGCTACGCGCTGTTCCGGGAGAACGTGGACATCGTGCTGCGGGCCTGGCAGGACGAACGCCTCACTTATCACGGTGAATTCCACACGTTCGAAGGCATCGAGGTGCTGCCGAAGCCGCTCCAGCAGCCGCATCCGCCCGTCTGGCTGGCCGCCTCCTCACCCGACGCCATCGCCTGGGCGGCGTCGGCCGGTTACTCGATCCTCATGGACCCGCACTCCTCGCACGCCGACATCGGCGCCAAGTACGCCGCCTATCTGAAGGGACTGACGGCAGCCGGCCACCCGGCAGCCGGCCGGGTCATCCCGATGGCGCGGCTGATCGCGGTGGCGCCCACCGACGAGGAGGCCCGCCGGATCGCCGTACGGGGTGCCGAGTGGACCGTCGCCTCGATGAGCGATCCGTCCCGGCGCAAGTACTCCAAGGGCATCCGCCCTGCGGCACCGGACCAGGCGGAGCGGGACCGGCGGTCACGGGTCGAGCGGTATGTGGACGACGTCATCATCCATGGCGGTCCGGACCGGGTGGCGGAGCAGATCCGGTCCCTCCGGGCGGACATCGGTCTGCACTACCTGTTGTGCGCCCCGCTGAGCCACAGTTCGTTCATGCTCCTCACCGAAGAGGTGATCCCCAAGCTCGTGTAGGTGAGGCAGGCTAGGAGCACTGAACCGGCTGGGCTGGAGGTCCCTCTGATGAAGAGTCAGTGTCTGCTCGTCGACGGCGACGACACACTGTGGGAGAACAACATCTACTTCGAGCAGGCGATCGAGGAATTCCTCGACCTGATGATCCACGACTCGTTCACGCGGACGGAGTTACGGAGTGTTCTGGACGAGATCGAGACCGCCAACTGCGAGCTGTACGGCTACGGCGCGGTGAGTTTCGTCCGCAGCCTGCACGACTGCTACCGGCGTGTGCACGCGAGGGAGGCGTCCGAGGAACACGCGCGGGTCCTCACCGCGCTGGGCGACCGCATTCTGCGGCAGGCCCCGGTCATCATCGCCGGCGTCCACGAGACCTTGTCGTATCTGCGGCCCAGGCACCGGCTGATCCTGCTGACCAAGGGCGACTTCGACGAGCAGTCGGCGAAGGTGGAGGCGTCCGGTCTGCGAGGGCTGTTCGAGGACGTCGTCATCGTGTCCGAGAAGACCACCGAGACGTACACCACCGTGGTGGAGGAGGCGAAGGCGGACGCGGAGCGGACCTGGATGATCGGCAACTCGCCGAAGTCCGACATCATTCCCGCGCTGACCGCCGGGCTGCGCGCCGTCCATGTGCCTCATCCCGACACCTGGGTGCTGGAACAGCGGCCGGTCCCGGTGGAGCACGAGCGGCTGCTGTCACTGGACCGTTTCGCGGATCTCGTGGAGCACTTCTGATGCCGCTCCCTCATCTCGTGGCGGTCGGCGACACACTCGCCGACATAGTGGTCGCGGTGCGTCCGCGGGTGTGCGAGCGGCTGGGAGTCGCTCCCGGGTCGGCGGCCTTCGTCAGTCTCGCGGCACTCGACGCGACGGTGTCCGAACTGACGGGATCCGGCGATACGGCCGTCCTCTCGGCGGGCGGCAGCGCCGCGAACACCTGCGCCGCGTTCGCGGCCGACGGAGGGCGGGCGACGCTCCTCACCGCCTCGATGGACGACGGGCGCGGCCGGGCGGTCAGGGACGATCTCGCGGCCCGCGGTGTCGCCGTACCGCTGAAGCCGGCCCTTACGGGCGCGACGGGACGGTGCCTGGTGCTCCTGCTGCCGGACGGCGACCGGTCCTTCCTGCTCTGGCAGGGCGAGCCGTGGCGGCTGCGGATGCTGTACGACGGGATGGAGGCGGCCTTCGCCGATGGGCTGCGCTGTGACGGTCTGCTGGTGGAGGGCTATCTGCTGACGGCCGAGGACGGGCTGGAGGTGGCGAGTGCGGCCGTACGGCGGGCCACCGCGCTGGGCGCCTCACCGGTCCTGTCGCTCTCGGACAGCGCGCTGGTCGCCGCGCACCGGCGGCGTTTCGAGACGCTGCTGGCGGACGGCGTGGGCACGGTCATCGGCAATGAGGCGGAGGTGAAGGCCTTCACCGGTGCGGCGGACGCGGAGGAGGCGGCGGCCGGGCTGGCGCGGTCGGGAGTGCTCGCCGTCGTCACCCTGGGCAGCCGCGGCGCGCTCGTCCACGGGCCGGCCGGGCGGCACGCGGTCGCCGGGAGCGGCACGCCAGTGGCCAGCGCGCTCGGCGCCGGCGACGCGTTCGCCGCCGGCTTTCTGACCGGCCTGCTGTCGGGCCTGCCGGATCCCGAGTGCCTGGCGCTCGGCAGCGCGAAGGCGCACGCCGTACTGAACGTACGGCAGGCGCGTGCCCCGGTAGGGCAGCCCGTAGGAGGCACATGACCATTCTCGCGGCACATTAATCCCATGAATTAATGCCCGGCCGGCCGGTTACGGGCACGGTTCACCATGACTGTTTTCCGTCAGTTCTCTTTCTTTGCGTCTCTTTCCTTCATGCCTTTTTACACGGGAAATCATTTCCCACCCGATGAAGCGCGCGGTCTTGCTCACGGCGTAATGCTCTGATATTCCTGACCAGGCGAACATGAACTTCTCAGAAAAGGGGAGCGCGACATGACGGTTACCGTTCGCACCGAAGGAATCGGCCCTTCCGCGGTTTTCGCCCTGCCCTGGCTGGCCGCCGATGAACTCGGCTACTTCGCCGAGGAGGGAATCGCGGTCGAGTTCGTACGGAACCGGGCCGAGCAGGTACTGACCGAGCCGGTCGCCGATCATGAACTGGTCGACTCCGTCCGCAACCATGTGCCCTTCGAGGAAGGTCAGGTCGATCTGTACCGGGCCTGTGAGTGGGGACAGATCCGGCGGGCGCACGACAGCCGCCGGGGAGCGAAGATCATCGGCAAGCGGTCGTCGGTCGCCGTCATGGCGCTGCTGGCGGCGCCCGGCTCGGAGTACACCCATCCGCAGACGCTGGCCAACGCGCCGGTCGCGGTGAGCTTCCACAACGGCAACCACTACAGCGCCATCCAGATGCTGGAGGGATTCCTGGAGCAGGACGAGATCAAGGCGGTCGGCTACCACACCATCGACGGCTACCGCGCGGTGCTGGAGGGCGAGGCCGCGGTGGTGGCGCTGGCCGAGCCGTGGATCACTCTGGCGGAGAAGCAGGGGTTCCAGAAGGTCATCGAGACGCACTACGCCGGCCTGGAACTCGCCGCGCCGGATTTCGATCCCGCCGTATACGCGGCCTGCAACAGGGCCATCGGCCGGGCCGTCACCGCCATCAACGCCGACAAGCGCTCGTATTTGCACTATCTGATCGATTCACTGCCGGAGGAGTTCAACGGCGTGATCACGCCGGACGACTTCCATCTGCCTCGTCTGCGTTATGTCGAGCCGGAGCCCTACACCCGTCTGGAGTTCGAGAAGGCGTATTCCTGGATGCGGCGCTGGGGACTGATCGAACCGGGCTCCCGTTATGAGGATCTGGTGGTCGAGGCCTCCGGGCTCGACGCCGCTCGCTAGCCCGGACAGGATCTGGCCCACCGACCGCAGCGGACAAGGGAGAGCACATGGCTGAGTCCATTTCAAAGGAATGGGGCGTCCGCATACGGACGGGATGCCGCGTCAGTTACACCTTGATCGACCTCAACGGGGAGTCCGGCCGCCGCAACGGCATGGCGTCCATGGCACTGCGGTCACCGGGGCTGGAGGCCGTGGTCCTGCCGTCCGAGGTGAACAAGGTCGAGACGGACGAGAACGGCTCGGCCCATGCCGAGGCCGTCACGGGGCTTCTGGAACGTCTTCAGGAGGCGTGGCAGGGACCGTCCGCCCGTGTCGTCATCCGCAAGGGCCTGCCGCCGCACACCGGGTTCGGCTCCGGCACCACCACCGCCGTCGCGATCGGCCGTGCGTACGCGCAGTTCGCCGGCCGGTCCGTCGCGGTGGCGGACATCGCCAGAGCGGCGGGACGAGCCGGCACCTCCGGCGCCAGTCCCAATCTGATCGAGCGCGGCGGCTTCCTGGTCGACGGCGGACATCTCAACCCGGACGACTTCGGCGAGGACCCGAAGCGCTATCTGGTCCCCACCAGATACGCGGGCGGCGGCAAGCGGCCTCCGGTGCTGATCTCGGCGCCGTTCCCGCAGTGGCCGGTCCTGGTGATCATCCCCAACGGCAACCAGATGCACGGCGAGGTGGAACGCCAGTTCTTCGCCCGGACGCTCCCGATCCCGGCCGAGGAGGCCCGGCGGACCGCGCATGCCGTGCTGATGAACCTGGCGACGGCGGTGCTGGAGGCCGACTACACGGCCTTCTGCCGGGCCGTGAACTTCCTGACCTACGAGAGCTACTTCAAGCGCAAGCAGATCGACATGCAGTCCGCACAGGTGAAGTTCCTCCTGGAGGAGGCCAGGCGCGGACCGGAGATCGACGCCATCGCGATGAGCTCCGAGGGCCCGATGTGCTACGCGTTCACCCGCCGTCCGCAGGACGCCGTGCGGCGGCTCACGGAGCTGCGCGGCGAGGGCGTGGTGCGCGAGTTCTGGTTCAGCGGCGCCCGCAATGTCCCGGCCTCCGTCGACTGGATCCCCGCCCTGGACGACCAGACACTCGTGGACTGATCTGAGCCTGATCCGAGTCTGATCCGCGCCTGATCCTAGCCGTCCGTCAGCAGAGGAGAGAACGTTGCCGAAGAGGTTCTCGACCAAGGATCTGATCGCCCGGGAGGAACCGACCGACACCCGGAGCGGCGTCGGCCGCTTCACGTTCACCGACGACTACTCCGTCTTCCATTTCGGGAAGATGCCCGATCGGATTCCCGACAAGGGCCAGGCGTGCTGCCGGATCGCCGCGTTCAACTTCGGCCTGCTGGCGGACGCCGGTGTCCGCACTCACTTCCGCGGCTTCGAGCCGCCCGCCCGGATGGAGTTCACTCTCCTTCGGGTGCTGGATCCGCGGAAGCGGGCGCTGGGACCGGACGACATCAACCATCTCGTACCGCTTCAGGTCATCTTCCGCAACACCATCCCCGAGGGCTCCTCCGTACTGCGCCGGCTGCGGCTGGGCCGACTGACTCCCGCCGACATCGGTCTGACCGAGCCGCCGCAAGCCGGCACGGTACTGGCGCGCCCGGTCGTGGAGTACACCACCAAGCTGGAGGAGATCGACCGCTTCATCGGCCGGGCCGAGGCCGCCGCGATCGGCGGCCTTGACGACGCGCAGCAGGCCGAACTGGAGGAACGCGCCAGGGAGACGGACGACATCGTCACCGCCCACGCGCGCGGCCTCGGTCTGCTGCACGCCGACGGGAAGGTGGAGTTCGGCCGCGACGACCGGGGCCGGCTGATCCTGGTGGACCACGCGGGCACACCGGACGAGGCCCGGCTGCTGCTGGACGGCGCGCACGTGGGCAAACAGGTGCTGCGCGACCACTACACGGCCACCGGTCTCCAGGCGCGGGTGGAGGAATGGGTACGGGAGGGCCGGCCACGGTCCACCTGGCCCGCGCCGGATCCGCTGCCGCGCGAAGTGGTGGAACTGGTGGCGGAGATGTACCGCTCGCTGTGCGAGGCATGGACGGGCCGCAAGGTGTGGGGAGCGCGGGATCTGGACCAGGTGCTCGACCGGCTGGCCGATGTCGTTCCGACAGGACGGCGGCAGGGCGGAGCCGAGAGCCCGGCCTTACGGACCGGTGTGTCATGGACCTGATCATCGTTGGCTGTCAGGCCGGTGACGAGGGCAAGGGCAAGTTCACCGATATCGCCTGCGAGGGCGCGGACGCCGTCGTCCGCTACCAGGCCGGACCGAACACCGGACACACGGTGGTCGCGGACGGCAGGGACCACCGCTTCGTCCAGGTGCCGGCCGGAGTGCTGCGCGGCATCACCGGAGTCCTCGGCAACGGATGTGTGATCGATCCGCTCGCCCTGCTGACGGAACTCGGAGAGCTCCGCGCCGCCGGATTCGATCCCTCGCTCCGTATCAGCGAGTCGGCGCATGTGATCTTCCCGTACCACGTCGAACAGGACGCGGCGGAGGAGGAGTGGCGCGGCAGCGAGGTCGCCACCTCCGCGGCGAACGGCTTCGTCCACGGCACCGGCCGGCTGGGCACGACCAACCGCGGAGTCGGGCCCTGCCGGGAGGACAAGTCTGCGCGGATCGGTCTGCGGATGGTCGATCTGCTCGATGAACACCTGCTGCACACACGCCTGTCACGTCTGGTGCCGCTCAAACGGGCCCTGCTCCAGCAGGTGTTCGGGCGGCCCGCGGACCGCCGGCCGGTCGCCGACGAGGTCGCGCATCTCGTCAAGGAGTACAACGCGGCGGGCCGGGAGCTGGAACCGTATCTGTGCGATGTGTCGCGCTGGCTGCGCCAGGCCCGCTCCGAGGGACGCCGGCTGGTCTACGAGGGCGCGCAGAGCTTCGGCCTGGACCTGGAGCACGGCACCTATCCGTATGTCACCAGCGGATACAGCGCCGCGGGCGGAGTGACGGTGGGCACCGGCACCTCGCCGGCGCAGGAGTTCGGTGTGCTGGGCGTGATCAAGTCGTACATGGTGCAGGTCGGCGGCGGCCCGCTGGTCGGCGAACTCGACGGCGCCACGGCCGACCATCTCGTCACCAGGGGCCGTGAGTGGGGTACGGTCACCGGTCGTCGGCGGCGGGTGGGATGGTTCGACGTGCCCATGGTCAGACGCGCCATCGAGACCGACGGCATCAGGGAGCTGTGCCTGACCAATATCGATGTACTGGCCGGTCTGGACGAGATCGAAGTGATCACCGGATACCGGTCCGGGGCCCAGGACTTGGACCGGTATCCGGCCAAGCGGGCGGACGCCGCCGCGGTCACGCCGGTACTGCGCCGCACGGCCGGCTGGCCGGACCAGGACTGGTCCGCGGTGGCGCGCCGCGGCGCCGCCGGACTCCCGGACGCGGCCCGCCGGTATGTCGATCTGCTGTCGTCCCTGCTGGACGCCGAGATCGTCGCGGTGAGCGTCGGACCGGAGCGCGAGGACACGATCCATCTGTCCACGACATCGCTCCTGTCCCGGACACCGGCCCAGGCACCCGACGGCGCCGTACGGGACCATGACGTACGGGACCACGGCGTACGGGACCACGGCGTACGGGACCACCGGGACGGCCGCCGCCCGGAGGGCGACCATGTCCACGGATGAGTTCATGACCGCGGGCGGTCTGACGGTGGAACGGGAGCGCCACGCGGTCGATCCCGCGGTGCTGGACGACATCGCCGCCGCACTGGACGAGCGGCGTGGGATGGTGCTGGCCTCGGACACCGAGTACCCCGGCCGGTACACGCCGTGGCGGATAGGTTTCGTCGATCCGCCGCTGTGTCTCACGGCGCGCGGCAGAGAGGTCTCGCTGACGGCCCTCAACGACCGTGGCCGGCTTCTGCTGCCCGTCTTCGGTCCCGCGCTGCGGCAGGCGGACGATGTGGCCGAGGTGCGCGAGGACGGCACGGAGCTGACGGCCGTCGTCAGGACGGCCGACGCCTGCCTTGCCGAGGAGGGCCGCAGCCGCCGGCCGTCCGCCTTCTCGGTGCTGCGCGTCGTCTGTGAGGTCCTGGGCTCCTCGGAGGACGAGTACCTGGGGCTGCACGGTGCGTTCGGCTATGACCTGGCCTTCCAGTTCGAGCCCGCCCGGCTGCGTCTGGAGCGCCCTGCCGACCAGCGCGATCTGGTGCTGTACCTGCCGGACGAACTGGTCGTCGTGGATCCGCGCAGAGGTATCGCCGAGCGCCGCCGCTACGAGTTCCGCTGCGACGGCGGCAGCACACGCGGTCTGCGGCGCGAAGGGCCGCGCACCCCATGGACATCCGGTGAGCCTGGTGAGCCCGGCGCGGGCCGCGGCCTGCCGCCCGGCCGGTACGCGGATCTCGTCCGCGAGGCGCGCCAGGCATTCCAGCGCGGCGACCTTTTCGAGGTGGTGCTGAGCCAGACGTTCTCGCAGGGCACCGACCAGCGGCCCGCTGAGCTGTTCCGGAGGCTGCGCGAGGCGAATCCGTCGCCCTACGGATTCCTGGTCAGCCTCGGGGACGGCGAGCACCTGGTGGGAGTGTCGCCCGAGATGTATGTGCGGGTCACCGGGCGCCGGCTGGAGACCTGCCCGCTCAGCGGAACGGTCCCGCGCGGTGCCGACGCGGTCGGTGACGCCGACCAGATCCGTACACTGCTCAACTCCGCGAAGGACGAGTCCGAGCTGACCATGTGCACGGACGTCGACCGCAACGACAAGGCGCGGATCTGTGAACCGGGCAGCGTCCAGGTGATCGGACGGCGTCAGATCGAACTGTATTCACGGCTCATCCACACCGCGGACCATGTCACGGGCGTCCTGCGCAAGGAGTACGACGGGCTGGACGCCCTGCTCGCCCATACCTGGGCCGTCACGGTCACCGGCGCGCCCAAGGCATGGGCGACGCAGTACATAGAGGACCACGAACCGTCGGTACGGCGCTGGTACGGCGGGGCGGTGGGCCATGTCGGGTTCAACGGCGACGTCAACACCGGGCTGGCCATCCGCATGGCGTGGGTGAAGTCCGGGCGCGCCGAGGTCAGGGTGGGTGCCACTCTCCTCTTCGACTCCGTTCCCGAGCAGGAGGAGCGGGAGACGGAGCTGAAGGCGTCCGCCCTGCTGAGCGTGTTACGGCGGGACGAGCCCCCCGGACAAGACGAATCCGGCCACGCCGGGCGTACGGACACCGGTATGGCTCTTTCCGGCCGCGCGGCCGGACCTCGGTCGCTGCCCGGTCCACGGCCGCTGCCTCGGCGGCTGGTGCTCGCGGACCACCAGGACTCCTTCGTGCACACCCTGGCCGACTACTTCCGGCAGGCCGGCGCGGACGTCCGTACGCTGCGCGCGCCGCTCGGCGGCCAGGTGCTGGCGGACGAGCGGCCGGACCTGCTGGTCCTGTCGCCGGGACCGGGCCGGCCGGCCGACTTCGGCATGTCGGCAACGCTCGGTGCGGCGCTGGGGCTGGGCATCCCGGTCTTCGGCGTGTGCCTGGGACTCCAGGCGGTCGTCGAGTACTTCGGCGGCACGCTCTCCCTGCTGCCGCAGCCGGTGCACGGCAAGACCTCCTGGATCAATGTCACGGGCGGCAGGCTGCTCACGGAGCTGCCGAAACGGTTCGCCGCCGGGCGGTACCACTCGATCTTCGCGGCGCAGGTGCCCGAGTGTCTGGAGGTCACCGCCACCACGGACGAGGGAGTGGTCATGGCGGTGGAGCACCGGAGTCTGCCGGTCGCCGCCGTCCAGTTTCACCCGGAGTCGATCCTGACCCTGCGCGGCGGAGTCGGACACGGGATAGTCGAGGCGGTGCTGCGTGGTCTTCTCGCGAACTGACGGCGTTACGGCGCGGGGCGCCGCGCGGCGCCCTGCGGCGGTCCTGCTCCGCCCGGGCGATCCGGCGCCCGACCGGTATCTGATCACCGCCGACCGCGTCTGGGACGGTGTCGCGCCCGAACCGGTCCGGGACGGCTTCCTGCTGGTGGAGGGCGCACGGATCGGCGCGGTGGGACGGCAGGCGGACCTCGGCGGCGACCTGGACACCGTGCCGCGCCTGGATCTGCCAGGAGCGACCGTGCTCCCGGGGCTGATCGACTGCCATGTGCACATGGCGCTGTCCGGCTCGGCCACACCGGTGCGCGACTTCAAGCGGGAGGCGCGCGCCGGAGCGGCGGCACTGGCCGTACGGGCCGTACAGAACCTCCGCCGCGCGGCCGAGGCGGGCGTCACGACGGTGCGCGATCTCGGAACGCCGAACGAGGTGGCGTTCCCGCTGCGCGCCGCCGTGGCCGAAGGACGGATCCCGGGACCGCGGGTGCTGACGAGCGGTCAGCCGATCACGGTCACGGGCGGCCACTGCCACTGGTTCAGCCACCAGTGCGACTCGCCCGCCGAGATCCGGGTCGCCGTCAGACGCCAGGTCCGGGACGGCGCCGACTGGATCAAACTGATGCTCAGCGGCGGCAATCTGACGCCCAGGACCAATCCCGGCCGGCCTCAGTACAGCGAGGAGGAGGTACGGGCGTGTGTCGAGGAGAGCGAGCGGCTCGGGGTGCCGGTCTCGGCGCACGCCTACGATCCGGTCAGCATCCGGCGGGCGGTCGACGCGGGTGTGCGCACCATCGAGCACTGCCTGTTCGAGACGGCGGACGGAATCGCCTACGATCCCGCGACCGCGATTCAGATGGCCGCCCGCGGTATCGCGTTCGTACCCACGATCAGCGGTGCCTTCCTGCGGATGCGGACCGCCGGGCCCGAAGGGCCGGAGGGGCCGGATCTCGTCGCGCCGCGCTTTCGCGAGCGGCGGACACAGATCCGCGAGGTCTTCCGGCGCATGGTCGCGGCCGGCGTGCCGATGGTCGCCGGATCGGACGCGGGTGTGCCGCAGCGCGCGTTCGACGGTTTTCCGGCTGATCTCGCCGCCCTCGTCGGCCCGGACGGCATGGGACTCACCTGCCGCCAGGCGCTGGTGGCCGCGACCTCCGCGGCGGCGGAGCGGCTCGGAGTGGACGACACGGGCGTGCTGGCGCCGGGCCGGCGCGCGGATGTGCTGGCGGTGGACGGCGATCCGCTGAGCGACATCGGCGCCGTCGTCCGGCCGCGGCTGGTCCTGACCGCAGGCCGCCCGGTGCGCGGACCCGAGAGCGCGCCCTCGCCCGCGGCGCGCGGAGCGACGGACGGACGACGGAGAGAGTCTGACGGGAGCGGGACATGAAATTCGGCATCTTCTTCGAGCTTTCGGTACCGCAGCCGCTGTCACGCGGCGACGAGGCCCAGGCGTACGGGGACGCCCTCGAACAGAGCCGGCTCGCGGACGAACTCGGTTTCACCACGGCCTGGGCGGTGGAGCACCACTTCCTCCAGGAGTACTCGCACTGTTCGTCCCCGGAGATCTTTCTGACCGCCGTCGCGATGTCGACCAGCCGGCTCCGCGTCGGCCACGGCGGTGTGGTGTGCGTACCTCAGATCAACCATCCCATCCGGGTGGCGGAGCGCGCCGCCGCACTCGACATCCTCTCGGGCGGCCGGCTGGACATGGGTACCGCGCGCGCGTCGACCATCACGGAACTCGGCGGTTTCGGGGCCGATCCGGACACCACCAAGATGTCCTGGGACGAGTACGTCCATGTGCTGCCACGGCTGTGGACCGAGGAGCGGGTGCGGTACGAGGGCACCACCTTCTCCTTCCCGGAGCGGCCCGTCCTGCCCAAGCCCGCGCAGGACCCGCATCCGCCGCTGTGGGTCACGGTGACGTCTCCGGGCACCGAGCGGGACGCCGCCGACCGCGGGATCGGCTGTCTGGGCGTGGCCGCGGCGAGCTTCAAGGAGCAGGAGCGGCGTACGGCCGACTACCGCAAGCGGATCCAGCAGTGCGATCCCGTCGGCAAGGCCGTCAACGACCAGGTCGCCACCATGAACTATCTGTTCTGCCACGAGGACGACACGGTCGCGGCGCGCGTGGGCGGCGCGATGTTCACCGCGTTCGGCATGCTGAACAGCAATCTGCTGTGGGCCAGGGAGGTCTATCCGACACCGGCCTACCAGTCGCTCGGCAATCTCGCGGCGGGCGGCGTCGCACAGATCCGCGACGACGACCCGAGCCGGCGGCGCCCGGTGCCCGAAGGTGTCGCGATCGGCGATCCGGAGCGGATCGTCAAGGCCATCAAGGTATGGGAGTCGGTGGGCGTGGACGCGATCAACTTCCTTCTGAACACGGCGAATCTGGTGCCTCAGGAGCAAGTCCTCGACAGTATGCGGCTGTTCGCCGCGGAGGTCATGCCGCACTTCGCGGAAGGCGGACGCTGATGCTCAGCGGCACCGCGGACCCGGAGATCATGGCCGCCGACGCGCCGTTCGTCACCGCTCCCGCGACCGAGCCTCTGGTGTGCCGGGGAGCCGAGGTGCTCCAGGCGGTGTACGAGGTGCGAGGTGATGCGCGGCAGGCCGTCCTTCCGCCCGCCCTGCATCCGGTGAATCCGCCGGCGATCACAGTGACGGTCATCAAGGCGGAGGAGAGCGACGTCGGACCGTTCACCCTGGCGGAGACCCGGATCATCTGCCGCAGCGGCCCGCGCAGCCGTGGCATGCATGTGTCGTGCTTCGTGCAGGGCGACGAGGCCGCGCGGCTGCTCGCCGAGCGGTGGGCGTACCGGGTGCGCCCGGCCGAGGTGGAGCTGCGCCGCCGGTACCACGGCTCCACGGCGGTGGTCCGCTGCGGTGAACTCCGGCCTCTCGCACTGGATCTCCTCGATCCGCGTCCGCTCTCGCCCGCCGATCTGCGGTTCACCGACGCCCTCCAGCTCGCCCGGACGCCGGCCGGTATCAGGTTCCTCCAGGTCGAGCGCGTCTACGAGATACATGAGGCCGGCCGTGGCCGGCCGTCGCTGACCGCGTTCGACGCCGCCGCCTGGGGCGAGCCCCGGCTGCATCCCTCACATCCGATCTCCGCGCTGTGGGCGACCGCCGACATGACAATACGGCCGGTCCGCTATCTGTGCCGCGCCGATATCGGCGCTCTGGAAGGGACGGAACGAATTGGCCAGTGACGACAGGACGTCGCCCCGCGACGCCTCCGCCCACCTCCACGGTCATGAGCACGCCTCCGCCATGCAGCCCGGCGCCTCGGGGCCGCTGCGTGGAATCCGCGTGACAGACCTCACCCGGGCCGTCTCCGGGCCCTTCTGCACCATGATGCTCGCCGATCTGGGCGCCGAGGTGATCAAGGTCGAGCCGCCCGTCGGCGATCTGCCCCGGTTCAGCGGACCGTTCACGAAGGACGACACCGTCCGCGGCTTCGGCGGACTGTTCGGCAGCATCAACCGCAACAAGCTGGGGATCGTGCTCGATCTCACCACTCCCGCCGACCGCGAGAAGCTGCTGAAGCTGATCGACACCTCGGACGTGGTGGTCGAGAACTACCGGTCCGGTGTCATGGAACGGTGGGGCCTGTCGTACGAGGCCCTCCATGAGCGCAATCCGCGGCTGGTCTACGCGTCGATCCGCGGGTTCGGGGATCCGCGCACCGGCCGCAGCCCGTACGTCGACTGGCCCGCCTACGACGTGATCGCGCAGGCGATGGGCGGACTCATCAGCATGACGGGGCCGTCCGAGGCGGAGGCGGTACGGGCGGGACCGACCATCGGCGATCTGTATCCCTCCGCGCTGTCCGCGATCGGCATCCTCGCCGCCGTCCTGCACGCCCGGAACACGGGCGTGGGACAGATGGTCGATGTGGCCATGGTGGACTCGATCGTGTCGCTGTGCGAGACGGCCGTCTACCGCTACTCCTACACGGGCGCCGTCAGCCGGCCCACCGGCAACAGCCATCCGCAGCTGGTCCCGTTCGACATCTATCCGACGAAGGACGGCAAGTGCGCGATAGCGGCGCCGACCGACAATCACTGGAAGGTGCTCTGCGAGGTGATCGGGCGCCCGGAACTCGCCGGTGACGAGCGTACGTCCACCAATGGCAGCCGGGTGGCCAACACCGGGATCGTGCAGCAGGCCATCGCGCGGTGGACGGCGGAGCGGACGACCGACGAGATCGCCCGGCAGCTCGGCGGGCGCGTACCGGTGGGACCGGTGAACGACGCCGCCGATCTGTTCGAGGATCCTCATATACGGGCCCGCGACATGCTCGTCGCCGTGGACCAGCCGGGCGGCGGCCGTCCGGTGGTGGTCCCCAACTGCCCGATCCGCTTCACCGCGACGCCGTCGGGGGTCTACCGACGGCCGCCACTGCTCGGGGAGCACACGGAGGAGGTACTGGCCGCGCTGGACGGGGAGGTCCCTCCGGCGGATCCACCGGAGGGAGACGGTCGGCGGAGTGGACAGAGCCCGTCGGCGTAACGACCGGACGGTTCAAGGCGGCCACGGGATGACGGGTAACACGGTGACGGCGGTACGGGACCGACGGCGCGGCGGCGCGGCGGGCTCAGGAACGGCGGCCCGTGAGCGCGAGCAGCCGGGCCTGCGGATCGGCGCCGGGCCCGGCCGTGACATCGGCGAAACCCCACTGGGCGCGGATCCCCGGACGGGCGGTGATCAGGTCCGTGCACTCCTGGACCAGACCGGCCGGCAGCCGTGGATCCTCGCCGGTGGCCCGGCCGATGTCCCAGCCGTGGATCAGGACATCGATGAACCGCTGTCGCGCGTACACCCGGCCCGGCCTGGCGCCGTAGGACAGCGGCCACAGGCGCTCCATCGCGCCGTCGGCCGCGAAGGCGCCGGCCGCGGCCGACACCGACGCCTCGTGCGCGGCCACCGGGTCGTCACCGAGCAGATCGCCGTCGAGATCCGTCCCGACCTCCTCGATGGTCCGGCCGCGTCCCAGCTCAGCCACCCAAAGGTTGCCGCTCACCAGGTGGTTGACGAGCTGCCGTACGTTCCACGCCTCGCAGGGGGTCGGGGCTTCCCACTGGTCCGGGCCGACGGCAGCCACGAACCGGTGGGTCGATCGCAGTGCTTCCTCATGCAGCGCACGGATATCCATACCTGTATAGTAGGATATTTAGCTATCTTTTCACCCGTGCTTCTCCGCCAACTGTCAGGCGGGACCGGCAGGTTGGCCGAGCAGCCGCTCGATCGACCGGTCGTAGGCGGCGGTCCGGGCAAACGCCTTCGCCGCAAGCGCCTGACGCCACGTCAGATCGGTGGCGCCGACCCGGCCTTGTGCGGCGGCCAGCGCGTCCAGCACCGCGCCGTAGTCGGCCGGATCGACGACCGGCAGGACATCGGCGAAGTTCTTGGCGGCGGCACGCACCATGGCCGGGCCTCCCACATCGACCGATCCCATCGAGGCGCTCGGCTCGCCGTCCGCCTCCAGATCACGGAAGTTGCAGACGAGCACATCGATACGGGGGATGCCGTACTCCTTGACGTCCGCCTCGTCCGCCGCGTGTCCGCGCCGGTACAGCAGCCCGCCGAAGACCGAGGGATGGAAGGCGCGCACCCGGCCGCCCATCAGCTCCGGGACACCGGTCAGATCGCCGATGACGACGGCATCGGTCCCGGCGCGCCCGAGCAGGTCGGCCGTGCCACGCGTCGCCACCACCGTCGCGCCGAGGTCGCGCAGACCGGCGCCCAGCTCCACGATGCCCGTCTTGTCCGTCACTGACAGTACCGCGTACATCCCCGGCCCTCCGATGTGTTCAGACGAGTAGCTGCGTCACCCGGGACAGGGTGTCCCGGACATTGGCCTCGGCGATCGCCTCATGTGCCTCGGCCGGCTCCATCCAGCGCAGCGGTGCGTCGGAGTTCTCCGGCCGCGCCGCGTCGGGATCCTGTGTCGCCAGCACGAACCGCAGATCGGCGTGGTGGTGGGCGGACTCCTTGCTGTTCGCCGGAACCGCGACGACCGCCACATGCCGCACCTCGGCGTCCGGCCAGGGCGACAGATCGGTGAGCCCGGTCTCCTCCCGTCCCTCCCTCAGGGCGATGGCGAGCGGGTCGTACTCACCGTCGTCGGCGTGCCCGCCCACCAGCAGCCAGGACTCATGGCGCGGGTGCCAGCGCAGCAGCACACGGCCGCTGTCCGGGTGCACGATCAGCGCGGAGGCCGTGATGTGTACGGGCGCCGATCGCGCCCATGGGTCGTCCGTCCCTTCCACGAGGGCGAGCACCTGTGCCACATCGGCGCGCTCCTCCTCGGTTCGCGGACGGTGGCGGGCAAGGAGACCGGTGATTGTCTGACGGGTCATAACCATGGAACGCATCTTATTTGGGGACGGCATCACGGCACCGCAGTCCACGGTCGCCGGAGCTATGACGGGCGGCGGTGTACGGCACCGGGCTCCTTGGGCAGGCCGAGAAGCCGTTCCGCGATGACATCCCGGAGGATCTCGGCCGTACCGGAACGGATGGTCCCGGCCCGTCCCGTGAGAAGCGCCTCCTGCCATCGGTCCGTCGCATAGCCGTCGCCGTCCGGACGGACCAGGGCCGGCGCGCCCATGATGTCGAGGGCGATCTCGCCGAAACGGCGGTGGTACTCGGCGCTCAGCAGATGCGCAACGGCGGCGTCGGCGCCCGGCACGGCGCCCGCTCCGGTACGTGCCGCCGCGCGCCGCTCCAGCAGCCGCAGCAGAGTGATCCTGGTGTAGGCCCAGGCCAACCGGTCACGGATCACGGGATCACGTGACCGGCCCGTCTTGTCGGCCTCCCGGACCAGATCCCAGAACTCCGCCTCGAAGCCGAGATGGCGGCCCGCCGCCCGGCCGGCCCGCTCATGGGCCAGGCCCGTCATGACCGCCCGCCAGCCGCCGTTCACCTCTCCGACGACATCGCTCAGCGGCGCCCGGGAGCGGTCGAAGCTCAGCTCACGGCAGTCCGCCGTACCGTCCGCCTGCCGCACCACGCGCCGGACGACGCCGTTCCCGCTGTCCAGCCGTACGACCACACAGGACAGACCGCGGTGGCCGGACGCGTCCGGACCGGTCCGGCACAGTACGAGCGCCCTGTCGGCCCGTTCCGCGCCGTCGACCCAGGCCTTGCGGCCGGTGATGACGATCTCGTCGCCGGTCACCGTGCCGCGCGTACCGATGGAGGCGAGGTCGGATCCGTGCTCTGGCTCCGAGTACGCCAGGCAGTAGGTGTGCTCGCCCGAGACGATCCCGGGCAGCAGCCGGGACTTCTGCTCCTCGGTGCCGTGCGCCAGGACGGTCGGCCCGACGATCCGCTCACCGGCACCGCGCCGGATCCGGGGCGCTCCGGCCCGGGCGCACTCCTCCTCGAACACCAGCGATTCCTGGGGGCTCAGCCCCGAACCGCCGTATTCCGGCGGCCAGTCCGCGCAGATCAGCCGCGCGTCGAGCAGACTGCGCTCCCATATGGCGGCGGCTTCGGCGGCGACTTCGGCTACGGCAGTTTCGGCTACGGCGGCTTCCGCCGGGCGTGGCGGCGGGCCGGTGAGTCCGGCGGGAGCATGGGTACGGATCCATTCCCTGATGTCCTGGCGGAACAGCTCCGCGTCGGTGCGGGAAGGCGGGATGTCACCGGGCGCTCGTCCCACTGCTGTTGTCTCCCTCAAGGCGTCGGAAACTCTCAAGGCGTCGGGAAGCTCAGATACCGATGCGCTGGGCCAGAAGTTCGCGATGGGCGGTGGCATCGCCGAAGAGAATTTCGCTGCTCTTGGCCCGTTTGAAATAGAGATGGGCCGGATGCTCCCAGGTGTAGCCGATACCGCCGTGGATCTGGATATTCTCCGCGGCGGCATGGAAATACGCCTCGGAGCAGTACGATTTGGCCAGGCTCGCCATCGCCGGTACCTCGTCGTTGTCCTCCGCGGCGGCCCAGGCGGCGTAACCGGCGGCGGCTCCCGCCGACTCCACTTCGAGCAGCAGATCCGCGCATTTGTGCTTGATGGCCTGGAAACTGCCGATGGGCCGTCCGAACTGCACCCGCAGTTTGGCGTATTCCACGGCCATGTCGAGCACCTTCCGCGCACCGCCGACCTGTTCGGCCGCGAGCGCGATGGCCGCGAGGTCGAGCATCTTCGCCACGGCGGCCCAGCCCTGTCCTTCGGCGCCGATCAGACGGGCCGGCACCCGGTCGAAGGAGAGAGTGGCCAGCTTGCGTGTCTGATCCAGGGTCGGGACCGGAGTGGCCGTGAAACCGTCCGTGTCGGCTGCTCCGTCGACACCGAAGACCGAAACACCGGCCGGCGTCCTGGCGATCACAAGCACCAGATCGGCCACATGGCCGTCCAGCACATAGTGCTTCTCGCCGGTCAGCCGCCAGCCGCCGGTCGCGGCCCGACTGCCCTCCAGCGTGACTCCGTCCTCGCTCCACAGCCCCGACCGCTCGGCCAGCGCGACGGTCGCGACGGTCCGCCCGGTGGCGATGCCCGGCAGATGGTCGCTCTTCGCCGTCTCGTCGCCGGACGCGAGCAGCAGACTGGCGGCCAGGGCCACCGACGAGAAGTACGGTGCGCACAGCAGCGCGCCGCCCATCTCCTCCAGAACGACGGCCAATTCGACGAAGGAGGCGCCGGAACCGCCGTAGCGTTCCGGAATGGCCAGCCCCATGAGGCCCAGCTGTCCGGCCATCTGTTTCCAGACAACGGGATCGAATCCCTCGGTGCCCTCCATCAGCCGGCGTACCTCGTTCTCCGGCGATTTATCGGCGAGAAAACGACGCACCGTTCTGCGTAATTCTTCATGGTCGTCGTTGAAGGGCGCGCTCACAACCACTCCCGTCGGATCGGACGGACCGGCGAAGCAAGGCGGATACAAAAACCATCCGCTTCCGGCGCCCGCGTTGTCAAGCACGCCGGTCGATTTCTCCGGCTAACGGGATGGCCGACGGCCGAACTTGTCATGCGTCCGGTGTCCGGAACTGTGTGGCCCATAAGACGCACCGCGTCCGCCCGCAGGGCGTGCTGCCCTGCGGACGGACGGTGTCGCTTTCGTAGCACTTCTTACATAGCGCTTCTTAGAACTGGAGCGCCCAGGAGTCGATGTAGCCGGTGTCGGCCGACGCGTTGTCGGTCACCCGCAGCTTCCATGTGCCATTGGCCACCTCGGAGGAGGCGTTCACCGAGTAGGTGGTGTTGATGTTGTCCGCGCTGCCGCCGGTGCCGAACGCCTTGAGCGTGTAGGCGGAGCCGTCAGGAGCGATCAGCTGGACCTGGAGGTCACCGATGTAGGTGTGCACGATGTTCACGGGCACGCTCAGCAAGGCCGGCGCGTTGCCCGCGACACCGCTCACGGTGACCGGCGACTCGACCGTGGCGTTGTCGTTGATCGTGTAGTTGGCGGTGTTCTCGAACTTCGGGCCGGGCGGAGTGACCGTACCGCCGGGCACGTTGAGCAACCGGTTCGGCGAACCGGTGCCCGGGTTGGTGACAACGCCCGTGCTGGCCAGGGAGACCAGGCCGGAGGAGACCTGGGCCGGCGTGGACGTCGGGTTGGCGGCCAGGTACAGGGCCGCGGCGCCGGTCACATGCGGGGTCGCCATCGACGTACCCGAAATGGTGTTGGTGGCGGAGTCGCTGGTGTTCCACGTCGACGTGATCGACGAACCCGGCGCGAAGATGTCCAGCACCGTACCGGTGTTGGAGAAGCTGGAGCGGGCGTCGGTGGAGGTCGTGGAGCCGACGGTGATGGCCTCGGTGACCCGGGCGGGCGAGTAGTTGGAGGCGTTCAGGCCGTCGTTGCCGGCGGCGACCGCGAAGGTCACGCCGGACGCGATGGCGTTACGGACGGCCGCGTCGAGCGTGCTGTCCGCGCCACCGCCGAGCGACATGTTGGCGACGGCCGGCTTGACGGCGTTCCGCGCCACCCAGTCGATGCCCGCGACGACGCCCGCCGTGGTGCCCGAGCCGGCGTTGTCGAGAACGCGTACGGCGACGATCTTCGCCTTCTTGGCGACACCGTACGAGGTGCCGGCGACGGTACCGGCGACATGCGTGCCGTGGCCGTTGCCGTCCTGGGCGACGTTGTCGTTGTCGACGGCGTCGTAACCGTTGGAGGCGCGTCCGCCGAAGTCGCTGTGCGAGATCCGGACGCCGGTGTCGATGATGTACGCCGTGACGCCCTGGCCCGCGGCATCGGGGTAGGTGTACTGGCTGTTGAGCGGGAGGTTCTTCTGGTCGATGCGGTCCAGGCCCCAGGACGGCGGGTTGGTCTGGGTCGCCTCGGTGTGGAAGGTCCGGTTCTGGACGACGGAGGCGACGGCCGGGTCGCCGGCGAGCTTCTTAGCCTGCGCCTCGGAGAGGTGCACCGCGTAGCCGTTGAGGGCCTTGGTGTAGGTCCTCTCGATCCTGGCGCCGTACTCCTTGGCCAGCGCCTTGCCGGAGGCCGAGCCGGCCTTGGCGGCGGAGCCGTGGAAGGTGACGATGTAGCTGTCGGCTATCGAGCCGGCGGCGCCGGCGTACTGGATCTGGCCCTCCTGCTGGGGGGCCGCGCTCGCGGGGAGCGCGGAGACGGCGCCGAGTACGAGGGCCGCGGCGGCTGCCGTACCGATGGCAAGGCCGAATCTTCGCCGGGCGGGACGCGTTACTGCCATGTGAGGGGTCCTCCTCAAGAGGTGGTGCGCTGATGGCGGGGTGGGGCGTGGTGCCTTTCGACGCGCCTGGAGCCGGCGGACGCCGCTTGGGGCTGCGCTATTGCGGCATGAACATGTCAATCGGAGAAACGGGGCCGATCGGACAGATCCAGGGTGGGGAGCCAACTCGGTGCGCCAGCCGAAAGATTGGTGGCTCCGGGGCAATTCCGCAAGAGGACGCGGGTAGACGTGACACAGCCGCCACACGGCGGCCATGATGCCAATGACGACGGAACGCCACCAATGCCGCATCTGGCCCGCCCGTTGTCACGTACAACGTCCACGCAGCCATAGACACCTTGGACGGAACCGGCGCGCCTCCGTCCACGCCGACGCGGAGTCGCCGACGGCGCCGGCATCGTCACCCGTGGTCCCCGATCGGCGGAGTGAACCGCTACTTCGCCGCCGCGAGGGAGCCCCGTACCTCCGGGTAGGCCACGTCGTCGGGTAGCCGGTGGCCGAGAGCGGTCAGACGCGACGCGACATCCGCCGGGCTCCTCCCTGTCAGACTCGCGCTGCGCAGAACGTGTTCAAGGTGGACGTTGTCCAGGTACGAGCGGTCGACCGTCGCCAGCAGCCGGATGTCCGCCTCGTCGGCGACCGCGGGCAGGTTCGCGTTCTCGTGCAGCCAATGTCCCAGCGCGGCCAGCCTCTCGGCGATGTCCGCAGGGCTCCGTCCCGTGGCGAGTGCCGCGCGCAGAATGTGCCGCATCGACAGCCCGACGACGGTGTTCTTCACCAACCAGGGCCCGCGGCCGTTGAGTTCCTCGCTGAGGATGATGAGGTCGTCGGCCTCCGGATGGTCGGGCGCGGCCGGTCGGTCGTAGCCCAGCTCCGTCAGCCGGGCGACGATGTCCGCCGGACGGCGTCCCGTCTCCTGTGCGACAGCGAGTATGTGCCCGACGGGCGGAGTCCCGTAGAACCAGCGAGCACCGTGGTGATCTCCGTATTCTCCCGAAGACTTGAGGATCAGCTCGTCGACAGGTTCAGGGGTGTACGGCAGCCGGAGGCCGAGCGCGATCAGTCGCGTGGCGGCGGCGTACGGGCTGCATTTCAGCTCTCCGGCCGCGACGAGTACATGGAATGCGGACACCTCGTCGCCCCAGTCGAGCCATTTCCCATAGCGGCCATGGCCGGTGCTGATCAGCACGGTGTCACCGGGATGGGGAGACTCAGGCAGCGGCCGGCCGGCGCCACCGAGCAGGTAGCCGAGAGCGGTCAGCCGCCGTGCGACATCGGCGGGACCGCGGTCGGCCAGGCCCGCCGATTCGAGTATCTGGCGCAGGGACACCGGCTTGCCGACGTCGAGCCAGGAAGGGCTGTACTGCGCGCTCACGTCCCTGATCAGCGGCACGTCGTCCAGCTCGACGGTGTCGGGCAGGTCGACGGTGCCGGGCAGGTCGGCGGTGCCGGGCAGGGAGGCTTCGGCGTGCTGGATGTCGGCGTATCCCAGGGCGGTCAGCCGTGACACGACGGCGGCGGGGCTCCACCTCAGCTGGGCCGCGGCGTGCAACACATGTCCGTACGGCACCTGTTCGCCGGGCTTCAGCCAGGGGCCGCGGCCGTTCACTTCGCGACTGGCGATCCGGAGGTCGTCCGGGTCCTGGGACTCGGGGGCGTGGGACTCCAAGGCGTAGGACATCGTGCGGCCTTTCGACTGCGGTGGGAGTGGTGGCGAAACGAGGATGAGGACAAGGGCGCGAGGGAAGGCCAGGACCAAAACCTGAACCTGAACCTGGACCTGGCGGCGGCGGTCATTCGGCGACCGCGATGTACCGGCCGTGCTCCTGGCCCCATTCAGGATTGCCGCCGTCGTCCTCCTGCCTGGCGGTCAGGTTCACACGGACTCCCGCCGGCTCCAGCTCCGTCCAGATCCGCAGCATCATGGCGTGGCTGAGGAAATGGTGCGAGAGGTCCAGCTCCCGCAGGTGGGTGAGAGGCTGGCCCTGGAGCAGTGCCTCCACGCCCTCGTCGGTGAGCGTGCCCATCGACAGGCTCAGCGACGTGAGCCGGGCCACGACCGGCGCCGAGGCCAGCGCGGCGGCCAGCTCGTCCTGGATCGGACTGTTCTGCAGTCCCAGATGGCGCAGCGCGGGCTTGCCCTCACCTGTGAGCAGCGGAGCGAGATGCTCGACCGTTGTCCCGCCGCCGTAATCGTCGTCGCCCAGCCACAGGTCCAGACGCTCCAGCGAGGGCAGATCGGAGGCGGCTATCTGCGCCGCCGCCTCCGGTGGCAGCCCGCCGGACTCGACGCGCAGCGCACGCAGTCCTTGGTGGCCTGTCACGGGAAAGTCAAAGCCTTCTCCGCCGCGCACGGCCAGCTCCCGAAGACCTGGGAACGCCTCCAGGACGGGCGCGACCGTGCCCAGATATATCGTGGAGATCATCGCCTCCTCGTCCTCCAGATCGCCGAGGAAGAGCGCTTCGAGTCCGGTCAGCCGGGAGCGGAGGCCGATCAGCGCGTCGTTCGGAAGCCCGCCGTCGGCGCCGTACCACGGATGGCCGAATATCAGCGCCCGTACCTTCTCCAGCTCGACCGACTCGGTGAAGCGCGCCCAATAGGCGTCGACGCGCGCCCAGTAGTCCGTCTCACGTGGCAATTCTTCACACTGGAGACGCCAGGCCACCGAACCTGGATCAGGCAGATCCACCGGGTTCACATACGGCGAGAAAGTGAATGTGGGCAGTCCGTAGAACTGCTCGACATGGTGCACATAAGACAAGACCTGGCTCCCGACACTCCAAACCCGGCGGCTGTTCACTGTGTTCTATCAGCCACCTCTGACAACCTCTGACGGACAGAGCCCGACAGCGCGGTCCCGGACCTCCGTACGACCGGCGAACAGGCTGACCGCGGCGTGGAGCTGGACCACCAAGGTGGTCGTGAAGATGGTCACTTGAGGCATTCGGTCAATATCCCGCTCGGGAGTTGCGACAATGCATGCGTGGCCGATGACTGGAAGCGACAACTCGAAGCACTCCACGCGGGGCTGGTACGCCGTGATGATCCCGCCGCGTGGGTGAGGGAGGCCGACGCGGTGGATGCCTCCCAGCGTTATCCGTATATCACTCTGCGCGGGCCGGTCTTCGGTATCGCGGTTCAGGATCCCGCGGCGGGACCGGACTGGCGGATACTGAAGCCGGCGTCGGACGGTATGCCTCAGCAGGCCCGGGACGGCCTGAACTCCCACCTCTGGTTCCAGGCCAAGGACGACACCGACGACCCGGGCGTACGGCGCGAGCTGCTGGCCGCGGTGGCGTTACTCGAAGACGAACCGGTCAACGAACTGGAGGTCCTCGGTACGCGCTACCGCGTGGTGCGCGGCGACGAGTTCGCGCGCAGCGGCACGGACGGACTGGAGCCGCCGCGGCCCACCGACGGGGAAGCACGCGACGTCTTGTGGGAGGGACCGTACGACACCGCGGAACCGGACGTGGGGTTCGTCCTCGATCCCGGCCGGGACGACGGCCTGATCGCGGGCGCCCTGAAGCTGTCGCTGCGCACCTTCGCGTACTCCGGCTCCCGCTTTCCCGCCGGTGTCCGCGCGGACTCCGAGCGGGCGGCGGCGGCTTACCCGGACGTCGCCCTGCTGCCCGTCTGTTTCGGCGTGGCCGAGCGCTTCGGTGAAGGATGGCGGCCTCGCGGCGTCCTGATGCCCACGCCGCACGACGCCCGGCGTCTTCTCTACGACGGGATGGCCGAAACCTGGGCCAGGCTCTACGAGTTCGACCAGGACAAGAAGACCACGTACGCGCAGGCGGCCGACGAATTCAAAGCCGCCGGCCGTGCCAACGAAGCACGCGTGGACGACCGCCTGTTCCGGATCTGCCGCGTCGAACGGGCCGTCCGTATGGGCCCCGACGGACCGGAACCACCGCGCCCCAGCGACCAGGACGAATACGGCCCCATGAAAATCCACCCGACCATGGACCTCGACGGCACCCTCCACTACGACGACTGAATCGCCGACCGACTGAATCCCCGGCCGTGATCCGTTCCGGCCGTGGCGAGCAGCTCATGCCCGTGACCAGGGAGATCCACGCCGAGTCGGACAGCCGCGAGGTAAACTCATTGATGCTGACTTGCACCATAAAAGTCATGCGGGCGCACCAGGACGAGAGGGAGTGAACGTGCGATGCGCGGACAGCGGTCGTCGTCGTACGCGGGCGTGGCCTGCCCGATCGGAAGGGCGTCCTCGGTCGTCGGGGACAGATGGATCCTGTTGATCATGCGCAATGCCACGCTGGGCATGACGCGCTTCGACGAATTCCGCTCGGAGCTGGGAATCGCCGACAACATCCTTTCCAATCGCCTCGGCCGTCTGGTGGAGACGGGCCTGCTGACCAAGGTGGCCTACCGCGACGAGAGCGGCCGGGGCCGCCACGAGTACCGGCTCACCGCAGCGGGCGTCGATCTGCTTCCCGTACTGAACGCGCTGGCCGCCTGGGGCGAGGCGCATACGTCCCCCGCCGAACCGGCCGAGCCCATGCGAGTCCTGCACTCGGTCTGCGGGCACACTCTCGACGCACGCCAGTTCTGCGAGAACTGCGGCCGGGAGGCCGTACGCGGCGAGATCGCCTGGCTGCGGCCCTGGCACTCCCCGGAGCCCGCTCTCATCGCGGACGCTGTACCCGAACCTGCTCGGTGAGCGGCCATCCCGCGGCGGCGGCCACCTCCAACCTGAGTTGCATATCGAAAGCTACGGGGTTACGTTCGGTGGAAAGGGTCATCGGGCACAGGCGCGCGGCCTGACCGTGTGTGGGCAGTGTCTGTGTCACGGGGCCCGACCGCGCGGCATCGCTGTCCGGCCGAGTGGCGGGCGATGTGCCGCTTGGAGACCTTCATCGGAAGGGATGAGCGATATGACGGTCTCACCTTCTGTCGCGATTCAGTCGACACCCCACTCCATGACCCGTCTGAGGATCGTTGTCGATGCCTCCTTCGAGGAGTTCCGCTCGCGCTTCGAACTCGCCGTACCACCGCTCGACACCCGGCGGATGACCGAACTGGCCGAGACACGGGCCAGTTGGGACGAGATGAAGTCGGCGGTCGCCGCCAACGCGCCTCACACCTTCATGATCTATGCCACCGTCGACACAACACCCCTGATGTCACTGGCCGGCCACGACCGTCCCTGCGTCGAATACCTCATGGGCAACCACGTCATCGCGGAACGCATGTTCCGCCACGACCCGGCCGCGCTGCTCTACGCGCCTCTGCGCATCGCGCTCTACGAGGACGCCGACGGCCACACCGTCTTCGCGATCGACCAGCCCAGCACCGTATTCGCCGGACTCGGCGACCCGGCCATCACGGACGTCGGACTCGAACTCGACCGCGAACTCGACGCCCTGCTGGCGTACCTCGGCATCGGCCCGGTGACAGGGTCATAACCCGGCGGCCGTCCCAGGGAGAAGCCCGAGAAGCGACGGTCGAACCGTCATCCCTTCGAAAAGAAAGAAGGGCATCGGCATGAATACCTTGCTGAATCGCGTCGTCGACGCGAGCGGAGGCCTAGACCTGTGGTCCAAAACCTCCACCATCACCGCGGACATGTCCGTCGGCGGTCCGATCTGGGCGGCCAAGGGCTGGGCCGACGCCCTGCGTGAGCTGACCATCACCGTGGACACCCGGCGGCAGTACTCCGTGATCACACCGTTCACCGCGCCTCACCTCAGTGTGGAGTTCGACAACACACGTAACACCGCGCTCAACGGTGTGCCGGCCACCGGCGAGCCGGAGCGGGTGGTCCTGCGCGACGGGACCGGCCGGATCGTGCAGGAACGCCCCGACCCGCGCGCCGCGTTCACGGGCATGCTGCGCTCCACACCGTGGGACGCCTTGCATCTGGGCTACTTCCTCGGCTACGCGCTGTGGAACTACCTCACCACGCCCGTTCTCCTCCTCCGTCCCGATGTGCGGACGTGGGAGATCGAACCGTGGTACGAGGCCGGCCAGACCTGGCGGCGGCTCCGTGTGGTGTTTCCCGGCACTCTGGCCACGCACAGCCCGGAACAGACCTTCTACTACGACGCCGACGGTCTCCAGCGGCGCATGGACTATGTCAACGAGGTCATGGGCGGCACGCTGGTCGGCCACTACAGCGGCCATCACCACTCCTTCGACGGCCTCGTCCTCCCCACGCGCCGCCGTGTCTTCCGTCGTAATCCCGACGGGACCACCAACCCCAACCTCCTTTCCATCACCGTCGACGTCCACGGCGTCAAGCCCGGCGAGGCCGACACCCGAGAGCAGCCGACGTACGACAGCAGGTGACTCCGATGACCACCACGCCCGAGCAGCACACCGAATACCTCACCCGCCGGATCGACGTCCTCCTCCCGCAGCCCTACGACACCGCCGTCCGCCGCTACGAGGAACTCGTTCCCGTCATCGACCTCACCCGGTTCGGCGTACTGGCGACCTGGGACGCCGTACGCGAACAGGCCGAGATCAACGCGCCTCACGGCTTCATGATCTACTGGAAGGCCGACATCACCAGCGACATGGCCACATCGCCCTCCGACTGGAAGTGCGCCGAATACCTCATGGGCAACCATGTGATCGCCCAGCGCATGTACGACCACGACCCGGCCGTAATGCTTCACGCACCGCTGCGCACGGTCCTGTACGCCGACGCCGAGGGCCGTACGCACTTCGCCGTCGACCAGCCCTCGTCCCACTTCGTGTCCTACGGCAAACCCGAAGTGACCGAAGTCGGCCGGTACTTGGACCGGCTCCTCGCCGACCTGCTCGCTCTCCTGGGAGCGGAAGTCCCGGACCTGCTCAAGAGCACCGTCTCTGTATGACGTCTGTATGACGACTGCCGGTCACGACTGGAGGCTGTCGTTCCCGGGACATCACGCACGTCGACGACGCCGAAGTACATGACCGGCACCACAGGCATCTGCCCGGTCAGCATGCCCTTGATCAGTCCGACCGAGCCGGAGGGCCGGTTGCCCAGCTGGGGGCCGAAGATCCATGCGGGAAGCCTCCGATACTTGAAGCGCTTGAAGTCAACCCTCACACGTATGGCAATGCGCCACATATCCCCGTGGCTGAAGCATTGGTCTACGCCAAACCGTCCCGTCCCTGTATCCTCATCCGTGGCCAGCGGCACACACTCCCCCACCCAGGTTGCGTGCTGGCACGGGCGACGCCCACACAACTCCGCCCTAGCAGCCGGGTTCCCCCCACTCACCGCCTCCAGGAGGGTCACGGTGAAAGTTCGCACCAGAAGCTCGGCGATCATCGGCACCATCTGCCTCATCGCTTCACTCGCCTTGACCACGGCGTCCGCCGACGAGCCCGCCGCCTCACGTCAGGCGGCGGAGGTCGGGCTCACGAAAGTGGCCACAGCCCAGAATCCGATAGCCGGCGCCGCCGGGCCCGGCGGCACGGTCTGGATAGCCGAACGCGCGGGCACCGTACGGGTCCTGGGCGCTCAGGGGCTCGGCGCGCCCGTCCTCGACATATCCGACGAGACCACCACCGACGGCGAACGCGGCCTGCTGGGCATCGCGTTCGACAAAAAGTTCGCGCACTTCTACATCTCGTTCACGGACCTCGAAGGCACCAGCACCGTGGACGAGTTCGCCGTACGGAACGGCAAGATCCGGCCGAGCACCCGGCGCACCGTCCTCACCCAGACGCAGCCGTACTCCAACCACAACGGCGGCGACATCAAGATCGGCCCTGACGGCTATCTCTACATCGCGTTCGGCGACGGCGGCTCCGGCGGCGATCCGCACGACAACGGGCAGAACCTCGGCACACTGCTCGGCAAGATGCTGCGGATCGATCCGCGCGGCGGCACGCCGTACGCGATCCCGCAGGACAACCCGTTCGTGGACGACCCGAACGCGAAGGGCGAGATCTGGGCGTACGGGCTGCGCAACCCGTGGCGGTTCTCCTTCGACGCGGGCACGGGCGACCTGCTGATCGCCGACGTGGGCCAGAGCAACTGGGAGGAGATCGACTGGGCCTCTGCGGCCAGCGAGGGCGGCGAGAACTACGGCTGGTCCGAGATGGAAGGCAATCATTCCTTCCGCGGCGGCATAGAGCCCGCGAACCATGTGCCGCCGATCCACGAGTACGGCCGTAACGGGCTGGGCTGCTCGGTGACCGGCGGATTCGTCTACCGCGGCAAGGCGATCCCGGCCCTCAAAGGGCAGTATGTGTTCAGCGACTACTGCGACGGCACCGTCCGCACTCTGAAGATAAAGAACGGCACGGTGACCGGCGAGAGCGACCTCGGAGTCAACGGCGGCGAGGTCATCTCGTTCGTCGAGGGCGGCAACGGCGAACTGTACGTACTCGCCATCGGCGGCACCGTCTCCCGCATCGACCCGGCGTAACCACTGAACCGTCCCGCCGGTAGTGCGGGACGAAGGGTTCGCGGGTTCAAATCCCGCCACCGCGGCGGATGAAACACCAGGTCAGGCCCGGCGCTGAGAAATCAGCACCGGGCCTGATCCGCTTCCCGGTTCGTCCGACGCGCGCGGGAGAACGAGGGCTGTACGGGAAACAGGTTCAGCTGTACGGGAGACAGGTTCAAGAGTCCCTGGATCGCAGGACCCGCCGGGCTTCCCCGTCCTCGTACCGCCGCAGGGCCTGCCACCCGGCGACCGCCTCGGCGTTCGCGTCCACCCAGCGCCGCTGCACGGCGGCCAGCCGCGTGTAGGCACCCTCCAGATAACCGGTGCGCCGCTTGCACTTCACATCGGTGCGGACCTCGGGCCGGGTGACGGGATCCGTGCCGCGCGGCAGGTCTCCGGCCAGTTCACGGGGATCCTTCGCCGTGATCCCGGCCTCGGCCATGCAGGCCCGCCAGCGCGCGGTGACGGAACGGAAGGCCCGGTCCTTCTCCAGCGCCTCCAGGGCGTCCCGCTCCCCTTGGTCGAGCTTCAGCCGGAGCGTGAGGTCCCGGACCCGTCCGCCGTCACCCAGTAGCCGGGTCTGGGCCTCGGCGAGACATCCCGTCGCCGGCCGGGCGACCCGAATCGCCTTGTTCTGTGCGGAGATTCGGCGGTCGGGATCGCCGTAGAGCGCACGGTCGAAACCCTCGCCCCGAGGTTGCTCCGACGGCTGCGGTTCGGGAGCGCCGCCGGTGCCGGGCGCCGACCCGAGAGTCTCGATGCCGAAGTACGCGGGGCTCGCGGCAGAGTCGCCGGAGGCGTCGGGGGCCGGTGTGTAGCGGAAGCCGCGGTCGGCCATGCAGTCGGCGACGAGCCGCTGTTCCGCCCGGTGGGCGCGGCGAGAGGATTCGGTGCGGGCGTGCAGAAGACCGTAGAGCGGGAGACGGGTCCACGGAGTGGCGAGTGCCGCTTGAGGCCGGGCGGAGGGCCGGGGCGACTCGGAGATACGGCCGCTCAGCGTCCAGGCGGCGGCAGCCGCGAGGACGAGCGGCAGGAGGACCAGCAAGGCGACGCCGGTGCGCCGGCGAGGTCCGGACAGTCTGGTCCGTCCGGGCTGTCCGGGCTGTCCGGGCTGTCCGGGCTGTCCGGTCGGTCCGGTCGGTCTGGTCGGTGACATGGCGGACGGCTCCTCCGGGCGGTCTGCGGTCGGGACAGCCCGAGGGCGGGCGGTGCGGTGACCGTGGCTCCGCCCCCGGGCCTGGCACGGGTCGCTCAGTAGCAGGAGATGGTCGTGGTGCCGCGCAGCCGCAGGGCACTCGCCAGGTTCTGCTGGCTGCTCGGCAGATAGTCGACGTAGGAGCCGGGATTCACGCAGAACAGGAACGTCGACCAGCTGGTGCCGGCGTCGCGGTAGTAGTGACTCTCGTAGCCGCCGGTGCTGGAGTTGCTCGCGGAGACCGTGTTGTCGTTGACGTTCACTCCGCCGCCGGCACGGCTGGTGAGCTCGTTGAACGTGTCGTTGGTGAAGTTGCTGTCGGTGTCGAAGTAGGATTGCCGGGCCGAGTCGTTGATGCCCAGATAAAACACACAGTGGTTGCCGGAGGCACAGTTCGGGCCCGCCGAGGCCGGAGACGCCCCCAGCAGGAGCCCGGCCGTCGCGGCCATCGCCGTCAGGCCGGTAACGGCCGCGAGCCTTCTGCGTACACGCATGTGTTTCCCCAATCGTTTTGTCGTGCGGGTGAGTTGGTGCCTGTGGGTTGGTGCCTGTGGGTTGGTGCGGACGGTGCGGCATCACCCTCGCCCGCGGCCCGAGGGTTCGTCATGAGCGGCACGCGCACATTGATTGGCCGAGAGCGCACTGTTTCTCCGCAGGAGGAGCACAGGAGGATTTCAGACGGGGGTTTGGGAACAGTGCCGACTGTTATCGATGTTGAGGCCGGCCGTGTTCGTGTCGCGAGCATGCCGCTGGGGGGAGTCGAGCTGCTGGAGTTGACGTACGGCGGCCCGCTGCGACCGGAGCGGACGTCGCGCCTCGTCCGGCGGAGCGACCCGGAGCTCTATGTGCTGGTCTGTCCTGCGTTGGTGGGGCCGAGGGAGATGGTCCTGTTCGACAGCGCGCTGCCGTTGGCGCCGTGGTCCGGAGCGCTGGTGCTGCGCTTCCCGAAACGGTCGTTGAGGCTTCCGCCGCACCGGGTTCGGCGCCTGCTGGCCGTCCCCATTCCGGCGGGCAGCGGCTGCGGCCGATTACTCTCCCAGCTCCTCGCCGGCATCGCGCAGGAGTACGTCGACTGCTCCCCGCCGGAGCTGATACGGCTCGGCCAGACCGCGCTCGACCTCACCACGGCGGTCCTGAACCGAGGCGTCGACACCGCGCCCTCTCCGCCGCACGCATCCCGACCGCGCACCCTGTTCCTCGCGATCGCCGCCCACGTCGACCGCAACCTCGGTGATCCGGGCCTCTCACCGGCAGCGATCGCCAGGGCTCACGGCATCTCACTCCGCTATGTGCAGCGCATCTTCCAGGAACAGGGCACAACAGCGGCGGCGTTCATCCGCACCCAACGCCTCACCCGCTGCCGCCGCGACCTCACCGATCCCGCCCTCCACCACATCCCGGTCCACGCGATCGGCGCCCGCTGGGGCTTCCCGCGCCCTTCCGACTTCAACCGGGTGTTCCGAGCGACGGTCGGGGTGTCACCCGGGCGGTACCGAAAGGGAGCGGCCACATAAGCCGAGCCCCCTCGCGACCAAGGCGACAAGGCGCCCGAAGTCCTCGACGCCGTTTGTCAGTTCCACGCTCTCCATGCGCCCCGACACTACCGGCCGCGCCTCCGCGAAAGCCGGATCCTGGTGCCGGCCGTTTGACACCCGTGGCAGCTCAGCCTTCCTGGATCAGTTTCAGCACACGAGAGCGCAGAACCGCGAATTCCGGCAGCGACTTGGTGTGGAGCTGGTCCCGGTCGGCCGGCAGTGGGACGTCGACCACCGCGCGTACGGTGGTCGGCCGGCCGGAGAGGACCAGGACCCGGTCGGCGAGGTAGACCGCCTCGTCGATGTCATGGGTGACAAGCACGACCGTAACGCCGAACTCCCTCCGGACCCGCAGGATCAGATCCTCCAGATCGGCACGCGTCTGGGCGTCGACCGACGCGAACGGTTCGTCCATCAGAAGCGCCTCGGGCTGATAGGCCAACGCACGTGCGATCGCCACCCGTTGCTGCATTCCACCGGACAACTGCCATGGATACTGATGCTCGCAGCCCTCCAGTCCTACGCCCGCCAGCGCCGCCAGGCCCGCTTGCTGCCTGTCGCCACGGGACATCGCCTTCGACCGCAGCGGCAATGTCACATTGCCCAGCACACTCATCCACGGCATCAACGACCGGCTGTAATCCTGGAAAACCACCGCCAGCTTCTCCGGCGGCCGTTCCACCAGCACATCGTCCATGAACACCGCGCCTCCCGTCGGTGCCATCAGCCCGGCAAGACACCGCAGCAAGGTGGTCTTGCCCGCACCGGACGGTCCGACGACACAGACGAACTCCCCACTGCGGACCTCCGCGTCGATACCGTCCAGAACCGGCCTGCCCGCATAAGACTTCGACAGCCCCTTCACACGCAGCACCACGGACTCGCCCACGGCATCCGATCCAAGAGTCGCGTCACGGGCACCATGGCCCGTCGAGCCGGTCATCACAGTCATCTCCAGTCCATCCGGTCTGTCCGATCCATTCGGTCCATCTGGTCCATCCGGCTGTTTCCGCTGCGCACGGGACTCACCTCTGCTCCACGCGTTGCATGCCCCGGTGCCAGCGCAGCAGTACGCGTTCCAGACCGCGGAAGGCGACGTTGACGAGGTAGCCGACGATGCCCAGGAACAGCATTCCGGCCCACATGTCGGTGATCGCGAATTGGCGCTGGGCGTGCAGGATACGGAAGCCTATGCCGTTGGTGGATCCGGCCATCTCGCTGAACACGATCACGGTGATGCCGATCGACAGGGCGGTGCGCACCCCGGCGATGATCTGTGGGCTCGCGGCGGGCAGGATCACCCGCAGCACCCGGTCGCGGCGGCCGAGCCGGTAGCTGGTGGCCACGTCCCGTACCACCACGTCCACCGAGCGCACCCCGTCCACGGTGTTCAGCAGGATCGGCCACACCGTGCCATAGGCGATAAGGCTGACCTGCATCTCCGTTCCGATGCCGAACAGCAGGAGAGCGGTCGGGACGAGGGCGACCCCGGGGGTGGCGCGTGCGAACTCCAGAACCGGCGCGAGCGCGTCCGCCAGAAAGGGGACCAGGCCGAGCAGGAGGCCCGCCGTGACCCCGATGACGACGGCGATACCCAGGCCCACCGCCAGGTGCACCAGGCTCGGTACGGCGTCCGATCCGAAGTGCGAGAAGAACCAGACCTCCCGGAGCGCCGAGACGCTGTCGGCGAGAGGCGGGAAGTACGCCGAGGTGCTGTCCGCACTGAGCACCCACCACGTCGCGACGGCTCCGACGGGCAGGATCAGTTCCAGGGCCAGGCCGGACAGAAGCCGGAGCGTCCGGCTGCCCGGCGCTCCGGCCCGGCCGCCGGACGGGGCCTTCTTCAGCTCGCCGCGGCGGGACGGTACGCCGAGTGCCATCGCAGTGTTCTCCTCTCAAGCGCGAGCAGACCCCGGTTGAGCAGGATGCCCAGCAGTCCGATGACGACGACCACCGCCCACATCCGGGGCACGTCGCCACCCTGTTCGTAGGTGGTCATCTCGGCGCCCAGTCCGGGTGCTCCGCCGATGAGCTGGGCCGCGATGGCCAGCAGCAGGCTCATGGTGGCGGCGACCCGGATCCCGGTGGCGACAAAGGGAGAGGCACTGGGCAGCACGACGAACCGGACGTAGTGCCATCGCCCGATCCCGTAGGTCCGGGCCATGTCCCGCAGGTTCGGGTCGAGTTGATGCATGCCGTACATGCTCTGCAGAAGTACGGGCCACAGCGATCCGAAGACCACCAGGACCAGCGCCATTTTCGTGGTGGCGCCGTATTCGAGCAGGACCAGCGGGATGAGGGCGATGGGCGGGATGGAGCGCAGGAAGTCGATACTGAAACGGGAGAAGCGGTAGAGCAGCCCGCTCGCCCCGAGCAGCAGCCCCACCGGAACCGCGGCGGCCAGCGAGAGACCGAGGCCGATCGCCCACGTGGAGGCGGTGTCCACGATGGCCGACCACAAGGAGCCGTCGGTGAGCATCGATCCGAGCGCGCGGCCGATGTCCCAGGGCGCGGCGATGGCCGCGGCCGGCAGGGTGCCGATGACCACGAGCAACTGCCATACAGCGAGCGTCAGTACGACGCACAGGACACGCGCGCCGAGCAGCGCCGCCCGCCGGTTCGGCACACCAGCCGTCTTCGGCGGGCCCGCGCCGGCGGTCTGCGGGGAAGCTTCGGTGACAGTGTTCACAGTGGTCACGGTGTTCACGGCTGGGCGACCAGCATGTACGAGCTCAGGTCGATGGGGGAGTCGAGAATTCCGTACTTGACCATGAGTGTCTGGAGGCCGTCGAGCGTCTGCCGGCTCAACGGCTGGTCCGGGAAGGTGGGGAGCACGATCTTGGCCAGGTCTTCGGCACTGGTCTCGGTCGACTCGGCCGCCACCTCCCGGATCTTCGCCGGATCCTTGCTCAGCGTGACATTGGCCGTGTCCAGCGACTCCGAGAACGCCTGGACCACTTCGGGGTGGCTCTTGGCATAGCTTTCGGACGTCAGGTAGACGCTGTTCGGCACCGTGGGCATCGATGTGGACATCACCGGCACCAGATCCGTGAGACCCGCCGACCGTGCCTGGGACACGAACGGTTCATTGAGCACCGCCCCGTCGACCTTCCCGTTCTCGACCGCGGCGACCATCTGTGTGAAGGACATCTCCACGAATCGGACATCCTTCGATGTCCCGCCCTTGGCGTCGATCGCCGCCCGCGCGGCCACCTCCGCGAGCCCGCCCAGCGCGTTGACGGCGACGGTCTTGCCGGACAGTCCCGCCACCGAGGTGACCTTGCCGGGCGCCACCACCAGGACCGTGGAGTCCTTGGCCGCTTCGGTGGCGTTCACACTGCCCTGTCCCACGATCTTCACGGCCATCTTCTCGCTGATCGCCTTGATCGCACCGAGCGGGTCGGCAGCGGTGAACTGGATCTGTCCGTTGAGCAGCATGGGCAGCGCCTGAGCCCCTGACGTCACCTGCTGCGGTGTCACCTTGAGGTTGTTCGCCTTGAATGTACCGTCCTGTGTCGCGAGGTACAGCGACGCGTTGGTCAGCGTCGGAGACGAGCCGACCTTCAACGATGTCAGGCCGGCACTGCCACCGGACGACGAACCGGCGTCGTCCGCCGACCCGGAACCGCAGCCGGTCAGCAGGAGAACGGCCCCTGCGACGAGCGTTGCGGTGAGAGAAGCTGAACAGAAGTGCTTGGCCATGAGGACCTCTCGCCAGTCAGCCGCGATCGAATGCTGCGATGGTCATCAGATTTCACTATCATGTCAATAGTATTTCCTAGATATATCTGCTTACCATCACTTCAGGGCATTCCTCAATCCAACAGATCGACCGGACGACGACAGCGAAGGCGGGCCGATGAGCAGCAGGAAGACGACCGGGCGTACCCCGGACCTCGTTGTGATCGGCAGCGGAGTGGCCGGCCTGGCGACCGCCGTGGAGGCCGCGGAGGCGGGGCTCGATGTGCGGCTCCTTGAGGCGACCGACACGATCGGTGGCGCGTCGGTGATGAGCGGGGCCGCCTGCTTTCTCGTCGACACCCCGCTCCAGCGGTCGCTGGGCATCACCGACAGCGTCGAACTCGCGATGGCCGACTGGCAGCGGATGGGCGGGCCGGCCGCGGACCTGGAGTGGGCTCGCAGATACGTCGCCGACAGCGCCCGCGAGGTGTACCAGTGGTGTGTCGATCTCGGTATTGAGTGGGAGACCCTCGGGCAGCCGGAAGGCAACAGTGTGCCGCGCTGGCACATCCCGGTCGGCTGGGGCCGCCGGATCATCGAGGTGCTCGAAGCCCGCGCACGCGCGCTCGGAGTGACCGTCCGTACCGGCGTCACCGCCGAGGAGCTGTGTCACACCGACGGCCGGATCACCGGTGTGCGGACCCGCTCGGAGGGAATCGGCGAGACTCTGGCCACCGGAGCCGTCGCCGTGTGCACCGGCGGCTATGTCGGCCGGATCGAAACGGTGCTGAAACACTCCGCCCAGCTGCGCGAACTCCCCCGTGTCCTCGCGGGAGGCGCGCCGACCGCGGTCGGGCTCGGGCATGACCTGCTGGAGGCGTGCGGCGCGGAATTCACCAACCTGGACCATGTGTGGGTCTATCCCACCGGCACTCCCGACCCGCGCGACCGCTCCGGCACCCGAGGGCTCGGCATCCGCGGCGTGACCACGGAGATCTGGCTCAACGCCGAGGGCCGCAGGTTCCACGACGAGTCTCTTCGCGGAGGCCGCTCCGGTACCGAGGCGCTGCTGGACCAGCCCGGACGCACGGCCTGGTCGGTCTTCTCGGCAGCCGAGGCCGAGCACGTCCTGCTGATCGACAACGAACACTACGGAACACCGGCGGGCCCGGACCCGGCAGCGATGAAGCAGTTCTGGACGGAGTCCGCGTACGTACGCACGGCCGACAGCCCGGCCGCACTCGCCCATGCCGCAGGACTCCCCGAGCAGGCCGTGGTCCAGGCGATCGGCGAATTCAACACGGCCGTGCGCTCGGACACCGTCCACGATCCGCTGACCGGCCGCGCCATGGCCGGTCTGACCGAGCTGACCGGCGAGCTGATCGCCGTACAGCTCTTCCCGATGGCCCAGAAGAACCTCGGCGGAGTGCACACCGGTCCGGAGTGCGACGTGCTGACCGTCTCGGGCGAGCCGGTCGAGGGCCTGTACGCCGCCGGTGAGGTCGCGGGCATGGCGGGAGGAAGGATCAACGGGCGAGCGGCGCTGGAGGGCACGATGTTCGGACCATGTCTTTACTCCGGCAGGATCGCGGGACGGGCTGCGGCGCGCCGAGCTCAGTGAGTACGCGCCGGGAGACGCGCGGCGGTCGGTGAGTACGCGCCGGGCTCGGTGCGGTGAAGGAGCAGGCAGTTGTTCCGGCTCGGGCGGCCAGATATACCTTGGGCATTGTTGACGACGGAGGTGGATGGGTCCATGGCGGAGCAGCGCAGGACTCTGGTGGCGGCCGAGCCGGGAGCCGAGCAGCCCGCTCGCAGACTCTCGCTGACCGAGCAGGTCTACCACCGGCTCAAGGAGGAGATCCTCCAGGTCCGCCACGGTCCCGGCGAGGTCCTGCTCGAACCCGAACTCGCCGCGCGCTACGGCATTTCGAAGACTCCGGTCCGCGAAGCCCTACGGTTGCTGCTCCAGGACGGCTGGGTCATCGTGATGCCGCGCAAGGGCTATCTCGTACGCCCGGTCCAACTGGAGGACATCCGTGAGGTGTTCGAGGTCCGCCGGATGATAGAGCCCGTGATGGCCGGACAGGCGGCACACCTGCGCACCGGCAAAGACATCGCACGCCTGTCCGGCCTCTGCTCCGAGCAGTCCCGCGACGCCGCGTCGATCGAGCCCGCACTGGGCGCGGCGCGGGCCTTCCACAGCGAGCTGGCCGCCCTGACCGGCAACGGCAGGGCGCTGGCGATCCTCACCGACCAGCTCGACGAGGTACGCCGGCTGCACCACCTCATGCCGAAGGTCGAGCACCACATCACATCAACCGTGGAACTCGACGCGCACCGCCAGATCCTGGCCGCGGTCGAGGCGAAGGACGCGCGGGCGGCTGCGGAATTGATGAGCGATCATGTCACCGAGGTGGCCGAGGCGATGGTCGACGCCTTCGCGGGCATGCGCCGCTGACGCTGACAGCGGCGCGAGCCGGGCCCGGTGACCGGGCCCGGTAGCCGGATCGCGGCGGCGTGCTCACCGGTCGCCAGTGGCCGGTCACCGATCACCGGTCCGGAGCGTCCCACTGGGTGCCGAGCCCGTCGGCCTCTTCGAACACCAGCCATGTCCGTGTGGCGCGCACGCCAGGGATGTCCTGGATCGACTCCAGAACAACGTGCCGCAGCGCGGTGTTGTCAGGCGCCCGCACCAGCACGAGCACGTCGTAGTCGCCTCCCACCAGAGCGAAGTGCTCGATGTGCGGGATCTCCCGCAGCCTGCCGGCAACGGCTCGCCAGGCGTTCTGCTCGATGGTCACCGATACATAGGCGCTTGTGCCCAGCCCGAGCTTCTTCGGGTTCAGCTGGGCTGTGAAGCCGGAGATGATGCCGTCCTCCGTCAGCCGGCCGATACGTGCGTAGGCGTTGGCCCGGGAGATATGCACATGATCGGCGAGCGCGCGGACCGAGATGCGCCCGTCGCGCCGCAGGGCGGCGATGATCGCGCGGTCGATGGCGTCGAGGCCGACGGCAGAACGTCCGGCCTCCGGACCCGCGGGACCTTCATCGATCGACACTTTGTCCTCCATCCGGAGAGAGACCGGCAATCTCTCTCTTGTTATTACGAGCTATTGAACAGGTATACCGGATGAGGCCACGATTCTTGTGTCAAGTGTCCAAAGAAAGCGGTGCAGCATGTCCGTGAAGGCTCTCCGCCAAGCGGTTGACAGCCTCCTTCCCTCACTCGCGCCGGTGCGCTTCGTGGCACCCGACGGCAGGCCCGTCAAGCCTCCGTCGGGCTATGCCGAGCCGGCGGACGAGTTGCTGCGCGAGGCCTACCGCCGCATGGTTCTCGGCCGCCGGTTCGACACCCAGGCCACCGCTCTGACCAAGCAGGGACGGCTCGCGGTGTATCCGTCGAGCCGCGGCCAGGAGGCCTGCCAGATCGCCGGCGTCCTGGCGCTGCGCGAGCAGGACTGGCTGTTCCCGACGTACCGCGACTCCGTCGCCCTGGTCTCCCGCGGTATCGACCCGATAGAGGTCCTGACCCTGCTCCGCGGTGGCTGGCACTGCGGTTACGACGCAGCCGCCACCCGCGTGGCTCCCCAGTGCACTCCTTTGGCCACGCAGACGATCCACGCCACCGGCATGGCGGAAGCACTGCGCCGCAAGGGCGAGGACGGCGTCGTCATGGCCTTCATCGGCGACGGCGGGACCAGTGAGGGCGATTTCCACGAAGCCCTCAACTACGCCGCCGTACTGCGGGCGCCGGTGGTGTTCTTCATCCAGAACAACCAGTACGCGATCTCGGTGCCGCTGTCCCGGCAGACCGCCGCGCCCTCACTGGCGTACAAGGGCATCGGGTACGGGGTGCCGTCGGAGCAGGTCGACGGCAATGACCTGGTCGCCGTCCTGTCGGTGCTGCTGGCCGCCGTGGAGCACGCCCGGTCGGGCGAGGGACCGTTCCTGGTCGAGGCGCACACGTACCGCATGGAGGCCCACACCAACGCCGATGACCCGACCCGCTACCGCCAACAGCAGGAGGTGGAGGAGTGGAGCGCCGCGGATCCGCTGTCCCGGCTTGAGACCTATCTGCGGGGACGGAGCCTGCTCGGCGCCCAGGACATCGAGGACGCGAAAGAGGCCGCTGAGGCCTTCGCCGCGCAGGTCAGGGCCGGGATGAACACCGAGGTCGAGGCCGATCCGATGGAACTGTTCGACCACGTCTTCGCCGAACCCACACCTCAACTGCTGGAACAGCGGGCCCAGCTCGCCGCCGAGTTGCACCCACAGGAGGACTGATCCATGGCCTCGATGACGATGGCCCAGGCGCTCAACGGCGCACTGCGTGACGCACTGCGCGCGGACGAGCGGGTGCTGGTCTTCGGCGAAGATGTCGCCGCGCTGGGAGGTGTGTTCCGGATCACGGACGGGCTGACCAAGGAGTTCGGTGAGGACCGCTGTTTCGACACGCCTCTGGCCGAGGCCGGGATCGTCGGCCTCGCGGTGGGCATGGCGATGGGCGGCTTCAGACCCGTGGTGGAGATGCAGTTCGACGCCTTCGCCTATCCGGCGTTCGAGCAGATCGCCTCGCATGTGGCCAAGCTGCGCAACCGGACCCGCGGGCGTCTCTCCCTGCCCATGGTGATCCGTATCCCGTACGCGGGCGGCATCGGCGGAGTGGAGCACCACTGCGACTCGAGTGAGGCCTATTACGCCCACACTCCGGGCCTGAAGGTCGTCACGCCCGCGACGGCCGAAGACGCCTACTGGCTACTGCGAGATGCAATCGATGATCCGGATCCCGTGATCTTCATGGAGCCCAAGCGGCTGTACTGGTCGAAGGAGGAAGCCGACCTCGGGACCCGTCAGGCCTCGCCGTTCGCACGGGCGGTCGTACGGCGGAAGGGACACGACGGCACGCTCCTGGCCTACGGTCCCTGTGTTCCTGTGGCCATGCAGGCGGCCACGGCCGCGGCGGAGGAAGGGATCAGCCTGGAGGTCGTGGATCTGCGCACCATAGTGCCCTTCGACGATGAAACGGTGACGGAGTCCGTGCGCAAGACGGGCCGGTGCATCGTCATGCAGGAGGCGCAGGGATTCGCCGGTGTCGCTGCCGAAATCACCGCCCGCGTCCAGGAACGCTGCTTCCATTCCCTGGCCGCGCCGGTCCTGCGCGTCACCGGTTTCGACATCCCCTATCCCCCGCCGAAACTCGAGCACGCGCATCTTCCCGGCGTCGACCGCGTGATGGACGCCGTCGACAGGCTCCAGTTCGATGACGAGCCCGATGTCCGCCACCTCGTCCGGGAGGTGTCATGACGACGGCCGGCACGGGCACGGAGCAGCTGTTCCGCCTGCCCGACCTCGGTGAAGGCCTGACCGAGGCCGAAATCACCGAGTGGAAGGTCGCGGTCGGCGACACGGTCGAGATCGACCAGATCGTTGTCGAGGTGGAGACCGCGAAAGCGGCTGTCGAGGTGCCGGTGCCCTATGCGGGCACTGTCGTGAGGCTTCACGCCGAAGCAGGAACGTCCGTCGGCGTCGGTGAGCCTCTTATCTCCGTCGGCGCCGCGGCGCGGCAGCCCGGCCCGGAGAACTCCGCGCAAGCGGCGGCGGCAGCTCAGTACCGCGAAGAGGAGCAGGCCGGCTCGGGCAATGTACTGATCGGCTACGGCACCGGGCACGCGCCCGCCACGCGACGCCGTCGGCGCCGCGGCAACGCCGTAGCCTCCACTGCGGCACCCGCACCCGCACCGGCCACCGCCGCTCCCGCCGGCCGCGCCGACACCCACGCCGGTGGGCTCGCTCCGCGTGTGATCTCGCCGCTGGTACGCAGACTGGCCCGGGAGAAAAACGTAGACGTCACGACACTCGTGCCCAGCGGCCCATACGGAGTGATCCAGCGCCGGGACGTGGAACGTGCCGTCACGGAGGAGGAGAAGACCGCGTCCGCCAGTGCCGGGACCGCGGTTGTGGACCGTGGGAGCCCGGTGGTGGAGCGGATTCCGCTGCGAGGGCTTCGCCGAACCATTGCGGACAAGCTGTCCCGCAGCCGACGGGAGATCCCTGACGCGACCACCTGGGTCGACGCCGACGCCACCGGACTGCTGGAGGCGAAAGGTGTGCTCCAGGCTGCCGGCCCAGACCACGGCATCGGCCTGCTCGCCCTCCTGGCCCGTATCTGCGTCGCCGGCTTGCGGCGCTATCCCGAGCTGAACGCGAGCGTCGACACAAGCAACAACGAGATCCTCCGGTTCCCCCATGTCAATCTCGGCTTCGCCGCCCAGACGGAACGGGGACTGGTCGTGCCGGTCATCCGGGACGCCCATCTCCTGACCACGGCGCAGTTGGCGGCGGAGTTCAGACGTCTGACCGGCCTGGCCCGGTCGGGCTCCCTGCCACCCGACTGTCTGACCGGTGGGACCTTCACACTCAACAACTACGGTGTGTTCGGTGTCGACGGCTCGTCGGCCATCATCAACCACCCGGAAGCGGCCATCGTCGGCTTCGGACGCATCATCGACAAGCCATGGGTGGTGGGCGGCGCCCTTGCCGTACGCAAGGTCGTCCAGGTCTCGCTGAGCTTCGACCACCGGGTCTGCGACGGCGGTGTGGCGGGAGGCTTCCTGCGCTATGTGGCCGACTGCGTCGAGAGCCCGACGACGCTGCTGGCCGACGTATGAGCAGCCGAGGAGCAGCCGTGCCGGAAGCAACACACCATGCGACCATGCTGGTGGAGCGGGCATGACCATCAGCTACGAGACACTGCTGGTCGACGAGAAGGACGACCGTGTTGTCGTCACACTGAATCGTCCCCACGCCCGCAACGCCATCAACGCGCGCATGGTGGAGGAACTGCATCATGTGTGCGGTCTGCTGGAGCAGCAGCCGCGGCTGCTGCTCCTGACCGGACAGAACGGAGTGTTCGCCGGCGGCGCCGACATCGCCGAGCTTCTTCGGCGCGGTCGGGACGAGGCGCTGCGGGGCATCAACAGCCGTCTCTTCGAGCGTGTCCGGCATCTGCCGCTGCCGACGGTGGCGGCCCTGGACGGATGGGTGCTGGGCGGCGGAGCGGAACTGTCGTACGCCTGCGACGTCCGTATCGCGGGCCCCGGCACGGTGTTCGGCAATCCGGAGCCGGACCTGGGCATCATGGCAGCCGCCGGTGCCTGCTGGCGTCTGACGGAGCTGGTGGGTGAGTCGCTCGCGAAGCAGGTTCTGCTGGCGGGCCGCCGCTTGGACGCCTCGGCCGCTCTCGCGGCGGGACTGGTCATCGATGTGGTGCCGGCGGACCAACTGCTCGCGGAGGCACACGCGTTGCTGGACCGGATGGCACGGTCGTCCCTCACGGCCCTGCGGCTGACCAAGCTGGTCGTCAACGCACCGGCGGCGCATCCCGTCGCCGACGATCTCGCCCAGGCCGTGCTGTTCGAGGGTCCGGACAAGCAAGAACGCATGACACGTTTTCTCAGCGAGCGGAGGAAGGCCCGATGAGCAATGCCCCCACGGTAGTTGCCGTGGTCGGCGGCGGCAGTATGGGCGCCGGCATCGCCCAGTCGTTCGCCCTGATCGGCTCCCGCGTGACCGTGGTCGAGACCGGCGACCGGGCGGCAGCGGCGGCCCGCCGGCGCATCGATGCCGCGCTCACACGCGCGGCCGAACGCGGCCGACTGGCCGAGCCCGCTCCGAGCGTGATCGGCCGTATCACCGTGCTCTCCTCGCTGAGCGGCCTTCCGGCCGAGGCCGCTCTCGTGGTCGAGGCGGTCCCCGAGACACTCCATCTCAAGACAGCAGTCCTCACCGAGGCGGAGAAGACCATGGGTGAGCAGGCGATCCTGGCCACCAACACCAGTTCTCTGTCGGTCACCGAGCTCGGTGGCCACCTGTCACGGCCCGGCCAGTTCCTCGGCATGCATTTCTTCAACCCTGTGCCCGCCTCTGAACTGGTCGAACTGGTACGGACGCCCGCCACTCTGCCCGAGACCCTGAGGGCGGCCACGGCCTGGACACAGGCCCTGGGCAAGCAGGAAGTGGTAGTCAACGACTCACCCGGTTTCGCCAGCAGCCGCCTGGGCGTGGCTCTGGGCCTGGAAGCCATCCGCATGGTGGAGGAGGGCGTAGCCGAGCCGGAGGCCATCGACACTGCCGTGCGGCTGGGCTACAAGCACCCGATGGGCCCTCTGCGCGTGACCGATCTGGTCGGACTCGATGTCCGCCTGGCCATCGCCGAACACCTGCACACCACCCTCGGTGAGCGCTTCCGTCCGCCTCGGCTGCTGCGGGACAAGGTCTCCCGCGGCGAGTTGGGCCGTAAATCGGGAAAGGGCTTCTACTCATGGCCGTAGACGCAGCCGAAGTCCCTTACGGAGTCGGCTACCGGCAGCGTGGAGGCGTCGCCGTCATCGAACTGCGCCGGCCGGCGGTCGGCAACGCGCTCGACGCGACCATGCGGCGCGAACTGCTGGCGGCCGTGCGGCGGGCCCATCATGAAAGAGACACGGTGCGTGCCGTGCTGATCACCGCGCAGGGCCCCGCCTTCTGCGTGGGACAGGACCTGAAGGAGCACGCCCGCGCGCTGGAGCAGCAGCCCTCCTCCGCGTTCGCCACGGTCGCCGGCGAATACAACCCGCTTGTGCAGGCCCTGTACGAGCTGCCTCAGCCCGTCGTCGCCGCGGTCGAGGGCGCTTGCGTGGGAGCGGGTCTGGGGCTCGCCCTGTGCGCGGATCTGCGCGTCGCCTCGGAGAGCGCGGCCTTCGCCACAGCGTTCACCGGCATCGGCCTGGCGGCGGACACCGGGCTGAGCGCCTCTTTGAGCCGGGCCATCGGGGAGTCGCGGGCCGGCGGCATGTTCCTGCTGGGCGACCGTGTCGGCGCCGAGGATGCGCTGGCCTGGGGGCTGGTCCATCGGGTCGTACGGGAGGGCACGGCGGCGACCGAGGCGCTGGCCCTGGCGGAGCGCCTCGCATCGGGCCCGACCCTCGCCTTCGCAGAGGTCAAGCAACTGCTGCGTGGCAGTGGCGCACAGGCCTCTTTGGACCACGTACTGGAGTGCGAGGCCTCGGCACAGTCCCGGCTGGGCACGACCGAGGATCACCTTCTGGCCGTGGAAGCCTTCTTGGCGCGCAGGCGTCCCCAGTTCAACGGTCGCTAGTTCGACGCTCGCTGATAGCTGCCCGGTCGGTCGGTGTCCTGCCGCTATGTCCCGGCCGACCGGGCGCCCTTCTTCAAGAAGCCGGTGTCGTCAAGCCAGTGTCGCCGACGATCAGAACCTAGTCGGTCCGGTTCCCGGCATCGGGCCTTTGACCCGATCCTGTGTCTCCCTCCTGACCGCCGCGAGGACCTTGCTCACCGCCCGGCCCATCGCCCTCCTGCATCGTGCCCGGAGGAGGGCCGTCGGGACGGTCCATGGTGACCAGGTTGGTGGACGCAAGGATCGTGGCCAGTCCGAGCACTGCGGCAACGGCTAGTCCGACAGCGCCCGCTCGCACGTTCCGAAGGCCGCTCCGGAACTTAGGACGTCGAGGACGTTGAGTGAGGGCCCATCCGCCTGGCAGTACGGAAGCTCCTGCTGGGGACGGACGTCGGGATGCAGCAGACATGGACAACTACCTTTCGGCGATGGGACGGCTGGAGGATGGGCAGGGACGGCAAGGGCCGCCGGGCGCGGCCTCGCCGAGCGGACGAGTAGGGCACATCTTTGCTAGACCGTTCCTTCGTGGACGGCGCCGAGTGGACGGCCGGAGACGGCGTTGCCGCCCTTGACCGAAGAGACTGGTTGGCCCTGCGAACCATCTTCGAAGCCCTCAGGCCGCTCGCCGGACATGTCACCCTCCGGCCGCTCGCCAGGCATCCCGCCTTCAGGCCACCCGTCGGGCATGTCACCTTCAGGTCGCTCACCGGGCATCCCGCCCTCGGGCCACCCGTCGGGCATGCCACCTTCAGGCCGCTCATCCGGCACACCGCCCTCCGGCCGCTCGTCCGTGCCCGTCCGCCCATTACTCGGCCCACCCCGCTCGGGGCCGGAGCCGGTATGGGGTTTGGAGGCGAGGAGTCCGGCCGTTGTCAGCACAGTGGCCAGGGTGGTGAGGACGACGCGGCGTATGTATCGGTTCTTCATCAGTGACTCACAGGGTGAAAGACTCGTGATGGATATGACGGGCGGGTACCCCTGCTGTCCGCAGACCGTCCCATGCGGCCTCCATCATGCCGGGCGGACCACAGAGGTAGACGTCGTGCACGGCCAGGTCGTCCACGTGGGCGCTGAGCGCCGACGCGGTGAGCGGGGAGGGACGGTTCTCCCCAGGAGCGTCGACGACACAGCGCAGCCTGCCGCCCCGGCTGGCCGCTACGGCCTCCAACTCGGCGCGCAGGACAAGGTCGGACTCGCTGCGTGCCAGGTAGACCATGGTGAGATCGCCCGGTGCGGCCGGCAGTGTCTCGAAGAGCGTGCGCAGCGGGGTGATGCCGACACCGCCTGCGAGCAGGAGCACCTTGCCCCGGCGCTGACGCGCCGCGGTGAGCGCTCCGTACGGGCCCTCCGCCCAGACCCGGGTGCCGGGCCTGAGATGGGCCAGCCGTGCGCTGTGGTCGCCCGACTGCTTGACGGTGATACGCAGCAGGTCCGGGCCCGGCGCGCCCGAGAGCGAGTAGGGATTGGCGCTCAGGCGCAAACCCTTGGTCAGGAATCGCCAGCGGAAGAACTGGCCCGGCCGCGGCGCCAGTTCATCGAGTCGGCTGCCGCGGACAAGGACCGAGTAGGTGCCAGGTGCCTCGGTGGTCACCGACTCCACGCGCAGCCGGTGTCGTAGGTTGCGGCGGATGGGCGTGAACACCCGGTAGTACAGCACTGCCGCGGCGGCGCTCAAGTAGAGGGCGAACCAGCAGGCCCGTGCGAAGGTGCCGGTGAAGGAGGCGCCGAGGGCCAGTTGGTGACCGAACGTCAGAAAGAGCGCCACATATGTCGTCAGGTGCAGGAAGTACCAGACTTCGTAGAGCACCCGGCGGCGCACCACACTGGCGGACACCACTCCGACCGCGAACAGCAGCAAGCCACCGATGGCGGCCGGCAGCAGGTAGGGGAAGATCATGGTCATCTGCCAGGAAAAGCTCAGGATGGGCGCTTGTCGCTCCAGAGCGCTGCCCCAGTACTCGAAGACCACGTGGAACACCAGCAGTGTGATCGTGTAGCGCCCGGCCTTGGCGTGCCAGCGCGCAACTCGGTCGCTGCCGACGACGTGTTCCAGATACGGGATACGCGCCATCAGCAGAACGAGCAGCGCACAGGTGTAGCCGGCGACCATGCCGAAGATGTCACCTGCGCCGATCATCCAGCCGGCCACGCCGATCACCGCGTGGGCCGTGAACCACCACAGGGCCAGGACGCCGATGAGCCCCGCCCACAGCACCACCTGGACGAGCACGGCTGGTTCGGGAAGGGAGGCGCCGGAGCGCTGCCCGGGCACGGGACCCGGTCGTGATCGCGCTCCGGCGCCATCATGAATTGCGGCCATGACATAGCCCTCCGTTTCATGGAATGGATGATGGCTACTTTGCCGACGCGACTTCTGTGTTTTTTCTCAGCCGCCGGCTGCCCGACCGGTCCCGAGCGGCTTCTCATCCTGATTTCAGATTCGGCTGATAGAGGGTGAAGGCATGAACCTCTCCGCCAGCTCTGACGAATACATCTCACGGAGCCGCTCCGGCTCTTCCAATGGATTGTTGACCAGGCCGGACGGCTCGGCGGTACGTGTCATGGTCGTCGACGACTCGCCGGACCTCACCGAAGTGTTGTGCTCGGCATTGGCCGCGCAAGGATTCCGCGTCGAGAGCGCCGCGGACGGCGCCACCGCCGAGGCCGTTGCCCAGAACTTCCGCCCGGACGCGGTGGTACTGGACGTCATGCTGCCCGACTTAGACGGACTGACCGTCCTGGGCCGGATACGCGCTTTCCTCCCCGATGTTTGTGTGCTGTTCCTCACTGCACGGGACGCGGTGGAGGACCGGATCAACGGAATAGCCGCCGGAGGTGACGATTACGTGACCAAACCTTTCAGTCTCGCCGAGGTGCTGACCCGGCTACGCGGCCTGCTTCGGAGAGCCGGCATGGCACGGACACGGAATGAGGCCGCCCTGCTGACCGTTGGGGACCTCGTACTGGACAAGGAGGCCCGCGAGGTCACCCGCGGTGGCGCCCCGATCCATCTGACGCCCACGGAGTTCGAGCTCCTCTGCTTCCTCATGCGCCATCCCCGCCAGGTGTTCAGCCGGAATCAGCTGTTGGAACAGGTCTGGAATTACGACTACGGAGGCAGAGGCCATGTGGTCGAGCTCTATATCTCCTATCTGCGCAGAAAAATCGACGCGGGCCGACCGCCGATGATCCGCACCGTGCGTGGTGCCGGCTACGCCCTGGGTCCGGCCGCGGAGCGGCGAGGTGCCCGGTGAGTAGGAAGACCGGTAGGAAGACCGGTAGGACCGGGAGGACCGGGCGAGGCGCGCGCGACAAGCATGTGTGGCGGCGATGTGGTGCGGCGGTCGGAGCCCGGCTGGCGGGTGTTCGGCCTCTCAGCCTTCGAGCCCGGCTCAGCGGCGGCCTGCTGATATTGCTCGCGGTGAGCTGTGCCGTGGTCGGCGTGGTGGCCGCCGTGGCGTTGCGCGGCGCGCTCACGGACCGGCTGGACGACCAGCTGACGCAGGCCACCGACCGGTTGCCGGCCAGTCTGGGAGTCGGGCCACCCGCCCGTCCGACCGGTCCGGGGCGCGGGGACACCCGTGGTCAGATGCAGGGAACACTAGGAGTTCTGCTGAGCGACGGCGCGCTGCTCGATGCCGCCGTGGTCGAGTCGGGCGAAGGATCGGCCGCCGGCATAAGCGCCGCCGACGTCACGGCGCTGGGAGCCGTACCGCGTGATGGGCGGGCCCACAACGTGGATCTCAGCACGGTCGGAAGGTATCGGGTGGTCTCCGTCCTGGGGGACGACGGCAAGACACTGATCACCGGTCTTCCGCTGGCGCCCGTGGACGAGGCGGTGTTCCAGCTCGTGCTGGTCTGTGCCGTCCTCTTCGGGGTGGCGTTGGCGATCACAGGTCTTGTCGGAGTGCTGTGGATCCGGTGGTCGCTGCGCCCGCTGCGTCAGGTCGCGGCGGTCGCCACCGAGGTCACCGAGCTGCCTCTGGCCTCGGGCACGGTCCGGCTGCCGCCACTGGCTTCCGACACCGACCAGCGCACCGAGGTCGGCGCGGTGGGCGCGGCCCTCAACCGTATGGTGGGACACCTTGAACAGGCTCTGGCCCGACGGCAGTACAGCGAGGAGCGGCTGCGCCGGTTCGCCGCCGACGCCAGCCATGAGCTGCGGACTCCTCTCGCCGCCATCCGTGGGTACGCCGAACTGTCCCTGGGCGATACGGCGCCCGTCTCACCGACCGTGCTCCGGGCGCTGCGGCGTATCGAGGCGATTTCCACCCATATGAGCACGCTGGTGGACGAACTCCTGCTGCTCGCCAGGATCGATGCCGGGCGGCCTCTGGCCCGGGAGGAGGTCGATCTCACACTCCTCGCGCTGGAGGGCATCGAGGACGCCCGGGCAGCGGGTCCTGAGCACCACTGGCTGCTGGACCTGCCCGACTCGCCGATCGTACTCAACGGCGACCCGCACCGGTTGCACCAAGTGCTCGCCAACCTGCTGGCCAACGCCCGTCTCCATACCCCGGCGGGCACCCGGGTCACGGTGAGTCTTCAGTACGACGAAGCCGGCGCCGGCGAGCGGAGCGCCGAAGCGGACGGGGCCACGGTCCGGCTTGTGGTGGCTGATGACGGCCCTGGTATACGTGCGGAGTTGCAGGCAGGTCTCTTCGACCGCTTCGTGCGTGGTGACGGTTCCGAAACCGGCGCACAGGGAGGCTCGGGCCTGGGACTCTCCATCGTCGCCGCGGTCGTGGAGGCTCACGGCGGTGCGGTGAAGATGACGAGCAGCCCAGGCGCCACCGTTTTCACCGTCACGCTTCCCGTGGACCGACGGTTTGGTTCACCAAGGGATGACGTGAAGTGAATGAGCGTACGTCGGCGGGCGAGTCGAGGAAGCCAAGGACGGAGTTGAATTCCAGCCCGATCAGCCCTTTGTACGCAACTTCTTGGAGAGCTGTGATGATGTGGGCGAAGTCCAGTACGCCGGTGCCCGGACAGATGCGGCCCGGAATATCGGCGAATTGAACATGCAGGCATTCCTTGGCGTATCGAGCTATGACATGAGACGGGTCCTGGCCCATACGTGCCACATGGTAGATGTCGAGGAGGATTCCCGCGTTGAGAGCTCCAGCCTGTCGCGCCCGCCGGATGACACCGGCCGCCGCGTCCACACTGGGCAGCAGATAAAGCGGGTTGTCCTCGGGATTGAGTGCCTCCACGAGTACGGATATCCCGTGGACGTCGGCATGGCGGGCAGCGAAGAGCAGATTGTCGAATGCGGTTCGGTGCTGGGCTTCTTCACTGTGCTGTGGCAGACGGTTGCCGTAGGGCAGATTCAGCAGGCGGCAGCCGACCTTGGAGGCGAACTCCACCGCGGCGAGAATGCTGTGCCGGCAGGACTGTTGCCTGTCGGGATCACTGAGGATTCCTCGTTCTCCTGCTGTGAAGTCGCCGGCATCGATGTTCATGCACACCAGTCGTGTGCCGGCCGCGGTCAACGCCTCATGCAAATCCTCGGTCTGCTGCCTGGTCGGATGAACGGTGGAGAACGGCCACCATGTCTCCACGAGGGAGAAACCCGCGGCTGCTGCGGCATCGATACGCGCGACCAGGGTGTGGTCCCGCAGCGGAGGCAGTGACAGGTTCAGCGCGTAGCGGTCGTTTCTGCCGCTGGTCATCCTCCGTCCCCGCCCAGCGTTCGGCGCAGGGCGTCCGTCATGAGCGGCGTGTGGAATCCCGGGTCCGCCTCGTCGTGCATCCAGGCGACATGGCCGTCGGGACGTACGAGGACGGCTCCGCCGGGGGCCATGCGGTACAGGCGGGCGAACTCCCGCGGATCCACATCGCAATCGGCGCCGGGCACCTGGACGGTCTTCAGGGGCAGTTGAAGGTGTTCGCCGATATGTGTGGCGGCTGTCTGCCAGTCCTGGCCCTCTGGCCCGTACAGAAGGGTGAAGTGGCCGTCGAGGATATCGAGGATGGAACGGTGCTCGCCCTCGGAGCGAAGCCACAGGTGCGGTGCCCGGCGGCCGACCGCCGCGGTGAAAGGATCCACGTCCTCACCGTCGGCATTGTCCGCACCGGGAGCGAGGGCTCCGTCGGTGTAGCGGAAGGCGAGGTCCCGTTCCAGGGCGGCGAGGTGTGCGCGCTGGCGGTCGATGGGCGCGCCGGCAGGAGCTTTGGTGACGATGCGTTCCCATACGGCATCGAATCGCTCGGCGTTCTGCTTGCTCCACCGGGCGTTGGAGCAGGCGACCGGGCGCCGTTCGGACTCGTAGGTGTCCAGCAGTTCCTGCGGGGCCAGGCCTCGGCGTACCAGGTCGATCTTCCACACCAGGTTGTGTACGTCCTGCACACCGGTGTTGAGGCCGAATCCGCCGGTGGGCGGGAAGACATGAGCCGCGTCCCCGGCCAGAAAGATGGAACCGGCCCGATAGCGTTCGGCCACGCGCGCTTCCACCGCGTAGGTGGCGGCGCTGATGATGTCGGCCGGGCACGGCTCACCGACGGCGGCCTCGATGAGGTCGTGAGCCTGGAACTGGGTGAGAGTTCCCGGGTGTCCGCTGTCCTTGCTCCGCATCCGGAAGGTGAGCCAGCGGGTGTGTCCGTCGACCGGCGCCACGGTCACGAAGCCGCCGTCTTTTGCGGCCGTCAGAAACTGGATGGCGGTGCGGTCATTGAGAAGTGCGGAGATGTCGCCGTGCCAGTAGACGCTCTGCCAGTACCCGACGGTCTCGCCCTCCATGGTGATGCCCAGCGATGCGCGGGTGGGACTGGCCGCTCCGTCGCAGGCGATCACATGGCGTGCTGTCAGTTCCCGCTGGGCTCCTCCGGCGGTGGGTTCGAGGACGGCACGGACCTGATGGTCTTCCTGAGTCAGCCGGCTGACCGTGGTGCCGAAGAGCGCCTCGACTCCAGGGGCCGTGGCGACTCGCTCGCGCAGAATGCGTTCGAGGGTGTCCTGCGGGATACGGCAGGTGCTGGACGGTCCCAGGGTGGTGTCTTCCTGGCCGGGCGGGGTACGGCCGTACTCCTCGCCGGTGAGCGAGTCGCAGTAGACGAAGCCGTACTGAGGGCTCCGGATGGCCTGGGCCCGGATTTCCTTCTCCAGCCCCCAGAAGCGGAACAGTTCCATGCCACGGTCCCGGACGCCTCGCGCCTTCGGGTGGGCGTAGGGCTGGGGGAACTTCTCCACCATGGTGCAGGGGATGCCGTACCGGGAGGCGAGCAGCGCGGCGCTGAGGCCGACCGGACCGCCTCCGACGACCAGGAGGTGCGTCTCGTTCACCGGGACACTCCGTCGGCGTCGGCGATCGGGGTCTCCATCACACCCAGTCCGGTGATCTCCATGCGGACCACGTCTCCGGCGAAGAGGAAGACCGGGGGATCCTGGAAGGCACCGCAGCCCGTGGTGGTGCCGGTGTAGATGATGTCGCCCGGCGAGAGTTCGAGCACCTTGCTGAAGTCGGCGATGAGGCCCGGAATGTCGACGATCATCTCCGAGCTCCAACCGTCCTGGCGCAGCTCGCCGTTGACCCAGCAGCGCAGACGGAGATGGTGCGGGTCGGGGATCTCGTCCTTGGTGACCAGCCACGGCCCGAACGGAGCGCCGGTCGGAATGCCCTTGGCCCGGGTGATCTGGGAGTACAGAGGGCTCAAGGCGATGTCCTTGAAGGCCATGTCCCGTGCCGTGACGTCGTTGCCGATCATGTAGCCGGCCACATGGTCGTAGGCGTCCTCACGGGCGATACGGTGCCCGCCGCGCCCGATGACCACCGCGATCTCCGTTTCGTAGTCGAGCTGTTCGGACTCGGCAGGGCGTACGAGGGCGTCGTGAGGGCCGATCACGGTGTTGGAGGGCTTGAAGATCAGCAAGGGCTCGGAGGGGGAGGGCGCGTTCTTCTTTCCGGATGCTTCGTCCACGTGCGACTGGTAGTTGCCGCCCGCGACGATGATCTTCTCCGGCCGTGGAACGGGCGGTCCCAGGCGGGTCGAGCTGACGGCGATGGTCTCGACCGGCTCCTTCAGCGCCGTTTCGATGATGGGCTGGAGGAAAGGGAGGAAGGCCAGGATCGCGTTGATGTCCAGCGTGGGCAGTCCGGCCCTGGCGAGCACCGGCGCCAGCGGCAAGATGCGCTGCTGGTCGTCCAGCAGAACGCCGGGCTGTTCGCTACGGGGAGGCCCGAAACTGACAATCTTCACGGCACGTCTCCTCAGTTCAAGGACGGTCGGCGGGTACGGCGGGCAAGGCGGGTACTGCGGGCAAGGGCTGTGGCGTCGCGGTAAGGAAGTCGAAGTCGCAGCCCTCGGGGGCTTGGGTGATGTGTCGCCGGTACAGGGCGGCGTAGCCGCGGCGAGGTGCGGGGGCCGTGAGCGCCGGAGTGCGCTGGCGGAGTTCCGCCTGGTCCACATCGAGGTCGAGACGGCCGTCGAGGGCGTCCAGGACGATGGGATCGCCGTTACGGACGAGCGCGAGCGGGCCTCCCTCGGCTGCTTCCGGTGCGACATGGAGGACGACGGTGCCGGTGGCGGTGCCGCTCATCCGGGCATCGGAGATCCGCACCATGTCGGTGACGCCCTTGTGCAGGAGCCGTCCGGGAATGGGCAGTTGCCCCACCTCGGGCATGCCGGGGCCGCCGACAGGGCCGGCTCCGCGCAGGACGAGGACGGAGTCCTCGGTGATGTCGAGACCAGGGTCGTCAATACGGGCATGGAGGTCGGCGACTCCGTCGAAGACGACGGCCGGGCCTCGGTGCCTCCACAGGCGCGGATCGGCCGCGGAACGTTTGAGGACGGCTCCGGCCGGCGCGAGCGTGCCGTGGAGCATGGCCAGTCCGCCCGCCGCGAAGACCGGATCCTCCGCCGTGCGCAGCGCGGGATTGTCCCGGCGTGTCACATGCCTCAGGATCTGCGCCCATGTCTCGCCTGTTCCGGCGAGCGCGTCGGTGTGCAGCAGAGGCTGAAGCTCCTTGAGTACGGCGGGCAGTCCGCCGGCCTCTTCGAGGTCTTCCAGAAGGTGCGGCCCTGAAGGGCGCACTTGCGCCAGGACCGGCGTGGACTCGCTCCACTCGGCCATGGCGCGCATGCCCAGCCGGTGGCCGATCCTGCCGGCGATGGCTTCCAGATGGATGACGGCGTTGGTCGAACCACTGACCGCGCACAGCATCCGGAAGGCGTTCTCCAGTGCCGCGAGGGTGACGAAGTCGGTGGGCGGCTGCCCGCCGCGAGCCAGTTCCACAGCACGGCGCCCGGTCTCCTCGGCGACAGCGGCCCGGGCGCCGCTCGTCGCGGGCAGCAGGCTGGAGCCGGGCAGGGACATGCCGAGTGTCTCGGCGATCATGGCCATGGTGACGGCGGTGCCCAGCACATTGCAGGTGCCCACGCCGGGCACGAGGAGGCCCTCGATGGTCTCCCACTCGTCCTCGCCGAGATCACCGGAGCGGCGGCGGTCCGACAGCGTCCACAGATCGTCGATGGTCAAGGGCGCACCGTGCAGACGGCCTACGGCGCGAGGTCCCGCCGTGACGATCATGGCGGGCTTGCCCGCGCTGATCGCTCCCATGAGCTGCGCGGGTACGGTCTTGTCGCATCCGCCGAGCAGGACGACCGCGTCGATGGGCGACGAGCTGATCATTTCCTCCACGTCGATGGCCATGAGGTTGCGCAGATAGAGGGTGCTGGGACGGATGAACGGCTCGGCCAGCGAGATCGTGGGAAATTCCAGCGGGAATCCGCCGGCGGCGATGACGCCCTGCTTGACCGACCGGGCAAGGTCGCGCAGGCCCGCGTTACAGGGATTGAGCTCGCTGAAGGAGTTGCAGATGCCGATCACGGGCCTGCGGCGGGTCGCCGCGGCGCTGTGTCCGGCTCCTCTCATGAAGGCGCGGTGGATGAATCCGTCGCGGTCGGGCGAGGAGAAGACGTCGCCGTTGCCTTGTTTGGTGTCGTTCTGCGACATCAGTTCGCCTCCACCGTAGAGGAAGGTGCGTGTGCAGGTGCGTGCGCAGGTGCGTGCGGTGCGTGTGACGTGTGTGGCGCGTGCGGTACGTGCGCGGAATGCTCGCGGTCGTAGGCCCTGGCGAGCTGCGCGATGTCTCTGCCGCCTGCGCCGGCGTCCGTAAGCCTGGTGAAGATCTGCCGGGCGGCCGGGAAGACCCGCAGCGGGAGATCAAGCGCCGAGGAGACTTCGTCAACCGCGTCCTGGACCGCGGACAGACCACCGATGGTTGCTCCCGTGGGCGCTGCGGACGGTGTCAGGGCCGCGGGAAGGCAGTAGTCCAGCATGGCACTGGCCGCCCAGCCCGACATCAGGACTCTCTTGGCGAGCTCCACGGGAAGCCCCAGCCGGTCCATGAGCGCCGCTGCTTCGGCAGCCGCCGCCACATGAACGCTGACCAGCAGTTGGTTGACGAGCTTGAGCTCAAGTCCCGCACCTACCGGTCCGACATGGATGATCTCTCGGCAGTAGGCCGCCAGCAGCGGCCGAGCGGCCTCGAAGTGCTCGGTTCGGCCGCCGGCCATACAGGTCAGCTTCCCCGAATGGGCACGCTGTGGCCCTCCCGTCACCGGAGCGTCCACGAAGCCGGCGCCTCGGTCGGCGGCCTGCTCGGCAAGACCACGGGCCACTCGTGGGGCGAATGTGCCGTGTTCCACCAGCAGATGGCCTGCGTGAACCGCGGCGATGATCCCGTCCTGACCGAGGTAGACCTCCTGGACAGCCTTCTCGTCCAGGAGGCAGCCGATGATCACGTCACTGTCGGCCGCGAGCTGGGCGGGAGTTTCCACGAGCTCGGCTCCGGCCTCGGTCAGTGCGGCCACCTTGGCCGGAGTACGGGCGTGAACGAGGAGGCGGTGGCCGGCGGCCAGCAATCGCCGGGCCATCGGAAGCCCCATGACGCCGGCTCCTACGAAGCCGACCCTGGGCAACGCACTCACTGCTGCTCCCTCCCGCAGGTATGCGAGAAAGATCGTAGAGTATTAATAGAATGTCAATAGTGTCTTACAGATATATTTCTTCCTCGGAGCTGCCCCACTGCCGAACGGAGGGCGACTTGACATCCCCGCCACCAGGAAGTGAAGATGAATTCACATTCACTCATGGAGGTAACAGTGGCAGAGATGACGACGAAGGGAAGACGCTCGGCGGAAGAGCTCAAGGCGGCGGCGCTGCGTGTCATCGCCCGCCAGGGCTACCTGGCAACGAAGATCACCGACATCACGACCGAGGCGGGCAAGTCGGCCGGCGCGTTCTACCGCTACTTCACCGACAAGGACGATCTTCTGCGCGAGGTCGCCGAAGATTTCGCCGCCGCACTGCACGAGCGGGTCAGCCACGAGCTCGGCGAACGGCACGAGATGCGCGACGAGCGGGACGTCGAACGGCACGTACGCGCGTACTGGGACATCTACCGCGCCTTCCAAGGGCAGATGACCGGCCTCTATCAGGCATCGCTGATGAGCGCGGAGTTCTCGGTGCACTGGGAACAGATGCACGAGCGGCATGTCGCCGCCTGGTCCTCCCATCTGTCCGAGGCCCGGCGGCTGGAATCGGCGGACGGCGAGTGCGCGCTCGCGGCGCGCGCTCTGGTCTGCATGTTGGAGCACTACTGCCGCACGACGGTGCCCTCACTGTCGGACGAGGAGGACGGCGAGGTGCATGTGAAGACCCTGACCCGGCTCGCCGCGCACGGAATCCTGCACACCGGGCAGCACCCGGAACGGTGAGTTCGCACCGCTTTGCCCGACACTCCTCTCCCCCACCGCCGCCCACCCCTGCCCCGCCGACGCTCCTCTCCCCGCCCGACACTCTTCTCCCCTGGAGGAATCCATGGAGTCCACGCCACTCACCCACCTGACCGAGACACAGTCGATTCCCACCTCGGGCGCCCGAGCGGTGGAGCCGTTCGAGCTGAACGGCATGCATCTGCTCGCCATCCCGCAGCTGGCCTACGACGTTCCCGGCGGCAAGATCGACATGAACGGTGGTGACAGCGACACCGACCTGCTGCTGCTCCGCCGCGGCGACAAGGGCTATGAGCCTTTCCAGCGCATCGCCGTCCCGGGAGGCGAGGACGCGGAGTTCTTCCGCATCGGCGACCGGGCCTTCCTCGCCGTGGCCAGCATCCGTCGCGGCAAGGGCCCGTACGAGTACGCCACCGACTCCCAGGTGCTGGAGTGGAACGGCGAGTCTTTCGTCCCTTTCCAGTCCTTCAGAGGCTTCGCGGCCAAGCAGTGGAAGCACTTCACCTACGACGGGCGTCACTTCCTGGCCCTGGCCCAGGGCGTCGTCGTACCCGGCCACGAGGCGGAGAACCGGCCCTCGCGGATCTACACCTGGGACGGAGAGCGCTTCGCCCACCTTCAGGACGTCGACTCGCAGTGGGGCTACAACTGGCATGCCTTCGAGCTGGACGGACACCGCTTCCTGGCCTACGCCGATCATGTCCGGCCGTCCGTGCTGTACCGCTGGGACGGCGAGCGGTTCGAGCCGTACCAGAAACTCGCGGACCGTCACGGCCGTGCCTTCGCCCACTTCACCGTCGACGGCGTCACGCACCTACTCGTCGCCCGGCTGCAGAGCCCTTCGCAGGTACTGCGCTGGGACGGTGGGAAGTTCGTCGTCCATCAGACGCTCCCGGGGCCCGGGGCGCGGGAGTTCGCCGTGATCCAGGGCCACGACGGGACGCTCTATGTCGTACGTGTCAACTTCGTCCTGGGCACTCCGGCCGACCCGACGACCGCCCTGAACTCCGAGCTCTACCGCTGGCAGGACGACCGGTTGACTCTCATCGAGACCTTCCCCACCACCGGCGCGACCGACGTGGCGGCCATTCCCGACGAGCACGGTCTGCTGCTCGCCGTCTCCCACAGCCTCACCGCCGACATCCGCTTCGCCGCCCGCACCGTTCTCTACCGCTTCACCGGCTGAGCTGCTCAGCACGCACCCCCCACCTTCGCACGATCGGAAAACGCACCATGCTGTCCTACGAAAGCCCCGAACTCGTCAAGCTGTTCACCACCTACACCGCCGGTCCCACCAGCATCGGCTCCCATCTGACCGCCACAGCCGCCGAACACGACGCCGACGCGCCTCTCGTCGTCGCCACCGGCGCCGACTTCGCCCTCTACCCGGGCAACGGAAAGCCGCCCACGGTCGAAGGGTTCCGCTTCTCCACCCGCGGCTTCAAGGAACTGGCCGGGATCTCCCACCTCGGCCCGGCCGTCGCCACTCTCGTACAACTGCGCGCGAAGTACGCCGACTCCGGATGGCGCGCCGAGACGGAACGCCTGCTGTACGAGGTGGAACGCGGCCGGCAGGCCAACAGCGCCGCCCTGTGGCGCGACACCATCGCCGTGGAGGCCTACCGCGGACGTGAACAGGCCATCGCCGACATGGCCGAGTACACCTTCGCCCGCACCGCCCGCTATCTTCGCGCCGGCTTGGAGGACGAGAACACCTTCAACGCCTCCACATTGCAGAGCGACTATCTGGACCACGGCAAGGAGGAAGGACACGGCACGATCAATCAGATGATGATCGCCACCTTCTTCCTCACCGGCCTGGACATCTCCCACCGCATCCTGCGCTGGTTCCATGAGCAGGAGATCGACTGGGAGCGGGCCATGGTGGTCATCGCCGGCAAGCAAGGACGGCCCACCGCGGGCGTCACCTGGAACACCTCCAGCGTCGCCACCATGATCCTGGGCGCCTCGGGCTACCGGCTTCCTCCGGAACGCCTCTACATGGCCCCGCACGCCCCGACCTTCGCCACACCTCAGCACGGTGACCTGTCCGAAGTCATCGCCCTGGAAGAGCCCTTGCGCCGCATCTGGTCCAACACCCGCGCCACCGTCGAACTCGGTGGCCTGATGTTTCCCGGACTGCCCCGCTATGCTCCCGGCCGACTGGCCGTTCCCGATGTCGGCGATCCCTCGGTCACCGAGATCAGCGAGATGCCCGTCATCCACGGCCACGACGACTGGCGTTCCATGACCACGCGCCTGCGCATGGTGCTCGAAGACCCGCGCCAGCTCCTGTCCGGCTGCGTCACCGACTACGCCGTCAGCCAGCTCGTCGCCGCCGGCAACGATCCGGCCGAGGTCACCGTGCCCGGCCTGGACGGCGTGGTCTACCCCACCGTCCAGTGATCTTCACGGCGTGGCCGGCCCATGCCCGCCGCGCCCGGCGCCCGCCGCGTCGCCGTCCCTGCCCACCAGCACCAGCACCAGCACCAGCACCAGCACCAGGAGCACACAACAGCCATGTCCTCGCTCACCTTCGACCAGGCCCGCCACCTCGATGTGGACGGCGGCCGGATCGCCTACTACGAAACCGGCGGCGGCGACCACACCGTCGTCTGGGTCCACGGCCTGCCCCTGGACTCCAGGTCCTGGGAAGCACAGCGCGCGTACTTCGATCCCCGCGTCCGGAACATCTTCCTGGATCTGCGCGGCTATGGCGCCTCCGACAAACTGCCGCCACAGCTGACCGGCGTCACCGCCCTCTACACCGCCGACCTGGCCGCGCTGATCACCCATCTGCGCCTCGACAGGCCGACCGTGGTGGGCTTCGCTTCCGCCGGCCATGTCGCCCTGCGCTTCGCCGCCAAGTACCCCGATCTGCTGGGGAAACTCGCCGTCATCAACGGCTCCCCGAAGTTCCGCCGCGGCGAGGACTGGCCGTACGGTTTCGACGACGCCGGTATCGCCCACTTCACCGACGCCGCACGTGACGGCGGTATCAAGGGCATTACCGACGCCGTGCTGCGGCCCGATGTCGTCTTCGCCGATGTCGACGCCACTCGCGCCGCTGAACTGGACGTCCGGTTCCGCGAGATGAGCTACAACGCCGGCGTCGAGACACTCCTCGGGTTCTTCAACGACATCTCCCTGGACGACGACCGGGCGCTCATGGCCGACATCACCGTACCCACGCTCCTGATGACCAGCACCATCGGCCAGGAGGTGCCTTCGGGAGTGTCCCTGTATCTGCGCACCACCATCGCGAAGGCCCGCCTGGCAGAGCTTCCGGGCACCGACCATTTCGCCTTCGCCACCCGTCCCGAACTGGTCAATGCCCTGCTCGACACCTTCTTGACGGCCTGACGGCCCACGGGCCCAGCGGCTCGCCCGAACCGAGCCTGGGGAGCGCTCCTGGTGTGGATCAGCCGAGCGGTACGACTGCCGAGCGCGTCGGGACGGCGTCGAGCGCGGCAAGCGTCGCGCCGTCGAGGGTGATCGCGCCCGCGGCGATGTTCGCCTCAAGGTGGTCGGCGTCAGCGGTACCGGGGATGAGGAGCACATTCGGGGCGTGCCGAAGCAGCCAGGCGAGGCCGATCTGCTGCGCGGTGCTGCCGAGGGACTGTGCCGCGGCGCGGACCGCCGGCTCGTCGGTCACCTTCGGCATGCCGGGGAACGCGCTGCCGAGCGGGAAGTACGGTACCCAGGCGATCTTCTCGGCGACGCAGAGCGAAAGCATGTCCTCGTCGTCGCGCGCCACGAGGCTGTAGGCGTTCTGCACGCAGGCAATGCCCGCCGGGATCGCGCGGCGCAGAACATCGAGGCTCACGCTGCTGAGCCCGATCGCGCCGATCTTGCCCTCGTCACGCATCGCGACCATCACCGCGAGCTGATCATCGATGTCGACCAGCTGGTCGCCCTCGGCCCGAAGACCGGGCCCGGTGTCGGTGCGGCGCAGGTTCACAAGCGCGAGCTGGTCGACACCGAGGCTTGTGAGGTTGTCCTCGACGCTCGCCCGGAGCTCCTGGGGCCGCTGGGCGAGACGAAGCCGGACAGGGCCGCCGGGGTTGGAGGCGGCGCCGACCTTACTGACGACGAGGACGCCGTCCTCGGGACGGATCGCCTCACGGATGAGCCCGTTGGCGAGACCGTCGCCGTAGAACTGGGCGGTGTCGATGTGGTCGACGCCGAGCTCGACCGCGCGGCGCAGGAGCGCGATGGCCGCAGGGCGGTCGCCGTGCAAGCGCTCAAGCTGCATCGCCCCGTACCCGATACGCGAAACGGAGCGGCCGGCGAGCAGGCCGGAGCCTCCGGGGCGTGGAGCGCCGGTGGCCGTGGCCTCGGGAGAAGCCATGGCCTCGGGGGAAGGAGCGCCGTTGGATGTCATGGAAATCCCGTCCTCGTGCGATGATGAGGGAAGCGGAGGATCCTCCGCTTCATCCGACTGTAGCACTACCGGAGGTGCCTCCGTTTTGGGTCCGTCCGAATCGACGCCCCCTGGCGTTCAAGCCGCCCTGCCCGCCGGCACCGGCACTGAGCTGCCCGTCGGCGCCGACGCCGAGCTGCCCGCCGGCGCCGACGTCCCGCTCCGCGCCGACGCACGGCGCAACCGCGAGAAGCTCGTCGCTGTCGCCCGCGCCGCCTTCGCAGCCGCCGCCGACACCGTCCCGCTCGAAGCCATCGCCCGCGAGGCCGGTGTCGGAATCGGCACGCTCTACCGCCACTTCCCCACCCGCGAAGCACTTGTCGAGGCCGTCTACGCCGCTGAACTGGACGATGTCGCCGCGAGCGCCCCCGCCCTCCTCGCCGAGTTCCCGCCCGAGGCCGCACTCCGTGCGTGGATGGACCGCTACGCGGCGTTCGTCGCGACGAAGCGCGGGATGATCGACACACTCCGCACCGGCTGGGCCACGGGACGCATCGCGACACCGACCACCCGGGAGCGCATCACCGCCGCCATCGGAACGATCCTCACGGCCGGAGCGCGAGCGGGCTCACTCCGCGCGGATGTCACACCCGAGGACGTCACCACCATGCTCCTCGGCGTTTTCCTCTCCACGGCGGCCAGCAACACTCCGGAGCAGACCGGACGGCAGCTCGACCTCGTTGTCGACGCACTGCACCCAAGAGAGGGCCGCCACCGTACGACGCGGGAGTGACGGCGAAGGCCTGGCCGTTCAGCGCGACGTCGCGACGTGAAGTGCGCCGGAGTCGGGTGCGGTGGCCTTGGCCGAGCCGGTGTTCTGCGCGGTGCCGAGGTGTAGCCCGCTACACCTCGGGTTCGGGAGAGTGCTCCCTCGTGGCGGGACCCGCCGGACGGGATCGTGGAGATCACTGAGGCACGCCGTCCCGGTCTCCGACCGGACGCAAACGGCGAGAGCCTCCTCTGCCCCTTGTCCTGCACCGCCGATGTGGAGGCTTCCTCACCGCCATGGCAACTTTCCTGTACCACGTGGGCCGCATCGCCTTCAGATGGCGATGGTTCGTCACCTTCCTGTGGATAGCCGTCCTGGCCGCTGTCGGCTTCGCCGCCGCGAAGGCGCCCGCCGCTCCCGACGACGGGTTCGCCATGCCGGGCATCGAGTCCCAGAAGGCGTTCGATCTCCTGGACGAGCGCTTCCCCGGCTCGGCGGCCGATGGAGCGAACGCCCGCATCGTGTTCATCGCGCCGAGCGGAGAGAAGGTCACCGCCGCCGCGCACAAGGCCGTGATCGAGGATCTGGTCGACAAGGCCGCCGACGGCCCGCAGGTGGCCGACGCGGTGGACCCCTTCCAGGCGAAGGCGGTCAGCGAGGACGGCTCCACGGCCTACGCCACCGTTTCCTTCAAGACCGCAGCCGCCGACCTGACCGATGACGGCAAGAAACACCTTGAGCGCGCCGTCGACCAGGCACGGGATACGGGCCTGACCGTCGAGATCGGCGGAGACGCCCTGGCGACGCAGCCGGCCGCGGGCGGGTCCGCCGAGGCGATCGGCATCGCGGTCGCGGCGGTGGTCCTGCTGATCACCTTCGGGGCCATGGCCGCGGCCGGGCTGCCGCTGCTGACCGCCGTCATCGGCGTCGGTGTCAGCATGACCGCGATCATCGCCCTGGGCAGTACGTTCGGCCTGTCCCTGACCAGCGGGACTCTCGCCTCCATGCTGGGCCTGGCCTGCGGCATCGACTACGCCCTGTTCGTCGTCTCCCGCTACCGCGAGGAGCGCGGAAAGGGCCGTGCGCCGAGGGAGGCCGCGGGAATGGCCGTCGGCACGGCCGGGTCCGCGGTGGTCTTCGCCGGCCTGACCGTGGTCATCGCGCTGGCCGGACTGTCGGTGGTGGGCATTCCGATGCTCACCAAGATGGGCCTCACCGCGGCCGGTGCCGTGCTCGTCGCCGTCCTCATCTGTCTGACCCTGGTCCCGGCCCTCCTCGGCTTCTGGCCCGACGCCGTGCTCGCACGCCGCGTCCGCAAGGGCAAGCAGCCCCGCCGCGCCAAGGCGGAGAACGCCGGCAGCCGCTGGGCACGCCTGGTGGTGCGTCATCCCTTGCCCGTGCTGCTGCTCGGCGTCGTGGGCCTGGGCGCGCTCGCGCTGCCGGCCGCGGACCTCCAGCTGGGCATGCCCGGCGATGAGGCAAAGCCCACCTCCACCACCGAGCGACGGGCCTACGACGCTCTCGCCGAAGGCTTCGGCCCCGGCTTCAACGGTCCCCTGACCATCGCCGTCGACACCAAGGGCGTCGACGACCCCAAGGCGGCCGTCTCCGTGATCAGCCGACGGATCGCGGACACCGGCGGAGTTGTCTCCGTCTCCCCGGCGCGGTTCAACGAGGCCGGCGACGCCGCCGTGCTCTCCGCCACCCCGTCCACCAGCCCTACGGACGCCAGGACGATCGACCTGGTGAAGACCATCCGCGCCGAGCGCCCCGGCATCGAGCGGCAGACCGGGGCCGGCTACGAAGTCACCGGCAGCACCGCGATGAACATCGACGTCGCGCAGAGGTTCCAGGACGCGCTGGTGCCCTATCTCGTGGTCGTGGTCGGCCTGGCGATCGTGCTGCTGCTCCTGGTCTTCCGTTCCCTCCTGGTGCCGCTGAAGGCTGCCCTGGGCTACCTGCTCTCCGTGCTGGCCTCGCTCGGCGTGGTCGTCACGGTGTTCCAGCACGGCCGTGGCGCCGAGCTGCTCGGCGTCGGGACGACCGGCCCGATCATGAGCATGATGCCGATCTTCCTGGTCGGCATCGTGTTCGGCCTCGCCATGGACTACGAGGTCTTCCTCGTCTCCCGCATCCGGGAGGCGTACGTACACGGTGACCGGCCCGGGCAGGCGATCGTCTCCGGGTTCCGCACCAGCGCCCGCGTGGTCGCCGCCGCCGCGCTGATCATGATGGCGGTCTTCGCCGGATTCGTCGGCGCCGACGAGTCCATGATCAAGATGATCGGGTTCGGTCTGGCCGCCGCCGTCCTCTTCGACGCCTTCGTCGTCCGGATGGCCATCGCGCCCGCCGTCCTCGCCCTCCTCGGCGACCGTGCCTGGCGTCTGCCGCGGTGGCTCGACCGGCTGCTGCCCAGCATCGACGTCGAAGGAGAGGCGATCGCCCGCAAGCATCCCGTCCCTTCGGCACCGGTCGACCAGCACGACCACGAACTCGTACACAGCCGGTAGATCCCCCCCCACGCCCTCGTGGCCGTCTCCCGCAGGCAGCCATCCCCAAGACCAGGGCCGCCATGGCGGTATCGGCCCCGCACTCGCCGAACCCGTGGGGACGGGGAACGGCGAGAACCCCAGCCCGGTGGCGAGCACCCCCTGCTCGCCACCGGGCCCAAGGGCATTCACCGCGCGCCCGATTGCCACCACCTGCCTGCTCCGGGACGGGACCTACCGGACCTCCCGGGCAGGAGTACCCGAGCGCTATGTTGGCTCCATGTACTCGACGCAGGTCTCCCGGCATGTGAATGCCTCGCGTCCGGCCGTCTACCGGGCGCTGCTGGACGCGGACGCGATCGCGGCATGGCGGGTGCCGGCCAGCATGAGCAGCCACGTGCACGAATTCGATGCCCGCGAAGGTGGACGGTTCCGTGTCTCGCTCACCTACGACGCGCCGGATGCCACCGGCAAGTCGGCCTCACATACCGACACGTACCACGGCCACTTCGTGAAGCTCGTGCCGAACGAGCAGGTGGTCGAAGTGTCCGAATTCGAGACCGCGGATCCCGCACTTCACGGCACGATGACGATGACGACCACGCTCACCGATGCGGACGGCGGCACTGAAGTCCTCGTCGTGCACGAAGGGATCCCCGACGCCGTGCCCGCCGCCGACAACGAGACGGGCACACGCATGGCACTGGCAAACCTCGCCCGGCTCGTTGAGACGAACGAGCGTTACACGAACTGAAGAAGGCAAGAACGCCTACGGCGACTCCAGTGAACCCGGCCGCTCCAGAGGGGGCGTGACCAGGATACGTGGCATAGGGGCAGTGCCGCCCTATCCTGGTGCCCGTATGCGCTGGAGGTGGAACCTGTATGGGCCGTCAGGAGCGCCCGCTCGATCCGAGTGCCGGTCCGGTGCAGCGTTTCGCGTTCGAGTTGCGGAAGCTTCGGCAGGAGGCGGGTGGTGTCACCTATCGGGTGATGTCGCGGCGTACGCCTTACACGGTCCCTACGCTGTCGCGGGCCGCATCGGGCGAGCAACTGCCGACCCTGCAAGTCGCCTTGGCGTACGTCGAGGCCTGCGGCGGGGACCGCGAGGAGTGGGAGCGGCGCTGGCACCTGGCGGCTGAGGACGCGGCTCTGGGGGCGGCCGATGACGACGCCGCGCCGCCGTATCAGGGGTTGGCCCGGTTCGAGTCGGGCGACCGGGAACGTTTCTTCGGCCGGGACCAGCTTCTCGGCGACTTGGCGGAGCTGGTGCGCGAGCGGCGGTTCATCGCCGTGGCCGGCCCCTCGGGCAGCGGTAAGTCCTCTCTGCTGCGCGCCGGGTTGATCCCGCTGCTTCAGCACACCGAAGAACCACGTGAGCGCCCCGCGGCCGTCGTGATCTTCACGCCCGGCGAGCACCCGGTGCGCACTCACGCGGACCTGCTCGTGCCGAAGGACACGGCCGGCGACACGGTCATCGTCGTCGACCAGTTCGAAGAGGTGTTCACTCTCTGCCATGACGCCACTGAGCGTGGAGAGTTCATCGACCTGCTGCTCACCGCCCGTCGGCCGGACAGCCGATTACGCGTCATCATCGCCGTACGCGGAGACTTCTACGGGCGTTGCGCCGAGTACGGGGAACTCGCCTTGGCCTTACGCGACGCGAGTCTGCTGGTCGGTCCTATGAGTCCGGCCGAGCTGCGCGAGGCGATCGTAAAACCGGCGGCGGCCTCGGGCCTGATTGTCGAGCGCACCCTGACCGCGAGGATCATCGACGAGGTCGAGGCCGAGCCGGGTGGGCTGCCGCTCATGTCGCACGTACTCCTGGAGACCTGGCGCCGCCGCCGCGGCCGTGCGTTGACCGAGGCCGGCTATGAAGCCGCAGGTGGCCTACGTGGCGCCATCGCGAAGACCGCTGAAGACCTCTACACACGCCTGACGCCTCATCAGGCCAACGTCGCCCGGCGCATTCTGCTGCGGCTGATCATCCCGGGTGAGAGGGCGCAGGACACCCGCCGTCCCGCTGCCCGCAGCGAACTCGACACCGGCCGGCCCGATGACACCGCTCTGGTCCTGGAGCGCCTCGCCCGTTCCCGGCTCATCATCCTCGACAACGACACCGTGGACCTCGCCCACGAGGCCCTGATCACCGCTTGGCCCCGACTGGTCGCGTGGATCGAGGAGGATCGCGAAGGTCTGCGTCTGCAACGGCGGCTCACCGAAGCCGCCGGTGCGTGGGAGGAGCTCGACCGGGATGCGGGTGCGCTGTACCGAGGCGTACGGCTGGCTGTCGCCTGCGACTGGGCCGCCCGGGAGGGGAACCGGGACAGCCTCAATGCGCCGGAGCGTGCCTTTCTCGACGCCAGCGTCGGCCTGCGTGAGCAGGAGCGCGCCGTGACCGCACGGCGCAACCGCCAACTGCGCTACCTTGCCGCCGGCCTCGCGATGATGCTGCTGGTGGTCACGGGTATCAGCGTGATCGCCGTTCAGCAGCGTCAGGACGCCGTGCAGGCCCACCGGGTCGCGGTCTCCCGCCAATTGGCGGCGCAGGCGCTGGGACTGGCCGAGTCGCGACCGGGCACAGCGATGTTGCTCAGTGTGGAGGCATACCGCGTCGCGCCGACACCCGAGGCACGCGGCGCGCTGCTGACGATGTCCGCCCACGAGTACTACCGAGCCGAACTCGTCGGCCACACCGACGCCGTCTCCGAGGTCGCCTTCAGCCCTGATGGTGTTCTTGCCACCGTCAGCCGGGACCAGACCTTGAGGCTCTGGGACGCACAACGCCGTCGTCAACTGGCCACACTCAGCGGCCATGCCACCTGGCTCCGAGCGGTGAAGTTCAGTCCCGACGGCCGCCTGCTGGCCACCGGAGGAGACGACAAGAACGTGGTGCTCTGGGACGTCCCGGCACGCAGGAAAGTGGCGACCCTGACCGGGCACACCCAACAGGTCGAGGACATCGCGTTCTCACCCGACGGCCGCACTCTGGCGAGCGCCAGCAGCGACGGCACTGTGATGCTGTGGGACACCGAACGCCGATCCATGCGGTTGACCCTCTCCGGCCATACCGGCTTTGTGAACGCGGTGGCGTTCAGCCCGGACGGCCGCACACTGGCCAGCGCCGGCAGCGACGGGACCATCGGGCTGTGGGATGCGACGACCGGTGCTCGGCTGGCCACGCTCACCGGCCACGCCCAATCCGTCGACGCCATCGCCTTCAGTCCCGACGGCCGTACGCTGGCCAGCGCCAGCCAGGACCAGACGGCGATACTCTGGGATGTCAGGCGCCACACCCGCAAGGCCACCCTCACCGGGCACAGCGGACAAGTGCGGGCCATCGCCTACAGCCCCGACGGGCGGACCGTGGCAACCACTGGGCACGACAACACCGTCATGCTGTGGGACGCCGACCGCCATATCCGCAGAGCAACCCTCACCGGACACACCAGCAACCTCTATACGCTCGCGTTCGATCCGCGCAGCCACCTTCTCGCCTCGGCCGGGGAGGACGGAACGGTCGTCCTGTGGGATCCCACACGAATCCCGCTCGCCGGACACGCCGACCGTGTGAACAAGGTCGCGTTCAGCCCGGACGGGCGGACCCTGGCCACCGCCGGCGACGACGGAACCGCCGTACTCTGGGACGTCGAAGGCCGCACTCGTAAGACCACGCTCGACGGCGGCACCGGGCCCGTCAATGCCGTCGCGTTCAGTCCCGACGGTCATACCCTGGCCGCCGCGACCGGCACCGCCCAGCACCCTCCGCGTGCCCACGACTACACGCTCACACTCTGGAATCCGGCGACCGGCTCCTCTCCCGTCAAACTCACCGGGCACACCGACCGTGTGATGGCCGTCGCCTTCAGCCCCGACGGGCGGACCCTGGCCACCGCCGGCTCGGACAGAACGATCAAGCTGTGGAATGCCGTCAAGCACACCCAACAGGCCACCATCGACACCCAAGCGGCATCCAACGCCGTCGCGTTCAGTCCCGACGGCCAAACCCTGGCCACCGCCCGCCGCGACGGGAGCGCCATCCTGTGGGATGTGTCCAAGCGCAGCCGCCGAGCCACCCTCACCGGCCACACCAGAGCCGTCAGAGCAGTCGCGTTCAGCCCCGACGGCCGCACCCTGGCCACCGCCAGCATCGACCAGACGGTCACACTGTGGGACGTCGCCCACGGCACGCGCCTGGCGACCCTTGGAGGCCACACCGGGCCCGCGCTCGCCGTGGCGTTCAGCCCTGACGGCCGCACCCTGGCGACCGCCAGCGCAGATACAACGGTAGTGCTCTGGGATCTCGCCCGACGCAGCCAACTGGCAACACTCGCCGGCCACACCCGGCAAGTCCGTTCCGTGGAGTTCAGCCCCGACGGCCGCACCCTGGCCACCGGCAGCGACGACCACACCGCCATGCTGTGGAACACCGAACCGCGGCACACCGAAGCGCAACTCTGCGCTTCCGTCGCCCGCGACCTCACACCCAGGGAATGGCGGGAGTTTCTCCCGGGAATTCCCTACCGCAAGACCTGCACCGGAAGCCGAGCTCGATCAGTGCCGCCCTCGGCGACAGGATGAGTTCCGCCGAGGGAATTCCGTCGGCCCCGTCATGAGCGGAGCCGACGGACGAGCGGCAGGTGCGGCTGCCGTAGCCGGTACGGACACGGCGACCGCGGCCCCCGCCGCAAGCACGGCAACGAGTGAGCGCCTCATTCGCATAGATCGTTCCTTACCTTCTTGAGCCGGTGAGGCCCATCCTTGTTCTCCGGTTGAGCAGAGCCCTGCCGAAGCGCGATCCAAATACCGTCCACGTAACGACGGCAGGCAGGCCGGCAGGCCCTGCACCGTTGAGTCTCAGGGGTGCCGCGTTGTTGCGCAGCCCGGATTCGCGGTACGCAACAAAGACCCGTCGCCAGGGAACGAGACCGGATTTCAGCCGATCGCCTCGATAGCGGCGCAAGGAATTGTTTTGCTGCGCAAACGGGGGCTGCGCAACAACTCACCGCAGCCAAGACTCAATTCTCGAAGGTGCTCCTTGCCACAAGCAGGCGGGCTCATCGGGAAGCCGCATACGGCTTCCACAACGACGAAGGACCAAACATGTACATGAACAATCTGCGCCGCGCGGCCATGACGGCCTGCGCGGCGGGCGCCATATCGCTGATCGCGATATCACCGGCGTCCGCGACGGGGAAGGCCCAGGTGTTCACCAACCAGTCCGAAGCGGGCCGGGTGACCTACTGGACCAGTACGGACGACTTCCGCGTCTCGGACACCAAGTGCGACGGCCGTTCCATATACGCGCAGTACCAGAGGGCCGGGGCAAAGACGCAAACCCTGCGTCACAGCGGCGGCTGCCGTACCTACAAGGACTTCAACCGCAACTTCACCAAGGGCCAGACCATCAAGTACCGGGCCTGCGTCAATATTCCCTCCCGACCTGACATCTGCGGCAAGTGGAAGTGGGACACCACCGGGTGACGCGCTTATGCCCGCGCACCACTCGGCCGGTGATCGGTACGTGAACATCGGTACGTGAGCCGACGACATTTCCCCTCAGCGGACGGGCTGCCCCCAAGAGAAGCAGCCCGTCCGCTGAGACGGCTCCCCGATGTCCCAGCAGTCCTTGACTTGCTGGGCCTCGGCCTCCGGCACCTGGAACGGCACCGCAGCGTGGGGCTCGTCAAGCAGCCTAAGCTGTGCAGATAAAACTGTACAACTTAAGCTGCGGGTTCTAGCGTGGAACGCATGAATGAGAGCCCGCGTCTGTCGCCCTCAGCGGTTCAGGCTTCGCGAGAGGTCCGTACGGTCATCAGCCGCCTGCGGCGCCGTATCCTGAATGCCGCCGAAGCCGAGGACATCACTCTTGGGCAGGCGTCCGTCCTGACTCGCCTGTCCGACAAGCAAGGCGTCACGGCCAGTGAGCTCGCCTCGGCCGAGGGAGTGCGCCACCAGTCGATGACGGCGACGGTCACGTCGCTGACCGCCTTGGGGCTGGTGGAACGGCGGCCCGACCCCTATGACGGACGCCGTCTGCTGATCGCGCTGACCGCGGAGGGGCACCGGCGGGTGGCGGAGGGGCGGCAGGCCCGGCAGGAATGGCTTGCCGGTGAGTTGCAGGAGAAGTGCACGGAAGAGGAACGGCGGGCCGTGATCGCCGCCATGGCAGTACTGGAACGCCTCACCCATGACTGATCAGAGAACAGAGGGGCGAGGCGGGACGGCGACAGCGGGCTTCGACCGGCGGCTGCTGCCGCCGATGATGCTGGGCTCGGTCCTGAACCCGATCAATTCAACGATCATCGCCGTCACGCTCGTACCCATCGGCGACGCGTTGGGCGTGCCGCCCTCGCAGACCGCGTGGCTGGTCTCGGCCCTCTACCTGGCCACTGCTCTCGGGCAGCCTGTCGTGGGTCGGCTCATCGACATCTTCGGGCCGCGCAGGCTCTTCCTCGTCAGCACGAGCCTTGTCGAGGTCGCCGGTGTCGTCGGCACGCTGGCGCCGAACGTGGGGGTGCTGATCGCCTCGCGGGTCCTGCTCGGGTTCGGCACCTGCGCCGGGTATCCCGCCGCCATGGCGCTGCTGCGCAGCGAGGCCAGGCGCACCGGGCAGGACAGTCCCGGTGGGGTGCTGACTGCCCTGGCCGTTGCCAACCAGACCATCGCCGTGATCGGCCCTCTGCTGGGCGGCCTGCTGATCGGGCTGGGCGGCTGGCGCGCCACTTTCGCGCTGAATGTGCCGCTGGCCGTCGCGGCCGTGCTGCTGGGGTTGCTCCGACTGCCCAAGGAGGCTGGTACGGGGGCCAAGAAGGACGGTACGGGAGCCAAGGAGGGCGACACAGGGACCAAGGAGGCCCGTACAGGGGAGTCTCCGCAGCATGGGCGCCGCGCCGCCCAGCTCGACCTGCCCGGCATGGCGCTGTTCGCCGTAATGCTCGTCTCACTGCTGCTGTTCCTGATGAACCTGCACCTGCGCGACTGGTATCTGCTGGTGATCGCCGCCGCCGCGAGCGCCGCGTTCGCGGCGCGGGAGCTATGGGCTCCCACCCCGTTCATCGACCTGCGGGTGCTGGGCGGCAACACGCCACTGCTGGTCACCTACGGGCGCGCGCTGGTCGCCTACGTCGTCGCCTACTCCTTCCTCTACGGGTTCACCCAGTGGACGGAGGAGGGCTTCGGACTCGCGCCCTTCCACGCCGGGCTGGTGCAGATCCCCATGTTCCTGGTGGCCATCGGTGTCTCGATCGTCTCCGGGCGGCGCAAGGGCGTGCGCGGCAAGCTGCTCGTCGGCGCGCTCGGACAGGTGGTCGCCTGTGTGGTGATGCTGACGCTCACCGGGGACAGCCCCGTGTGGATGCTGATTCTCGTCGCCCTGATCTTCGGCGTCCCGCAGGGACTGAACAGCCTGGCCCTGCAGAACTCCGTCTACTTCCAGGCCGATCCCGAGCGCACCGCCTCCTCGGCCGGGCTGCTGCGCACCTTCGCCTACATCGGCTCGATGGTCGCCTCCTCCACAACAGCCGCCTCCTTCGGGCAGCGCGCGGACACCGGCGGTATGCACCACCTCGCCTGGATCATGCTCGGCGCAGGCGTGCTCTACCTCCTCCTGACCGTCCTCGACCGCACTCTCGGCCACGCGACGGACGAGAACGCCTTGGCCGATACGCCGTAAGCGCCGTAGACCCCGTCCCTTCTACCCGACTTGAAGGTCAAGGCGGTTCAGAGTGCGGGAGGAGCGGGCCTCTCCGCGGCGGTGGTGAGGGCCTCGCGGAGCTGGTCGAGCCCTGGGACACCGACGGGTCCGTCCGGGATCAGGGCCAGGGCCGGATATATTCGGCAGCTCAGTCCGGCGGTACGTTCTGGCTCGGCGAAGGGGTCACGGCCGTCGATCAGGATGGTCGGCGAGCCGGTGAAGCCGATTCGCTCGGCCTCCTCGGGGTCGCTGATGGTGCGGATCGTGAACGTCGTGTCGTGCATGCCGACAGCGTCGAGAGCGCTCCTCAACCGTTCCGCAGCGGGCTTCTCATTCGGACAGTCCGGCACGACCAGAATCTCGATCTCCATACGTCCAGCATCGCGCGGCACCGGACGAACAGACACCGGCCCGTTCGGCGAAGTCAGGCCGCGGGCTGTTTCAGCAACTGGCCCATGGCGGCCAGGACGGACGGAGCGACGCGGTAGTACACCCAGGTCCCGCGCCGTTCCGAGGTGAGCAGACCGGCCTCGCGGAGCTTCTTCAGATGGTGGGAGACGGTGGGCTGGGAGACACCGACGTCCGAGATGTCACAGACACAGGCCTCGCCGCCCTCGTGCGAGGCGACCAGCGAGAACAGCCTCAGCCGTACGGGATCGCCGAGGGCCTTGAACATCGCGGCCGTACGGACCGCTTCCTCGGCCGTCAACGCCCGCTCGGACAGCGGCGGGCAGCACGGCACCACCTCCGGCTCCAGCAGCGGCAGCACCTTCGTATTCGACATATGTCTATGTTGACATACGTCGAACCAACCTCACAGAGGCCGCCTCCCACCACTACCGCCAGACGAGAACTTGACCGGGGGCCTCAGTGGGCGAGCTTGAGCCCGATCACGCTTGCGACGATCAGCGTCAGGAACAAGACCTTGAGTGCGGTCACCGATTCCTGTCCGGTGAACATCGCGTACAGGATGGTGAGCACCGCGCCGATGCCTACCCATACCGCGTACGCGGTACCGACCGGCAGTTCACGCATCGCGTAAGCCAGTCCGGCCATACTCGCAGCCAGGGCGATGACAAAGAGCAGCGACGGGACAAGGCGACTGAAGCCTTCGGATTTACTCAGGGCGGCAGCCCACACAGCTTCCAGAACACCCGAAATGGCAAGAATCCACCACGACATGACAGCCCTCTCACGGGCCGTCTTGTCGTACTCCGGGTACGGCACCCCTCGTCCGGGAGCCACTCGATCGGGCTCCACCTCAACATTTCACACCCGACCCAGGGGCGGCAACGGAGCCACTGTTTCGATGAATGCCTATGTTGACAGTTATCGAATCAGGTGGAACCCTGACGGTGCAAGCCATCGACAAACGTCGAAACAAGAAGATCGAGAGGGAGTCGCCGTGACTGTGCCGACGACCCAGGCGCCCACCAGCGACCTGCCCACCGTGGTGATCGGAGCAGGCCCGATCGGCCTGGCCGCTGCCGCCCACTTGGTCGAGCGCGGGATCGAGCCCCTGGTCCTGGAGGCTGGAGGCGGCGCGGGCAGCGCCGTACGGGAGTGGAGTCATGTACGGCTCTTCTCCACCTGGGCCGAGCTGGTCGACCCCGCCGCCGAGAAGCTCCTCACGCCCACCGGCTGGACCGCACCCGACGGGGCCACCTACCCCACCGGCGGCGACTGGGCGACGCTCTACCTCCAGCCGCTGGCCGACGTCCTCGGTGACAGGGTCCGATACGGCGTCCGCGTCACCGGTGTCTCCCGCCTCGGACGCGACCGGATCGTGGACGCCGACCGGGACAGACAGCCCTTCACCGTCCACATCATGAACACGGACGGAGCCGAGGAGCGGATCACGGCCCGTACGGTCATCGACGCCTCCGGCACCTGGGCCATTCCCAGCCCGATCGGCGCGGACGGGCTCTTCGCGCTGGGCGAGCGTACGGCCGCGGAGCGGATCTCGTACCGTATCCCCGACCTCAACGACCAAGCCGTACGGGCCCGTTACACGGGCAAGCGTACGGCCGTCATCGGCTCCGGAGCGTCGGCCTTCACAGCGCTTGCCTCCCTGGCCGACCTTGCCGAAAACGTTCCCGGTACGCATGCCGTGTGGATCCTGCGGCGCGGCATCAGCGGTTCCACCTTCGGCGGCGGCGCGGCCGACCAGTTGCCCGCCCGAGGAGCCCTCGGCCTCGCGGCCAAGGCGGCGGTGGACAACGGACACGCCGACGCCGTCACCGGCTTCCGTACCGAGGCGGTGGAACGGGACAGCGACGGTCGCCTGGTGCTGGTGGCTGAAGACGGCCGCCGTCTCGACCCGGTCGACGAAATCATCGTCCTGACCGGCTTCCGTCCGGACCTGTCTTTCCTTTCCGAACTACGCCTCGGCCTGGACGAGCGCCTCCAGGCACCCGTGGAACTCGCGCCGCTGATCGACCCCAACGTCCACTCCTGCGGCACGGTCTACCCCCACGGCCACCGTGAACTGTCCCATCCCGAACAGGGCGTCTACCTCGTCGGGATGAAGTCCTACGGCCGCGCCCCCACCTTCCTCGCCATGACCGGCTACGAACAGGTCCGCTCCATTGCCGCGGCGATCGCCGGCGATGTCGAGTCCGCCGACCGCGTCGAACTCACCCTCCCCGAGAGCGGGGTGTGCGGCGGCGCCGGCCTGTTCAACGAACCGGCCGCCGAGCAGCAGTCCGACGGCGGAGGCTGCTGCGCCATGTCGGCGCCGGAGCTCGTACAGATCGGTGCACCGGCCCCGGCCGCGACGAAGGAAGCTCCCGCAGGCGGCTGCTGCGGCTCGTGATCGACCAGTGCTTTCGAATGATGGCGGGATGGCCGTCGTGCAGCTGCTGTTGAGTGCGCGCCAAGTCGAGGTTCTCAGCTGGTGGCGAGGAGTTCGAGCGTATCGATCACGCGGTTCGAGAAGCCCCACTCGTTGTCGTACCAGGCGACCACCTTGATGTGGCGGCCGTCGACGCGGGTGAGGGCCGAGTCGAAGATTGACGAGGCCGGGTTGCCCGTGATGTCGGACGATACGAGCGGGTCGTCCGAGTACTCGAGTACGCCCGCGAGCGGCCCCTGTGCCGCAGTGCGGTATGCCGCCAGTACGTCCTCGCGTGTCACGTCACGGGCGACGGTCGTGTTGAGTTCGACAATCGATCCCACCGGGACCGGCACGCGGATCGAGTCGCCGGACAGCTTGCCGTCGAGGTTCGGCAGTACGAGGCCGATCGCTTTGGCGGCGCCTGTTGTGGTCGGCACGATGTTGACGGCGGCGGCGCGGGCGCGGCGGGCGTCGCGGTGCGGGCCGTCCTGGAGGTTCTGTTCCTGCGTGTAGGCGTGCACCGTTGTCATGAAGCCGTGCTCGATGCCGGCGAGACCGTCGAGCACGGCGGCCAGCGGCGCGAGCGCGTTGGTCGTGCACGAGGCGTTCGAGACGATCGTGTGTGCGGCCGGGTCGTACGCGTCGGTGTTGACCCCGAACGCGAGTGTGACATCGGCGCCGTCCGCCGGCGCGCTGATGAGTACCCTTGTCGCGCCCGCGTCGATGTGGGCGCGGGCGGCCGTGGCCGATGTGAAGCGGCCGGTCGCCTCAAGCGTGATGTCGACGCCGAGCTCGGCCCACGGCAGCCGGGCCGGTTCGCGTTCGGCGAGCACGGTGATGCGGCGGCCGTCGACGACGAGGGCGTCCCCGTCGGCAGTCACCGGGCGGCCGAGCCGGCCCGCCGTCGTGTCATAGGCGAGCAGCCGCGCGAGGGTGTCGGGCTCCGTGAGGTCGTTGACGGCGACGACCTTCAGGTCGCTGTCGCGTTCGAGCAGCGCGCGCAGCACATTGCGTCCGATGCGGCCGAATCCGTTGATGGCGATGCGAGTCATGAGCGGTGTCCCTTCGGGTTCGCCATCAGGTTCTCGCGCGGCATTCGCCCGTGACAGCGGCGTGATTGCCACGGTCCAAAAGGATCGCGCCACGTGGTGGTGACGGGGATTACGCCACGTGGTGGTGACGGGATCGCGCCACGTGGTGGTGACGAGCTACTGCCCCTGGGCGAAGGTGCGCCGGTATTCGCTCGGCGTGGTGTCGAGGATGCGCTGGAAGTGCAGCCGCAGATTCGCACCGGTGCCGAGACCGACGTCGGCGGCGATCTGCTCGATACTCTGCTGCGAACGCTCAAGCAGCTCACGGGCCACGTCGATACGGGCTCGCATGACCCACTGCATCGGCGTGTACCCCGTGTCCTCGACAAAGCGCCGCGAGAACGTGCGCGGCGACACCGCCGCATGCCTGGCGAGCACTTCAAGAGTGAGGGGCTCGCCGAGCCGGTGCAGCGCCCACTCCCGGGTGGCGGCGAACCGCTCGCCCAGCGACTCCGGCACACTGCGCGGCACGTACTGCGCCTGACCGCCGCTGCGGTAAGGCGCCGCCACCAGACGCCGCGCCGCATGGTTCGACGCGGACACCCCCAGATCGCCGCGCAGAATATGCAGGCACAGGTCGATACCCGAAGCGGCACCGGCCGACGTCAGCACACTGCCCTCGTCGACGAACAGAACATTCGCGTCGACCTGAACGAGCGGACGCTTCGCCGCGAGCGCCCGTGTGTAATGCCAGTGCGTCGTCGCACGCTTGCCGTCGAGCAGGCCCGTGGCAGCGAGCGCGAACGCACCCGTCGAGATCGCAGCGAGCCGCGCTCCCCGATCGTGGGCAGCGATCAGCGCATCAACGACAACCTGCGGCGGGTCATCACGGTCCGGATACCGATAGCCGGGAACGAAGACAATGTCCGCCCACGCGAGTGTGTCGATGCCATGGGCGACGCAGTACGACAGGCCGTCGCCACCGGCCACAAGACCCGGCGCCGCGCCACACACCCGCACCTCGTACGGCATGCTCGCCCGGGTCGTGAACACCTGCGCGGGAATACCCACATCAAGAGGCTTCGCGCCTTCAAGCACGAGGACAGCGACGCGACGCAGGCGTGAGACTGACACGGGGACGAGGGTACGTGGGAGGGACGGCCGGGTACATCCGCACGCGGTTGGTCCTGGCCGACGGCTGTCCGGTGAGGTCCGGTCGTTCGGATGCCGCGATGTTGGTACCGGCGCGAGGTGAAGGTGGCGGTGGGTCAGGCCGCGGCTTCCTTCGGGTAGTGGCGGCGCAGGTTGGCGGCGAGGACGCGGTCGAGCGTGCGGTCGGACAGCATCCGCACCAGGCGGGTGACCAGGGCGGCATCCCTGCCGATGGTGTAGCGGGTACGCGGCCTGCGGGTCGTTACGGTCTTCGCGATGACCCGGGCGGCGGCGTCGGCGATCAGGCCCGACGCGGTGCCGGAGGCCATGAACGTGTTGTTCGCCTGGACCAGGCGGCCGTAGCGTTCGTCGTGCTCCGGCGTCATCCGGGCGGCCAGGTCATTCGCCGTCGCGATCCCGCGGGTGGCCATCTCCGTGCGGACGCCGCCAGGCTCGACCACGACCACCTGTACGCCCAACGGCGCGACCTCCCGGCGAAGTGAGTCGCTGACCGCCTCCAGGGCGAACTTCGCGCCGGCGTACGCGCCGTATGTGGCCATGGCGACCTTGCCGCCGACCGAGCTGATGTTGATCACACGGCCCTTGCTGCGCAGCAGCGCGGGCAGGAGCGCCTGAGTGACGGCGATATGGCCGAACAGGTTGACCTCGAACACCCGCCGCCACTGATCCATCGGCAGGGCTTCGACCGGGGCGTTCACCTGGACGCCGGCGTTGTTGACGAGCGCGTGCAGCGCGCGCGGGTCTTCGGCGACCCGCGCGGCGAGAGCCTCCACCTGCTCGGACTTGGTGATGTCGAGGATGACCGGCTCGATGCCGGTCGATCGGATGGCGTCGGCGTCATGGTCGCGTCGCACGCCGGCCAGGACGTGGAATCCCTGGCGAGCCAGTTCGCGGGCGCACCACCGCCGAAGAGCTCATCGACACCCTCGTCCGTATGGTCGCCGACGCCGGCGAAACGACATAGCAGTACCCACGACCCGCCGACAGCAGACTCCCCGCCCCCTCACAACTGGGCCCCCAGGCCCGGTACGTGGGCAAGGACGTCCTCGGTCTGTGCCGGTAGGCCGATGGGCCGTCACCTTCGCCGGGCTTTCCAGCTTCCCCAGGCCAGGCAGGCGAGGATCGCGGCGATCGCGAGGTCGTCGATGCCACCGCGCCGGTTCGCCGTTGCGAGGGCGCCGACGGTGAGAGCGGCGAAGAGTACGGCGAGGATGGTCCAGAACCTGATCACTTCGCCTCCCGACCAAGGATGATTAGGAGTCACCGTAGTGGGCCGCCCGCCACGATGGAGGCAGCTCTGCCGACCACCCGCCTCCGGGACGTGAAGACGGGACATGGTGACGGGCGGGCACCATGCTCCTCGTCCTCCTCACCTCCCCCGCGTTCCTCACCTCCCCCGCGATCCCCGCACTCCCCGGCAATGCCGCCTCGCGAGGCACAGGGCCGCACCCACCGGACCCGGGTTCAGCGCAGGTCGGCCTGCGGCGCGGGGGTGTCGTCGAGAAAGCCGCCCGACTGGCGCTGCCACAGCTTCGCGTAGGCGCCGTCCGACGCGAGCAACTCGTGGTGCGTGCCCTGCTCGATGATCCGGCCGCGGTCCAGGACCACGAGCCGGTCCATGGTGGCGACCGTGCTCAGCCTGTGCGCCACCACGAGCGCCGTCCGCCCGTCCATGAGCCGCCACAGCGCCTCCTGGACGAGGGTCTCGCTCTCGGAATCCAGGGCGCTGGTCGCCTCGTCGAGCAGCAGGATCGGCGCGTCGCGCAGGATCGCCCTGGCGAGAGCGACCCGCTGGCGCTGTCCGCCGGACAGCTTGACACCGCGCTCGCCCACCATGGTGTCGAAGCCGTCCGGCAGCGCGTCGGCGAACTCCGTGACATGCGCCGCCTCGGCCGCGCGGCGGATCTCGGCGTCCGTGGCGTCCGGCCGGGCGAACGCGATGTTGTCCCGTAGCGTGCGGTGGAACATCGCCGGGTCCTGGGGTACGTAGGCGATCAGGCTGCGCACATCGGCCTGGCGCAGCCTGCTGATGTCCTGCCCACCGATCAGAATCCGGCCGCCGTCGATGTCCGTCATCCGCAGCAGCAGTCGGCTGAGCGTGGTCTTGCCGCCGCCGGACCGGCCGACGAGGCCGATCTTCGCCCCGCTGTGCACGGTCAGATCGAGACCCTCGAAGAGAGGCTCCGCACCCGCGTGGGCGAAGGTCACCCGCTCGAAGCGGACATCGGCGCCCCGGGACAGCAGCTGCTCCGGCGACTCCGGATCGAGCACGGTCGCCGGCGTCAGCAGCAGTTCGGTGAACTGCGCGGCCTCCGTCATCGAGCTCTCCAGACGGCGGTAGATCTGGTTGAACTCGAACATGATCCGCGTCGCGTTGCTGTAGTACGTGAAGGCGAGAACGACCGCCTCCACGTCGTGGCCCCCCGCGCCGAGAGCGACCGCGAGCAGCAGGCCCATCGCGTTGGTCAGCACGGACATCGGCGCGACCAGCGTGTCGATGCGCAGATTGCCGTAGTCCCATGAGCGCAGGGTGAGCCGCCGCGACTCCGCGACGCGGGACTGGTGCTCGGCCGCCTCGCGTTTCTCGGCGGCGAACGCCCGGACCGTGTCCATGTTCATCAGACTGTCGGCGACGTGGCCCGACACCCGGGCGATCGCCTCCTCACGCTGGTCAACAAGCGCCTGACGGCGCCGGATGAGCGGCGCCACACACAGCCCCGTCAGCGCGATCATCGCCAAGAGCCCGACTACGAGCAGCGGTTCGTAGCGCCACAGCACCACCGACCCGAACACCAGTGGCACGAAACTGCCCACGACCGAGAACGTCAGGGTGTCGACAAATTCCTCGAAGCGGGAGGCGAAGCTCAGGACCCGCTTGGTCAGCGACCCGGCGAAGTTGTCGTGGAAGAACGCGGCGTCCTTGGCGAACAGCTCGTCCATTCCGATCACATACAGGTGCTCGATACCGAGGGCGTCGAGGCGGTTCAGGAAGTGCAGACCGATACGCCACAGCGTCTCCGCGAGGAGCAGCGCGCCGGCGAAGGCAAGGACATAGGGCAGGGTCGAGCCGATGGTGGTGCCGGCGTCGTCGTCGGCTATGCGGCCGACAAGCTTGGCGACCACCAACGGCGCGACGTAGTTGATGCCGATGTTGCCCAGCGCCGGCAGCAGCATCGCGGGCACCGTCACCCACCGGAGCCGGGCCAGCTCCCGTCCGTAGTAACGAAGTGCGAGGAGCACCGCGCCTTTGCCCGGCGCCTCGTGCGATTCAGGCGATCCCATACCATCCCTGTGTGGTCGTGCGGCAGCCGCCGAATGCTTCTACGGGGAGAAGCCGTTGGTCTCACCGGCCGCGCGGAGATTCAGTTCGAGTGAGTGCCCTCGTTCGGGTTGTCCTGGGACAGGCGGAGCACGACGGCAGAGCCACCCGCGCAGCTCGCGGCGACGCATAGGTGCGAGTACGGGGAGGCCAGGCCGGGATCCTCAGTGTCGCGCGGCGGCGCCCGCGCAGTCCAAGCGTTTTTCTCAGCCAGCGTTTTTCTCAGCCGGCGGCAACTCCGCGTACAGGGACGCGATTCACTCGTGTCGTTCCGTCAGCTGATCGTCCATCTTCTTCCGGCAGCTCTCGTACATCGTGATGCGCTCGCACGGGGCGTGCCCCGCGTGCTCGACTATGGATTGGCCGCCTTCTCTGGTCATAAAGGTCAGGAAGCTGTCGGTCAGTGACCCGGGGAGCGGAGACCGGTATGTGTACGCGTACTCGACCTCGGTGAACGGGTACACGCTCGCGCCGATGTCCGCTGTTGACGGCGGAGCCACGTCGTCCAGGCGCAAAACGGTCATGGCGCTCTTGTCCTGGAACTTCTTGAAGGACTGGAGTTCGCTGTAGCCGAGTGCGCCGGGGATTCTCGCGACGGCGTCGAGTACCTCGTTCGTACTGTCGCGTTCGCAATGGACGATCGGGGCGTCCTCGTACCCCGACCTCAGTGTCTCGCAGTCCCGCGACGTGTCGTCCACGGCCTTTGTCCCCCTGAGGACCTTCCGTTCGAAGATGTCACGGGTGCCGGAGTCACCTTCCCTGCTGATCAGCTTGATGTCGTCGGTACCACCGTCGAGTTCTGACCAGTTCGCGTGCTCGCCCGCGAAGATCTGCTGCACCCGCCGGCGCGAGAGGCCTTGTTCCGGAAGTTTCACGGAGGAGTTCACCACAAGGGTGTACGCCGAGAGCGCGACAAAGCTCTCCTTGAGGTCCACGTAGTTCTCGGCCCTGGTCTTGAGCCCGTCGGAGAAGGCGATCATGGCCGGGGAACTGTCCGGCTCTTTCCTGCCGGCCGCGGCCAGGGCGTCCAGCCCGCCCTGGGTGCCCGTCATCCGTATCTCGATCTCCGAGCCGGGGCAGTCCTTCTCGTAGGCCAGTTCGAGGGCTGTCGCCGCCTGGCTGAAGGCTGTGGAGCCGACCAGGGTGAGCTTGCCCTTCTCGCAGCCTCTCGGCGGGACCGTGTCCCGTGGCCAGACCAGGACCGACGTCAGCACCATCACGTAGGCCGCGAGGATTCCTGTGATCCATTTGGCGTGTCTGCTGAAGAGGGGCGGCTTCTCATCGACGGACACACCTTTGTTGGGGACGACATCCCCGCCCTGAAGGCCGCCTGTCACGCGTACACCGGAGTTGACCGGACCGCCGGTGAGCAGTATCAGAAGCTTGAAGTGCTGATCCCGGTTGAGCGGGATACGGGGAAGCCGGATCTCTCGGTCCGAGTACTGGATACCGGCCGGTCCTGAGGGCACGAAGTGCTCCATCAGATACTCGGCGTTGTCTTCCGGCTGGGTGACGGCCACACCTCGCACCGTGCGGTCGGCGAAGACGACGGTGAGGCCGTGCAGAGCGTCCCGGCTGGTGTAGTCGGAGTCGACGATGGATTCCGCGCCGTCGTTCTCGATACGGAGGAGGACGACGGTGGCGTCGGCCATGCCCTCCAGGAAGTTGCTGAAGGCGCCGACGCGGACGGTGGTCAGGCCCTGGCCCTCGCCGGCGTCGTTGCCGCGGCCGAAAGGGGTGTCCATCTGGACGCGATAGCCGATGCGTTTGCGGTGTGGGGCCCGGGGCCGGTACCAGACCGTGACGGCTGTGGCGGCCAGACCGAGCAGAGCAGAGAGCGTGGCCAGGATGTTTTCGGCAGTAAGCCACTCATTCACGTGTTCATCCCCCCGTACGCGTACGCGTGTTCGTATGCGTGATAAGGCGGTCACGTTAGAGAGCCGGAGAACGGACCGTGCGGCGTTTCCGTGTCCCGCCGGTGGCCGTTTGCCTGTCATTCGCTTTACGGCGTCGCAGATTTCGTCTCCCCGCTGCTCAGCGAGCGGCCGATTCGCCGCGCACGAGTCGCGCACGAGTCGCGTCCGTCCGTCTCGCCGAGCCGCGAGGAGGCATCGGCGTTTGAGTCCCGCCTACACCCGCATCCAGATAATTGGGACGGCATACGGCACGAGGGCGGGGGCGGGCGCGGCCCCGGGCGCGGGAACAGCGGCGGCGTCGCGCTCTACGTGGTCTTCTTCATCAACGGGCTCGTCCTGGCGAGCTGGGCGCCCCGCATCCCCCAGGTCAAGGAACAGCTTCAGTTGTCCGACGGGCAGCTCGGACTGGCCCTGCTCGGGGTGGCTCTGGGCTCCGTACCGGCCATGCCGGCGGCCGGCTCGCTGGTGAACCGCTTCGGCAGCCGGGCCGTGGCACGGACCGCGGTTCTGCTGTACGCCGCGGCCATCGCTCTGCCAGGACTGGCCCGCTCGCTGACCGAACTCATGGTGAGCCTGGCCGTGCTCGGCGCCGCGGTCGGTGCGCTGGATGTCGCCATGAACGCCCACGCGGTGGACGTCGAACGGAGCAGCGGACGAGCCCGGCTGTCCTCCTTCCACGCCCTCTTCAGCGCGGGTGCGCTGGCCGGTGCGCTGGTCGGTACGCTCGCCGCGGCCGGGGGCGTGGCGCCGCGCGCCCAGTTCACCGCATCGGCCGTCGTCGCGGTGCTCGCCGCCGGGTCGGCGGCGGCCACCCTGCGGCCCGCGGCGCACCAGCACCCCGGGCCGGCGCGTTCCCGCTCCGCCCCGGGCACCTCCGCCCCGGGCACCTCCGCCACCGCTCCTGCCTCGGCCCCGGTCTCCCGCTTCACCCCCCGGCTGCTCCTGCTCAGCGCTCTGGGCCTGTGCGTGCTACTCATCGAGGGAGTGGTGACCGACTGGGGCAGTGTGTATCTGGCGGACTCACTGCACGCGGGACCCGGTCCGGCGGCGCCGGGTACGCGGCCTTCGCCGTGGCCATGACGGCGGGACGCCTCAGCGGTGACTGGACGGCCGGCCGGTTCGGCCCCGTCCGGGTCGTCCGCGTCGGCGCCCTGCTGACCGCGGCCGGAGCCATGGTCGCCATCGTGACGGGACACCCTGTGGTGGCGGTGGTGTTCTTCGCGCTCGTCGGCCTCGGTATCGCCGCGTCCTTCCCCCTGGTCGTCAGCGGCGCCAGTCGGCTCCACACCGGCTCACCCGGTACCGCCGTGGCCACGGTCTCGACGACCGGCTACTTCGCCTTCCTCGCCGGCCCGCCGTTCATCGGCTTCCTCGCCTCTCACAGCAGCGTGCGCGTCGCACTGCTGGCACTGCCGGTGCTCGCCGTGGCGACAGCCCTGCTGGCCGTCGAGGAGCGTCCTTCACTGTCAACCCCGCCGACGGCATCCGAGCCCTCGGCCACCATCTGATCCCGGCAGAAGCGTTCCCCGCTGCCCGGACCACCGCCCGGCCGTCGCCTGCGTACCGCAGGGCGACACCGTGCAGGCGCAGCCGGCCGTGGACGAGGCGCGCAGGTGCGGGTGCGCGCTCGGTACCCGCCGCGCGGCCCCGGCCCGGATGCCTTCTTCAAGCCGTACCGCGACCGGCCCGGCACCCAGGCCGGGCCGGTAGCGGTCGTACCGTACGACGGCAACTCCATCGGCCGCGGCCCGTCCAGCAGGCCGAGCGGATCGCTCGCATACGGTGGCAGTGGGTCAGCCGCGTGCCACCGCGATCGAGCCCTGGAGCCGTTCGCCCGCCTCGTAGATCATGTACGGCACGCCTCGGTCGGTCCCGAACGTCGGTGACGCGCTGCGGCCGTTGTCCGGCGCGGTGTTGGACGAGTCGTAGAAGAGACCGAGGTGTTCGCGGCGGCTGAAGTCGTTGCCGACCTCGGTGATCAGCAGATTGCCGCCGTTCTCCTTGCTGGTGTTGTAGACGACGTATGTGCTCCCGTTCCGGCTCAGCAGGTGCGGGCCGCCGATGTTGTTCGCGCCGACGTCGGAGTGGCGCACGAGCGGCTGCTGGTCGAACGTCCAGTCACGGCCGTCCTGCGACCAGCCCCAGGCGATGTCACGGTGGTTGGACTGGTTGTTGAGCATGAAGAGCATCACGTAGCGGGCGCCGCGCGAGGGCAGGTCGTGCCGGAAGACGCGCGCGTACGAGGTCTCGCTGCTGCCCGCCGGCATCATCGCGGTGGTGAGCACCACCTTGTCGTAGGTGAAGGTGATGCCGTCCTTGGAACGGGCGAGGCGGGTGGTGCCGTTCTCGCCGTGGAAGTAGAGCCACAGCTCCTTGACGTCCGTATTCCAAAGGACATGCGGAGAGGCGACATGGCTGACCTTGTAGTGCGGCTGCCAGTTGTTGGAGACAATCGGGTTGGCGGTGTACTCGGTGAACGGCCCCTCCAGCGAGTCGCCGTAGGCCAGGCAGATTCCGCCCGGCGCGTCGTGCGGTCCGTAGTAGAGGTAGTAGCGGCCCAGCGGGTTCGACAACTTGTCGTAGACGCCCCGGACGCACGGAAAGATGATCTCGCCGGTGGGGTTGTACTTGAGCTGGGAGGGCGTCAGGAGTGTCTTGAGGTAACGGTAGTCGGGGAATCCGCCGGGCGCCGCCGCGGCGGCGCTGCCCGCCGCCGTACCGGTGGCGATCACACCGGATGCCGCCGCGGCGGTCGCGGCAGCGGCGCGCAGGAATATCCGCCGGCCGGGGTTCCGCGGCTCATCGGCTTGGTGCTGCCGCGCGTTGCCGTCGTGCTGTGCCGTGTCGTGCCGTGTCATGTCGTGCTCCGTCCCGGGAGTGAGAGATCACAGATAGGTGGCGGCGGTGACGCAGAATCCGCCCAGGGCGACAGCCCAGACGTACGGCAGGGTCCGCAGCATCACCTGCTGCGGTGTGACTCCCGCGTACTGCGCGCTCCACACGGTCTGGGTGCTGGTCGGGTCCGACACACCGAAGACCTGGTTGTACGAGGTGGCGAGGCCCAGCACCGCGGCGGCCGGGTAGATGCCGGCGGCGATGAGGACACCGGCGATGCCCGCGCCGAGGCCGTAGACGTTCAGCGGCCCCCGGTAGAGACAGAGCGGCACGAGCAGGGTGAAGACCACGACGAACAGCACCGGGTTCTGCGGGCTGACCGCCTTGATCAGCGGCTCCAGCGCCTCCACCGCGCCGGGCAGCTTCACCGCGGCGAGCAGGATGCCGATCGCGATGAACAGCACGATCGGTGCCGCCGCCGTCTCGAAGCCGCCGTACAGGGTGCGCAGCAGCCGTTTGTTCATCTCGCCCGGGCGGGTGGTGGTGACCAGCGCGTACAGGACACCGGCCAGCATCGACGGCAGGATCGCGACGTCGAGGCCGAGGGCGAGGATCAGCGGTACGAGCGGGGTCAGCAGCGCGTACCAGGGCGCGTCGCCCAGTTGCCTGCGGCGCGAAGCGGGCTTCGCGGACGCGGACTTGAGGGACCACGTGTGTTCGACACCGCGTCGCCGGGTCTCGACGAGGACGAAGAGGACGGCGGCGGCCAGCGCGAACGGGAACAGCTTCATCATGAAGCCGCGCACGGTGTCGACGGGCAGCTCCAGCGCCGTGGAGAAGAACTGCCAGATGGGCAGCTCGAAGGGCATACCGGCGGCGATGCCCATCAGGATGGTGCCGGCCGCGGTGACCTTGGGGATCCCGACGGCGATCATGGCGGGGATGCCGATGATGCCGGCGAGCATCGCGGCGGGCGCCGAGCCCGTGACCGTACCGACGAGGGTGGAGACGGCGAGAACACCGAGCGCGACCACGACGGGACGGTCGCCGCCGAATTCGACAATCTTGCGGACGAGCGTGCCCGCGATGCCGGTCTCGTCAAGGAGCTTGCCGAGCCAGGAGCCCAGCAGGATCGCGATCATCGTGGCGGCGAGAGTCGGCGCGCCCTCCTGGAGGACCGTGTCCAGGACGCTGTTCTCGCCGGTCAGCGGAGCGCCCGCGAGGAAGGCGATCACGACGGCCAGGATGACGAGCGCGAAGGCGGTGGGAAGTCTGCGGGTGAGCATCGCGGCGACACCGGCCGCCATGACAATAAGGATGACGACGCCCATGGCGTTACTTCTTTCTTCCGTGCGGGGATCCGTGCGGCGGTTCGGCCGCTTCGGCGGCGGTGGCCAGGGCGGCCGTCAGCATGAGCGGGCTGCGGCCGAGGCCGCACACGGTGCGGGCGTAGGAGTGGGCGGCGATCTCGTCGGCGCCCGCGACATGGCCGTACAGGCGGTGGCGTCCCGCGCGCAGTACGACATGGCCGAGTGACCGCTTCAGGGCCGTCTTCGCCGGTCCGTGGTGGAGCTGTTCGTGCACCGCCTCGTGGGCGATCGCCGCCGCCCGTACCGACCCGGCCGGATACCAGTGGCGCCAGCCGAGCCGGTCGATCAGTTCGTCGGCGAGGGCCAGGGTGTCGGTGAACAGTTCCACGGTCGGGACGGGCCGGGAGGTGTAGCGGGCGAGCAGGCCCTTCGCCAGTCCGCCGCCGCTCTCAACGACACGGGCCGTGGCGGCGACGGGGGCGAGTGCGGCGCCGAACTCGTCGGCGGTACGCGCCCATTGACGCAGCAGAGCCGGGTCGCGGCCTTCGTGCGTGGGCGTGTTCGCGAGCAGCCGTACGCCGAACTCGATGTCGTCGCTCGCTTCGAGTACCTCGATCGCCGCCGACGTGGCGCGGTCGAGCAGAGCGCGGTCGAGCAGAGCGTGGTTGAGCAGGGCGGCCGTCATGAGCGCACCTCCACAACGGCGACGACCGGTTCGTCGGCGGCGCGTGCGCGCAGTTCGCTGCGGGCGAGCGCCAGCAGCGGCTGCGGGTCGAGCACACCGGAGAGATCGGCGATCCGGGAGCCGAGGAGGAGCCGCAGGGCCGGGGCGCGGACGCCGCCGTCACCGTACGACGTGGCCTCCCGCACCAGCCCGGCGAGGACTTCGGGGGCGCGGCCGACGGTGGTGGTCTCGACCCGGGCGTCCGGCGCGTGGAGCCGTACGACGCCGTCGGCGTCCACGACGCGCACCGGGTGACGGTCGGGACGGAACCGGCGGCGGACATCGGTGCCGTACACGGTGTGCGCGGCGGTGCCGGCAAGCACACGCACCGACGCCGGGTCGGTCTTGAGGCTGTCGGCGGCGGCGCGCAGCCGGTCGGCGTCGTCGGCCCGGTGGGCGCGGTCCTGTGTGCGCAGTTCGGTGGCACCGGTCGCGACGGCCCGCACGGTGCTGGTCTGCGGGTCGACGGTGACCTCCACCTCGACACCGTCGGCGGCGGCGCCCTGGGCCACGACGGCGGCCTCGGCCTCGGCCCGTACGGCGAGGATCTGTTCCTGGCCGGCGCCGGGGATGATGCGTTCCACCTGTTCGCGGATGAGGGCGAGGGCGACGCCGATGGGGCTGATGACCTCGTTGTGGCGGGCTATGCGGCCCTCCTGGCCGGAGACGGCCGCGAGATGCGGCGTGACGGCCGCCGCGCCTCCGCCGCCGCCGACGAGTACGGCGATGTCCTTGTCCAGCCGGTAGTCGCGGATCATCGCGTCGACCACGGTCCTCACCTGGTCGGTGCCGGCGTCCAGGACGCGGGCCGCCGCCGTGGCGACGTCCGTGCCGAGCGTGGCGGCCAGCGGCGCGATCGCGGCCTTCGCCACGGCCGGGTCGCAGTGTGCGAAGTCTCCTTCGGGGACCCGGCCCAGCGCGTTGGCCGCGCAGGTCATGGTGATCGCGAAGCGTCCGCCGGCGGCGTCGAGCACCGCGTAGTCGGCCGGGTCGTCGTCCATCGGCCGGATCGTGGTGACCTTCGCGTCCCGCAGGTCGTCCAGGGTCGCGAAGCAGGCGTACGGCAGGCCCGCTATGTGCGCGCTGCGCGGTCCGGCGCCGGTGACCTTGCCGCCGCCGACGCGGACCATCGAGCCGCCGCCGACACCGACGGTCCTGACGTCGAGCGCCGACAGATACGACGTCCTGCCGAGCATGGTGGCGTGCCGGACGGCGACCTTGCCGCGCCGTACGACACTGATGTCGGTGGAGGTGCCGCCGGTCTCCAGGAACAGGCCCTCGCTGATGCGCTCCTGCATGAGCGCGCCCGCGACGCCGGCCGCCGGTCCTGACAGCACGGTGAGCAGTGGTCTGCGCCGCATCTCGTCCAGCGACATCACTCCGCCGTCGCAGCGCATCACCATCAGCGGCGCGCTGACGCCCGCCTTGGCGACGGAGGCGTCGACGAGGTCGGCGGTGGCGAGCATGCGCGGCAGGATCGCGGCGTTGACGACGGCGGTCCGGGTCCGCTTGTGAAGCCCGTACAGCGAGGTGATCTCGTGCGCGGCGGTCGTCGGCAGGCCGCGCTCCTTGGCCGCCGCGACGACCGTGTCCTCGCCCTCGGGACGGTCGACGCTGAACGGCTGGCTGGCGACGACGACCTGGGCACCGCCCTGGACGACCGCGTCGACGGCGGCGCGTACGGCGGATGCGTCGTCGGGGTCGGCGACATGGGCGTAGACGAGCGGCAGCCGCTTGCCTGGCGTGAGTTCGAGCTTCTGGAAGGCGGCGAGGCGGCGGGTGAACGCGGCGCTCGGGCCGGCGCCGACGCCGATCAGACCGACGGTGGCGACGTCGCCCTCCAGCAGGGCGTTGGTAGCCTGGGTGGTGCCGTGGGCCAGGAAGGCCACGTCCTCCGGGGCGTGTCCGGTCTGTTCCAGCAGACGGTCGAGAGCTTCGACGATGCCGTGGGCGACGCCGTCCTCGTGACGGTGACTGGTGGGGACCTTGACCTGTCCCAGCAGTCGCAGGGTCGTGGCGTCTACCGCCACGGCGTCGGTGAAGGTTCCGCCCACGTCGATGCCGACGCGGATGCGGTGGGTGTTCATGGCTTGGGCACCTCCTTGTGCACAGTTGGCATGGTGCGGGCGGTAGGCCGGGCGGGGCAGGTGGAGCTGCTCCTGCCCGGCTGTTCCGCCCCGTTGTTGCTGGGTGTCGTCAGTAGCCGCGTACGTCGGGCCAGTGGCGCTGAACTCCTTCGCGGTCGAGCAGCCGGGCGAATTGGTCGAACCGCTTGTCCTCGGCCTGGACCTGGCGCGGTTCGACGCCCTCGGCGACGCAGTGCGCGGCCAATGCGCCCGCGACCTCGCCGATGTTCCATTCCACCGGGTGGAGCCGGTAGCAGCCGTTGGTGATGTGGGTGGTGCCGATGTTCTTTCCGGCGGGCAGCAGATTGCGGACGCGGCGCGGTATCAGCGCGCCGAGCGGGATCTCGAACGGCACCGAGCCGATGTCGATGTAGTTGTCTCCGCCGGTCGAAGGGTGCAGGTCGATGCGGTAGTTGCCGACGCCGACGGAGTCCCGGTAGCGGGTGCCGCCATAGGGGCCGACGATGTCGATCGCGACGTCGTGCTCGGTGACGGTGGTGACCGCCTTGATACGGCGCGACTCGCGTACGTACGGCGCCTTGGCGAGCCCGTCGGGCGTGCCGGTGACATCGGGACGCGGGCGCAGTCCGGGAAATCCCTTGCCGCCGTCGGCGCGCGGCGCCTCGGTCTGGAGCCAGTACAGGACCGAGAGCGAGAGCTGTCGTGCCTCGGCGAGCGCGGCGGCCGACGTCTCCTCGCCCGCGCCGATCAGCGGCTTCAGCCAGTAGTCGTTGAGCGGCCAGTTGACCAGGGTGATGTCGGAGTCGAACGCGCCTGGCCGGTGCAGCTTGCGGGCGAGGATCCGGCGGAAGCCGAAGAGTTCTTTGTCGCCCGCGTCGGCGGACTGGTCGGCGGTGACATCGAGCGGGTCGAGGTCCGGGTTGGGGACGAAGGTGCGCGGTACGGCCTCCAGGGTACGAGGGTCGGGCGCGAGAAAACCGAGCAGCGGTCCGGGCCAGAAGTCCGGCCGGTAGGCGCGCCAGAAGTCGTAGTCGGCCGGCCGCTCGATGGTGTGGTCCTCGCCCTCGTGGTGGGAGAGCGCGAAACAGACCGTGATGCCTTGCTGGTTGAGAGGCTGTGCCTCGTCGGGGGCGTGCGGTTCGCCGTACTCGCTCCGCGCCTCGGCGCCGATCGCATGCTCGACCCCGGCGAGTTCGAGCAGTTCGCCGGTCTCGGTCGCGTCGATGACGTAACGGGCCGCGATCGTCACGCGGCTGCCGTTCCGCAGGTCGGTGAGTGTGACGGACCGTACGGTGTCGTCGTCGCCCGACTCGGCGGCGACCGGGCGGTGTTCGGTCAGGAGTGTGAGCCGGCCCGACGAGCGGTGCGGTGCGAGCATCGCCTCCAGGACGGCGAGGGCGACGCGCGGCTCGTGGCAGAGCTTGCTGACGCGCCCGGCGCCCGGGTTGAGACCGGTGAGGGCCAGCGCCTCGGAGCGCAGCGGGTACCAGCGGCGGTAGTGGTCCCTGATGGACTCGCGCAGGGTGCGGTACGAGGCGGTGGTGCCGAACTGCTCGACCCAGGGGTGCTCGTCCGGCGGGACGGCCTGGGAGGTGAGCTGGCCGCCGATCCAGTCCGTCTCCTCGGTGAGAACGACGGTGCGTCCGGCCCGGCAGGCGGCGAGGGCGGCGGCGACGCCGCCGAGCCCGGAGCCCACGATGAGGATGTCGGGTGCGGATGTCACGGGTCTCCTTGAAGTGCGGTGTGTACGTGGTGCGGTGTGTGCGCGGTCAGCAGTGGGCGCCTTGGTGCCGGTGCGGTGTGTACGTGGCGCGGTGTGCGCGGGTGCGGCCGGTGCCTCGGCGCCGGTGCGGTGTGCCCGGTGCGGCCGGCGCTCGGCGCCGGTGCGGTGTGTGCGCGGTCAGTGGTGGGCGGGTGGTGGTCCCGCCGTCGTACCGGGCCGGAAGGCGCAGGCCACCAGCGGTTCCATGGCCTGCTCGCCCGCCACCAGCGCGGCGAGCATGCGCACGGCGGCGGCGCCCAACTGCGGCCTGGGGATGTCGAATCCGGTGGGCGCCGGCCCGTCGGACAGGTCCGGCGGCGGGCTGCCGAGCAGCGCGAGTGAGGCGTCGCGCGGGCAGTCGATGCCGACGAAGTGCGCGGCGCTGTGCAACGCGCGCCAGGCGTCGCCGGTGTCGGTCTCCTCGGCGACGAACGCGGTGACGCCGTTGTCGAGCCAGCCGCGCAGCCGCTCGGCGGTGAGGTCGTGCTCCGGGTCGGCGGAGCGGAAGACGGCGGCAGGACCGCCGGGCAGCCCGGCCTCCTCCAGCCCTTTGAGGAAGCCGTGTTCACGGTCGGTGGACGCGGGGGCCTCGTCGTCCTCGCGTACGAGCACGATCCGCCGGTGGCCGAGTCCGGCGAGGTGTGCGACGACCTCCTTGCTGGCGCTGACGTAGTCGGCGCCGACCCAGGCCAGCCCCTCCAGTTCGTCCCTGCGGCCGAGGTGGACCACGGGGAAGCCGTCGGCGACCAGGCGCCGCAGTTCGTCGGCGGGCGCGTGGCGGCCGAGGAAGAGGCAGCCGTCGGCGAGCCGTACCCGGTTCAGGGCGTGCGGTCCGGCGGCTCCCGCGCCGCCCGTGCTGGAGCCGGTGAAGAGCACCAGGTCGTAACCGCGCGCAGCTGCTTCCTGCTCGACGCCGACGAGGAACGGATAGTACGAGTGCTGCACGTCGGTCGGGAAGGTGGAAGTGAAGCTGAAGACCCCGAGCAGGTTGTTGCGCGCGGCGGCCAGTCGGCTGGCCGCCGGATCGGGGACGTAGCCGAGGCTGCGTACCGCATCGAGCACCTTCCGCCGGGTCTCCTCGGAGATCGTGGCGCCCTGCTTACGGCCCCCGAGCACCAGCGAGACCGTGGCCTGCGAGACCCCGGCGAGCCTGGCGACCTCGGCCTGGCGTGGCCGCGACGTACGGCCTGTGGGTGCGGGGGCCCGACCTGGCCGCGCCCGCTTCCTGGGTTCCTCCACCGTGTTCCTCCGGATCGTTAATGCGTATTAGTAATGCGCATTAACGAGTACTGTGGACCTCCGGAACTCAGCGGTCAAGACATCGGTCAAGGCTTCTTCCGGCCTCTTCCTCGGCGACGGCCCGGACCGTACGGATATGATCACCCGCCTCTCCGACCACCGAAGCGACCGAAGGACCGTCGACCGTGGAGGTGTACGACGGGACCTTCGCCGGCTTCGGCGGCCACCCGGTCAAGGGCTGGTTCGTCCTGCCGGCGGGGACCCGTGAACCGCTGCCCGTGGTGGTCGAGTTCGTCGGTTACGGCGGCGGACGCGGCCTGCCCCATGCCCGGCTGCTCTGGGCATCGGCCGGTTTCGCGCACTTCGTGATGGACACCCGCGGGCAGGGTGCCGCGTGGGGCGGGGGCGACACTCCGGACCCGGTGGGCAGCGCGTCCGCGTTCCCCGGCTTTCTGACCCGGGGCGTCGAGGACCCGCGGCAGTTCTACTACCGCCGGGTCTTCACCGACGCGGTCCGCGCGGTGGAGGCCGCCCGCTCCCATCCGCTCGCCGACGCCTCCTGCACGGCCGCGATCGGGCGCAGCCAGGGCGGCGGGATCACGCTGGCGGTGGCGGGGCTGGTGCCGGACCTGGTCGCCGTGGCACCCGACGGCGGCTCTGGAGGACCAGATCTGCCCGCCGTCGACGGTGTTCGCGGCGTTCAACGCCTACCGGCACGAGGACCGGGCGATCGAGGTGTACGAGTTCAACGGCCACGAGGGCGGCGGGACCTACCAGGAGGAAGCCCAACTGGCCTGGCTGCCGCCCCGGCTGACGGCATGACATGCCCCGTCCAGCGGCGCCGTCGATCAACGGATCTAACCTTTCCGCAACGAAAGTCGAATATCTGACGGTCCGTCAAGTGAATATGCCAGAGCGCCACTTGGGCATTCCGCCTGCTGCCGGCCACTCCATTGCGAAGGGCCGGTGCCCTGGTCATTCACGGTTTCCGCTCGGCTTGGTCGGTCATTCCGATTGACCTCGGGAGGGACTGCTCTCCGGGCATCTGTGACCGGTATCGGATTGTTTCTGCGCTGTCAGGTGCGCGAAATTTTCAACGATGCACGCCTCCGTTGCCACGCGCTACGGCTTAGGATCGGGCCGCGCCGCTGGGGCCCCCTCCGTCTCATCCACAACAATGCGCACGATGCACACCAGTCCCCACTGACGTACCGCTGTCCCTACCGCCCCCACCGACATAGCAGCGTCCCCACCGACACCCCGCCACAACCGTCAGCCGGTATCTGCGTGTTACCGATACTCAGCACCGGTTCCGGCGATGGAGCCGCTCAGTGAAAATCAATCGTCGCCTCGCCCTGCTCGTCACCGCGCCTCTCACCGTGGCCGTCGCCTTCTCGGCTCTGGCCCTCGCACCCGCGGCCAGCCACGCGCTCCAGGCCGACCGGCTGGCCGCGATGGTCGAAGTCGCGGCGACCGCAGGAGAGTTGACCCACCAGTTGCAGCGCGAGCGGGCGGCAGCCACCGCGTTGGTCTCCGCGCAGGGAGATGCGGAGACGTTCCAGGAAAGTACCAACGCGACCGACATAAGTGTCGCCAAGTTCCGCAGCCGGATCGAGCCCTTGTCCGAGGTGCCCGGCAACGCGCAGGGCGCGCTGGACCGTATCGAGCGCTTCATCGACGAGATGCCCTCCCTGCGCGCCCAGGTGCGCTCGGGCGGCAGCACCATCTCCGCGCTCGCCTTCGGCTACCGGATCGTGATCGCCGACCTCAACGGCTACCGCGACGGCATCGCTCAGGCCGACGGTGTCGACGCCGACATCGCGGACCGGATCCGTGCCGCCGCCGCCTTGTCCGAGGCAGCCGAGTACACGGCCCAGCAGCAGGTCACGGTGGCGAGGGCGCAGGCCGCGGGCGGCTTCACGACCGCCTCCCAGCGGACGTTCGACGCCAGCCGGCTGGGCTACACCGAGTCGATCAGCGTCCTGTTCGACCTCGGCCCCGCCCAGTGGCGGACCTGGTTGGAGCGCACTCTCTCCGGCGAAAAGGCGCTGGAGGCCCGACGACTTGAGGACGAGATCGGGCGTACGGGAACGAGCAAGGACATCGAGGTCACCCCGAAGGAGTGGCAGAAGGCTTCCGATGACCGTCAGACGCTGCTGCGTTCGGTGGAGAAACGGATCGACGAGTCCGTCTTCTCGACGGTCTCCGACGCGCGCGCCACGCTCATCTGGACAGCCACGGGCGAGGTCACTCTGGTGGTGCTGACCCTGGTCGGCGCCGTCGTCGTGGCCATCCGCCTGGGCCGCGTCATGATCCGCCGACTGCATGATCTCCGCAACGCCGCGCACGAGGTCGCCCACACCGGGCTGCCCGCCGTGATGAGCGAACTGTCGCAGCCCGGCGCACTGAGGGGCGCGACACCCGAGCAGGTCGCCCAGCGGTCCGGCAACCCGATCGGAACCACGGACGGGGACGAGATCGGCGAGGTCGGTGAGGCATTCAACGCGGTCCATCACGAGGCCGTCCGTCTGGCCGCTCAACAGGCCCACATCCACGAGCAGTTCGCGGAAACACTGGTCGGTGTCGCCCGCAGGGGCGCGCAGTTGACCACCGTCATGGTGTCCGAGCTGGACATGGTGCAGCGCGACGAGGCCGACCCCGCGCGGATGAAGACTCTCTTCGCTCTCGACCACCTCGCCATCCGCATGGAACGCAACACCAACAGCCTTCTGGTGCTGGGTGGTTACGGTCAGGCCCGGGTACGCTCGCAGGACATCGACTGCTCCACCGTCATCATGGCCGCGGCCCAGCAGATCGAGCGCTTCGACCGCGTGTCGCTCGGCGTCATCGACTCTGAGATCGGCATCGCCGCCCGCGCCGTGCACGACGTGGCGCACATCCTGGCGGAACTCCTCGACAACGCGACCCGGTTCTCGCCTCCCGACAAGCAGGTCGGGGTCGCCGTATGGCGGCTGTGGGACCGGGCCGTCGTACAGATCGTCGACGAGGGAGTGGGCATCACCGCGGAACGCCGCGCGGCCTTCAACGCCGCGCTGCGCGAGCCGCAGTCGGGCATCGGAGACGTACGGTCCATGGGTCTGCATGTGGTGGCGCGGCTCGCCGCGCGTCACGGCATCGTGGTCGAACTGTGCGACTCGTCCGGCCCCGGCACCATCGCCGAGGTGGCATTGCCCATGAACGTGCTGGCCTCGGCTCCTCGGAAGGCCGTACCGCCGTCGCAGGGCACGCTCGGCGAGGACCGTGACAATGACAGCCGTGGCGTCGGTACGCGCTACGAGGCGCCTCGTCCGTTCACACGGCCCGGACAGCCCGGGCGCAGGCGGCCCGGCGGGACGCGGGGCCCGGAGCAGGGCGGAAGCAACCGCGTCACGCCCTCCGGTGGCACCACCGGAGGCAACTGGTTCCGCGGTGGCTCCGACTCCAGCTCCAGTTCCGGCTCCAACTCCGGCTCCGGCTCCGGCACGCTTGAGCGAGAGCGCGGCGACACGCCCGCCCGGCGTTCCGTGCGCGACGAGCCGGTTTCGCGCATTGCCGGAGTCAGCTCCTCAGGACTGCCCGTACGGCAGCGCAACACCCAGCAGCAGCGGCCCACCTTGGGCAAACGGGACGGCACCGAACAGCGCTCCGGCGCCACCGCGCCCAGGCCGTCACCCCGCCGCCGGGACTCCCGGCAAGTCTCCGACGTCCTGGCGGCCTACGCCCAGGGGATCAACAGGAGCACCAACCAGCGCGGACGTTCCGCCACCGCCGACGACACCGAACGGAGCAAGAAATGACCTCCCCCACCGACCTGAGCTGGATCCTGAGCGGTTTCGCCGGACGCATCCCGGAAGTCACTCAGGCGATAGCCGTGTCCGTGGACGGACTCGCGCTGGCTTACACCGGTGTGGATCGCGACGACGCCGACCGGCTGGCCGCCATCGCCTCCGGCGTCGTCAACCTGCTGTCCGCCGCCGCACAGTTGACGAACACCGATCCCGTCGAGCACAGCCTCACGGCGATGGAGGGCGGCTACATGTTCTCGATGGCCGTCTCCAGCGGTGCCTCGCTGCTGGTGACCACCACCAGGGACGCGGACATCGGTGAGGTCAGCTACATGATGTCCGAACTGATCAACCAGGTCGGCGACTCACTGTCTCCCCAGGTCCGCGAGCCGAGCACCGAGCTTTCGCACTGATCGCCGGGCCGTTCCCGTACGACCGCACCACCCGCACCACCCGCTCCGTCCATACAACCAGCACCACCGCACCACTCCGGTCGTCGCCCATGTCAAGCCCGCTTCACAACTGCTCAACCTGTTTTGCCCGTTCCTACCGATGAGAGAGCTTATGTTCTTCGATGTGTCCATTTCGCGCCGCCGCAGATTCCGGCCGGCCGGCGCTGCCGCCCTCGCCCTCGGTCTGGCGGCCGTCACCGGGTGCAGCAGCGACAGCGGAGCCGGCGACGACACCGTGAAGGTCGGCCTGGTGGCCTCCCTGTCCGGCACCTACAAGCCGGTCGGCACCGACCTGCGAGCCGGCTTCGAGCTGTACCTGGACACCCACGGCAACAAGCTGGGTGGACGCAAGGTCGAACTCATCGTGGCGGACGAGGGAGACGGCCCGCCGACCGCCGTTCCCGCGGCCACCAAACTGGTCAAGAAGGACAAGGTCGACGTGCTGACAGGCCTCGTCGGCGGAGGCTCGGTCAACGCGGTGCTGCCGCTGGTCAACCAGGCCGAGATCCCCTTCCTGGGGTCGAACGGCCGGCCGGTCATCAAGGACCTCGAGTACGTGTGGACGACGAGTTTCCTGTCCGACGAGCCGGGCAAGGCCATCGCCCCGTACGTCAAGGAGAACGTCGACGGACCGGTCTACGCGATCGGCCCCGACTACCAGGGCGGCTACGACGAACTGCGCGGTTTCACCGACGAGTTCAAGCGCGTGGGAGGTGAACTCGCCAACCCGGACGGCGAGACCACCTGGACGCCGTTCCCGAAGACCACCAACTTCATGCCGTACTTCGCCGAGATCGCCAAGACGGACGCCAAAGCGGTGTACTGCTTCTACGCAGGCAAGGCCGCGATCGACTTCGCCAAGCAGTACGCGCAGTCCGACATCGCCGATCTGCCGCTGTACACGGCCTTCGTCACCGAGGGCAGTGTGCTCCAGGCGCAGGGCGACGCGGCGAAGGACATCTACTCGGTCCTGAACTACGCGGCCGACCTCGACAACGCGGCCAACCGTAAATTCGCCGCCGACTGGACGGCCAAGCACGACACGCAGCCCACCACGTACGCGATGGCGTCGTACGACGCGGCTGCCGTGCTGGACACGGCGATCGCCGATGCCGCGAAGGACGGTGACGTGACGCCGCAGACCATCAACAAGGCCATCGCGGGCCTGGGCCAGATCGACAGCCCGCGCGGCGCCTGGGAATTCGGCGACAAGGCGCACTCGCCGGTACAGGCCTGGTACCTGCGTCAGGTGCGGCCGGACGGTAACCAGCTGGCCAACGTCATGGTCCAGGACCTGGCGACGCTCGGCGGCTGACATGGAACTCCTCGATGCCCATCTCATGCCGGCGGTGGACGGGACGGCCTACGGGCTGCTGCTGTTCGTGGTCGCCGCCGGCCTGAGTCTCGCCTTCGGCACCGCGGGCGTGCTGAACCTCTCGCACGGCACGCTGTACGCGATCGGCGCCTACACGGGGGCCGAGTTGAGCGACGGAACCTGGGGCGGCCTCGCGCTCGGGCTGGCCGCCGGAACCGCGGCGGCGTGCGTCGCCGGAGCGGGGCTGTCCGCCGCGACGGTTCCGCTCGCCAGGCGTGGGCATCTCGCTCAAGCACTGCTGACCTTCGGGCTCGCCCTGGTCGGCGGTGATCTGCTCATCCAGCTCTTCGGGGCGGACGAGCTTCCGGTACGCGTCCCCGAGGCGCTCGACTCCTCGGTGATGCTGCTGGGCCACCGGTACCCCGCGTACCGGCTCTGCTTCATCGTGATGGCCGTGCTGCTCGCCGCGTTCGGCACATGGGTGCTGACCCGGACCCGCGTGGGCGCGGCGGTACGGGCCGCCGCCGACGATCCGCAGATGCTCGCGGCCACCGGCCACAACCCACGGGCGGTGCACATCGGCGTCCTCGCGGCGTCGGGTGCGCTGGCCGGTGCGGCGGGCGTGCTCGGGGCGCCGATCATCGGTCCCGGGCCCGGCACGTCCGAGAACGTGCTGATGCTGTCCCTCGTGGTGGTCGTGCTCGGCGGGCTGCGCTCGCTCTGGGCGACGTTCTTCGCGGCGATCGCCGTGGGCGAGGTCCAGACGCTGGGCGTCTCGGTGGCGCCGGACCTGGCGCCGTACCTGCTCTTCGCCGCGATGGCGGCGGTGCTGGTGCTCCGCTCCCGCTTCGCGGAACCGGCGACCGCGCACGGCCCGCAGGGCCCGTCCTCGGATCCGGTGGCCCGGCTCCTCCGCTACCTCGCCGCGCGGCTGCGACCGCGCGGGGCGGCGAGGGCGGGGGCGGGGGCGGGCCGGGGCACCACGGCGCCCGGCCCTGGGCGGGACGCCCGACCGGCGCCTGGGACGGACCACGCGAAGTCCGTTACGGAGTCCGGTGGTTCGGCCGGTGCGGTGGCGTCACCCGGCAGGGGCGGGGGCGCGCTCATCGGGTGGCTTCCGCGCCGGGCCGCGTGGCGGCAGGCCGCTCCGTTGCTCGTGCTGCTCGTGGTGCTGATCGCGTTGCCTGGGATGCTCGACTCGTACAGCATCTCGCTGGCCGGTTCCGCCCTGGCCCTGGGGCTGCTCGCGGTCAGTGTCACCATCCTCACCGGCTACGCGGGACTGCCCACTCTCGGGCAGACCGCGCCGTTCGCCGTCGGCGCGTACGCCACCGCGAATCTCGCGGACGCCGGGTGGACCATGGGCCCGGTCCAGATCGTCCTCTCGGCGCTCGCGGCCGCGGTCTTCTCCGCGGTGACGGGGCCCGCCGTGATCCGGGCCCGTGGCACCACCGTGCTGATGATCACGCTGGCCGTCGGTGAGCTGACCGGCGCGGTCATCAACCAGTTCAAGTCCGTCACCGGCGGCGCCGACGGCCTCGTCGGCTTCCCGTCCACACAGGCGCTGTGGGGCGGGGAGGGGATGTCCGAGGAGAGCGAGGTCTACACCTACGCGCTCGCCGTCGCCGTCATGGCCGTCACCGTCACCCTGCTCGTGCTGCGCTCCCCGGCCGGGAAGCTGCTGACCGGCACCCGGGGCGCCGAGGCGCGGATGCGTGCCTCGGGACACCCGGTGGGGCGCTATCTGCTGGTGGCACACGTCTGCGCCGGCGCGCTGGCCGGTGTCGGCGGCTCGCTGATGGTCACCGTCCAGCAGTACCTCTCCCCCGCTGACGTCGGCTTCGAGATCGCCGCGTTCGCGCTGCTGGCGGCTGTCATCGGCGGTACCACGTCCGTGATCGGCGCTCTGCTGGGCGCCGGCCTCATCGTCATCACCCGGGACTGGGTCGCCAGTTCGTGGCCCGGCCACGGGCCGCTGCTGCTCGGCGTGCTGTTCGTCGCCGCCGTGTACCTGCTGCCCCACGGTCTGGCCGGCCTGCGCGGCGGATCCGGTCGGAGCGGGCCGACGCCCGACGGGCCCCGGCCTGACGAGCAGTCCCCGGCCGGATCCACCTCCGCGCGCACCCCGACCCCCGCCGGGAAGGTCTCCCCATGACGCCCACGCCGACCGCCGCATCGGCATCCCCGGTGCTGGACCTCACCCGTCTCACCCGCAGATACGGCAGTCTCACCGCCGTCGACGACGTCAACCTGCGGCTCCCCGCGGGCGCCCGGCACGCCGTCATCGGCCCCAACGGCGCCGGCAAGACCACACTGCTCAACCTCATCGCGGGTACCGACCGGCCCGACCAGGGCACCATCGTCCTGGGCGGCGCGGACATCACCCGTACGGCCACCGCCAAGCGCAGCCGTCTCGGTATCGCCCGCAGCTTCCAACAGCCTTCGGTGATATCCGAGTTGACAGTGCTGGAGAACGTCGTACTGGCCGGCTGGCCGCACCACCCGAAGCGCCGCGGTGCCTGGCGCAGCCCGTCCCGCTACCGGCTGCACACCGAGTCCGCGGGCCGTCATCTGGAGGCCGTCGGCCTCGCGGACATCGCCCACCGGCCGGCCTCCACGCTCTCCCACGGACAGCGCCGCATGCTCGACCTCGCCGCCGCGCTGGCGGGCGAACCGCGTCTGCTGCTCCTGGACGAGCCGGCGGCCGGGCTGACCGACGGCGACATCGGTCGACTGCTCGGCGTCCTCGGGGGCCTGCCGGAGAGCGTCGCGATCATCCTGGTCGAGCACCATGTCGAGGTCGTCGCCCAACTCGCCGCGACAGTAACCGTCCTGGCGGCCGGACGGGTGCTCGTCACCGGTCCGACCCAGGAGGTGCTCGCGCACCCCGAGGTCCGCGACGCCTACCACAACACCGGCACGACGGCGGACAAGGCCACGGCCGACGTCCCGGCCCCCGGCATCGAGAACGTCGGCGCATCCACCGCCGACCCGTCCGTCGCCCCGTCCGCCGATCCGACCGTCGACCCAACCACCGATCCGTCCGCCGACGCGAGAGGATGACCGACCTCCGATGCTCGAACTCACCGGCCTGACCGCGGGCTATCACGGCGGCACCGTCCTCCACGATCTCGACCTGTCGGTGCCCGCCGGCACGGTCCACGCCATCGTCGGCCACAACGGCGCCGGCAAGACCACCCTCGTCCACACCGTCGCCGGACTGATGCGCCCCGGCGCCGGCAGCGTACGGCTCGACGGCCGGGATGTGACGGGGCAGCCCGCACACCGGATCGCCCGCGCCGGGATCGGCCTCGTACCGCAGGGCCGCCGAGTGTTCGCCGGGCTCACCGTCGCCGAACACCTGCGGCTGTCCTACCGTCCGCCGCGCCGTGGCGACACCACGCGCCCCAGCGTGTGGACCCCCGCGCGCGTCCTGGAACTGCTGCCCCGGCTGGGCGAGCGCCGGGGCAACCGGGGGGCGGATCTGTCCGGCGGTGAACAGCAGATGCTGGCACTGGCCCGCGCGCTGCTCGGCTCGCCGAACGTGCTGCTGCTCGACGAGCCGACCGAGGGCCTCGCGCCCGTACTCGTCCGGCAGGTCTACGAGCTGGTGACCACGCTGGCGGACGAGGGCATCGCCGTGATGCTGGTGTCCCCCAGCCCGGCCCAGGCCGCCGAGTGCGCCCATACGCTCACGGTCCTCACCTCGGGGCGGGCGACGCTGCGACTGGACGGCGCGGACGCCCGTACCGATGCCACCGCTCTGCACGCCGCACTCGAACTCGCGCCGACGACGGTCTGAGACGCAAGCGGTACGTCTGAGACGCGAGCGGTACCAGCGGCACCAGCCGCGAGGGCGGTGACCGATACCCAGTCACCGCCCTCGTCGCGCACCGCCCTCATCGCGCTCCGGCCCTAGGCCCTGTCCGGCTTGATGCTGTGGCCGCCGAAGCCGCTGCGCCGGTCGGAGCCCTTGTTCTGGTTCTGCCACCACACATCGAACTCCGGCTGGCCCATGGCGGACCAGTCCGGTGTGTTCTCGACCTGCGCGCTGCCCATCCTGCGGGCGAGCGCGACCATGGCCGCCCCGACTGCGCAGCGATTGGCGTCGTACTTCTCCAGGACCTCCTGCCAACTGCTCCCGGTCACCCAGGCGGCCTCCAGGGCGGTGGCATCCTGGAGCGCCTTCACGCTGCCGCCGCCGATGTGCGGCCGGGCGACGCTGGCGGCGTCGCCGACGAGCACCATCCGTCCCGAGGTGTAATGGGGCACCTCCAGGTCGTAGATGGGCTGGATGAAGGTGGTCTCAGGGGGCGTACGGAGCACCCTGAGAGCCCAGTACGGCGGGAAGCTGTCGGCCACCAGGGCGCGCAGATACGCGGTGAGCTCCGCGTGCAGACGGCCCGGCGGCAGGGAGGTCGGGGTCCGCAGGTCGGGGTGGAGGCCGTCGGTCTGCGGGGGCGTTGTGTAGAGCACCCAGTTGAGCCGGTGCCCGCCGACGCCGTCCGGGATGCGGTAGATCATGCAGTGGCCGCCGGGGAAGACGATGTTGTGCGCGTCGTAGCCGTCCGAGGGGAGGCCGGCGACGTCCGACGACGTACCACGCCAGCCGATATAACCGGCGTACGTCGCGCTGACACCCGGGAACATGGCCTCGCGGACGACGGAGCGGTACCCGTCGGCCCCGATCACAACGTCGAAGTGCTCCTGGTATCCGTCCGCGAGCCGCAGTGTCACACCGTCGGCGTCCGGCTCCACGCCGGTGACCATCGCGCCGGACCGGTAGGAGACCTCCTCGGGCACCCGGCGGCGCAACTCGCTCCACAGAGAGCCCCAGTTGTAGGCGCGGAAGGGAAACGGCTGCTCGCCGACGGCCCGGCCGTGGTCCGCCTCGCCGTCGCGCATGCTCCACACCCGCCGGGTCAGTGGCGCCCAGGGCATCTCGGGTGCCACGTAGCCGGCGTGCCTCAGCTCGTCGTACCGGTCGCTGTGAAGGGCGATTCCCACTCCCCTGTCGCGGAGTTGGGCGTCGGCCCGCTCGAAGACGGTTATCTTCCCGGCTCCGCCGCGCGACGCGGCCAAGGCCGTGGCACACCCCGCGATGCTGCCGCCGACCACAGCGATGCTGCCTCCGCGCATGACTGGCTCTCCCCTTACTTGGTGTTCCGGCCACCGTTCCGGGCGCTGCCGCGCCGACGTGACCGGCCGAAGTCCGTTTGAATTGGCGCTCGTTGTCCCGGTTCACCTGCGGTCAGGCCCCGGACGGAATCCTATCGAGGAGGCGGGAGAACCACGGCTGGACCGGTGGTCTCCCCTTCTCATCGGCGCCGCAGTCATGACGTTGCCGGCTGCGGAGTTGACGGGTCCGCTGTTCAACGATGGTCAAGGGCCTGGCGGGGGCGGTCCTCCCGGCAACATGTGGATCCACACCGGGAAATGAGCAGCAGAGTCGCCCTGCTATGGTGCGCCGATGTCATCGATCAGGCAGTTCCAAGTCACCTTCGACTGCGCAGAGCCTGAGCGCCTCGCCCGTTTCTGGTGCGAGGTGCTGGGGTACGTCGTACCGCCGCCGCCGGAGGGGTTCGCCACCTGGGATGACTTCAAGGGCTCGCAGCCACCTGAGCAGCGGGATTCTTGGTTCGCCTGCATTGATCCCTCTGGCGTGGGCCCGCGGCTGTACTTCCAGCGCGTCCCCGAGGGGAAGGCCGCCAAGAACCGGGTGCATCTTGATGTGCGGGTCGGCACCGGACTCGTGGGTGAAGAGCGCCTCGCCGCACTTGAGGCCGAATGCGCGCGGTTGGTCCCGCTTGGCGCGGTACACGTGCAAACGCTGTACGACGGCAACGATGCGTGCATCCCGATGCTGGACATCGAGGGCAACGAGTTCTGTCTCGACTGAGCACCCTCCGAGACGGCGAGGCGGGAACCGTCTCCCTTGGGCCTCTCTTAAAGGTGGTCCCGTATGGGGTCCGCCCCCGACATGCCACGCCGACAACCTACAGATCCATCACAAGAGCCACTTATCGATCACGTACGGCGTCGAGTGCTTGGGTGAAGTAGACGGAGAGGGGCTGGTCGGCGTCGGCTCGGGTCCAGGCTTCGCCGGCGATGTCGAGACACGTGATCATGCATGCCACGATGGCTGCGGCACGTAGTTCGGCGGTTTCCTCGGGCGCGCCGAGACGCCGGCGCACCTCGGGGACAAGGTCAGCCTGCCAGCGCAGGTGCTTCTCGATGCTGCGGGCTCGCAGGGATGGGCTGCCGTACATCATCCGTGCGACCGCGAGCGTACGCTCCTCGTCTGCGTCCGCGTCTCCGACGGCCAGGATCGCGGAGCGCAGCGCTGTCCAGAGATCCTCTTCGTCGGGATACTTGGCAAGTTCGGCGCTCACCCGCGCGCCCTCATCGGCAAGACCACCGAGGACGATGTCCTCTTTCGTTCCGAAGTAGCGGAAAAACGAACGCCGGGATACGCCCGCCGCCGCAACGATCTCGTCAATCGTGGTCTGCTCGAACCCCTTGCGGAGGAACAGGTCCATGGCAATCCGGATGATCTCTGCATAGACCGAACGCCGGGACCGGTCCCACAGCCGCTCCACCGAACCTGCGCTCTCCGTCATGGGGCCAGCATAACCAGGCGTCATCACTGCTCATGATCGTCATCAACTCTGCGACAGGGCGCGCGTCATCACCCGTCCGATGGTTCGTGTCATCCAACGGCGGCCGAGCAGACGCGAGACACCGGCCGCGACCCGGTTACCGCCCCCGACGATGACACTCGGCTGCGGATCGCGGCGGTCGAGTGCGGCCAGCGCGGTCCGGACGACCGCCGACGCCGGCATCCGCCGAGTGCCGCCGCTCGCGCTCTCACCAGCCACGTCGAAGAACTCCGTCTGCGTCGCCCCTGGCGAGACAGCGAAGATCTTCACTCCCGAACCCAGTTCCTCGTACCAGAGTGCCTCGGTGAGACTGAGCACGAACGCCTTGGACGCGCCGTAGACAGCCATCGTGGGACTCGCGTTGTACGCGGCCATGCTCGCGATGTTGATCAGGAATCCCTCTCCCCGCTCGCGAAGGCACGGGAGGAAGGCGTGACTGATCTCCACGACCCCGACGACATCGAGCGCGATCTCGGCCTTGAGCCGATCGAGCTGTTCGCTGCGAAAGAACCCGTGGTTGGCGAAACCTGCGTTGTTCACCACTCCGGCGACATCGACCCCGAGCCGGTCGATCTCGGCGCGCAGTGCTTCCCCCGCCCCCGGTTCGGTCAGATCCATCGGCAAGGCTGTGGCGCGAGTGCCGTGGAGAGCGGACAACTCCGAGGCCAGCGCCTCAAGACGTTCAGCGCGGCGCGCGACGAGCACGGTGTCATAACCGCGCCCCGCGAACTGTCGTGCAAACTCCGCGCCGATGCCCGAACTCGCCCCGGTCACGAGTACCGCTTCAGATGCGTTCATGATCTTTCCTGCCTTCCCATGTAAGGAGTTGGATCTGCAAGCGCTCCCGCGCGAGGTGGAGCCGTGCGCGGGGGCATCCGCTTGACCAGCGTGTGATTGCGCTTTGCCGTGAAGGCCCACTGCGACGGGAACGAGCCGAGGGCAGGAGACACCGGCAAGCGCTGCTCACCCTTGGCCACCAACACCGTATGCCAGCTTGGCACTAAGTGCCAAGCTGGCATACGGTGCACCTCATGGCTCGGAGCAGCACTCCGCCAACCCAGGAGGAAACGGCAATGAGTAGAACGACTTCCGCGTCCAGGTCGCGGCGGAGAAGTAAAGGTCGTCAAGTCCTGTTGCTGGTGACGTCGGTAGTGGTTACGTGGACCCTGGCGATGTCTGCGTCCACGGCCGCTCCAGCAGCCAGCACTCATGTGCCCGACGCCGCGCCGACGGGCAAGATGCCGGTTCGTTCGTGCAAGAGCATGATCGGCCTGAGCCTGCCCGTCGAACGGAGAGACCGGCGTGACACGGCCGCTGTGCATGTACCCACTTGCCGCTCGGTACAAAGGCCACGGCAACACGGACAACTCCGAGAATTTCATCTGCGCCAAGAGGTAAGACCCGGAGATCAAAACGACCAGGATCGCACCACAACCAGCTACCCCTGGTCCACACCATGGCGCGGGCCGCTGGCCGTGAAGGTTCCCAGATCAGCGCAGGTAGAACTGAAGTGCGGGAGCCCGTTGTCTTGAGTGGCCACTGCCCGATGTTGTGTCTAGCGTTGGGGAGTGGCAGTCCGCTCGCAGCCTGGAGGGCATTGCGGAGCCCCAGCGGCTTGGCCCCCTCGCCTGCCTGGGATGTCACGCAGAAGCGCCATACGCTCGGGGAACTCCCCGGAGGTCGACATGCCCCCCACCCACCACCGCAAGGCGACGATCGACGGCCAGCAGGTGTTCTACCGTGAAGCCGGCCCTGCCGACGCGCCTGTCATCCTGCTCCTGCACGGATTCCCCACCAGCTCCCACATGTTCCGCCATCTCATCCCCGCACTCGCCGACCGCTATCACGTGATCGCCACCGATCACATCGGATACGGCGAGTCGTCCATGCCCAACACCGACGAGTTCGAGTACACCTTCGACAACCTGGCCAAGATCACCGCCCGCCTGCTCGACGAGCTGGGGATCAGCCGCTTCTCGATCTACGTCCACGACTACGGAGCCCCCATCGGCTGGCGACTGGCCCTCAACCCCGCCTACGACGTGACCGCAATCATCACGCAGAGCGGCAACGCCTACATGGAGGGCTTCGCCAAGCCCTTCTGGGACGACCTGTTCGCCTACGCCTCGTCTCCGGGGGCGGACACCGAACCCGGTGCGCGAGCGAAATTCAGTGCCGAAACCACCCGCTGGCAGTACGAGAACGGAGCCGAGGACAAGAGTCTGGTCAGCCCGGACACCTGGCTGCACGACCAGACCCTGCTGGACCGGCCCGGCAACGACGAGATCCAGCTGGCGCTCTTCCGGAATTACCCGAGCAACATCGACGGCTACCCACAGCTCCAGGAGTATTTCCGCAACAGCCAGGTACCCACACTCGCCGTCTGGGGCGAGCGGGACGAGATCTTCGGACCGGACGGAGCGCGAGCCTTCTCCCGAGACCTGAAGGAGGCGGAAATCCACCTCCTGCCCGCAGGCCACTTCGCCCTGGAGACACATCTCGACGCCATCAGCGGCTACATCCACGGATTCCTCGGCCGCGTTCTCAGCTGACAGCGCCGCCTGGGCACCCTATCGGTCAACAAGCCGGCGGCCGGCGGCTGCCACGCGGAGCGCGGCACAGCCGCCGGTGGCAGCAGGTCGGGTGGCGCGCCGGCGGGCGACGTCGGCCTCGGCCGCGGCGCGGACCTCGGCGAGGGTTCCCCTGGCCTGAGGTGCCCGGTGCCCGGGTGACTCCCCTTCACGCGATGTTCAGAGACCGAGGTCGGTCAGGCTCGGATGGTCGTCCGGGCGCCGCCCCAGCGGCCAGTGGTACTTGCGCTCGGATTCCTTGATCGGGAGGTCGTTGATGCACGCGTACCGGTGATGCATCAGACCGTTCTCGTCGAAATGCCAGTTCTCATTGCCGTACGAGCGATACCAGTTCCCGGAATCGTCGTGGCACTCATAAGCGAAGCGCACGGCGATACGGTCGCCGTCGAAGGCCCAGAGTTCCTTGATCAGCCGGTAGTCCAGCTCCCTCTCCCATTTTCGGGTGAGGAACGCGATGATCTCGTCACGGCCGTTCGGGAACTCGGCCCGGTTGCGCCAGTAGGAATCCACGGTGTACCCGAGCGCGACCTTCTTGGCGTCGCGCGTGTTCCAGGCGTCTTCCGCCGCGCGTACCTTCTGGATGGCGGTTTCCCGGGTGAAGGGAGGCAGCGGAGGGTGCTGTTCGGAGGTCATTCTCTCTCCATGCAGTTGGTTGTAGCCGGGGCCGCGTCATTGCGTTCGCTCCGGCCGGGGCCGTTCGCCCGGGTGGCCGGAGCCGCGCGGCGCGATCCGTCCTATTGGCACACACACTCGTTACCCGGTCCCCCGCGCCGCGCGGTCGGGTAACCCATGCGCCGCGCGGTCGGGTAACCCAGATGATTGGACTGTTGAGCGAGCGGGCAAAGACATTCACCGATTCGAGGCTGTCTGCGGTGGTCACCGACCGGCTCGCCTTCAAGGGCACCCGCTTGACGGGCTCGGGAATCCACGGTCGCGCACGCTGCTGGAATCCAGTGGGCCAATGCGGTCATTGCGGACCTCCTTCAGGTCCCCTGCCTGGCCCCGGCGCCCCAGCGCCTCGACGTCCGTCGCGTTGACGGGCAATGATGTTTGACGGCAGCCAGATGTCTGTGCGCGAGCCCCCGATGAGACTGGTCGTACGGCGCGTGGGACGCCGGCGATCCCGCTGTCACCGCGTTGCCGCCCGGTGTCCATCGAGGTACCGCACGACCGAGGAGGAATCCGGTATGAGTACGGACGTCGTAGTGGTCGGAGCGGGCGTGATCGGATCATCGATCGCGCTCGAGCTGTCCCGTGCCGGTCGGCACGTGACCGTTGTCGACAAGGCGGGGGGCGTGGGGTTCGGATCGACGAGCGCGTCGAGTGCTGTCGTACGGTTCAACTTCTCCACGCACGCGGGTGTCGCGGCTTCCTGGGAGTCGTCGTTCTGCTGGCAGCGATGGCGTGACCATCTGGGAATCGACGTGGACAACCTGGCCCGATTCGAACGCAGCGGCCTGGCCATGCTCGATGTGCAACTGGCTCCCCGGATGGGCTACCTTCCGCTCTTCGACAAGGTGGGCGTTCCCTACGAGGAGTGGGACGCCGCGACACTGCGCGAGAGAATCCCCGGGATCGACGCGGGGCGCTACTGGCCGCCGAAGCGTATCGAGGACGACCGCTTCTGGCAGGATGCCGACGGCTCTCTGGGCGCGGTCTTCACCCCCGACGCGGGGTTCATCAGCGATCCACAGCTGGCGGCGCAGAACCTGGCCGAGGCCGCCGTGCGCAACGGCGCCGACTTCGTCTTCCGCCGTACGGTCACGGCGGTCGAGACCACGGACAGCGGTGTCGCCGCGGTTCTGCTCGACGACGGGACCCGGATCCCGTGCACGACGCTGGTCAACGCGGCCGGCCCCTGGTCGGGCAAGGTCAACCAACTCGCAGGGGTCGGTGCGGACTTCACCATCGGGGTGCGCCCCATGCGGCAAGAGGTCGCCCATGTGCCGGCCCCTCCGGGCTTCAACCCCAGCGGCGCGGCAGGGATCAGCCTGGCCGATATGGATCTCGGCACGTATATCCGCGGCGAGGTCGGTGGCGGCCTGCTCATCGGAGGAACGGAGCCGGAGTGCGACCCGTTCGAGTGGATCGATGATCCCGACGCGGCCGATCCCCACCCGACCATGGGTGTCTTCGAGGCACAGACGACCCGGGCCGCCCGGCGCCTGACGGAGCTGGCCGTCCCCAACCGCGCCCGAGGCGTGGCCGGGGTGTACGACGTCGCCGACGACTGGACCCCGATCTACGACCGTACGGAACTGGACGGCTATTACGTAGCCATGGGCACCAGCGGAAACCAGTTCAAGAACGCTCCGCTGGTCGGCCGGCTGATGACCGCGATCATCGACCAGGTCGAGGCGGGTGTCGACCACGACGCCCATCCCGTCCAGTTCTTCGGCGAGCACTCCGGTGCCGCCATCGACCTGGGCGCCTTCTCCCGCAAGCGAAGCGTCAACGCCGGCAGCTCCGGCACCGTCATGGGCTGACACCGCCCCGCGACCGCGCCCGGACCGGCACGGTCGCGCGAGTGATCACCAGAGCTGGGTGTGCCGGCTTGGGAGCCGTCGGAGGACTGGACCGCGCACCATGTTCCCGGCCTGCGGACGGCATTCGCAACGCCGTCGCCGCGGGCGCGCGCTGTGGCGAGCACGGTTCATCGAAGTGACTGCTCGGTCACTTGTGGCTGTCCGAGCACGACGATCCCGTCTCGCTCGTGGTCTTCTCATCGTCTTCGCAGTCGTCGTCGCAGGCCAGTTCGCCCTCCCACGCTTCCTTTCCCTCCATGATCGCGAAGGCGGCTATGACGAAGCCGGCGACCGGGTCGAGCCAGGTCCAGCCGACCAGGGCATAGGCGAGCAGTCCGGCGAAGGTGGAAACCGAGAGCCAGGCGCACAGCTTCGTCTCGGCTGCATCGGCCACGACCAGGCGGGAGTTCATCTCCTGCCCGGCTTTGCGCTTGACCCGCGCCAGCCACGGCATGATCACGATGGAGAGGCCGGTCAGGGCGATGCCCACGATGGAGGTGTCGGGCGTTTCGCCGCCGGTCAGATCACGGATGCCCTCGACGGTGACGTAGGCGGCCAGCGCGAAGAACGTGATCGCGATGAACTTCAGCGCGCGGCGTTCCTTGTCCTCGTCCGGCTCCCCGCCCTTGATCTCCGCCAGTAGCCGCACCAGGACGACCACGGCGGCGGCGACCTCGATGCCGGAGTCCACGCCGAAGCCGATCAAGGACACCGCCCCGGCGACGGTGCCGGCCGCGATGGCGATGATCCCTTCGATGACGTTGTAGCCGATGGTGAACTTCGCGTACCGCACCGCGCGGTGTGTCGCTGCCCCGGTCGCGTCGAGGACGGTGGTCGGCGTGCTCATCGGCCGGAGGTCTCCTCGGCGGGGGCATTGCCGTAGGTGGGACAGAGTGCGACGGCTTCGCCGGTCGCGGCCAGCAGTTGCTCGGCCGAGGCGAGCAGGTCCAGCAGCTCCGGGCGGGACAGGAAGTACCGCGACGAGCGGCCTTCCGGCCGGGAGTCCACCAGTCCGCAGTCGCGCAGGCAGGACAGATGGGCCGAGACCGTGGACTGGGCCAGACCTACCGCGGTCACCAGGTCCACGACCCTTGCCTCGCCTTGGGCGAGGCGGAGGAGGATCGCCAGCCGGGCCGGTTCGCCGAGGGAGCGGAACAGGGCTACGGCGGGTGGCGGGGCGTCGCAACCGGGGATGGCGTCCAGCCCATCATTCATCGTCATGGAGCGATGATATCCATCGCGGGCAATGAATGAAAAGTAGGGGAATCGCGTGACGCCCCTTGCGGCGCAGAGCACCCCGCAGGGCGCTTGCGAAGTTTGCGGTGAATCGCCGCCAATGATCGATCACGGAGGGGAATGTAAAAGTTACCCTCTGGTTTCATCGTCTTTGGGCGATGATATCGCTAGGATCCGATATTGGCTCGGTCGACGGGGCCTTGCCGCATCGAGACGGGGGTTGAGATGCACGTTCTGATTGTCGAGGACGACGAGCGGATCGCGGATGCGCTCGGCGAGGCCATGCAGCGGTTCGGCCATGAAACGACATGGGCCGCCACCGGGCAAGAGGCGCTGTTGGCGGCGGAGAAGACCGAGTTCGTACTGCTGGACCTGGGCCTTCCTGACCTGGACGGTCAGGAGGTCTGCCGCCGCCTGCGGGAACGTTCGTGGGTGCCGATCATCGCGGTCACCGCCCGCGCGGAAGAGGTTGATCGCATCATGCTGTTGCAGGCCGGGGCGGATGACTATGTGGTCAAGCCCTACAGCATGCGCGAACTCCTGGCGCGCGTCGACGCCGTGGCCCGCCGGGCCGCCCGCCCCGCGACGGGCGGCGGACCGGAAGAGCCTCGCGAGGACCGCTGGGTCGCCGGGCCACTGATGATGGACCTGCGAACCCGTCAGGTGGAGGTGCACGGCTCGCCCGTGAGCCTGACGCGGCGCGAGTTCGACCTGCTGGCGGCTCTCGCGGCCGACGCGGGAGCGGTCCGGGCGCGCGAGGACCTGATCAACGAAGTGTGGGACGCCAACTGGCACGGCTCGACAAGGACCTTGGATGTCCATGTCGGTTCCTTACGCAACAAGCTGGGCGCGCGCGAGTGGATCGAGGCGGTCCGGGGAGTGGGCTTCCGGCTGGCTGTGCCCGATGCCTCGTGACGGCGGTGATGCAGCGGCAGCGTGCCCGCGCCGTGGGCACGCTGGGCATCCTCGGAAAGGAGCAGGCGGCGTGCGCCGTCATCTGGTCGCGGCCTTGGTGGCGTTACCCGCTGCGGTGCTGGTGCTGCTCGGGTTGCCGCTGGCGCTGGAGCGCGATGAGCAGGCGGTCCGTCGGCTTGCCCATGCCCGTATGGAGCAGGCGCGGGCGATGAAGGGCCTGGCGGCCGATCTCGTGCGCGGCGGCAACTGGGCGAAGGCCCGTGAACACATCGCCGACTACCAGGACCGCACCGGTGGCCGGATCCAGATCTACAACGTGGCGGGCCAGGCTCTGATGGGCGCTCTGTGCATCCTCACCGCGGACGAGTTACGTGAGCGGGAGCCGGTAAAGGCGGCTCTGCGCGGCGATTTCATCGACTCCGCCGAACAGCGTGTGTCCTGGCGGGCAGTGGAACTGGTGATCGCGATACCTGTGATCGAGCAGGGGCGGCTCGTCGCCGTGGTGGTCATCTGCTCCTTTCTGGACGATCTGCAATCCGAGGTGATGACGGCGTGGGCGGTCATCGTGGTCGGCGCCCTCCTCGCGCTCGCTGCCGGCGCCTGGCTGGCGGAGCCGCTCGCGCGGTGGATTCTGCGGCCCATCCGGTATTTGGAGCGCGCGGCGTTGGATTTCGCGGCCGGAGACCACCACGCGCGGGTACCGGTCGACCAGGGCCCGCCGGAGCTGCGGGTGCTGGCGGAGACCTTCAACCACCTGGCGGAGCAGGTCCAGCATCAAGTGCGTGTGCAGCAGTCGTTCGTGGCCGATGCCTCGCATCAGTTGCGCTCGCCACTGGTCGCTCTGTCCCTGCGCCTGGAGAATCTGGAGCCGTTCGTCGACGAGGACGGTGCACCGCGCCTGGCCCAGGCACTGGCAGAAGCGGACCGGATGAGCCGTATCATCAACGCGCTTCTGCTGCTCGCCCGTTCGGAGAGCCGGGACCAGTCGGCACGTTCGGTCGACGCCCTCGCCGTACTTGAGGAGCGCGTCGCTTCCTGGCGGATGGTGGCTGCTCCGAAGTCGGTCGAGATCGCCATCGTCGAGGGCACGGAGCTGCCCGTCGCAGCGATTCCCGGCACACTCGACCAGATCCTCGACGTCTTCCTCGACAACGCCGTACAGGTTTCCCCGAGCGGCAGTTCCATCCGGCTGCGGTTGATCGTCGTCGGTGACACGGTGGCGGTGCAGTGCCAGGACGAGGGGCCGGGCATGAGCGCTGATGACCGCGCGCGGGCATGCGACCGGTTCTGGCGCGGCTCCGGTGCGAAACCGGGCGAGGGCTCCGGCCTCGGGCTGGCGATCGCCGCGAGTCTGGCCCGCGCGAACGGCGGAGAGGTTCTGCTGAAGCGTGCGCCCGGCGGCGGCCTGCACGCGGAGCTGCGCCTGCCCGCCTGGCGGCCTCCCGCCGCAGGTGTTTCCGCGGCTGTCGAGCATGTGCGGAGGTGATCTCGCGCAGTTCCTTGTGACTGCCCTGCATGTGCCCTGCCGATTGCCTGACCTGCGGATCTTTACGCTGGCATGCATAGACCGCCGCGCGCCCCAGACCGTTGCGCACGTATGGACGGCCGTCGCAGGTCCTGCTCGATCCGGCGACCACCCCACCGGTCATCAGCCCTTCCCTTCATCCGGGCGGCCCGTTCGTCAGGGTTGTCCCCACCCCCTAGGAGGAGGCATGGGAACCCGACCCACTGCCCGCACCACCGTCAAAGCCGACTCGCCCCGCCTCGCCCCGACGCCGACGCCATCGCCCGCCAAGGGTTTGGCGCGATTGGGGACATGGCTGGCCCGGCGCCGGGTGCTGGTGCTCCTGGTCACCCTCGCCGCCCTGATCGTGGCCGTACCGTTCGGTGCAGATGTGGAAAGCCGCCTGTCCGAGGGCGGAATCACCTCTCCCGGCTCCGAGTCTGCCCGCGCCGATGACCTCCTCAACACCCGTTTTGAAGGCGGGTCACCGCATCTGGTGTTCATTGCCCGGTCCAGCGGCTCCGTCGATGCTGCGGCCGTGGCGCGCGAAGGCCAGGCTTTGACCGACCGGCTGGCCAAGGAACCGGGCGTGGTGGAGGCCGCCTCGTACTGGTCACTCGGCCGGGCCGAGGCGCTGAAGGCCAGGAACGGGCGCTCCGCTCTGATCACGGTGCGCCTTGCCGGTGACGAGGACCAGGTCCGCAAACACGCCAAGCGGATCCTGCCCACCGTCATCGGCGAGCAGGGCCCGCTGGAGGTCACCGCCACCGGGGCGACCGCGGTGCGTATGGAGATCGAAAAGCAGAGCGAGGAAGACCTCGTCAAAGCCGAACTGCTGTCGGCACCGCTGCTCCTGATCATCCTGCTGCTGGTGTTCGGCAGTGCGGTGGCCGCCGGCACTCCACTGGCCGTCGGAGTCCTGGCGGTGATCGGGTCGTTCGTCGTCCTGCGGCTGCTGGACATGGTGGTGCAGGTGTCGGTGTTCTCGGTGAACATCACCACCGCGCTCGGGCTCGGCCTGGCGATCGACTACAGCTTGTTCATCGTCACCCGCTACCGCGAGGAGCTCGCGGCGGGACGGGATGTGCACCCGGCGATCGCCGAGACCATGCGCACCGCCGGCCGTACCGTACTGTTCTCCGCGTTGACGGTTGCCCTGTCGCTGTCGGCGATGCTCGTTTTCCCGATGTACCACCTGCGCTCCTTCGCCTACTCCGGCATCGCCGTGGTGATCCTGGCCGCCCTCGGCTCGGTGATCGTCCTGCCCGCCCTTCTCGCGGTCCTCGGACACCGGGTGGACGCGTGGAACGTACGCCGCCTGTGGAACCGCAAAGCCCGAACCAACACTGTTCACAAGGACCACGAGGGCTTCTGGCACCGTGTCGCCATGGCCGTCATGCGCCGCCCGCTGCCGTTCGCCCTCTCGGTGGCCGCGGTGCTGATCGCCCTCGGGATTCCCTTCCTGCGCGTGGAATTCGCCGACAGTGACGACCGCGTCCTGCCCTCAAGCTCACCCGCCCACCAGGGTGCCCAGATCCTGCGGGAGCAGTTCGACAGCCAGGAGGGCTCACCCATCTCGGTGGTCCTGCCGGCTCTGGACCCCAGAACGGACTCCAAGGAAGTGGCCACTTACGCCACCGCGCTCTCGCAGCTGCCCGATGTGTCGAGGGTGGATGCCACGACCGGCTCGTACAACGCCGGTCAGGAGGTGGCACCGCCCAGCGCCCTCTCCCAACGCTTCGCCGCCAAGAAGGCCACGGAGCCTGGTACGTGGATGGCGGTGATCTCCGACACCGAGCCGTATTCCGAGCGCGGCATGGACCTGGTTTCCGCCGTACGGGCCGTCCCCGCCCCGTCCGACAGGCTGGTCGGCGGTCAGGCGGCGCTGCTGGTGGACTCGAAGTCGGCTCTGGGCGACAAACTGCCCTGGGCGCTGGGCATCATCGCCGCCTCCACCATGCTGCTGCTGTTCCTGTTCACCGGCAGCCTGCTCATCCCGCTCAAAGCGATCGTCCTGAACCTGCTCAGTCTCACCGCGACGTTCGGCGCGATGGTCTGGATCTTCCAAGAGGGGCATCTGCGCCGGCTGGTGGGCGACTTCACCGTCACCGGCGCGATCGACATCGACACGCCGGTACTGATGTTCTGCGTCGCGTTCGGCCTGTCAATGGACTACGAGGTGTTCCTGCTCTCCAGAATCAAGGAGGAGTACCACCGCACCGGCGACAACGTCAGCGCCGTCGCCTGGGGTCTGGAGCGTACGGGACGGCTCGTCACCGCCGCAGCGGTCCTGGTGGCCACCGTGCTCCTGGCGTTCGCCACTTCGGAGCTCACACCGCTGAAACTCCTCGGCGTGGGTCTGGCCCTGGCCGTCATCGTGGACGCAACCCTGGTACGGGGCATCCTGGTGCCCGCGTTCATGCGCCTGGCCGGCCGGGCCAACTGGTGGGCCCCAGGTCCGCTGGACCGCTTGCACAAACGCATCGGACTGGACGACTAGCACCACACGGCCCCCACGCGTGCAGCCGCCTCGGTGCTCTCTCCGACACCGGGGCGGCCGTCTGCCCGGACACACCCATGCCGACACAACATCCAGGAACGACACATTCCCATTCAAACGAAACCCTGACCGAGTGCTGCACAGGTGCTGCAAGAGTGCTGCACCGCGAGTTCGTAGCGTTGCGGGTGTCGCCTCGGGCAGAGCTCAACCAGCCTCTGCCGGGCGGTGGATCAGCGATGTGGACACAACACGGTGGGGGAATCCGGGTATGAAGTTCTTGCAACGCGAACGCGCCGTCTTGGAAAAGGCGATGCCCGGGCTGGACCAGCAATTGGCCGACCACCCGCTGATGGATCTGGAGAGCGCCGGAGGTCCGGCGCCGGCCGCCTTCACCGAGGCCGGTGGGCCCGCACTGCTGGTGCCGGCCGAGCACGGAGGATACGGGGCCGACCTGCTGACCGCCGTGCGTGTGCAGCGCGCTCTGGGTTCGCGCTCTCCGTCGCTGGCTGTGGCCACCACGATGCACCACTTCTCCGTCGCCTCCTTGGTGGAGGCCGCCGCCCACAGCAGCGGTCTGGAGTGGATGCTGCTGGCCGCCGTCGCCAAGGACCGGCTGCTGCTCGCCTCCGGCTTCGCCGAGGGGCGCACCGGGCAGGGCATCCTCGCCCCCAACCTCACCGCCCGCGTGGAGGGCGAGAAGGTGTGGCTGAGCGGTTCGAAGAAGCCGTGCAGTCTGGCCCGCTCGATGAATCTGCTCACCGCCTCCGTGGCACTGCCCGGACCCGACGGCACACCGCAACTGGCCATCGCCCTGATCCCCGCCGAAGCATCCGGCCTCAGCGTCCGGCCGTTCTGGGGCAGCCCCATCCTGGCCGGAGCGGAAAGCGACGAAGTCGTCCTGGACGATGTGGAGGTGCCCGCCGAACTTCTGGTGCGTACGGACGTCACCGCTGACGGCCGTCTGGACCATTTGCAGACCGTCGGCTTCGTCTGGTTCGAACTGCTGATGACCGCCAGCTACCTCGGCGCGGCCTCCGCACTGGTGGAACGCACCCTGGCCAACACCCGGGTGGACGCCGCGGTGCGCGCCGAGGCAGCCACCATCCTCGAAGCGGCCGTACTCGGCCTCGAAGGGCTGGCGGCATCCACCGAGCCGATCGGGCAGAACACTCTCGCCCAGGCGCTGATCTGCCGCTATGCCGCCCAGGACGCCATCAACCGGGTGCTCGCGCTGACCGTGGAAGCCGCCGGAGGCATGGCCTTCCTTTCTTCCGGCGATATCGCGTACTTGAACTCCGCCTGCCGCGCTCTGGCTTTCCACCCGCCCTCGCGCGCCCGCATGGCCGCTCCGCTGGTGGACGCCCTGGCCGGAGAGCCTCTTCGTATCCCTTGACCGCCTGCTGCCGCTCCTTCACCGTCCCGGGTCTGGCATCTGCCGCCGTGCCTCAGGGGACGGCTCCGGTTCCGTGTCTTCGGTCGTATGCCAAGGCGCCGTACCACCGCGCCTTGTGCGCCCGACAGCGCCCAGCGGCGCCTTGTCCTCTCGTACGCGCAATCCTGCCCATCCGTGAGGTGCTCGAACGTGTCTTCTACTCCCACCGTCCTGCTCACCGGCGCGTCCGGCGTAATCGGTACGGCGCTGCTTCCCGAACTCTCCGACTGTCACATCATCGCCCTGGTCCATCACGCCCCGGTTCTTGGTGCCGACGAGCTGCTCGTCGGGGATCTGACCGCGTCCCGCCTCGGTCTGGATCCCGCTGCCTACAGGGCACTTGCCCGGCGTGTGGACGTCGTCGTCCACTGCGCGGCGATCACCGACTTCTCCAGCGGCCCCGACGCCACCCACGCACTGAACGAAGCGGGTACCCGGCAGATTGTGCAACTCGTCGCCGACGCGGACGCCGTGCTCTATCACCTGTCGACCGCCTTTGTCGCACGGACCGAACTCACTCGTTCCTCTCTCGGCCGCGAAGCGGGAGAGGCCGGCGCCCGGCCCGAGGACTACCTGGACTCCAAACGCGCCGGAGAGCAGGTCGTACGCTCCTCCGGCGTCCCGGCCGTGATCATTCGCCCCTCCGTCGTCATCGGCGACTCCCGCACCGGGGAAATCTCCGCGTTCCAGGGTATGCACGGCATTCTGGCCGCCCTGCTGCGGGGCGGGCTGCCCCTCATACCCCTGCCGGCCGCCTCACCCGTGGATTTCATACCGCAGGACGTCGTCGCCACGACCATCGCCGCACTCGTCCGTAGTGGACGCCGTGAGGGCGAAGTGTGGGTGACAGCCGGTGAGCAGGCATTGGCCACCGCCCGGGTTCTTGAGCTTGTCAGTGAGGCCGCCGGCGAACTGGGTGTGGACATGGCCGTGCCGCGTACGGTCGGCCAGGAGATGGTGGACCGGCTCATCCGCCCGGTGTTCATCGCCAACCTGCATCCGCGGGCCCGCCGCCGTTTCGACGACATGCTCGCGATGACCGCCCTGTTCGCGGGCGCCCGCCCGTTCCCCAACAGCCTGGGGCAGCCCGGTCTGCCGCCGCACCTCGACACGGCAGCCGTGGAATCCGCGCTGCGCGCCTCGGTCCTGCATCTCGCCCAGGCCCGCCAGATGGGCCGCCGCTTCGCCGAGCAGGTGCCGGTATGAGCGGCCTCACGCCGGGGACCATCGCCGGTGGTACGGCCACGGTGGCGGAAGTGCTGGATGTCTACCGCCGACACCTCAGCCGCGGGCGCGCGCGTCTGGCGTCGCTGACCGGCGGGGCGATGGAAGTCGCCTCCGACGGTGCGTACGTATGGGACTCCGACGGCAAGAAGTATCTCGACTGCGGCGGCTACGGCGTATTCCTCCTCGGCCACCGCCACCCTCGCGTCGTCGAAGCCGTCATCTCTCAGATCCAGCGCCACCCAATGGCCACCCGTATCCTGCTGGAGCCGGTGGCGGCCACCGCCGCCCAAGCCCTCGCCGCCGTCACTCCGCCCGGGCTGGACTACGTCCACTTCGTCAACTCCGGCGCGGAGGCCACCGAAACCGCCATCAAACTCGCCCGCGCCCATGGCCGTCGCCGGTTGATCTCCGCCATCGGTGGCTACCACGGCAAGACCACCGGCGCCCTCGCGGTCACCGCGAAACCGTTCTATCAGGATCCGTTCCGGCCCCTGCTGACGGCTGAGCACGTGCCCTACGGCGACCCGGACGCGCTCGCGAGTGCCCTGGCCGACGGCGGTCCGGCCTGTGTCATCCTCGAACCCGTCCAGGGCGAGGGCGGCGTCGTCATCCCTCCGCCCGGCTACCTGAGCCGGGTGCAGCAACTGTGCGCCCGGCATGGCGCGTTCTTCGTCCTGGACGAGATCCAGACGGGCCTCGGCCGCCTTGGCAGTTGGTGGGGCGCCGACGGTGAGGACATCCGCCCGGACGTACTACTCGTCGGCAAGAACCTCAGCGGCGGCGTCATCCCCGTCGCAGCCGCGGTCGCCACCGAAGCGGCGTACGGACCGTTCAACAAGGATCCGTTCCTGCACACTTCGACGTTCGCCGCCGCTCCGGTGGCCATGGCCGCAGCCACCGCCTCCGTGACCGCGATCGGCGAAGAGGGTCTGATCGAACGCGCAGCCTGGTTGGGCGTCGAAATCCTCGGGTGTATCGAAAAGGCCCTGGCCCCGCTGCGAGGTGGCGTGGTGGCCGACATCCGCGGCCAGGGCCTGCTGATAGGTATCGAGCTGAGCAACGCGCACGCCGCCGGTGAACTCGTGCTGCACCTGATGGAAGCCGGACTGCTGGTCAACCACTCGCTCAACGCACACACGGTGGTACGCCTCACCCCACCCGCCGTGCTCCGTGACGCCGACGTGGACCGCATCAGCGACGCCATCACCAGTGCCGCCACCGCCCTGTCCCGCTCCACCACCTCCCGGAAGAGAAAGCTCTGACATGCCGCAGGTCACTCTCGACGCACTCGTCCCCGGTACCACCGCGGGATCCGTCTTCAACCTCCTGCGTGACTTCGCCGCCTACCCGAAGTACACCGACGCGGTCCGCGAAGTGATCGTGACCGACGCCGGGGCGGACTCCGTCGACTCCCAGTGGTCGGTCAACTTCCGTAATGGCGTGCTGTGCTGGAGCGAGCGCGACCACATCGACGCCGAGGCGCTGACCATCGGCTTCACCCAGACCGAGGGTGACTTCGACACCTTCGCCGGCAGTTGGCAGGTCGAACAGCAGGACCGCTCGGTCACCGTACGGTTCACCGCCACCTTCGATCTTGGCATGCCCAGCCTGGCCGCCCTTATCGACCCGATCGCCTGTGAAGCCCTCGCCGAAGCCATCACCCTGATCCTGCGCGGGCTGCTCGGCGAACACATCACCATCACAACGCCCGAACCGGTCCCGACCGGCGCCGGCGTCAACGGCGGCCGGCCGTGACAGGCTCCGTCACCCTGCACACTCCCACGCACAACACCGACACGGAACGGTCCGTGACCAGGGAGGTGTTCAGGGACGTCTTCGCCCAACTGCCCACCGGGGTAACCGTGGTGACCACCAGCGGGCCCGGCGGCGCCGAGCCCAGCGGCATGACGGCCAGCGCCGTGTGCTCCCTGTCCCTGGATCCGCTTCTGGTTCTGCTCTGTCTGTACAACCACAGCAACACCCTGGCCCGCATCCGCGCCGGCGGCTCCTTCGCGATCAGCATTCTGGGCCACGACCAAACCCAGGTCGCCGAGCGATTCGCCAACAGCGATGTCAGCCAGACCGACCGCTTCGCCCGTACTCCTCACCACCATGCCGACGACCTGCCCGTCCTCACCGGGGCACTGGCCTGGCTCACCTGCCACATCGCACAGACCTACCCCGGCGGCGACCACACCATCGTCACCGGCCATGTCCGCCGCCTCGGCAGCGGTCAAAGTGCAGGCGGCCGGCCCCTGGTCTGGCACTCGCGCGCCTTCCACACCCTCGCCTAACACCCGCTCCGCTCACTCGATCACGCCAGCAGGAGGACCAGTGCCCAGGGATCTCAAGAACAAGGTTGTGGCCATCACCGGCGGCAGCCGCGGTATCGGCCGCGCCACCGCCGAGCAGTTCATCGCCGCCGGCGCCAAGGTCGCCATCGGCGCCCGTAACTACGACTTCGCCGTCAAGGTCGCAGGCGCGATCCACGCCCACGCCTACCCTCTCGACGTCACCGACGCCGCCGACGTCCAGACTTTCTGGCACGCTGTCGAAGCGGACCTCGGCGAGATCGACATCTTCGTCAACAACGCCGGCGAGATGATCGTCGGTCCCTTCGAGAACGAGAGTTCCGAGGACACCGCCCACCAGCTCGGCGTCAACCTGCTCGGCACCCTCAACGGTATGAAGACCGCGATCCGGCCCATGCGAGCCCGCGGAAAGGGCCACATCATCAACATGGTCTCCGCCGTCGGCATGATCGGCCTGCCCGGCTGCGCCACCTACTCCGCCGCGAAGCACGGCGTGGTCGGGCTTTCCGAAGGCGTACGGGCCGAATTGCGCGGAAGCGGCGTCGACCTGTCCATCGTCCTGCCCATCCCCGCCCAGACCGAGCTGACGTCCGGTGTCGGCAAGGGACGTTTCGTACCCCTCCTCACCCCGGAGGACATCGCCGGAGCGGTCCTGCGCACCGCCCGCCGCCCTGTCTACAACCGGTACGTACCCGGCTGGACCAACCCCGTCACCCGCTCGCTGTTTCTGCTTCCGCAGCCTTGGCGCGATGCCATGGGCCGCTTCCTCAAGGCCGACCAACTGCTGCGCACGACCGACTTCCAGGCCCGTACCAATTACGAGACGCGGGTGAAGGTCCCCACAGCAGAAGGAGCCGGTGCATGACCTCCGCAACACCCGCCCGTAGCGGCAGCAAGGGGGCCGTACGGCGCGGAAACGCGCCCGCGACAGTCGGCTGGTCATGGCTGGACAACCTTCTCCACGTCCATCCGGCCACCACGGTGGTGATGTTCACGCCGGTCATCGCCGCCTGCGTCTGGCTCTCAGCAGGCCGGACCGGAGGCTGGGCGCTGGCCGGCTGGGCCGGGGCCGGATACCTGACGTGGACACTGTCGGAGTACTGGGGGCACCGCATCGTGCTCCACTACGAGCCCGAGAAGGGCTTCGGCGCCCGCCTGCACTACATCCTGCACGGCGTGCACCACGACTATCCACAAGACGCACGGCGCTCCATCCTCAGCCCCATCCTGAGCATCCCCACGGTCGGCGGAACGATCTACCTGTCCTCCGGACTCGGATCGCTGCCGCTCGTCTTCGGGGCCGGATACACGTTCGGCTACCTGACCTACGACCTGTTCCACCTCTACCTGCACCACGCGAGGCCGAAGAGCCGGCTCATGCGCCACCTGCGTTCCCTGCACATGCGCCACCACTTCCGTGACGACACTCGCGGCTTCGGTATCTCCGCCCCCTACTGGGACGAACTGTTCGGCACGTCCATCGCCCGCCAACAGCGCCCCGGCACAGCGGGACCGGGCAACCCGGACGTCTGACATCCTCATCACCGGCCCGGACGGATCCCAGAACCGGCGTGGGCGCCTGCGTGGGACCCGACTTTCCCCCGAAGTCGTCGATGCCCCCCGCGTGGGCGTCCACGCCCACCCCCGCGCCACAGCAGATCCGGTTCCGCCTTCACTTCATTGCGGGCGGCCTCCGGAGCCGAACGCCACCCGCGAGGAAAACATGAACTCCGAAACTCTTCCGGCGCGCACCACCACCGACTCCACCCACCCCGCAACTGGTGAACCCGCCGTCGAGGAGCGCCGGCCGGGCGCCGGTGCCGACCACGCGCCCGCGGCTGCCGACCAGGGCGAGGCCGAAGAGTTCGTGCGCCTGTTCCATACTGAACATCCCGACCAGCCGACCCCGTTGGCCCGGCGTCTGCATCACATACGTGCCCAGATCGACCAGCAGGGCACCTACAGCCACACCGAAGACGAACTGGCCTTCGGCGCCCGGGTCGCCTGGCGCAACTCCAGCCGGTGCATCGGCCGTTTGTACTGGAAGAGCCTGCGCGTCCTGGACCGCAGGGAAGCCACCACTCCCGAGCAGATCCACCAGCACCTGTGCGAGCATCTGCGCCAGGCCACCAACGGCGGACGCATCCGCCCGGTCATCTCCGTCTTCGCCCCGGACACTCCCGCCCAGCCCGCGCCCCGGGTATGGAACGACCAGCTCATCCGGTACGCCGGCTACCGGCAAGAGGGCGGCGGCATTGTGGGCGACCCGGCTTATGTCGGTTTCACCGATACGGTACGCCGCCTGGGCTGGCAGGCCCCCGAAGGCGCCTGGGACGTACTGCCGATCGTCATTGAGACCCATCAAGACAAGCCGGAACTGTTCGACATTCCGCGCGATCTCGTACTTGAAGTGGACCTCACCCACCCTGAGCACCCGCACTTCGCCGAACTCGGCCTGCGCTGGCACGCGGTGCCCGCCATCTCCAACATGCGCCTGCGCATCGGCGGCATCGACTACCCCCTCGCCCCGTTCAACGGCTGGTACATGGGCACCGAGATCGGTGCCCGCAACCTCGTCGACGCCAACCGCTACAACCTGCTGCCCACCATCGCCGAACACCTCGGCTACGACACCAGCAGCGAAACCACCCTGTGGCGCGACCGAGCCCTGGTCGAACTCAACATCGCCGTACTGCACTCGTTCCACACCGCCGGCATCAAGATCAGCGACCACCACACCGAGTCCCGGCACTTCCTGACCCATCTGGAAAGGGAGGAAGGCCAGGGCCGCACCGTGCCGGCCGACTGGAGCTGGATCGTCCCGCCCGTATCGGGCGGGATCACCCCGGTCTTCCACCGCTACTACGAACAAGCCGACCAGCGCCCCAACTTCTACCTCGACAACGACGCCAAGAACCGAGGCAAGGGCGGATGCCCGTACGGCCACTAGGTCGTGTTTCAGAAGTTGCTGGTGTGCTGGGTGGCTCGTCCGGGGAGGTCTCGGACGGTCATCCAGATGGTGAGGGCGCGGGGGCGACGTCGTGTTCGCGTCGGGCGGTGTCGCGGCGGACGACTTCGTAGCCGCCTTCGTCCAGGACTGCGACGGAGGTGAACCAGGCCGGGTCGTCTTCGTCGGGCTGAATGACGACGAAGGTGCTGTCCGAGTGGTTGAGGCCGCCGATCAGCATGAACAGCGCGTCCTCGGACGGGTCGTCGATGCGGTCGCCGTTCTCGCTGTCGGCGCGGTAGTGCGCGGCCGCCATCGCCCTGTCTCCCCTCGCCCCGCTGACCTGACCGCGGCCAGGATGACATGCGGGGCCGACACGTCCGGCAGGTCACAGCCAGCAGCGTCCTCGGGTGAGGGCGGTGGGCGAGTCCGTCGATGATCACAAATAGGACAGCCACCGAGAACCGCGCGACAGGCCTGGACCGTGCGGGGCCGATCAGAGCCCGCTCCGCATCGCGCAAATCGGCGTCCGAGCCTGTCACATAGCGGGCTCAACCGGTCGGTTCATGGAGCCCGCCCTACTCACAGTCCGAATTTCATGATCGATAGTGACTGTCTGTATTGGATCTGGTGCGTGAAGTAACGATCTCTCTACGGTCATGTCGTCACCAACGCCGTATCCCTGGAGGATTCGTGGCAAGCGTCCGTACCCGACTGGCCGTGCTGGGCTCCGCCGTGGCTCTCGCCGCATGCGCCCAAGCCCCCGCACAACTCGCCAACGCGGCCCCGGCAGCCGCCGCCGCGTCCTACGAGTGGGTCGCCCTGGGAGACTCGTACACCGCCGGAGTCATCCCGGCCGCGGGCGACACCTTCGAAGTGCCCCGTGACGGCTGCGAGCGTACCGACCAGTCCTATCCGCAGGTCATCGACCGCGATCTCGGCTCCCTGTTCGAGCTGACCAATGTGAGCTGCGGAGCCGCCACCATCGAGGACGTCACCTCCCGGGCCCAGGAGCCGATCGGGCGTCACCTGCCGCCCTTCTCCGAGGACCCGGACCACCCCTTCCCGCCGGTGCCTCCGCAGTCCGAGGCGGTGGGCCCCGGCACCGATGTGATCACCGTCGGCGCGGGCGGCAACACCCTCGGGTTCGGCGACATCCTTTTCCAGTGCCTGCAACTGGGCTCGGGCAGCGGTGGCGTGGGAACCCCGTGCAAGGACGAGATGGCCGGCGGCATCCCCGGCCGACTGGCCAAGGTGAGCCGCGACTACGACCAGATGCTCACCACGCTCCACGAGCGGGCCCCGAAAGCCAAGATCCTGACTGTCGGCTACCCCACAGTCGTCCCCAAGGACACGTCCAAGTGCCGGTACAACAACTGGGAACAGTTCGGCTCGATCACCCAGGGCGACCTGGACTGGCTGCGCCAGGACGTCCTGGAACCCCTCAACAAGGCCATCGAGAAGTCGGCCGGCACCCAGGACGACGCCCGCTTCGTCAACCTCTACGACTCCTCCCAGGATCACAGCGTCTGCGACACCGGCAAGTGGATGGAGGGCATCTTCACCCGCTTCCCTGACCAGCCGGCCCTCGTGCACCCCAACGCCAGGGGCCACCGGAACGCGGCCGACCACGTCACAGGGGCGATGCTGGACGTCGTGGGCGTGGTCTGACCCACACCGCCGCAGTCCTCGCCGACGAGTATGCGGAGAACCGCCTCCGGCCGGACAGAGCCGGAGGCGGTTCCGGTACGGCCGTGCCCGGCAGCCTCTGGTCAATCAGCGCTCGCCGGTCGCCGCGACCGTGCCGCAGTTGCTCAGCGTCCCGAAGCCGTAGAGCGCGGCGACGACCTCGCGCACGGCCTTTCTGGAAAGGTGGGTTGGTGGTCAGCGGGAGCGGCGGGGCGCCGACATGGGCAGCGTCGTGCCGGCGGACTGGATGAGCGTGGCGGCCGGGGCGCCGCCCGTGTGTCGTGGCGGGGCGGTTTCGTGGTAAGCGGTGAGTCGGGCCTGCCAGTTCGGAGCAGCGGGCGGCCCGAGAGCGCGCAGCCGGTCACTGGCGACGTGGAGGTCTTCGCTGATCTCGGTGAGGCGCCTGGCGGCGTCGGTGAAACGGTCGCCCAGGTCGAAGCCGTCCTCGTCGGCAGCGGCGTTGGCCTGTTCGGCGGCGGCGTGGCGGCATGTGAGGGATCGAGGCGGGGGTCGAGATCGACCTGGTAGCCGACCGCGGTGAGCATCCGGGCGGTGTGGCCGGCCATCTGGTTCTCGCGCCGTCACCGCCTTCCGCAGTGACGTTTCCGCTTTGCTGACGTGCGATCACAACATCGGGACGGGCGCCTCTCAGGAGAGAACGGGGCCAGCGGTTCAGCGCCCGGCATTGAGGATCCGAAGACACGGCGGTTTGGCCAGGCCGGGAACCGGTGCTAGCGGGAGATCTGGTCATCGGGCAGGAAATCAACTGGCATGAGGCGGAACGTAGGCCCGCTGAACAGGCCAAATAGACCGAGTCACCGAACCGGAATCAAGATCACCGGGCTACCGCCAAAATCCGTTCCGATCCATCCCGAGGGCCACATTGCTGTCGGTGTGCTGGCGTTTGGGTGGTCTTGATCCGTGATACCGGAATCATGGCGTCCCTCATGGGACTTATGCAGTGAATTTCGTATGTGCGGAGTGTGTCGGTCCTTGGCATCGGCTGGGCGCGCTGTGGGATCGGGAAGGGAGCGAGCTGTGCCGATCACTCGTCGTGATGTCCTGAAGCTGGGGGGCTCGGCCCTGGTGGCCGGGGGTGGCACCGGCGTGCTCTCGTCCTGCGGTTCTACGGAGCTGGCCGCGCGGCCCGGGGCGTTGCGTAAGGCGGATTACACAGTGCGGATCGCGACCGGGCCGGTCGAGCTCGCGCCGGGCGCGGTCGTCTCCACCACGACCTACAACGGCCAGTTCCCCGGTCCGCTGCTGCGGTTCACCGAAGGCCGTCCGGTCGTGGTCGACGTCCACAACGACACCGGCGTCCCCGAGCTGTTGCACTGGCACGGCCAGGTGGTTCCCGCGGAGGTGGACGGCGCTTCGGAGGAGGGCACCCCGTTCATTCCCGCGCGCGGGATGCGGCGTCTGTCCTTCACGCCCGGACCGGCCGGTTTCCGCTTTTACCACACCCATGTGGCAGCGCTCGGTGACCTCAGCCGGAGCACCTACACCGGGCAGGCGGGTCCCGTCTATATCGAGCCGAAACTCAATCCAGGGGCCTACGACCAAGAGATCTTCCTGACACTGAAGGAGTTCCAGCCGTCCCTCAGTCACGGCGGGGACATGGCCCAGGACTTTCTCGCGGGCTCCGAGGTGCCGGAGCTGAAACGCAAGGGTGAGAAGGCGATGGCCGACTCGCTGGCCCGGGGCATGCCGCACGGCTACGAGGTCGGCTACCGGGCCTTCAGTGTCAACGGCCGCAAACTGGGCCACGGCGAGCCGATCAAGGTCAGGACCGGGCAGCGTGTGCTGTTCCACGTCCTGAACGCCAGCGCCACCGAGATCCGCAGCCTCGCCCTGCCCGGCCACACCTTCACCGTGGTCGCCCTCGACGGCAACCCCGTACCCCGCCCGGCCGGCGTGCCGGTGCTGTGGATCGGCACCGCCGAACGCGTCTCGGCCCTGGTGGAGATGGACCACCCGGGTGTGTGGGTACTGGGGGACCTCGCCGACGACGACCGCAACGCCGGCATGGGCACCGTGGTCGAGTACGCCGGCCGCACCGGTTCCGCGCGATGGACGGCACCACCGAAATCCACGTGGGACTACCGGACCTTCGCCCGCACCGGTGCCACCGCTCAGCGGCCCGACCACACCCTCGACCTGCTGGTGGAGAAACGCAACGCGGCCGACAAGGGATTCAACGTCTGGACCCTCAACGGCGTGCCCTTCTCCATGGACACCAACAAGCCGGTGATCGAGGTGGAACGGGGCAGGCGCTACCGGATGCGGTTCCGCAACGCCACCGACGACATCCACCCCCTCCATCTGCACCGCCACACCTTCGAGATCACTCACATCGCCGGCACCCCCACCAACGGTCTACACAAGGACGTCGTCATGCTCGGCGGCTACCAGACCATCGACTTCGACTTCACCGCCGACCAACCAGGACTCTCCCTGTTCCACTGCCACCAGCAGCTCCACATGGACTACGGATTCATGCTCCTGCTGCACTGCACCTGACCCACCGCGCGACGCACGCCGTAGGCGGCGGAGACGGCAAAGGCGACGCCGGGCGCGACTGGGACCGTACGGGCCGGATCGTGAACCACCTCACCGAGAGCGGCCATGCGTGCGTAGCCGACGAAGGCGAAAAACAGCAGGGCCCGCAGCCTGGAGCACCCCGCCGAACGACGCATCGGAGCCGATCTCGTCGAGCCGGGCCGCATCTGGGGCACCGGAGCCCAGGGCGACGACCGCGACAGTGGAAAGCACCGCCAGGACGATCGCCACGATGACTGCCGGCGTCGGAAACAGCCCGTACACCGTCGGCACCCTCGCCGGTTCCGTTGCGAGCACATGGTGGTGCGGTGGTGCGGTCCTGACTGTCGCATCCATGTCGAGGCCCAGGTAGAGCTACTGGACGTCGGACCGTTGTCGGCGAGGATCCTGCCCCGGCTCAGCGCCTCGACGGCGTCCTCGGTCACTCATGTGGCCGCGACCGGGCCACCGAGATCGGAGGGGAGCAGCGCTGCCTTGCTGCGGGCTCCCGCCGTGGCCTTCACTCGTCTCGTCCCGGCTACGGGAGGTGCGGGCTGAGGTCCCCCCCGGCCCGCGCCGGCGCCGGTGACCGGAGTCATCTGTAAGTCAGAGACATGTACCTCTGAACCTCCGTCATCGCCTTCGACTGCAAAGGGGGACGTGTCTCGAACCAAGGGCGAGCGCCGGGGCGGACTCCTTCCCCGCAGAGTTGCCGACTGCGGCGAGGAGGGCGCGTACCGAGCTGGTGCGCCATGCTTCCACATCCCATAAGGTCGCCATATCCCATATGTTCGTTTCTGTCGAATAGGGTGACCGTGACCGACACTCATTCTCCTGTGGTCGTGGGAGCACCGGTCGATGTGGTCCTGCCGTGTCTGGACGAGGCCGCCGCCCTTCCGTGGGTACTTGGCCGAATCCCGCCCGGCTGGCGGGCCATCGTCGTCGACAACGGCTCTCGCGACGGTTCCGCGGCCCTCGCCGCCGCGCTGGGAGCCCGGGTTGTCCACGAGCCGCTGCGCGGGTTCGGTGCTGCCTGCCACGCGGGCCTGTGTGCCGCCACCGCTGAGGTCGTCTGCTTCTGCGACTGCGACGCCTCCCTCGACCCGGCTCAGCTTCCGCTTCTGACGGCCCCTCTGTTGAACGGGTCCGCCGACCTGGTGCTCGGCCGTCGAAGACCGGTGACCGGAGGCGCCTGGCCGCTGCACGCCCGGCTCGCCAACCGGGAGCTGGCCCGGCGGGTCCGCCGCCGCACGGGTCTGGTGGAGCTGCACGACATCGGCCCGATGCGAGCCACCCGCCGTACGGCCCTGCTCGGCCTGGGCCTGACCGACCGCCGTTCCGGCTACCCCCTGCAGATGGTCGTCCGTGCGGCGGAGGCAGGATGGCGGGTGCGTGAGATCGACGTGCCCTACGCACCGCGGGTCGGTCGGTCCAAGGTGACCGGGACCTGGCGGGGCACCTGGCGGGCGGTACGCGACATGGGGGCGGTCCTCGCCGAGGCGCCCGCCGTCACGCCGGCCGACGCCGGGAAGGCTCGGAGATGACGCCCGCCCCGCCGCAGCACGCCACGCCCACCGTGCTCGTTCTCGCCAAGGAGCCGGTGCCCGGCAGGGTCAAGACGCGGCTCACTCCGCCGTACAGCCCCGCCCAGGCCGCCGCCCTGGCCGAGGCCGCCCTGGCCGACACCCTGGACGCCGTGCTGCGCGCGGCCGTGCGCCGCCGCGTGCTGGTGCTGGACGGCGAGCCGGGGCCGTGGCTGCCCGCAGGGGTCGAGGTCGTTCCGCAAGCCGGCGGTGGACTCGACGAGCGGATCGCGGCAGCCTTCGCCGCCGTCTCCGACGGTCCGGCGCTGCTCGTCGGCATGGACACCCCGCAGCTGACGGCCGGGCTGCTGGACGCCGTGGACTGGTACGGGGGCGACGCGTGGTTCGGCCCGGCTGCCGACGGCGGCTTCTGGGCCCTGGGCTTTGCCGAACCGTCGCTGGCCCCCTCTCTGGTGCGGGGTGTGCCCATGTCGACCCCCGAGACCGGACGGCTGCAGCGGCATCGCCTCGCCGCTGCCGGCCTGACGGTATGTGACCTGCCGCCGCTGCGTGACGTGGACACCGCCGCCGACGCCGTGGCGGTTGCCGCCGACGCGCCTGGAACGCGCTTCGCCGCGGCACTGTCCCGCGCCCACGTCCGAGCGGAAGGAGCCGCATAGTGCACGAGACGGTACTGAGTGGACACGCCGCCGACGCCGCTTGGGCCGCCGACCCGTACTTGCACGCACTGGATGCCGGCTGCGGTCCCCTCTTCCTTCAGCGCTCCGACGGCTGGCTGCTGCCTTTGGACGTGGAGCGCTGGTGCGCCCCCGCCGATTCCGCGGACCAGGAGCTGTTGCGCCGCTGCCATGGGCCGGTCCTCGATCTGGGCTGCGGGCCCGGGCGGCTGGTCATAGCCCTGGCCCGGCGGGGTCGGCCGGTCCTCGGAGTGGACATCAGCCCCGCTGCCGTCGCCCGCGCCCACCGGGAGGGCCGGCCTGTGGTGCACAGGTCGGTCTTCGACCGGCTGCCCGACGAGGGGCGGTGGGGCACGGTGCTGCTGGCGGACGGCAACATCGGGATCGGCGGTGCCCCGGAAACGCTGCTGGCCCGGGCGCGCGGTCTGCTTGCCCCTGGGGGCCGGCTGCTCGTCGAGGCGGATGCCCACGAGGTGGACGAGCGCCTGGTTGTCCGGGTACGGGACGGCTCCGGCCGCTGTGGCCCCGTTTTCCTCTGGGCCAGGGTGGGCTCGGCGGCGCTGCGCGGTGTCGCCGTCGGAGCGGGCTGGACGGTGGCAGACGAATGGTCCGAGGGGGGCCGCCGCTTCCTGGAGCTTCGTCCCTGATCACCCGGTTCCGCTCGCCTCACCGGATTCCGCTCGCCGCCCTCGCCCCTCGGCGGGCGTCCCGTCGGCAACCGCCTTCCCCGCGTGCTCCCGTGCCCTGCCCCCTCCCCCGGCTGCTCATGACCGTCCTCCATGAAGGAAACAGAGATTGGTGACCCCGTGCCTCTCCCGCCCAGGTATCGGAGGCCCGTCCGACGCCGCCCTCAGCCGTGGCGTCGGTGCGGAACGGCCAGAGCCTCCTGGGTCGGCCTTCAGCTCATGACGGGCCGTCACCAGAGGCTCACGGCCGATGCCCAGATGGCGAGGCCCTGCCGTCCCGGTTTCCGGCCGGTGCCTCCCGCCCATTGCCCGAGTCCGCCTCCCGGCGGGCCGGCATGAGCGCGCTCGCCCCGTTCGCCGGGCGGGCTCGCGTCGGCCGGTCCGGCGCCTGGACGGCCGGCACGCTCGTACTGCTGGCCGGCGTCGTCGCGGCGACCACCGTTTCGGTCCGCACCGGCGGAGTCCTCGCGCGCCCGGGACACATCCTGTTCTGGTACGCGGTGGCCTGGGCCATGTTCGCCGCCGCCTGCTGGGCGGTGCGGGCGGTCCCGGTACGGCGGGCGACGGCCGTCATCCTCGCGGGAAGCGCGGTTGTGGCCCTGACCGGCCTGGCCGGACCGCCCAGCACCAGCAGCGACATGTTCCGCTACGTCTGGGACGGTACCGTGCAGGCGGCCGGCATCTCCCCGTACGCCCATCCGCCGGCCGCTCCGGAACTCGCCCGGCTGCGCGACCCATGGCTCTTCCCCCCGGACTCCGCCTGTCAGGACCCCGCCACCACCCAGCGCCTGGAACTGCACACGTTCCCGGCGGCACAGGACGAACCTGACGCGCGGCCGACGGGGTGCACCCGCATCAACCGTCCACAGGCGCGTACGATCTATCCCCCGGTGGCGGAGTGGTGGTTCTTCGCCGTCCACGAGTTGTCGCCCGCCGAGGGGCGGCACAAGCCTTTCCAGGCCGCGGGCGCCGTGCTCGCGTTCGCCACCACGGCCGCGCTGCTGGCCGCGCTGCGCCGACGTGGCCGGGACCCCCGTACGGCGGCGCTCTGGGCCTGGTGCCCGGCGGTGCCGGTCGAGGCGGTCAACAACGCCCACGTCGACACCCTGGGGGTACTGCTCACCGTTCTGGCGCTGGGCACCGTGGGGCCGGGCAGCCGACGCGGGGTTCTGCTGGGCGCCGCGACCGCGGTGAAGCTGCTGCCGGTCCTCGCGCTGCTCGGCTCCGTGGTGGGGCGGCGGTCCATGCTGCGGACCGTGGCTCCCGCGGTCGTCGCCTTCGTGCTCGTTTATCTGCCGTACGCGGCGGTCTCCGGGGGCCGGATCCTGGGTTACCTGCCCGGCTATCTGAAGGAGGAGGGCTACGAGCCCGGCGACGTGCGCCGTTTCGCCCTGTTGCGGCTGCTGCTGCCCGACGTGGCGGCGATACCCGTCGCCGCCACGCTCATCGCGCTGACCGCGGTGTACGTCTGGCGGCGCGGAGACCCGGAGCAGCCGTGGCAGGGAGCCCTCCTGATGACCGGCACCACACTGACGCTGGTCTCGCCCGGCTACTCCTGGTACGCCCTGCTGGTCGTGGGCCTGGTCGCGCTCGACGGCCGCGCGGAGTGGCTCGCCGTCCCCGGTGCCGGCGCGGTGCTTTATGTCGGAAGCGTTGCCTTTCCTGCGATGCCGTTGCAGGAGTTGGCGTACGGCGCAGCCGCCCTTGTTGTCTGCGGCGCGGCCGCCCACCGCCACTGGTCGGGCCGGGGCCCGTCACCAGCGGCAGAAACCGTGATGCGCGTACCTCAGGAAGCACGACCTGTCGAACGCAACCAGGAAAAGAGGAAATGATGACGGCTGACAACCCATCGGCCGCCGAGCGCCCGCAGTCGCCGCCCGGTCCGCCCGGCCAGCCCAGCCAGCCCAGCCAGCCCAGCCAGCCCAGCCAGCCCGGCCAGCCCGGTCCGCCCGGCCCGGCAGGGGACCAGGCCGGCCGACGGATCGGCGGCCCCGTCCCGGAAGGCTCCACGCGCGCACCGGAGTCTCCCCGCACCCGGCTGCGAGCCCGGCTGACGGGCGGGCCACCACCAGGGCCGTCCCGACCGGGATTCTGGCGCAGCCCGCTGCGAGGGCCGTGGCTGACCTCAGTCCTCGGGCTGGTCCTGCTCATCGGCATCACGGTGCTCTTCGTGACCGGCCTGCTCTCCTACGCGGCCTACAACCCGAACCTGTCCCCGATCAACGACCAGACACCGGACAAAGGCGTACTCGGCTTCTACCTCTTCGCCTGGCCGACCAGTCCGTCCTGGCTCTACCGGGTCACCCAGGGCGTCCATGTCACACTCGGCGTCGTCCTCGTCCCCGTGCTGCTGGCCAAGCTGTGGTCCGTCATCCCGAAGCTGTTCGCCTGGCCGCCGCTGCGCTCGCCCAGCCAGGCGTTGGAGCGGCTCTCCCTGCTGCTGCTCGTCGGCGGCGCCCTGTTCGAGTTCGCCACCGGTCTGCTCAACATCCAGCTTCACTACATCTTTCCGGGCTCCTTCTACACCCTCCATTTCTACGGTGCCTGGGTATTCATCGGCGCGTTCGTCGTGCACGTCGCCTTCCGTCTCCGCGTGGTGGCACGCTCGCTGCGGAGTCGGCGGCTGCGCACCGAACTGCGCACCCCTCTGAGCGGTACCCGCCCTGAACCGCCCGACCGGACCGGCCTGGTCTCCCCGCTGCCCGCCCCGCCGACCATGTCGCGACGCGGCATCCTCGGCATGGTGGGCCTCGCCTCCCTGGCGCTGCTGGTCGTGACGGCCGGTCAGAGCATCGGCGGCAGCCTGCGGCGGACGGCCCTGCTCGCTCCGCACGGCCGGAACCCCGGGCAGGGTCCCAACGCCTTCCCGATCAACAAGACGGCCGCGGACGTCGGTGTCCGGGCCGAGGACACGGGCGCCGGCTGGCGGCTCGTGGTGCGCGGCGGCTCCCGCGAGGTCGTGCTCACCCGCGCCGAGATGCTCCGCCTGCCGCAGCAATCGGCCTGGCTGCCCATCGCCTGTGTGGAGGGGTGGTCCACCGAGGACCTGCACTGGAGCGGAGTGCGATTGTCCGATCTCGCGGCTCTGGTGGGGTTGCACGAGAACCTGCCCTCGGTCCGGGTCGACTCCCTGCAAAGCGGAGGTTTCGGCTCCACGGTCCTGCGGGACAACCAGGTCCGCAATCCGCGCTCCTTGCTCGCGCTGCGCGTCAACGGCGCCGACCTGTCGCTCGACCACGGCTATCCGGCGCGGATCATCGTCCCCGCCAACCCGGGCGTCCACAACACCAAATGGGTCACGACCCTCACCTTCGGAACGACCCCGGCCACGGAGTCGGGAGCCGTCTCGTGAGGTATTTCCGTGCCCGTTACGGCGGCTCCCCGCTCCATCTGCTGCTGATCCTCTGCTCCTTCGCCCTCACCGCGTACGCGGGCGTCCGGTTGCTGGGTACGAACGCCCTGGCCGTCGCCGTCTGGTTCGTGGGCGCCGCCCTGGTGCACGACCTGGTCCTGCTGCCCCTCTACACCCTCCTCGACCGCGCGGTGCGGCGACTGCTACCGGCGGGCGCCACCACGTCCACGGACCGGGCTTCCGACCGGGCGGCCCTGATCAACCATGTCCGGGTCCCGGGCCTTGTCTCCCTGCTCCTGCTGCTCGTCTGGTACCCGCTGGTACTCCGCCGGGTTCCGGGATACACGGTCACGACAGGGCTGAGTGCCGATGTCTTCCTGGGCCGCTGGCTGCTCGTCACCGCAGCCCTCTTCGCGGCCTCGGCCGTCTGGTACGTGGCGTCCCTCGCGTTCCGCGACCGACCCGGTCCGCACACCGATTCAAAGCCCGCGGCGCCCGACGGCCCGTCCGAGTGATCGGGCAGACCGGCGATACCACCCATCCACCAACTCCGGAAGGCTCCGTCCCATGCGCATCCTTGTCACCGGCGGTGCGGGTTTCATCGGCTCGCACATCGTCACCGACCTGATCGGCCGCGGACACGAGCCGGTCGTCCTGGACGCCCTGCTGTCGTCCGCCCACGGGGCGCTCCCGCTACCGGCCGAGGCAGAGATGATCCGCGCGGACGTCCGCGACAGGGAGGCCGTAGTGGCCGCTCTGCGCGGCGTGGACGCGGTCTGCCACCAGGCAGCGATGGTCGGGCTCACCCCGGACTTCGCCGACACCCCCGTATACGTCTCCTGCAACGACCTGGGCACGGCGACCCTGCTCGCCGCCATGGCCGAGACCGGAGTGTGCGCTCTCGTTCTGGCCGGTTCGATGGTGGTCTACGGCGAGGGCCGCTACGACTGCTCCCGACACGGCCGAGTCGTTGCGGGCCCACGCCAGGTCGCCGACCTCGACGCCGGCCGGTTCGAGCCGCGCTGTCCCCACTGCGGGGCCGAACTGGTCACCGGACTGGTCGACGAGGACGCGCCTACCGACCCGCGCAACGTCTACGCGGCCACCAAACTCGCCCAGGAACACCTCGCGGCGGCCTGGGCACGGACGACCCACGGCCGGGCCGTCTCGCTGCGCTACCACAACGTCTACGGTCCGGGCATGCCCCGGGACACGCCGTACGCGGGGGTGGCCTCGTTCTTCCGCTCCGCCCTGGAACGCGGCGAGGCACCCCGGGTCTTCGAGGACGGCCGACAACGACGGGACTTCGTGCACGTCCGGGACGTGGCAGCGGCCAACGCCCTCGCACTGGCCACGCTGCCGGACCGACCGCCGGGCGCGCTCACGGCCTTCAACACAGGCAGCGGCGAACCGCACACCATCCACGAGATGGCCGCCGCACTGGCGAGTGCCCACGGCGGGCCCGCGCCCGTCATCACGGGTGAATACCGCCTTGGGGATGTCCGCCACATCACCGCGTCCTCCCACAGACTGCGCAAGGAGCTGGGCTGGACTCCGGCAACCGGCTTCGCGGCCGGCATGGCGGAGTTCGCACGGACCACGCTCCGGCCGACTGTGACCACTTGACCAGCTGCTTGCCGAGACGCCCAGCCGTTGTACCGACTGGGTCAGACTCCTCGCCGCCAATCCCGACCGCAAAGCCCCCGTCCACCAAGCATTCGGCCTCACGCTCACATACGACGCAAAAAATCGGGCTGTGACCGTTGAGTCACAACCCCATTCTTCCGCGTACGTAAGTCCGTGTACGCAAGATCGTGTCCGAGGGGGGACACAAACCGGCGACATGGACGTGCAGTGGGCACGATTGCGGCACTGATCGGCACTCGTACGGCGCATCACCACTCCCGGGGCGGGGTTCCTTGTCTCGACATCCATGACCGGTCGTCAGGGGATAGCCGATCGATGGACCGAGGTCAAGCAAATTGATTTGTCAGCAAATGTCTTAATTGGGCGACAAATGCAAAATCTGAATCAAGGTATCGCTTTGTGATTTCCATACCTTCAGCGGTTCGGGTGGCGGGCAGGGGCCTGGAGCAAGATCACCGAGAGCGGGTCATATTGGTACTGGGCAGACCGTTCGCCCGCGCCAGTACTTCCGCCAGCCGACCCTGACCGCTGCCGGGGAGTCTTGGCCGGATAGACATCTCTTCCTTGATCTCCATGGAGATCCCTTGAAGGAGATGTGATGGTTCTCTGGTTCAAAGGCGGGCCACCGGGCCCGTTCGCGCCACTGCATCCCTCTGCTCGCAGACAGATGCGCCGAGTAGCGGGTGTGGTGTCGCTGGTACTGGCGATGGAGACGGCGCTGGTGACGGCGTCCACTGGTCAGTTGGCCGCCGCGACCGCCGAGTCGCCCCTGGCTGCCTCCTCGACGACAGCAGAGGGACAAGCCGAGGCCCAGGATGAGGCGTCGGCGCTGCTGATGGCGCGGCTGCAGGGCCGGAAGATCGAGGTGCTGTCCGCGCGGACCGAGGATTCGACGACCTGGGCACTGCCGAGCGGTGAGCTGCAGACCGCCGCCTACGCGGGGCCGATCCGGGTCAAGCAGGACGGGGTGTGGAAGGACATCGACGTGTCGCTGTCCGACACCGGTTCGAACCTGACGCCGGAGGCCACGGCAGCTGACATCGCGGTCTCCGACGGTGGCGACACTTCCCTCGCGTCGGTGACGAAGGGAACCAAGTCCTTCGGCCTGGGATGGGAGGATGAGCTGCCCACTCCGACGGTGAAGGACAACACCGCCTCCTACGACCTGGGCGGCGGACAGAGGCTGAAGGTCACAGCGCTGGCGCAGGGCTTCACCGAGAACATGGTCCTGGACCAGCAGCCGGACGGACCGGTGTCCTACCGGATCCGAATGGACCTGGACGGGCTGAAGCTGTCCCAGGCGGAGTCCGGGCATCTGCTGCTGAAGGACTCTTCGGGCAAGCTGGTGGCCGAGGCATCGGCCCCGATGATGTGGGACTCCACCAAGAACGAGACCTCTGGCGAGCCGGAGCACCAGGCCAAGGTCGCTACCAAGGTCGAGACCGATGGCGACGGCAAGCAGACCTTGGTGCTGACGCCGGCCGCGGACTTCCTGGCCACGGCCACCTACCCGGTCACCGTCGACCCGACCTCCACGCTCGCGGTCACCACGGACACGTGGGTGCAGACCCCGGACTACACCGATTCCCAGCAGGGTTCGCAGGAGCTGAAGTCGGGCACCTACGACAGCGGTTCGCACATCGCGCGGTCGTACCTGAAGTTCGACGTGTCGAAGTTCAAGGGCAAGCACATCACCGACACCAACCTTGCCCTGTACTCGTACTACTCCTCCTCCTGCAGCCCCGGGGCCGGCACTCGTGCACGGCGTATCACCGCCGACTGGTCCTCCTCCGACGTCACATGGGGCACCCAGCCGACCACCACCTCGGTGGGCGAGGTGATCAACACCGGAGCCTGGGGCTACAGCTCCTCCTGCCCGGCGAACTGGTCGAACTGGGACATCGACGGCATCGTCCAGGCATGGGCCGACGGTCTGCCCAACTACGGCCTGCGCATCAACAGCGCGGGCGAGTCCGACTCGCTGACCTGGCGCCGGTTCCGTTCGGCGAACTACACCACTTCCGGCTACGCACCGAAGCTGACCGCCACCTACAACTCCTATGCCACCACCTCCTCCGCGGCCATCGCGCCGAGCGTGGTGAACGCCTACAACGGCACACGGTACGTCAGGTCACTGACCCCGACCCTGACGGCCAAGGTCACCGATCCTGACGGCGCCACGGTCAAGAGCCAGTTCGAGGTCACCGCCGACCCCGCCTACGCCGACACCGCCTACACCTACATCGGTACCTCCGCCTCGGTGGTCTCCGGCGCCACCGCGACGCTTGCCATCCCGTCAGCCTCCGCGTTCCCGGCCGGCGTCCACCTGCGCTACCGCGTCCGTGGCCACGACAACATCGACTACGGCAGCTGGTCCGGCTACACCGCCTTCGTCCTGAACACCTCGCTGCCGGCCACCCCCTCAGTGACCTGTGACACTTACGGCCAGGACACCTGGACGGCAGCGGCCGTCGGTCCAGTGACCTGCACCCTGGACACCACCTCCACCGACGGCCAGGGCTTCAACTGGGGCCTGGACGACCCGACCACACCCAAGCGTGTGGACGACACCGCCGACGGGACTGGCGGCGACCCACTGACCGTCTCCATCAGCCCCACCGACGGCTGGCACACCCTGTACGCCCGGACCGTCGACTCTGGCGGCAACCTGTCCACCGGCACCACGTCCTACAGCTTCGGCGTAGGCGACGGCGCGGCAGTCGTCGCCCCGAAGGACGGCATCACCACAGCCCGCCGAGTGACCCTGCAGGCACGTGGTCTGGCCACTTACACGAAGGCAACCTGGTACTACCGCCTCGGCGAGGAGGGCGACTGGGCCCAGATCCCTGCAGACGACGTCGCCGCCACCGATGGCTCGGGCGTGATCTGGCCGGTGCCGATGGCCGGTGGACAGTCGGCCGCGCTGACCTGGAACGTCGCAGCCACTGTTGGTGTGGATTCCGACCTTCAGGTGCGCGTCAGCCTCTCGGGCGACAGTGCATCGGGTTACTCCCCGGCGGCCACCATTACGCTCGACCGGGCAGCAGGACAAGGCCCCACCAAGGACATCGGCCCCGGCACAGTCAATCTGCTGACAGGGAACTACAAGATCACCGAAACCGATGTCGATCTCCTTGGCCAGCAGGTGATGCGCACAGCCGCGTCCCGAGCCTCCTCGGACGACGAAAACGCCTCGGAGATCTTCGGTCCGGGCTGGATCGCCGGACACGGCGCCGATGTCCAGGACGCCGGCTACGCCAAGGTGGTCAAGCAATCCAGCACGGCGGTGGAGCTGGTCGGTTTTGACGGCGAGACCTCCGCCCGGTTCACTGCCTCCGGCGCGACGTGGACTTCTGCCGACGTCGAAGGACTGACCCTCACCGGAAGCACTGGCGGAAACACCTTCACCTTGGCCGACGGCTACGGAACCATCTCCAGCTACGCCCTGAGCAGCACCCCGGGCACCTGGGTCCTGGACACCGTCGCCCATCTGAGCGATGACAGCGAGGTCGCCGTCTCCCAGGCGGTCTTCAACGGCGATGCGGTGTCGGCCCGCCCCAAGTACGTGATCACCTCCACCAAGAACGGCGCCGCGGACGACTGTTACCGGGATATGTCGACCGCAGACTGCCGGATCATCGAATACGTCTACGCCACATCAACGACGGCGACGCAGTCCGACTACAGCGACTTCGCCGGACAGGTCAGCAAGATCCTGCTGCACGCCGCGGACCCGGGAACAACGAAGACGACCAAGACCTCTGTCGCCGCCTATGCCTACGACACCAGTGGCCATCTGAGGCAGGCGTGGGACCCACGGATCAGCCCGCAGCTGAAGACCAGTTACGGCTACGACACCGTCGATCGAGTGACGTCCTACGGGCCGCCCGGCCAGCGCGCATGGAACTTCACCTACGCCCGTGCAGGTGACAGTGACACCGCCGGGGACGGCATGCTGACCCGCGCCTCCCGTGCCGGCATCGAGGGAAACCCGGACACAGGCACCGTGTCCCTGGTCTACGACGTACCCCTGAGCGGGGGTAACGCGCCTTACCAGATGTCGGGCCCGGAAGTGGCGAGGTGGGGCCAGCAGACTGTGCCGGTGGATGCCACCGCGGTCTTCCCTGCCGACAGCGTGCCGGGAGGGCCCATCGGAACGCTCCTCGACAGCGGTGATTACACCAGGGCGGAAATCGCCTACGCCGACGCGGAGGGCCGCGAACTGAACACGGCGTCGCCCGGAGGACACATCTATACGAGAGAATATGACGGCAACGGAAACATCGTTCACGAGCTGACCGCAGCCAACCGCGAGCTTGCCCTGGGCACTGCCGCGGACGCGACCGCGGAACTGGCTCTGCTGCAGATCGGCGAAGAAAGCACCAACGTCCGCGCCGAGCGCCTCTCCACGGTGAGCACCTACGATGCGAATGGCCTGTTGCTGTCCGAAACCGGCCCCCTGCACCTGATCAAGATCCAGCACAGCCTCAGCGGAGGCGCGAACGCGACGGACCTGCCCGCGGGAGAGCAGGTCGCGGCGCGCAAGCACACCACGTACACCTACGACCAGGATCGCCCCAGCGGCGCTCAGGCAGGCGGTCTGCCGACGACGACCACTGTCGGGGCACAGGTCTCCGGCTACCCGAACGACGGTGACATCACAGTCACCACCACGCAGTACAACTGGGACACCGGCAGCCCGGTCAAGGAGACGGTCGATCCAACAGGCCTCACACTGGCCACGACGACTGCCTACACCTCGGACGGCAGGCTCAGCGCCACCACCGTTCCCGGGGACACGGTCGTCACGACCTCCTACTGGGACGGCGCAGGCAGCGGCACCTGCTCCGGCCACCCCGAATGGGCGGGCATGGTGTGCGGGACCGTAACCAGCGCGGTGTCCGACACCGACAAGTCCGAAGCAATCGCTGAGCAGTTCACCTACGACCGCTGGGGCAGCCCCGCCAAGGTGGTCCGGACGTCAGGCAGCACCGACCGCACCACCTCCTACACCTACGACGATGCCGGCCGACTTGTGCTCACGCACGTCGCCTCCAACACCGGCGCCGCCATGCCGGATCGGGCAGTGACCTACGACCCGGGCAACGGGATGAAGTCCACGGTCTCCGCCAATGGCAGGACTGTCGGCTACAACTACGACCAGCTCGGCCGATTGACCGGCTACTCCGACGGCACAGGCAACACCACGACGACCGACTACGACTCCTCCAACCGCCGCACCTCGGTGAAGAACTCAGCTGCCTCCACCACGACTTACGCCTACTCGGCCACGAGCTCCGGCGATGCGGTCGTCACGATGACCGACTCCGGCGCCGGGGCGTTCACTTTCATCTACGGTGCCGAAGGCCGGCTGGAGTCCCAGACCCTGCCGGACGACAGCAGCTTGAAGGTCTCGTACAACGAACTGGGGCTTGTCACTCAGAGGCTCTACGCATCCTCCGCCGGGGTTCCTGAGTTGCTGAGCGGCGCGGACTACACCATCGGGGAGAAGACCGCGCATGACACCCGCACCGCTGGAACCACAGTCAACGTGGACTACACCTACGACCGTGCTGGGCGCCTGACCCGCACCGACGAAAACGAGGCGGACAGCACGTGCACTGTTCGTGCCTACGCACTCGATGGGGCAGGCAACCGTACGAGCGTGACCACGACCACGGCAACCTGCGGAGACACTTCCTCGGCCACCACCAAGGACACCTACGCCTACAACGCGCAGAACCAGATCTCGGGGAGCGGCTACACCTACGACGCCTTCGGCGACACCACGGCACTCGCCGACGGCACAGACCTGGTCCACTACGCCGACGGAAGCGCCAACCAGCTCACCCGTGGCACGGACCGAGAGACCTGGACTCTCGACGCCGAAGGCCGCCTGGCCACTGCCGCAATCGAGACCAAGGTATCCGGGTCGTGGACCGCGGCAGAGGCGGTCGTCAACCACTACGACGACGACACCACCACTCCTTCATGGTCGAGCAACGGCACAACGACAAGCCGCTATCTGAGGGATCCTGACGGCAACCTTGTCGCCACCGTCGACAGCGCGGTCGTGACTCTGCAACTCATGGACGTGCACGGCGACACCGCCGTCACACTCGCCACCGTCGACGGCGCCACTACCGTCCACGCCTACAGCGACACCGGACTCACCGACAGCACCTTGCGCTACGGCTGGCTCGGCGAGACCGCCCTGGCCGATCGCCAACTCGTCGGCACGCTTCTGATCGGTGGCCGCTTCTACAGCCCGGCGCTCGGCCGTTACCTCACCCCCATGGAAGCCCAGGAGAGCGAAGCAAGCCGCGTGAATCCCTACCTCTTTGACACGCAAGACCTGGTCAGAGGATAGAGAAGCCAATCCGCCGGTTGCACCCGGAACAAATCCCAGGTGCAGCCGGTGGGGAATTCCATCCCTTTTCATTCTCTTCCGCAGAGGAAATCGATTCCGCATGAAGAAGTTCCCTTTCGTTTTCGCCCTTGCCCTGTTGTGTTCGGCATTCTTGATGCCGGGGCAGTCCGCCTATGCCGACACTGCCCACGGGAAGTGCCCCGACTACCGGATCATGGACTACACGACGAAGTCCTGGAAACTGACGCACCTGGATCACATCGGGAATCACACAGGAGTCACGCAGAAGTACACCATCGTCGAAGAGGTGCAAACGCACCTGGAGGCCAGCGTCACGGTGTCAGCCAATGCCTCCGTCAAGGCAAAGGCAGCGTTCATCGCCGACGCCAAAATTGACACGGGGATAAGCATTACCGGCCTTGGAAGCAAAACAAAGACGAAGTCGTACACGCGGGAAACCAATCTGCCCACGGGGCACACCTGGGTCTTCTATCATGGTAGACGCCATGTGCAAGGCGTCGAGTACGGCTACCACTGCAAGAGTCAGGTGTACCACGTAAAGACATACACGGCGAAAGGGAAGAGTTTTTCCACTATCAACTACACGGACGCCTATCGCTGCGATGTGAAGCCCAAGGACGCCCTGGCGAAGCTCGCGGTCAACAAGGGATGCTGACCCCTCCACACCTCAGAGTAAGCTCGCACCAGACTGGAGACCCCATGAGTACATCGCTTCGAGTGGCGACATCGCTTGCTGCAGTCTTGATGGTCACTTCCTGCACTTCCAGCGCAGCAACCCACACTTCGGGCGCGCCATCGACCCGTGAGTCGCCCGCGAAGCGGTCCGACCCGGAAAAATGGACCTGCCAGGAGGGCAAGTTCCACTGGGGGAAGGTGGCGAAACGCCAGGTACTGGCCGCCGTTTCGGACGGTCAGCGGTTCGATGTTCCCGCAGGAAAGACTGTCCGCGCCCGCTTCGAGGCAATTCCGATCCGCTCCATACGAGCCAGCATCTCAACCTCCCCGGGTGGCAAGGACCTGGACCCGCAGGCCGCTGTCGCCTCCCTCGAGGAAAAGACTGGGCTGCAGCTCGAAAAAGTCGGCGCGTCCTTCGCCCTGAGTAATGAGGATAAAGTCCTGAAGACCGAATTCGGGAAATTCTCCGGTGTGCTGGTGGATGTCGTGGGAGTGGACCTGGTCGAGGCATCGTTCGTGTACGGATGCGGCAGGTCCGACGGGAAGCCCGTACGTGGGACCTTGAATACCTGGTCACCATTCACGTACTCCGGACTCTTCAAATGCGGGATCGACGAGGAACTGTCGCAATCCGAGATCGAGGCTGAGAACCTCATGTGCGGCGAGGCCAAGGAGCATTAATGACCTCGAATACATAGTTCCTTCCGGAACGCATACACGACAGGGTGCCGCGCTGCGGCACCCTGCGGCGGCGACCTCGTCGGTCCGCCAGTTCGGCCGGGGCTCCGAGAAATGGCACCGGACCTGGCCGGGGCGGATCCAGAGCCAGTGGCCGTCGGTCAGTACGTGGTCGGTGAAGTCCACCGACCAGCGCAGTGTGCCCGAGCGTACGGAGATGAGCTGGTGGAAGTCGGGTCGCAGTGCGGAGCGCCGGTCGACGCCGTGGCGTTCCGCCCGGTGCGGCAGTGTGGAGCAGCGGAACACCTCCACTCCGGGAGGTGCGCCGGCCGTCGGCCAGAAGGCGAGCTCGGCGACTTCGCCCTTCCTCATCGTGTCCATGGTGTGAACCCCAGCCTGTGCAGGGAGCGTTTGGGGGACGGGTACGGCCCGGGCCGGACGTGGGGCTCGTCCGGTCCGGGCCGCGTTCCGCGATTCCGGCGGATCGGGGCCGAGCCGCACGTCCCCGCGGCCGTACCCCGTGCCGGTCAGCCCTTGGGTGCGGGGACCGCGCCGAAGGCCTTATGGGCCCACAGGCCGAGGTTCCTCTGTCCGGTGTAGGGCCCGACGCTGTCCTTCAGGTCGAAGACCTGCGTGATGCGGTCCTGGGTACCGTAGGCGGCCCAGCCCGGGTCGCCCACGGCGGCGAACGAGGTCCATGCCGTGCGCATACGCGCCGACAGGTCCTTCTCCTCCTGGGTCGGTTCACCGCCGAAGGGGCCGGCTCCGAAGGTGTTGAAGACAAGGGGGACGTCGGCCCCGTGCGGGGATCCCTCCAGCGGTCGGCCGAAGACCGAGGTCTTCCAGGCCAGTTCGTAGGCGTACGCGGTACCGCCGCCGGCCACGTGCGCGTCGAGGAGCTGGACGAGCGGAACGCGGAAGGCCCAGTCCGTCAGGAGCTTCTCGAAGAGCTGCCACGGCTGTGCGTCGGGGAAGGCCGCGCGGTAGGCCTTGCCCCCGTCGGGGGTCAGCCTGTCGAACTCGGCCTGCACAACGGTGTCGTCCATGCCGCCCAGCTGGCCGCTCGCGGCCATGATGGTCAACCACTCGTGGCTGGTGTGGCCGCCGAGGACCGTCACATCCCGGGCCTGCCCGGCAGCGAGTGCCTCCCACGGGGACCGGGGAAGGACGTCCCCGTCGACGACGGGGCTGACCGCCCGCATGGCCTCCGCTCCCCACCGTCCGGGATCGGCCGCCATCTGCCGGGCGAGTGCGGTGGTCGCGTCGGCGATGGCCTGCGGTCCGATCGAGGCGACACCGGCGGCGGTGGCCGGCACGCCCGCCAGGCCGGCCATGCCGCGGCCGAGGCCCTCGGCGAGGTCGAGGCTGTAGTAGTGGCTCGGCATGCTCTGCACGATGGCGCGTCGGAACAGGCCCTGGGCCCGGGGCACGGCCAGCAGGGCGGCGACCGAACCGGCGCCGGCCGACTCGCCGAAGACGGTGACGCGGTCCGGGTCCCCGCCGAACGGCTCGATGTTCTCCCGCACCCAGGCGAGGGCGGCCGCCTGGTCCAACAGTCCGCGGTTGGCGGGAGCGCCGGCGAACACACCGAAACCCTCCGCTCCGACGCGGTAGTTCATGTTGACCACGACCACGCCGTTCTCACCGGCCAGCCGGGCCCCGTCGTACATCGGCTCGTCCCCACTGCCCTGGGTGTATCCGCCGCCGTAGATCCAGACCATCACGGGAAGGCGCGCGGCGCCGAGGTCCGGGGTCCAGACGTTCAGCGTGAGCCATCCCCGGTCGTCGGCCTCGGCAGGGGCGCCGCCGGATCCCTCGGGGGCGGCGGCATCGGCCTGTGCCTGGGAGAGCATCTGCGACTGCGGTGCGCTCGGGCCGAAGGTGTCCGCGTCGCGCACACCGTCCCACGGGAGCACCGGCTCGGGTGCGGCGAGCCGAAGAGCCCCGACGGGCGGCTGGGCGAACGGAATTCCGCGAAAGACGTGGACGCCCGACTCGACGGTGCCGCGGACTGCGCCCCTGGAGGTGGCGACTTCGGGACGACTTGGGTTGACTGCCATGATGATCTCCTTGGGTCGTGACCCTGGCCGGGCCAGACGTGGTCAGAACGAGGTATTCGACGAAGGCCGCAGATTGTCGTCCATCAGATTCCCTTCCTGGGCCTGCGCGGCGGCGGCAACATCCGCAGCGATGCGCTGGAGTTTCCCGAGCCACTCGCGCATTTCGGGGAGGTCGTGGACCTGATTTCCGTAGCTGCCGCGGCGGTCCCGGCCGACCGGGGTGGTCGCGTCGATGACGAGCTTGTCGATGATCCCGGGATGGTCCGGCTGCGGGGCGAGTTCCATGATGGGCTGTCCGGGAATGCGCACCAGGTCGCTGGAGGGGTTCATCTTGGTCGAGAGGGCCCACATGACCTGCGGGAGGTTGAAGGGGTCCACGTCCTCGTCGACCATGATGACCGTGGCCGCGTAACCGAGTCCGTGCGGCAGGCTCAGCACCCGCGTACCGACCGCCTTCGCGAAGCCTCCGTACCGCTTCTCCGTCGAGACGATGACCACCAGTCCGTGCGTGTAGGTGGCGTTGACCGCCTGAACTTCGGGGAACTCGCTCTTGAGCTGCTTGTAGAGCGGGGCGCAGGTGTTGGGACCGATGAGGTGGTCGACTTCCGTCCAGGGCATTCCGAGGTAGAGGTGTTCGAAGATCGGGTCGGTGCGGTAGGAGATCCGGTCGATGCGCAGGACGGGCATCCTGCGGCCTCCGGAGTAGTGGCCGGTGAACTCGCCGAAGGGGCCCTCGATTTCCCGCTTGCGGCGTTCGATGACTCCTTCGATGAGTACTTCGCAGCCCCAGGGCACGGGCAGGCCGGTCAGGGGCGCGGTGGCGACGGGTGCGGGGCTGCCGAGGAGCGCTCCGGCGAGTTCGTACTCGTTCTCGTCGTACTTCAGGGGCGTGGAGGCGACGATCGAGATGATCGGGTCGTTGCCGACGGCGATCGCGACGGGGAGGTCCTCGTCGCGTTCCTCGGCCTTGCGCAGGTGCTGGGCGATGTCGTGCATGGGTACGGGTTGAATGGCCAGCTTGCGCCTGCCCTTGACCTCGAGGCGGTAGATGCCGACGTTCTGCTTGCCGCTGTCGTGCGGGTCGTCGGGGTCCCTGGAGACCACGGCGGCCTTGTCGATGTAGAAGCCGCCGTCACCGTCGTTGAGCCGGTACAGGGCCGGGGCCCGGTCGCCCAGCCGCGTCACCGCGTTCGAGGCGGCCGCGATGTCCGGCTCGGGCAGCACCTCCTCCGTGACACGGAGGAGTTGGCCCTCTCGGTCGAGCGTCTCCAGGAAGACGCGGAGGTCGTCGTACGGCAAGGGGAGCTCCAGAGCGATAGGTGGATGGGGCGAGCCGCGGCCGGCTCCGGCGGGTCACTCGACGGGCCTGAGGGCGCGGGCGGCTCTCATCCCGTCCCACCGCTTGGCCGCGGGCGCGGGCAGGCCGAACTGGTCCAGGACGCGGGCGGTGATGTGGTCCACGATGTCGCCCACGGATTCCGGGAAGTTGTAGAACGCGGGCATGGGCGGCACGATGCGGGCGCCCATGCGGCGCAGGGCGAGCATGTTCTCCAGATGGATCTCGCTCAGCGGCGTCTCGCGGGGGACCAGGACGAGCGTGCGGTCCTCTTTGATGGTCACGTCCGCGGCCCGCGCCACGAGCCCGTCCGCATAACCCGCCCGGATACCGGCCAGCGTCTTCATCGTGCACGGAATCACGGCCATGCCATCGGTACGGAAGGAACCCGAGGAGATCCGTGCCCCCTGATCGTCCGGTGCGTACACCTCGTCGGCCAGCTCCTTGATATCCCGCACCGACCGGCCGGTCTCCAACTCGATCGTGCTGAGGGCCCACCGAGAAACCACCAGGTGGGTTTCCACGTCCGGCATCAGCCTTAAGGTTCTCCAGGAAACGCACCCCGAGTACGGCACCCGTCGCTCCCGTCATACCCACGACCAACCGCACAGCGATCGACTCCTTCCGGCGAGGGTCCATTCGGCTGTCCCGTGCACTCACTTTCCAACGTACGCAGCGGGCCCGAGCCAGTGATGCATATCGCGGTCAGGCCATATGCAGAAACGGACAGACGCACCAGGATCGACCGCAGGCGCGCGGCTGCGGGAGCGGACGGCCACCACGACGGCGGCCCGCGCTCCACCGAAATTCGCCATGCAGTGTGCGTCTCTGAAACTCTCGCGGCAGGTACGTGCGGGATCCCGGGTCCCCACAGCGTCAAGAATCAGAATGCGTTCCGTCCAAGCGGTCCATGACGGCCGGCGATATCTGCTTGGAGGGCGCTGTGGGTTACGGCCGGGGCAGTGGTTCAACCCCGTGGGAGTGCGATCGGCAGATCGTGCAGGACACGGAGGTGGGATATCTGCCATCCGGAGCCCACCCGCTGCAAGGTGAGGTCGTAGTAGCCCACCTCGAAGGGCTTGATGACGCCTTGGGCGCCGGTTGTGCCTGCCGGTCGGCCGGTGGTTGGTTCGGCGGCTCCGTGCACGGCGTAGGTCAGGAACTGGGCGTTCAGGTGCGCGGTGTTTCCGCGGATCTCCACGAGCGGGTCGGAGGTGACATGGTGCTCGGAGCGCAGCCCTCCCAGTGGGCTCTGACGTTCTGTGACCGCGTCGGCGATGGCGGTCCGGCCGACGATCCGCGATCCGACCGGCTGATGGCCGCCCTTGGCGTTCTTGGCGGAGACGTCCACCTTGCCCTGTGGTGTGAAGAGCGCGGACAGGGATGCGCCGTCCCGGTGGTCGGTGGCGCGTACGTAGCGCGCCAGGACCTGCTGGACGTCGGCGCGAGCGGAGTCGTCGGCACGGGTCGCCACCGCGGCCGGCGGAGGTCCGCTGGTGGCGGCGTTGCTGATACCGACGCCGACGAGGCCGACTCCCCCGCAGCGACCAGGGCGATCATGGTCGTCCGCACGGCGCGGCGGCGAGATGTAGCGATTGTCATGTGAGTCCGTCCCAGGGACAGTGACCACGTGTTGCGGTCGGCTTGCTGAGGGGTGATCGACTACGCGCCTGGCGCACCCCGGAACATCGCGCCCGCAGTGCGGTCACCGAAGAGAGGGGGTGCGCCGAGACGAGCGAGGGCGCAGTGGGACCAGGACGAGGCCGAGCTGACGGCTCAGCGGATCTCGACGACGACCTTCCCGCGGGTTCCGCCGGCGGCGAGCGCGCGCTGTGCGTCGGCTGCGCGCTCCAAGGGGTAGGTGGCGCCGACCCGCACGGTGAGCCGGCCGGTCTCGGCGAGCTCGGTCAGGGCGGTGAGATCGGTGCGATTCATGCGGCAGAACACCGAGGTGACGCCCGGAGTACCGATCTCGGCTATGGACGCCATCCGTGCACCGCGGCGACCGGCTGCCGCCGTCGCGGCGAGCACACCGCCGACGGCGCCGAAGACCACGTCCGCGCCACCCGGAGCAAGCTCCCGCACCCGCTCCACGGTCCCTTCGCCGTAGGCGACCGGCTCCGCGCCGAGCGTGCGCACGAAGTCGTGGTCGTGGGCCGAGGCGGTGCCGATGACCCTGGCTCCGCGGGACCGTGCGATCTGGACGGCGAGGGACCCCACCCCGCCGCCCGCGCCGTGCACGAGCAGGATCTCGCCGGACTGGACCTTCAGGGTGTGGACGATCGCCTGGTACGCGGTCAGGCCCGCCAGCGGGAGGCCCGCCGCCTCGGCGAAGCCCATGCTCAAGGGCTTGCCCACGAGGGTGCCGGGGTCGGCGGAGACGAGTTCGGCCAGGCCACCGTGGGCGCGCTGCACATCGCCGCGGACGTACCCGATGACCTCGTCCCCCGGGGCGAACTCCGGGGCCCCGGGACCGGAGCGCTCCACCACACCCGCGATGTCCCAGCCAGGTACAACCGGGAAGTACGTCTCGACGGCACTGTCGAGCGCCCCAGCCTGTATCGCCAAGTCAGCCGGGTTCAGCGCGGCCGCCCGCACCCGGACCAGGACCGAGTCGACATGGGTCTTGGGCTCGGGCAGCTCAGCGGGCTCCAGGACCTCAGGACCGCCGTAGCGGCGGTAGACCACGGCGCGCATCAGGCCCCCGGAACCGCGATCGGCATGTCCATGAGCACGGTGTGCTTGACGATCTTCCACTCGCCGTCGATCCGGCGCAGGTCCGTGTCGTAGTAGCCGGACTCGACGGGTCGGATGGTGGCCTGGGGCCCGAAGGTCCCGGCAGGCCGGCCGTCGGCCGGGCGCGTGAGGGCCTGCACCTTGTAGACGACGAACTGGGCGTTCAGGTGGGCGTCGTCACCGTCGACGTCGATGATGTGGTCGAACGTGGTGTGGTGACTGGAGCCGCCCTCCGGGTGCGGGGACATGATGTTCGTGACCGCGTACTCCACGCCCGCCCCGCCGATCAGGGGCTCGCCGAACGGCTCGTAGCTGTCGGGGCCGGTCTTGAGCTGGATCGACACGATCGCCTCGTCGGTGAACAGGGCGCCCTGCGTCTTGCCGTCGCGCCGGTCCGTCGCCCGGACGTAGCGGGCCAGAACTTCCTGCACCTTGCGCTCGTCGCTCATGAGAGCTGTTTCCTTTCGTTGTCTCATCGCCGCATCCGGGACACCCGGCCAATGCCCGGCGGAGCGCTCTCCGGCGGGGAGAGAACCCCGCTGCAGCTCTCTTAATCGAAGCAGCGAGCAGCTCGGGGAGCCATGACCGTTCCGACACCAAGCGATACTCTGGAGGTATGGATCAGTTGGAAACCCGAGAGCTCGTGTACTTCGTCGCGGTGGCCGAGGAACTGCACTTCAGCCGGGCGGCGGAACGGTTGGGGATGGCGCAGCCGCCGCTGTCCCGGGCGGTGTCCCGGCTGGAGCGACGCATCGGAGTGCGCCTCCTGGAGCGCACCAGCCGCCGCGTGGAGCTCACCCCCGCCGGAGCCGTCTTCCTCGACGAGTGCCGCCGACTGCTGCGAGGACTGGACGCCGCGGTGCAGCACACCCGGCGGGCGGCCGGCCCCGCACGGCTCGTCATCGCGGTCCGTCCCGGCACCGGCTCCGGACTGCTCGCGCAGGTCCTGCGATCCCATGACGGGGTCGAACCCGAGCTCGTCTTCACCGACGACCAGGCAGACGCGCTGCGCGACGGAACGGCCGACGTCGCCATCCTCTGCATGGACAGTGCCGACCTCACCGACCTGCAGACAACCGAGGTCGCAGAGGAATACCCCGTCGCCCTCCTGCCGCACGACCATCCCCTTGCCCGTCGCGCGGTGGTGAGCACCGCCGACCTCCGCCAGGAGCCCGCCTACCTGAAACGCTGCCCGCCCATCGGCCTGGACGAGATCGTCGACCGGGTCGCACTGGGCCGGCTCATCGCCGTCGTCGGCTCGGCCGCCGCCGACCGCCTGACACGGGAGGTCGTCGCCGTCCCCGTGGCGGACCTGCCCGCGACCACGCTGGCCCTCGGCTGGCTCCCGAAGACCGCACGGCCCGAGGTCATCGCCTTCGCCCGCACCGTCCAGCGCATCGCCGCCGACCGCAGCGGCGCACAGCTACTCAGCGAGAGGGCCTCGTAAGGTAGTTGCTCAGCCAGCTCCAGTTCCGCCGCCGGTACGTAGGGTGAGCGCTGCCGTTTCCAAGATGCACTCCCCTCCCGAAGCCGATGCGATGTTTGAGGTCCCCGAGGACATCGCCACTGCGATCCACGGGGCCACGCCTCAGGAGAAGGCCGCCGTCTACCGCAGCCTCGGCATACAAGGCACCTACCACCCCGGAAAACACCAGGTCCGGACAGAGGCGAACCTCTGTCCGGACCTGGTCACTGCTTCCGCATCATCCCGTGGGGTAATGGTTCGTGTCCGAGGACCGACACGAACCATACGTACACGCTGGTGCTGCGGGGCACGCTGCGGCTGACGTAGCCGGTGTTCGCCATGGCCCGACTGCACTCACGCGATCGGGCCCGTCCGCACACCCTGCCCCGTCACACGCCATAGGGTCTCACCGGCCTTGAGTGGTGAGGCCCTCGCGTCGGCAGTGTGCCCACGGCTGCACCGGCTCGCGGCCGTACCGTTACGGCTGGGGGGCGGCGTGCTCCTGTGTCGTAGCGCTTCCGGGCGTCGTTCACATCCTCGATGTTCTTTCTCCCCTGCCCAGTCGCGGACGCCGGAGAGCAGGTCGTACAGGCCGCGTCCCAACGGCGTGAGGTCGTAGTCCACCCGCGGCGGGATGGTGGAAGTGACCCGCCGCCGTCGAAGCCGCCGCCTACTTCACCGTCGCCGAGGCCCTCACCAACCTCGCCCGGCACAGCGATGCCGCCCACACCCAGGTCACCGTGCACCACACCGGAGCCGATCTGCGCATACTCGTACGCGACGACGGCCACGGCGGAGCCGACCCCGCCGCGGGCAGCGGACTTGCCGGAATCCGCCAGCGGGTCGCCGCCCTCGACGCCACCACACGGCTCGACTCCCGCCCCGGAGCCGGAACCACCATCGAGGTGAACCTGCCATGCGGCTCGTGATCGCCGAGGACAACGCGCTGCTCCGAGAGGGCCTGATCCTGCTGCTCAACGACGTCGGACACGAGGTGGTGGCCACCGCGTCCACGGGCCCGGACATCCTCCCGCTCCTCCTGGAACACCGTCCCGACGCCGCGGTCCTCGACGTCCGACTCCCACCCGGCTTCCGCGATGATGGCCTGCGCGCCGCGATCGAGGCCCGCAGACGACTGCCCGGTCTGCCCGTGCTGATGCTCTCCCAGTACGTCGAAGAGACCAACGCCGCCGAACTGCTGGCCGAGGGCGCAGCAGGCATCGGCTACCTGCTCAAGGACCGGGTGGCACGCATGTGGGCGGTATTGCCGTCCACGGCCGGCGACTGAGCGCCGACGGGATCGGCACCAGTCAGGTCGGCCGGACTACCGGGGCGGACCAGGGCGATGACCCGACCTTTTCTCCAGCAGGTTCCATGAACTCATGCGCGACCGTGCGACGGCGGGGTGGCAGTGCTCCGGGGCTTCCGGTGTACTGCCACCCCGTCGTACGGGTGCAGAATCGCGGTATGACCGAGCACACCCCTGACTACACCCGCGCCCTGGACAATGCCGAGCGGATCCTCGGCTTCAGCCTGGCGCCGTTCGTCGACCCCCGGCCGTCCGAGCCGGCCAACGCCTACGACTTCACCCGGATCGCGACCGAGCACGCCTTCAAGGACGCCTGGCCCCGCACCGATCACCTCGACCTGCGCTCCCGCGCGCTGGTCTCCGTCACCATCACGGCGAGCCTGGGAATCCTGGAGCCGCTCCGCGGCCAGCTTCGGATCGCGCTGCGCAACGGCGTGACCAAGGAGGAGATCGTCGAGGCCTTCATCCAGATGGCCGTCTACGCGGGCGTCGCCCGCGCGTTCGACAGCTACGCCGTGGCGCGCGAGGTCTTCGCCGAGTATGACGAGGCGGGCGGCGCGGCCCGCGACCAGAGCTGACGCGCCGTCGGCCACCCGCGCCCGGCCCGGGCCACCGGTGATCCGGCGGCCCTGCGCCCCGGCCCCCGCCCTGGGGACAGCACGCCGGCTTCAGCGGCTGCTGCAGCGGACGGTCCGGCTCCCGGGTCGAACTGCCCCTACAGCGTGAGGGCTGACAGATGCGCCGTGTCGTGGTGGATGAGGTGCGTGGTGGTCCGGGTCTTCGTACCGGTCCCGGGGGCCTCGCCGCTGCCGAGGTTGCGGGCGAATCGAGGGAACGCGCCACCGGAGACCTGTAGCCGGACGCGGTGCCCGGCCAGGAACCGGTGGGCCGCCGGGTCGATGGTGATCCGTACCGTCCTGACATGGCCCGGGGCCGTGTCCTGGGCGGTGCAGCGGACGATCCTGTCGGTGACGTTGACCGAGCGGCCGACGGGGTCGACATCGCAGATCCGGGCGAACAGGTCGGCGTCGGCATTGTCCGAGGTGATGTGCAGTTCCACGACCGGCGCGCCGTGGAATTCGAAGGGAGCGGTGAGCGGATCCGTCGTGAAGACAAGGACGTCGTCGCGCGCTTCGAGCTTCCGGTTGTCCTGCGCGCCGCCGCTGAGCGCCATCAGGCGGCCGCCGACCGAGGGTGTGGGGTTCTTGGGGTCGTAGCGGAAGCCCGTGGTGCTCGATGCCGCGGTGGGCGGGGAGTCCGCCAGCCTGCCGTCCTTCTGCAGGTACCAGGTCGTCCTCCGGCCGTCGTCGGGTGGCCAGGACTGGTGGTCCTGCCACTGCTTGGCGCCGCCCACGAATACGCGCACCGGTGCGTCACGGCGTACGGGCGCACGGCCCGCGGTGTGGGCGTCCAGCCACGCGATGGCCTGCGGCATGGCGATCTTGTTGTCGACGTTGAGATGGGTCCATGGGCCGATAGTCAGTGCGACGTCGACGTCGACGTTGCGCGAGCGCAACGACGCGTACTGCTGCAGCGTCTGGGTCAGGAAGAAGTCGTGCCAGCCGCCGATCAGCAACGTGGGCACGGTGCTTCGCTGGAGGGCATCAGCCATGCGGTACGGCTCCCAGTACGGATCGTTCGGGTCCGTGTGGTCGACCCATTCGTCGAACCACGGTGTGGCTTTGCCGCTGGTGTCGTCCATCGCGCCGCGCAGCGGCATCCGGTTCAGCACCGGGGCCAGTCGCCGTTCGGCCCGCACCATCCTGAGCAGGCCCCGCATCGGGCCGACCTGTTCCTGGTGCGACAGCAGATCGCACCAGCTCAGTATGTTGAACAGATCCAGCGGCCCCTGCGAGTAGCCGGCGAGGCCGAGGTCGTGTACGCCGATCATCACGACCATCGCGGTCAGTTCGGGGGGCGGGTCCATCGCGAGCGCCCACTGGGTGAAGCCGAGATAGCTGCCGCCGGCCGTCGCGAGCCTTCCGTCGAACCAGTCCTGGGTACGCAACCACGCGACGGTGTCCTGCGCGTCGTTGGGCTCGTCGGCGCCCGGCCTGTGCGTGCCGCCGGAGCCGAAGGTGCCGCGGGTGCTCTGGAGCAGGACGTGGTAGCCGCGCTCGGCGAAGGGCAGGCCCGTCATCAGGTCGTACGGGAATCCCCGGCCGTAGGGGCAACGAATCAGGATGGTGGGTGCCGGCTCATGGGTGACGGGGATGTAGTGGTCGGCGAGCAGCGTCACCCCGTCCCGCATCGGCACGTTGACGGCCCGTTCCACACGTACCTTGTTCCGTTTGGCCGGCAGCCCCAGCAGTCGGCCGATCGCGGTGCTGGTCGCGTTCTTCCTGGCTTCCAGGGGCTTTGACTCGCTGAACGCGGGTGTGCTTCTGCTCATGGGAGTTCCTTGAGTGGTGGCCGAGGAGGGGGCCGTCGGATGCGGGCGAGTGCGTGGGCCCCTGCGTGGGTCCCTTCACAAACCCCCGCTGGGCGCGGGTTGTCCGGCACGCCGATCTGCTGCGTGGTCGTTTCGGAGCACAGCCGGACCGCGGCGTCCGCGATCTTGTGCGCCTGGGCGATCCTGCCCACCGGATGGGCCGCCAGGAGCGACTTCAACCGCGAAGTCGAGACGGCCGGTGTCGCCGACCGCGGTCTCGACGGCGTACCGGACCGCCGGCTCGTCGCTCACGTCGGCGACGGCGTACCGGGCGTTGCCGACGTCGGCCTCGATGAGCCCCACGGTCTCTTTCAAGGTGTCCGCGGTGCACCCCGCGTTCAAGGTGTCCTCGGTGCGCCCCGCGACCGTCACCAGCGCGCCCTCGGCGGCCGGCGCCAGGGCGGTGGCGCGTCCGGTGCCCGAGCCGCCCCCGGTGACCAGCGCGATCCTGCCTGCGAACTGCCGCGTCATGGCTTGTCTCCCCTGACCGATGAGCGGCGGTCAGTAGCGGGTGTCGTTCTCGACCAGCGACGGGTAGGCGGCCGAGGGACTGCCGTCCACAGTGGCGCCCGCGAACTGCAGCATCCGTGCCAACTGCCGGTTGTTCTCGGCGGGGAAGTTCAGCTTCGGCGCCGAGAGCTCGTTCAGCGCGGCGCGCTGTGCCTCGGTGAGGTCCACGTCCAGGGCGCCGAGGTTGTTCTCGAACTGGTCGATCCGGCGCGCGCCGATCAGGGTGGAGGTGATGCCGGGTTGTCCCTGCGTCCAGGCCAGGGCGGTCTGGGCGGGTGTGGCACCCACCTCTTCCGCGAGAGCGTTGACGGCGTCGATCACGACAAGCTCGGCCTCGGTCGGCGCGGCGGCCCATGTGCGGGCGGTGTCGGTGGTGGTCGGGTTCGCGCTGGAGTACTTGCCCGACAGCATGCCTCCGTGCAGCGGAGACCACGGCAGCACGCCCATGCCCAGGGACTGGGCCATCGGGATCAGCTCGCCCTCCGAGGTCCGCTCAAGGAGGGAGTACTGCAACTGCAGCGCGATGATCGGGGCCCACCCTCGCAGCCGCGCGATGGTGGCTGCCTCGGCGGTCGCCCAGGCCGGCACGTCGGAGAAGCCCACGTAGCGGATCTTGCCGGCGCTGACCAGGTCGTCCAGCGTGCGAAGCGTTTCCTCGACCGGTGTGACCGGGTCGAAGTTGTGCAGCCAGTAGATGTCGATGTAGTCGGTCTGCAGGCGGCGCAGCGAGTTCTCCACCTGTTGCACGATCGCCTTGCGGCTGGGTCCCCCGCCGTTCGGGTCGTTCGGGTAGAGGTTGCAGAAGAACTTCGTGCCGAGTACGAGTCGGTCCCGCAGCGACGACCGGCCGGCGAGGTAGTCGCCGATTATCTTCTCCGAGTGGCCGTTGGTGTAGATGTTGGCGGTGTCGATCGAGTTGCCGCCGCGGTCGAGGTAGGTCGCGAGGATCTTCTCCGATTCCTCCGGACTGGCCCCCCACCCGTAGTCATTGCCGAACGTCATCGTGCCCAGGGTGAGGGGGCTGATCCGCAGACCCGAGCGGCCGAGGGTGACGTAGGAATCGAGTGACATCGTGGTCCTCCGTGCTGGGGGAATGCTTCACACCCTGTGGAAGCGGTTTCGAGTACCTCTCCATGCAAACCGCGAAAGGTCCGAACACCTAGCCCATTGCGCCCGATGACTTGCACGATCCGCTCAATCTTGCGGCGATGGTGGTGGGCCTGCGCCCACCGGTCGTGGTTCACTCGAAGGGTGAGTCATCTGGAGGAACTCGGTCGGCGTATCACTCGGCTCGCCGCGGGACATCCCGGCCCGAGATGGGTCGAGGACGTGCAGGTCGTGGCCAGTGAGCACAGGACCGAGACGATCAGCGCAATCACCGAGCCGATGCTCGGCCTGGTCGTACAGGGGGCGAAGCGCACGGCTCTTGGCGAGCATGTGTTCGAGCATCATCCCGGCCAGGTCGTGGTGGTGACCGTCGCCCTCCCGCTGAGCGGACGGATCTTCCGGGCCAGCCGCGAAGAGCCGTTCATCGGGCTCGGACTGCGGCTCGCGCCCTCGACGATCGCGCAGCTACTCGTGGACGGCGGACCCACCTCCATCAGGCCGCACGACGGGCCTGGCATGGCGATCAGCCACGCGGACGACCAACTCCTGGACGCTCTGGTCCGGTTGACGCGGCTGCTGGAGGACCCGCGTGATCTGCGGGTGCTGGGGGACGGGGTGCGGCGGGAGATCCACTGGCGGCTGCTGAACGGGCCTCAGGGGGCCCTGATCCGGCAGGCGGGGGCGGCGGACAGCCGGCTCGCCCTCGTCGCCGGCGCCACTGGGTGGATCAGGGCCCGGTACGACCAGGTGATCCGCATCGACGACCTCGCCTCGGCCATCGGCACGAGCGTGTCCACCCTGAACCGGCACTTCCGCGCGGTGACCGCAATGAGCCCGCTGCAGTACCAGAAGCAGATCCGGCTGCAGAAGGCCCGAATCGAGCTCATTTCCGCGCCGAGCGACGTGGCTGCGATCGGATACGCCGTCGGCTACGACAACCCTTCGCAGTTCAGCCGTGAGTACCGGCGGATGTTCGGCGCCCCACCAGGGCAGGACGCGGTACGGCTGCAGTCCATGGCCATCGTCCAGGAGTAGCCTGTTTGCCGGGCCCAGGCGTCAACTCGGCGGTTCGCACACGAGCGGGCAAGCCCCGCAGTGGGGCAGGGCGCGCGTTGGCGGCCCGGCACCGATACCGAGCGGTTGTCGAGCGGGGTCTGCGACGTTCGGTGGGGCAGACGGTCGTGGAGAGAGCCCGGCTCGGCGAACGCCCGGTGTCGGAATGGGCCTGAGGCGAGACCTCAGACCAGTACCGCGCCGCCGTCCACACCGATGATCGCGCCGGTGGCATAGGTCTGCTCCATGCAGTAGAGGTAGGCGAGCGCAACCTCCTCGACCCGGCCGGTGTGCCCGACCGGCACGGTCTTCGCGGTGGCCTGGTACAGCGCGTCGCGGTCCCTCTCTCCCAGGGCCGACCACAATGGGCTCTCGACCACGCCCGGACGCACCAGATTGACACGGACTGGGGCGAGTTCGAGAGCGAACTCGCGGGTCAGGGCCTCCATCGCGCCGCAGATGCTGGCGGCCACCGCCCAACCCGGAGCCGGACGCGGGCCCGCCGAGCCACCGGTGAGCGTCACCGACCCGTCCCGGCTCAGCCGCGTCATCGCCGCCCGCACCGCGGCCAGCACCCCGAAGTACCGGATCTCGAAGAACCGGCGGGCGGTATCCACGTCAAGATCCGCGATCGGCGCGAGGGTCAGCGCCTCTCCCGAGGTGTACACCAGGTGATCGAATTCGCCGATTCGCCCGAAGACGGCGTCGAGCGCGTCGGCGTCACGTACGTCGACCGCGTGGCCGGTCGCGCCGGGTGGCAATTCCCTCAGGGCGCGCTCCACGCTCGCCTGCCGCGCGGAGACGACCACGACCTGTGCGTCGCGCTCGGCTGCCGCCTGCACGACGGCCTGCCCGATGCCCGACGTCCCGCCGATCACCACGACCCGCTGTCCGCTGAAGCTCATGGCGGTGGCTCCTTTCTCCAGCTCTTCCGTAGCTCTTCCGTGTGCCGACCTCAACGATCCGTTCCGAACCCGGTCAGTGTCCAAGACCCTCTGTGACCGCTGTGATACCTTCGAGGCATCACAGGTGCCCAGGAGGCGTACACGGACCTGGACCTTCGCAAGATCCGGTACTTTACGGCCGTCGCGCGGGAGCTGAACTTCGGACGCGCGGCCCGGGATCTGCACATCGCCCAGCCCGTACTTTCGCGCCGGATCCGGGCGCTTGAGGCCGAACTCGGCGTCCAGCTATTCACGCGCGACAGGCGCCGTACCGAACTGACTGCGGCCGGCGAGGCCCTGTACACGGACGCGGCACCGCTGCTGGCCGGCGCCGAGGCGTTGCGCCGCCGCGTTGGACGGGCCGCCCGCGGAGCCGACAGCTTCACTGTCGCCTTCATGCCCGGACTGATCGTCACCGGCGCCGTCCGCGCGCTGACGGCCGCTCACCCGCAGATGGCGGTCGATGTGCTGCGGACAAGCTGGGCCGACCAGGTGGAAGTCCTGCGTGACGGGCGGGCAGACGTGAGCTGCGTACGCCTGCCGATCGACCAGCGCGGACTGAAGGTCACGGCGTTGTTCGACGAACCCCGCGTCGCTGTGCTGCCCACCGGGCATCGCCTGGCATGCAAGAGCGAGCTCCACCTGAGCGACCTCGCCGGTGAAACACTTCTCCAGCCCTACGGCGCAGTCCCCGAATGGCAAGCGATGACGGGCGATACCGCACCGAGTGAGCCTCCAGCCGCGCTGGCCGTCGAGGAGAAGCTGGAGCACGTCGCCGCCGAGCGCGGCGTCGTTGTCCTGCCGCAGTCGACCGCCGGCTTCTACCACCGCCCCGACATCACCGCGATCGCGATCGCCGACATCGGCCCGAGCCGCGTCGCGCTGGCCTGGGACGCTACGCGTCGCAGCCGTCTGATCAGCGAGTTCGCCGACCTCGCGGCGACCCACCTCCGGGCTCCGTGAGACGTCCGCGGCAGGTCCGTCGACGCATCGGCCCGACGGACGAACGCAGGTGTTCACGTACGGCGCGAACGCCTCGACCTCGCTGTGTCGCCCTCAACCGTCGCCCGAGCCCGTCTGTACTTGACCACGAAACAGAAATGGTGACGGCCGAAACTCGACCGTCACCATCCATGTGCGTTGCGAAAGTGTCCGAGGGGGGACACGAACCATTACCCCACCGGCGTTTACGCTGGTCAGCGACCTGGAGCTGGATCCGCCCGAGATATCGGTCAAAGATTCCTGAGGTCGAACATCGCCCCGCTGTGTCGGCCACCCGCAGGAGCCGGCTCTGCGCGGGATCCCCGTGAGGTGCTCGGCCCTCCGTGCCCGCCGGGACTGGCTCCTGATCAACCACGGCCGCCACGTCTGGGTCCGCTGCCCCTGCGGCAACCAGTGGCTGGAGCCCGAAACCAGCCGGGCCGACTTCGACGCCATGATCGACAACCCGCAGCGGACCACCCACCCCAGCGTCGAACAGGGGCCTGATCGCGCTCGGGTTTGACGCTGCTTTTGTCCGGTGCCTATTTGGACTAGGACTTGTCCGGGCGATCACGTGCGGAGCCAGTTGATGAGGGCTGCCGCTGTGGCGGTACCGAGGTAGACGTAGCCACGTTTGTCATACCTGGTGGCCACGGCCCGGGACTGTTTTAGCCTGTTGACCACTCGTTCGACGGCGTTGGGTTTCTTGTACAGGTCTTCGTCGAAGCCCGGTGGCCGTCCTCCGCGTGAGCCTTTGCGCTGCCGGGCGGCCTGGCTGTCGGTCTTCTCCGGGATGGAGTGCCGGATGCCCCGGCGCCGCAGGTACTGGCGGCGCGGGCCGCTACCGTATGCCTTGCCGGCGGCCAGGCTGACGGGCTTCTTGCGAGGTCGGCCCCGTGCGGGGCGAGGGACGCGGATCTTCTCCAGAACCGGCTCGAACCGGGTGCAGTCCGCCCGCTGTCCTGCCATGACGATGAGGGACAGGGGACGGCAGCGGCCGTCCGCGCTCAGGTGGAGCTTGGCGGTGAACCCGCCCCGCGAGCGGCCCAGGCGCTCACCTGGTGCACCACCTCCACCAGGCCGCCGTGCAGGCTCTGCCACGGTGTTTCGCCTTGATGTTCTGGTGGCTCGGCTCCCTTTGACGTTTACAGACCGTCTTCCACGGCCCGAACGTTCCGGCAGATCACGCCACCGCACCCCGGTCCGAGCAGGAGGGTGACGAATAGAACGAACGGTCACGAGCGGTGACAGGGGCCTGCGGGGATTTCACAGGTGATCCTGCGCGTGGTCCTACGGGTGCGGGATGTGGTCCGTGTCGAGGGTCTGGTCGATGATCTGGCGGGCGCAGTCGGATACACGGAGTTGGTGGGCGCGGGCGTAGGCGCGCAGGGCGGTGAACGCGGTGTCGGGGCTGGTGTTCCAGCGTTCGGCGAGGATGCCTTTTGCCTGTTCGATGGTGATGCGCGTAGTCAGGGCCCGTTGCAGTTGGGCCTTTTCCGTCTGTTCCTGGTCGAGGTCGCGCTGCTGGAGAAGGGCGATGGTGGCGATGTCCGCGAGGGCTTGAGCGAGTGAGGCGTCCTGGGGGCTCAGAGGCTGTTGGCTGGCGTGGAAGAGGTTCATCGCCCCGATGGCACGGTTGCGCAGGCGGAGCGGGAAAACATGAGCGGTGTGGAAGCCGCTTCGGCGGGCCCGGGTGGCGAACGCGGGCCAGGCGCTGGTGGCGGTGGGGCTGTTCAGGTCGATGTTGGTGCGTGGAGTGCCGGTGCGGTAGCACTCCACGCAGGGGCCCTGATCGTGCTGGAGGGCGAAGAGTTCCAGCAGATGGGTGTTCTCGTCGGAGGCCGCGATGGTCTGGAGGGTGTCGTTCTCGTTGGCCAGCAGGATGCCGGCGGCGGTGACATCGAGAAGGCTGACGCAGTGCGCGCACAACTGGTCGAGAAATTCGAGGAGATCGAAGTTGTCGATCAGGGAGTCCGCGACTTGCACGAAGACCGCTGACACTTGCTGTTCGCGGGACATGGGAGTCATCCCCTCGTTTCTTCGGATGAGTCGGGTTCGGGGCTGTCGTGGTCCAGACGGACCTGCCTGGACACGATGGACTCCGCCGCCTCGATGATGGACCTGTCGTGGGCGTAGGCGTAGGCGCGCAGTCGCAGCAGTGCCCGGCCGAGTGGAAGTCCGAGTTGGACGCTGAGCATGCCGGTCGCCTGGTGGACGACGGCGCGGTGCAGCTCGCCGTCGGGCCGCGGATCGATCCAGGATTCGAGCTGTACGCCGTCGCCGCCGAGGAATCGCAGGGTGAGAGCCGTGGCGAGGGCCAGGGTGTCGTCCATCTCCTGTCCCGTCATGGGGTCGGGGGTGGAACGCAAAGCGGTGAGGACTCCGACCGTGATGCCGCCGAGGGACAGTGGAAAGCAGAACACGGCCCGGATCGGCAGGTGGGTCATGGCCGGGAGCAGGGCGGGCCAGCGGTCGGCCCGTACCGCGGACAGGTCATGCTCCAGGATCAGCACGCGGGTACGGAGGGCGTCCGGGCCAGGGCCCTCGCCGAGTGTGAACTGGAGGTCCTCGAAGACGGAGCCCGTCCTGCCGGAGGACCAGAGCTGCTCGGTGACCTGGCCTTCGACGACGAGGGAGACCACAAGATGATCCATGCCGAGGACGGAGGCGCAGTCTTCGGCGAACCGCGGTCCGGCCCGCGCGTGAAGGAGTCGCAGGATCTCGGTCATCCCGGGACTGATCACTGGCGGTCACCTCCCGTCCTGGCGGCCCAGGGTGTGAGGCCGCGGTGGGGGCGTCCGCTTGGTCGGTTCCGGAGAACCAGTGCCCGTGCCGGGGCCAAGGTCCGGGCGAAGTCGGGGGCTGAGATGTCTGAGCCTCAGCATAGACGCCGCTCGCAAGGCGCGGTGGTCGGCCGGGCTCAAGGGGGCTCGCACCGAGAAGTCGCAGCCGGAACTTGCACAGACCGGAACTTGTACAGAAAGGGTGGCAGCGCCGTGACCTGGCCCCCTGGCGCGGTCACGGCGCTGCCACATTCCTTGGTGTCGCCGCGGCCCCCAAGCCACGGCGGTGCACCCTCCCAATGGTCGGTTGACAGCCGCCGGTTACCGGTCTGCGAGCATGCCGGTTCGGAGCCGGGCCAGCGTGCGCGAGAGGAGGCGTGAGACGTGCATCTGGGAGACGCCCAGTTCGACACCGATCTGGGACTGGGTCATTTCCCGGCCGAAGCGCATTTCGATGATGCGGCGCTCACGGTTGTCGAGTCGGCCGAGGAGGGGCGCGAGGGCGTGGAAGTCCTCGACGAGGTCCATGGCCGCGTCGATGTGACCGAAGGTGTCGGCATAGGTACGGCCGCCCCTGTTGACGTACCCGTCGTCACTGCTCTCGGCGGGGACGTCGAGAGAACTGGCGGTGTATCCGTTGGCGGCGACGATGCCCTCGATGACCTGTTCCTCGCTCAGCGACAGGTTCGCGGCGAGTTCCGCCACCGTGGGCTCGCGGCCGAGGCCGATGGCCAGCCGCTCCTTGGCCCTGGCGAGTTCGACCCGCCGTTCCTGAAGCCGGCGGGGTACGTGGACGGCCCAGGTGGTGTCGCGGAAGTACCGCTTGATCTCTCCGGTGATGTACGGGACCGCGAAGCTGGTGAACTCGACCTCGCGGGACAGATCGAACCGGTCGATCGCCTTGATCAGGCCGATCGTGCCGACCTGCACGATGTCCTCCATGTCGCCGCCGCCCCGGTTACGGAACCGGCTCGCGGCGAACCGTACGAGGGACCGGTTCATCTCGATGAGCGTGTTGCGCGCGTACTGGTGAGCGGGCGTGCCTTCTTCCAGTGCCCGGAGCCGGTCGAAGAACAGCTTCGACAGAACCCGGGCGTCCTTCGACGCGATCTTCCCCGCGTTCTCGATCCACGGGAGTCGACCGGTGAAAGCATGAGCAGGGGAGCGGACCTGCGCTGACGGCCTGACAGCGCTCGGCTGTATGGAGGCTCCTGTGGACTGTGCGGCAATCGCCACGTCGTTACCTTCGTGTTGAGTACTGCTGTGGCACGCCTGTGACTTCGTGTTCGGGGGTGCGTTCGGCGGAGAGACGAACGGCGTACTCCGCTGACCGCGCGTACGGGGTGGCGGTGCGTCCGACGATCAGGACTCAGTGCAGTTGCCGGGCCGCCGACGGGGCGGAAAGGCCGGACAGTGCCACAGGGCATCGGGCTCGCCAGGAAGCGGCGCCCATGAGCGAAGGGTCCGCGCGTGCCGGTCGCACATCTCCGGTATCACCGACGAGCCGTCGACCGGCTCCTGGCCGACCTGTCGTACGCGGGAATCCGTGCCGGTCCCGACACGGCTCAAGGTGTCCTGTTCCAGGGTGCCCACTGCGATGATCTCCACCCATTGCGGCCGTACGGTCAGGTCGCCGGGGGCTGGGGCTTAGTTGGCACCATAGACCTCTGCGCGCGGGATCGGTAGGCCGTCTCCGGTGGATCATGAGCGGAGCCGGATGAAGACCGCTGCGGTGGTGACGCCAAGAAAGATGCGGCCGCGCTCGATCTTCGGGCCGCACCGTGACCCGTGAGACGCCCTAGCTGTGGCTGCGGCCGTAGCGGCGTGCGCCGGTACGCCTGCTGCCATGGCCGAGCCCGGCCATGGCGAAGCCGACGCTCCCGAACGCGAACAGGATTAGCAGAAGAACAAGGGTCCAGAAGAGCATTGCCGGGCCTCCGAGGTGCGGGGAATTCCCCGGGCTTCGCCGGGTCCGGGCGAAACGGGAAGGGTGACTGTCATAGGCCGGCCGTCGGCCCGTGAGCAGGTCGAGGTGGGATGCGCAGGAGCGTTGGGATGAAAGGAGCCTCAAGGGGGATTTCGACAGGAACTTCGGACGGCTCGTCCGACGGCAGGATGTGGTCCTCCCACCAGGACAAGCCCAGGACGCCGACCAGCAGAACAAAAGGGGACGTGGCCGAAACGATCAGCGCGTACATGTGGACCGCCTGTTGCGATGGCATGGAACACCGGCGGGCGGGGATTCCTGCCCGCATGGGGCGCATCGGCAGCGATGCGCAGGGTGCGATCCCGGAGGAGCGCGACAACCACTGCACTGCCAGGGACCGGGGCGGCCTTTGGAACGCTAGCCCTCTGGAATGTTCCTGAACAGGCGTCAAGTAGCCATCCAGGCCCCGGTTTCGGGCGCCGGTATCGGATGCTGTCCGCAACCTTGAGACAGGACTACACTGTTCAGTGCGGCCCCGGCCCCCGGCGGCGATGCCCAGTTCCGCTCCGGGAGGCCCGCAATGATTATCCTGCTTCTTGTTCTCGTCCTCGTCCTGTTCGGCTTTGGGTTCGTCAACCCCATCTGGTGGATGGCTGCGGCCATAGTGGTCTACGGGGTCTTCCACTACGGCCGGGGCGGTGGGGGCGCCGGAGGGCGCGGAGGCTACTCCGACTACCGGGAATACCGCGACCGGCGGGACCGCCAGGACCGCTGGGACCGGCGCTACAGCAGGCAGCGCCGGGGGCGCTGGGGTCGTCAGGATCGTCGGGACGACGAACACCAGGTGTGAACGCGACCGCCTTCTCAGGCATCGGAACATGGTCGACACAATGAGGCCGGGAAGGGCACCTCCCGGAGGGGAGACCGGACATGTCCGACGGTGCCCTTGCCGAAAACCTCATCCGCCCAGGTGGGAGCCAGTATGCGGGATGCGCGGGGTCTCGAGCGCGGACACCCGAATCGGTACTCTCGCACGGCTGGCGATCACCCGGCATGATGGCTGGTCGTGCTGCTGCGAACCGTGACGAACGCGTTCGCCGTGCTGCGCCTGCGGCCCATGAGTGACCGGGACAAGGACACGGAGATCCTCGCCCTGCGCCATCAGATCACGGTGCTGGAGCGCCAACTCGGTGGCGAGAAGGTTCGGTTCTCCCCGAGCGATCGGGCCTTCCTGGCGGCGTTGCTGCACCGCCTGCCCTCGCAGGTGCTGCGCAGGATACGGCTGGTGGTGCGCCCCGACACGGTACTGCGCCGGCACCGCCATCGGGTCGCATGCCGCCACGCTGCCCGCTCCCGGCCCAGGCGCCCGGGAAGACCGCGGACCGTACGCTCCATCCGGCTGCTGGTGCTGCGACTCGCCCGCGAGAACTCCGACTGGGGATATCGCCGCATCCACGGCGAACTCCTCGTTCTGGGCGTCACGGTGGCCGCCTCCACCGTCTGAGAGATCCTCCAGGAGGCCGGGATCGACCCGGCACCCGAACGCGCTACAAGCACGTGGGCGGACTTCCTGCGCTCCCAGGCCGACGCCCTGCTAGCATGCGACTTCCTGGGAACGGTCACCCTGTCCGGGGCACGGATGTATGTGTTCGCGGTGATCGAGCACGCCTGCCTTGTTCGACACCGTCCTCAACGATGCGGGGATCGAGACAGTGCTCAGCGGAGTAAGGATGCCGCGCATGAACTCGATCATGGAGCGATGGGTGCAGACCTGCCGGCGCGAGCTGCTGGACCGCACCTTGATCTGGAACCAGCGTCATCTGCTCCACGCGCTAAGCGAGTTCGAAGACTTCTACAACTCCCACCGGCCCCATCAGGGCATCGCCAACACCCGCCCGCTGCACCCCTTGCCGACGCCGATCACCGATCCCGAGCAGATCACCCACCTCGACATACGACGAAGCCAACGACTCGGCGGCATCCTCCACGAGTGCCAACATGCCGCCTGAACTGGGCGGATGAGGTTTTCGGCAGGCGCAACGCCTGCGAGCCATATCCCGGAAGGCGGCCTCATCGAAACGAGACATCAAGGCACTCATCACCGGCCTCGGCGACATCGCCACTGCGATCAACGGCGCCACACCGCAGGACAAAGCCGCCGTCTACCGCAGCCTCGGCATACAAGGAACGTACAACCCCGGAAAACACCAGGTCCGGATAGAGGCAAACCCCTATCCGGACCTGGTCACTGCTTCCGCATTACCCCACCGGCGTTTACGCTGGTCAGCGATCTGGAGCTGGATCCGCGCCCAGACCCCAGGGCGCCTTGTCGTTGAGCTCGAACCCCGTGCCTGTCAGCTGCTGTGCCCAGCCCACGGTGGCGATCTTGCGACCTGCTGTCCACCCAGCAACGCCAAGCGACCCCAGACCCACGATGGCCATCACGTCTTGGTGTTCTCGGTACTGTAGGAGCGAGTTCCCATACCGACGAGCTTGCCGCCCTCGACGATGAGGTACTCGTCACGGATCGGACGGCCCTCCAGCCAGGACTCCAGGATCTCCCGGGTTCCGGCTGCGTACCGGGCCTGCGCCGGGAGCGACGAGCCCGATATGTGCGGTGTTATCCCGTGGTGGGGCATGGTGCGCCAGGGGTGGTCGGCCGGCGGGGGCTGGGGGAACCACATGTCGCCCGCGTATCCGGCGAGTTGACCGCTCTTGAGGGCGCGGACTATCGCGTCGCGGTCGACGATCTCCGCCCGGGCCGGGTTGACGATGTAGGAGCCCTTCTTCATCGAGCCGATGAGTTCGCCGTCGAACAGTTCCTCGGTGGCGGGTACGAGCGGCGCGTGGATGGAGACGACATCGCACACCTGCACCATGCACGCCGTGGACGAGCGGATCGCCGCCCGTAAGCCCGCTTCTCTGAGCTTCGCCGAGGCGGCTGCCATGCCGCTGACCACGATCACCGCGTGGGAGACGCTCTTCGAGCGTTTCGGGCTGACCGTCGGCTCCACCGGGACCCTGCTGGCGCTGGGCGGGGCCGGCGGCGTCGGGTCGGTCATGATCCAGCTCGCAAAGGAACTCACCAGGCTCCGTGTGCTGGCCTCTGCCACCCGGCCGGAGTCACGGAAGTGGGTGAGGCAGTTCGGCGCCGACGGGATCGTCGACCACCACCGTCTTGTGGAGTCCGCCGGCGAGGTAGCCCCCGAAGGACTCGACTACCTCTTCACCCCGCACTCACGCGGGAACATCGAGGCGTTCGCGCGGATCGTACGGCCCTTCGGCCATATCACCGCCATCGACGAGCCCGAGGGACTCGACCTGCTCCCGCTCAAGCCCAAGAGCATCGCCTGGCACTGGGAGCTGATGTTCACCCGGTCCATGTACCAGACCGAGGACATGAACCAGCAGGGAAAGCTCCTGGAGACCGTCGCCGGACTGGTCGACGGCAAGCGGATCCGTACAACCCTCACCACGACCGTCGACGATTTCTCCGCCACCGGCATGCGCGAGGCCCACCGGCTGGTCGAGTCCGGCCGCACCACCGGCAAGGTCGTCGTCGCTCGCTGAACCGGCTCGGACCGAGCCGACGACGGGCGAACGCCCGACCCCGCGCCCGGTCCACCATGACCGGGAAGCGAACGGCTCACCCGGCGTCGGGGGCGGAGGGCTGATTCGGCTTCCGCGTCACTGGTACCAAGTCGCTGACGAACACCGGAGGTACGCGCCTTCGTCATGCATAGACGAAGCGCGCCCAGACGAAGCGCGCCCAATCGATGCCCTCCGGTCACACTGGGCCGTTGATCGGTGGCTGAGCGTTTGCCGTCGACGAGTCGGCGTCTTAACGTCGGAGCCAGGCTCGGCGACGTTCACCCGAGAACAGCTCGGCCGAAGCGTTGCTGGTGGAGGAGCAAGCATCCTGATCGCCTTTTCACAGAAGGGCGGAGACATGCTTCTACGACGTCGCACCCTTGCCGCACGCCGTGTCCTCGTCTCGGCGGCGGCCCCCGTGGCTCTGACACTGCTGCTGTCCGGCTGCACCCTCGACACGGCCGTCGCGCCCCGGGCCGTCCCCAAGGCGTTCGGTGGCGGCGCAGCCGGTGAGCGGCTGGAGCCCGTCGCCTCGTTCTACGGTGCCATGCCGACCGGGGTGACTGTCTCGCGTACCGGCAGGATCTTCGTGAACTTTCCGCACTGGGGGGACAAGGTCCCCTACTCGGTCGCCGAGATCCGTGACGGGAAGCCTGTCCCCTACCCGGACCAGGCGATCAACGTCGCCGACACCGGCGACCCCGTCCGGCATTTCCTCGGCGTCCAGAGCGTCGTGGTCGACGCCTCCGACCGGCTGTGGGTCGTGGACACAGGACGTATCGAATGGGCCGACGCCCCCGTCGGGGGCCCGAAGCTGGTCGCGGTGGATCTGCGGACGAACAAGGTGGTCCGCACCATCGTCTTTCCCGCCAGCGTGGCGGGGCCCCGCAGCTTCATCAACGACGTCCGCTTCGACCTCACCCGGGGCAAGGCCGGCACCGCGTACCTCACGGACGCGTCCACGGACGGTCCGAACGCTCTCATCGTCGTGGACCTCGCCACCGGTGAGTCCCGGCGCCGGCTGAACAACGACCCCTCCACCCGCCCCGTTCCCGACTTCGTGCCCACGGTCGAGGGACAACCCCTGCTCAACCGGCCGGCGAACGGGCCCACCAGCCCCATCAACGTCGGTGCCGACGGGATCGCACTGAGCCCCGACGGAAAGTGGCTGTACTACTGCCCGCTCTCCAGCCGCACCCTGTACGCCGTGAGCACGGAGGCGCTCACCGACTTCCGCCGGACCGACGCACAGGTCGCGGCGACCATCCGCGATCTCGGCAGGAAGGGCATGTCCGACGGTCTGGAGACGGACAGCGCGGGACGTGTCTACGGGGGTGACATCGAACGAAACGCGCTCGTCCGCCGTGAAACCGACGGGCAGTACCGCGTCCTCGTCCGCGACGACCGGCTGATCTGGCCGGACACCCTGTCGGTCGCCTACAACCACTACCTCTACGTCATGGCCAACCAGCTCAACCGTCAGGCGGTCTACCACGGAGGCGTCGATCTCCGGCGCAAGCCGTACACGCTCTTCCGCCTTCCGATCGACAGTGGCCCCGCCCGACGCTGAAACCGGCCGCGCCCCTGGTGATGAGGATGCCCTGGCGGGTGAGGTAGTCGTTCCATCGCTCCCGGAGCTAAGGCCGCCGTCTACCGCAGCCTCGGCATACAAGGAACGTATGGCTTCGGAAAACACCAGGTCCGGATAGAGGCGAACCTCTATCCGGACCTGGTCACTGCTTCCGCATTACGCCACCCGCGTTTACGCTGGTCAGCGACCTGGAGCTGGATCCGTCCACGGCATCCGCCAGCGATTCCTAGGTCAAGCATTGCCCTGATGAGGCCGCCTGTAGGAGAAGGAAAGGAGGCATGTTTCCAGCGTCATCGGCATCTACTTGAGCCTTTACTACGTAGGCAAGTAATCGAGGACGGTGCCCTGACCGGGTTGGCAGTCCTTGAGAATGCGCTCCAGGTAGCGAATAGCCGTAGCGGCCTTCCGGGCGAGGTCACCCTGACCGTACTTTTGCCGATCAAGTTCGTCAATCACACGCAGCGGTATCACAAGCCGAGTAAGCGGGATGTCCTCGCCCCGGGCCCTGAAGAGTTGACGGACTCCGTTGTTTCGAACTGGCACCACGTCCGCGCAGTTAGCTATGACCAGGGTCTGTTGCGAAAGCTGGTCATGTCTCGTGGGGCGTGGTGATCTGACGGGCAGCCAGTGGGCTCGGCTTGAGGGGTTGCTGCCGCTGGGCAGGAGGCGGGTCGGCCGCCGATCTGGACGCGGCGACAGTTGATCGACGGCATACGGTGGCGGACTCGGACTGATGCGCCGTGGCGAGAGGCGCCTGGACGGTACGGGCCCTGGGATCGGGCGTCCGACCTGTTTCGGCGCCGGCAGCGCAACGGTACGTGGAAGCGGATCTTGGAGCTCTTGCAGGCTGACGCTGACGCCAAGGGCCCTGATCACGTGGGATGTCAGTTTTGGCCCGGTGAAGCGGATACCGTCGCGCGGCTTGAGGTGAAGCGCTACGTCCGTTTCACCGCATGCGCGGTCTGCGGGCGGAATACACCAGGGCGGGAGGCAGGTTGCGGTACACCGTCCTGCCCGCGACCACTTCTTCGAACACTCGCCGCAACTGCGCGAGCCGGTCACGGCTCGGAGGTGCCCAGCGGGCGAAGGTGTAGGCGAATTGCGTGTACACGCCGCTCTCGGAGAGAAGCGAAGCGATCTTCGGTACGAGGGTTTGGCCGTGCGGGCCGGTGAACGCCGACCAGGGCAGGCTGCTCACCACCACGTCCGCCGTGTGCACGCCCCGGTCAGCGAGGATGCGGGGGAGATCCCAGGCAGAGCCAGTGACTATCTCGGTGTCGGGGAACCGCTGAACCAGATGCGTAGCAAGCTTCTCATTCAGCTCGACCGCGATGTGACGGCCACGGCCTGCCAGCTTGCGTTGGATCGCCTCGGTGGCAGGTCCTGTGCCTGGACCGAGTTCCACCACCACGGGCTCACCTCGCTCCGGCACAGCGGCGACGAGCCGCTCGACGAGGCTGGCCGAACTCGGGATCAAGGAAGCCGTCCGGAGAGGGCTGCGCAGAAACTCACGTGCGAAAAGGGCCGTTTCACTCATGCTGTGACCTTGCGGTTGGATGGGATCCAGGGACGGGGCGGCATTTTCCTGCTCTGCAGGAGAGCCAGCGTTGCCATCAAACCGCTGTGACCAGCGGAAAACGTAGACCGATCCTCGCTGACCCTTGCACGATCCTCCTGTGCGGCATGCTCGGCTCAGGGAAGGACGCTTGCGGGTGTGCGTACGGCGCTCCGCATGCGGGCGGCGTCCCGGCTCGGGGGTGCGCCGAACTGGCGGCGGTATTCCCGGCTGAACTGGGAGGGGTTGTCGTAGCCGACACGGTGGCCGACTCCGGTGACGTCGCCGGGGTGGGTGGCGAGCAGCAGCCGCGCCTCTTGCAGCCGGATCTGCTTTGGGAACTGGATAGGGCTCATCGCGGTCACTGCCTGGAAATTGCCGTAGAAGGCGGAGACGCTCATGCCGGAACGCTGCGCCACGTCTTCGACCCGGAAGGGCTGCGCGTAGTGTTCGCGGATCCAGCGCACGGCGCGCGAGACGTGGCTGAGGCTGCTGTCGGCCAGGCCGAGCTGCCGGACCGTCGCGCCCTGCTCATCTCTGATCAGACGCCACAGGACCTCACGTTTGACTGGCGGGGCCAGTACGGCCAGGTCGTGGGGCTCGTCGAGTAGGCGCAGCAGCCGGATGACCGCGTCGAGCAGTGCCGGCGGAGCGTCGCTCACAGAGATTCCCGACGGTGCGCCGCCACTGGCGCGGGGCGTGTCTCCGGATCCGGCTTCAAGTAGCAGCTCGGCAATGGCGGACGGTTCCAGCACGAGACCGAACCCCAGCGCCGGCTCCTCGGGGGCAGCCCGGGTGAACTGCCCCGTGGCGGGCAGATCGACGGACGCGACCAGGTACTGCCCGGGCCCGTAGTCGTATACCCGGTCACCCAGGGCACGGCGTTTGGCGCCCTGGGCGATGACCGCCAGGACTGTGCCGGACATTGAGGGCATCGACGGATCTGATCGTTCGACCTTCGAGACGAGGACGCCGTTGATGGCGGTGGCCCCGTCGGGCCGGGCATGCGAGTGAGTACTGCGTTGTCTACCTCGTCTCCCGTTCCGCCTCCGACTCCGACGTGGTCCATGTCATCGAGGGCTGGACCAGCGAGGAGGACCACCACCGGGTCTTCGCCGGTGAGGCCGCCCAGGCCATCGTGGCGCGGATCGACCCGCTGCTGGCCAAGGAGTCCGCGTACACCGACCACGTACCGGTCCGCGGCAAGGCCACCTTCTGAAGACGGCCGGCCGGTCCTTCCTCGGCCTTCGCGATCCGGCCCTACGGCTCCGCGAGTCCGAGCATCCCTTAGCCATCTCATATCCCCGCTTCCTGTGCTTCCGCCGACGGGCTGGTGGCTGTAACTCGCAGGCCGTGTCGCCTCTGGACACCTCGGTTAAACGCGAGTCCTAGTACTGCAACAGAGCTAGCCATGGCTCATGGCCGGATCCGTCGGTGGTGTCGATATAGGCGGGAACCTTGCTGATCGCAGATTGTGGGCGAGTGGACTGGGCGCCGTAGTACATGAACGCATCGTGCGCCGATTCAATCGAGGAGCCGCGTGCGTCGGTGCAGGTGGCGGTCACGGGGGAGTTCTGGGCGGACGAGGAGCTGCCGCACAGGCTGATGGACATGTGCGGGCTGACGCATCAATCGGCGCGCCTCACAACTTGTTCACATCCAGGCCGAGTTGCGGGCGCTGCCCGCGCTGGAGCGTGGGCACGACGTCCTGCACGAGGACCCACCAGGCTATCTCCGATGAAGCACGTCAACCTCGGCGTCCCGGGCCGCTACGACATCTAGTGCGTCCCAGTTGGACAGGGGCTGGGGCCGGCCGCTGCATCCCCCAGGCATCGCACATGACGAGGATTTGGTAAAGCCTTTGCGTACTATTGCGGGGTGGACGACCTTCTGAAGAGCGGAGCGCCTCAGGACTCCGAACTGGTGCGCGCAGCACACTTGGGCGACGCCCATTGTCTTGGCCTGCTCCTCGCCAGACACCGAGCGGGTATGCACGCGGTCGCGCTGGGCTTGTTGGGTCACAGCCAGGACGCCGAGGATGCTGTGCAGGAGGCGGTGCTTATCGCGCTGCGCCGTATAGGGGATGTACGGGATCCGGATGCGGTTGGTCCGTGGCTGCGGATGGTGGTGCGCAACGTATGTCGAGCGCAGTTGCGCAAGATGTCGGCGGTTCCGATAGCCGAACCCGCACAGGCCGTCGCGATGGACCAGTCGGGCGGCCCACCGGACCCGGCGGAGGTCCTCGACCGACACGCGCTGCGGGACTGGCTCTGGACCACGCTGGAGGACCTGTCTCCCGGCCTGCGGCTGGTGACGATGCTGCGCTACTTCACCGATGTCACGTCCTACGAGGACATCGCGGCGCTGTCTGCCACGCCGGTCGGCACCGTGCGCAGCCGGCTCAACCAGGCGCGCACGAAGCTGGCGGGTGCTTTGCTGAACTCGGCCGATCGGGTGCACGACGATGCCACCGCCCTGAACGCACAGCACCGCAAGCTGGCCGAGGAAACCATGATGTCTGCGTACCGCGGCGAACTCGCCGCGGCACTCTCCGACCGGTGGTCACCACAGACGGATGTGACATGGCCCACGGGCAAACGCACGGGCATCGACTACCTGCCCGCCGCGTTCGATCGTGATGTGTCCGCCGGAGTACGGCACGAGCTGCGGAACGTGGTGGCCAGCCGCGAGGTGGTCATCTGGGAGGCTGCCCTGCTCAACCCGCGGGAGAACCCGTTCCACTGCCCACCGGGTGTCGTGTGGGTGCACTTCCTCGACCGGGGCCGCGTCACCAAGGTGCGCCTTTACCATCCGCGCCGCCGCTGAAACGAGTCCGGGGAGCGATCGAACTTTCCCGGTCCTCACCGCATCTTGTGGGTATGAGAGCAACAACCACAGTCCCGGGCGCCGGGCGGCGTGCGGGGGCCGCTGTAGGTGAGGCACGGACCGTCGTTGTCGGCGGCGTGCGGCAGGTGTACCGCATCGCCGGTGAGGGTCCCGTGTGCCTTGTGCACTCCGGAGGTCCGGGTGTGCACCCGGGGTACCTGCGGATACCCGGGCTGGAACGCGGACTGACGCTGGTGTACCTGGACCCGGTCGGTTCCGGCGACAGTGACCTGCTGCCGGACAGTGACTACTCCGTGTCCCGCTATGCGCGTTTCGCCGAAGCCGTACTCGACGACATCGGCGCCCCCACCGGGTACTTCCTCGGCCACTCACATGGCGGCTTCGTCGCCCTCCAGTTCGGCCTCGACCACCCTGACCGTGTTGATGGTCTGATCCTCCACGACACCGTGCCCGCGAACGGGCGGGACGAGAGAGCGGCCGCGACCAAGGAGATGGCGTCTTTTGCCCAGCGCTGGGCGGATCGGCCGGAGGCGGTCGAGGCAGGCCGAATGTGGGATGCGGTCCATCTGTCACAGACGATGGAGATCGCCGACGACGAGTCGTTCGGGCGCTACATGAACGGCATCCTGCCCGCCTACTTCGCCGACTACCGCAAGACGGTGGAACGGGTAGGCGAGCTCGCCCTGCCGGTCACCCACGACCCGAACCGGCTCCCGGCCAGCTGGGACGTACGGGACCGGCTCGGCACGATCAACGTGCCGACACTGGTGATCGTCGGCACCTCCGACTTCGTCTGCCCGCCCCGCTTCGCGTACGAGATGCACGCCGGAATGCCGGACGCACGGCTGTGCGAGCTGCGCGACAGCGGCCACTTTGGGCACATCGAGCAGGCGGACGAATTCGCCTCCGCTGTGCTGGAGTTCATACACGAACAAGAGATGGGAAACCGGAAGTGAAAGCCACTGTGCCGCTCAGCCTGGCCGAGCAGACCGAGATCGGGGCATACGTCGACTTCGTGGCCGGCGCGCCGGCGCCGGTACGGGAGGCGCTGGGTATCGACTCGTTGGGTATCGGCTCGGTGCTCGCACTGGCGGTCCGCGAGGACCCGAGCCGCTTCTTCAACCGGGCCGGCGGGTTCGGCGACGGCGAGGCGATCACCGCCGACGTTCTGGCACAGGTCTGCGACTTCTACCGCAAGCAGGGTGTGTCCCAGGGCGCGTTCATGATCGCGCCGCCGTTGCTGCCACCGGACTGGGCCTCGACCGTCGCCGAGCTGGACCTCACGAACGGACGTAGTTACGTCAAGCTGGGTTGCGACACGGAGACCATGCTGACCGCGGGCGACGGCATCGCCGCGCTCGATCCCAGCTTGCACGTCGGACTGGTCGAACCACACCAGGCAAACGAGTGGGCCACCGTCATGATGACCGCCTACGGTTTTGACATGCCCGACATGATCGACATGGCCGCATCCTGTGTGGGCAAGCCGAACTGGCAACAGTACGCCGTTCGGGACGGTGAGCGGATCATCGCCGTCGGGAGCATCTTCATCAACGGAGACTGTGCCGACATGTTCGGCGGAGCGACGCTCCCGGAAGGCCGCGGCCGCGGCGCGCACTCGGCACTGCTCGCCATCCGTGCCTGGGCAGCCAAGGCGGCAGGTTGCCGATGGCTCGTGGCTGAGACCGGAGCGGAATCTCCCGGTGACCACAACACCTCCCTCCACAACATGCTGCGCACCGGCTTCCGGCCGCTGTACGAGCGGACCACCTGGCTCTGGCGCGAGTAGCGCGGCCGGGTCAGGAACCGCGGGCGCCCTCCAGCGTTGTCATCAGAATTCTTGACAGGCCGGCAATCTGGATTGGAACAGAGGGCGGCGAGCCTAGGGTGCCACATCCCTGCGCCCTGCCGTCCTCACCACCACGGGGATTCCTTTCCTGGCGTGGCGGGGCATCAGGCCGGTACTCCCCAGGATGGAAGAGAACCTTGCAAGGAGACCCGGATATTGTTCTACCTTTTTCCTGGTGAGCGCAATTGCATGGGAATGCGGATTCCGGTGGTGTGCCCACGGGACCGCCTCTGTCGACCACGAGGTCTCTCTGGGACAGAATGATCGGTGCCCGACCTGGTGTTTCGGGCTACTTATTCATTGAACCGCCAAACGGACACGGGGCTAAATCGCGGAACCATTGCACTATTTCCCGCCCCTGATTGGTTGAGAAATTTAGTATGTCTAACCGAGCTCTTCGTTCCGGCAAGCTTCACTTCTCTCTGCTGGGATCGATGCGTGCCTAAAGCGGCACAGCAGAAGTGCGGCTACGTACCCCCCCCCCCCGAAGGGGCGTGCCGTTCTCGCGGCGCTTCACGAGGGATCCGCGTTCGTACTCCCCGCTCTCGGTGGCGACTCATGCATACTTGCCGACACGCGGGCAGGTTGGCGGTCTGGAGTACCCACAGTCGGGTTCTGTATCGGCCCCTTCCTTTCCCTCTCCGGCACTCTTTCCTGAGGATAGATTGCTGGACTCGGCCTCTACCGGAATGTTTAAATCAAGCTATGTTGCTGAATGAGCTTCGCGCCCTGCTGGCCCGTCACGCCCAAGCCGACGGAACCACCTCCATTGAGGGCGTGCTGATCGGGCGCGCGGAAAAGTCTGACTCGCCGTCGGCATCGATGACCGGAACGCTCATGGCGCTGATCGCTCAAGGCGCCAAACGCCCGCGCCGGGCAGTATCTCGTCGCATCGGTCGATCTGCCCGTCACCGGCCACTTCACGGAGGGCGACCCGGAACATCCGGCCCTGGGTTTCGGCCTGCTGCTTCAGCCGTCGACCGTCGCCGACGTGCTAATGCAAGCGACTCCCGGCGCTCTTCCGCACAATGACACTGCACCGCCCGCCATCGCTGTAAGTGACGCGTCCGATGAACTCCTCGATGCCGTCGTGCGACTGTTGCGCCTGCTCGATCAACCTCGCGACATGGACATGCTCGTACCGCTCATCAAACGGGAGATCTTGTGGCGGCTGATCACCAGCGAGCAGGGCGCGACGGTCCGCCAGATCGGTCTCGCCGACAGCAAGCTTTCCCACATCTCCAAAGCCGTACAGTGGATTCGGGAGAACTATAGAGATTCGTTCCGAGTGGAGGACGTGGCAGAACTCATTGGTATGAGTTCCTCCGCCTTCTTCCGTAATTTTCAAGCTGTTACAGGGATGAGCCCCATACAGTTCCAAAAGAAGATACGGCTCCACGAGGCTCGTCTTCTGTTGGCGTCCCACCCTAAAGATATCGCACATATTGGCTACAGTGTCGGCTATGAAAGCCCATCCCAGTTCAGCCGGGAATATCGCCGTCAGTTCGGCGCACCGCCAAGCCAGGACGTCATTCGCTGGGCAGCGAACGCAGCAGGGCTTACACCCCACCGGTAAAGATGCAGAAGAAATCGTTTCACCACCTTCGCGGGAATCGATACTCCCAAGGTTGCGTGCTGAGACGGCGGCGGTATTTCCGGCTGAGCTGGGACGGGCTGCCGTAGCCGATGTGGTGGCCGGCTCCGGTGGGAACATCGGTCGATCATGGAACCAGGGGTATGACCCAGGTGCCGGCGCGTCGAATCGCTCTCTCCGGCACAGGGATGCGCGGTCACCTGAACGTCTGTGCTGCGGTGGCCGGGCGCGGCCTTACCAAACACCTCCGCCGGGACAAAACGCTCTTTAAGCGTTGCAGTGAACTCGGCGGCCACGGGGAAGCCGGAGGGAAGCCAGCAGGATCAGGCAAGCATCCGGCAATTTTGGGCAGCACTTTCTCCCCCCGGGTTGGATACGCTTCTTTCTGTCTCCACCTCAACCGGCTGATTATTTTCGCAGGGCAACGCGCGTGATGCCCGACGTCCGTCCGCCGCCGAATCCGACAAGACGGGGCAGTTCCATAACCGATGACAGAAGCGTAGGGAACTCCAAATAGGCGAACCTGTCTCTGGATTCAACACCGATTGTGATGCCTTTTCGGGCAACACGGACGCTCGTCATTCAGACCACCGTAAGGAGAAGCACCGCACCATGACCACCGTCACCAGTATTGAGCCGGGAAGGGCCAGGTGTGCCTCACGACTTCATGTGAGGCACGCTGTGCCGAGGAAGGGCTTTCGGTGGTCACCAGAGGTGTAAGCCTCATCGGATTGACTTCCCATAGCAGTGACGTGGCTTTGCCGACGAGTCGGGCCACGCCTGGGGAGCCACGTATTCCTGTGTTCACGGAGATTTTTGCTAGCAATGCAAATACGACGTTTAAGGGATTCTCTGGCCCTCGCGGAGGCGCGCAGCTTCATTCAGGCGGCCGCGCAGAGCCACATCACCCAGTCATCCCTGAGCCAGCGGATCGCGAATTTGGAGAAGGACGTAGGAGCCGTCTTGTTCAATCGCACCACCCGAGTGGTGCACCTCACGGCTGCTGGGGAACTGCTAGTACCACTGGCGCAGCGGATCTTGACGGACGTCGACAATGCGCAGGCCCAGCTGGATGCTCTTGAAGGGGTGCGTCGAGGAAGGCTCTGCATGGGCTTGATGGAGGCACATGGTGACCTTGCGGACTTGGCCGATTCCTTGGCCGTCTTGAGTAGCCGCTACAACGAGATCCAGCTGAAGGTCACGGCGGCATCGGGTACGGAAAACGCCGAGGCGGTCGCCACGCCGGACCAGATCAATTCCGGCCACGCGCGAGCCCTCGCACGGCCGACAGAAAGCATGAGGCAGTTCTGTGAACGTACGCAAACGGTGGACAAGTGCTCCCATCGGGGCTGGTCTCGCGGTGGCCCTGCTCAGCGGGTGCGGCTTCCAGACCGGAGGAGGCACTGACAAGCCCGACAACTCAATCGTCGTGGGCATGTCGGACGACATCCTGGCAGCGGATCCGGCCTCGGGCTACGACCCGGGGTCCTGGCTGCTGTTCAACAACGTCTTCCAGTCCCTGCTCAGCTTTCCCCGAGGGGGCTCGACCCCCCAGCCCGAAGCGGCGAAGTCCTGTGCGTTCGAGAACGGCAGCAGAACCTACCGGTGCACGCTCCGCGACGGCCTGGCCTTCACCAACGGCAACAGCCTCACCTCCGAGGACGTCAAGTACTCCTTCGACCGGGCGATCAGGATCAACGACCCCGCCGGCCCCGCGCCGCTGCTCTCCACGATCGCGAAGATCACCACCCCGGACCCGCGAACGGTCGTCTTCCAGCTCAAGGTTCCCGACGCCACCTTCCCCAACAAGATCGCCTCGGGAGCCGGCTCCATCGTGGACCACAGCAAGTACCCGGCGGACAGCCTGCGTGAGGATGGCAAGGCCGTCGGGTCGGGGCCCTACATGCTGAATTCCCTCGACACGTCGAAGGCGGTCTTCTCGGTCAACCCCGGCTACCGGGGTACGGCGCGGGTGAAGAACTCGGGCATCACCCTCGACCTGTTCCACGGCGACCAGAAGAAGCTGGCGTCCGCGCTGCAGAAGGGTGACATCGATGTCGCCTACCGCGGACTGTCCGCGCGGGACATCTCCCAGCTGGAAGGTTCCACCTCCGCGGCGGACCGGGGCATCGAAGTTGTCGAAGGCACCAGCGCCGAGGTGCAGCACCTGGTCTTCAACATGAAGGACCCGGTGGCCGGACAGCTCCCGGTGCGCAAGGCCATCGCGTACCTGCTGGATCGTGACGCCCTCGTCAGCGAGGTCTACCATTCCACGGCCATCCCCCTGTACTCGATCATCCCGGCCGGCATCACGGCCCACAACACCGCGTTCTTCGACGTGTACGGCAGCGCCCCGCAGCCGGCCAAAGCTGAACAGGCACTGCGTGACGCGGGCGTCACCGACAAGGTGAAGCTCACGCTGTGGTCCACGCCGAGCCGCTACGGCCCCGCCACCGACGGCGAGTTCCGGGAGATCGCCAAGCAGCTCAACGCGAGCGGACTGATCGACGCGGAGGTCAGGTCTCTGCCCTTCGAGCAGTACGAGAAAGAGATCGCGGCCGGCAAGCTCGGCGTCTACGTGAAGGGCTGGGTCCCGGACTACCCCGACCCGGAGAACTTCACCCAGCCGTTCTTCGGCGAGGACGGCGTCCTGCAGAACGGCTACGTGAACAACGACATCACCGGCCGGATCATCCCCGACACCGCCGCCCACGCCAAACGGGGCGCCACCAAGGAGTCCTTCGGCGAGCTCCAGGACCACGTGGCCGAGGACCTGCCGATCCTGCCTCTGTGGCAGGGCAAGCAGTACGCGGTGACGCACGACGACATCTCCGGCCTGGAGTGGACCCTGGACGCCTCGACCGTCTTCCGCTTCTGGGAGATCAGCAAGTACTAGGCCGTGTTTCAGAAGTCCCGTCTGCCCCGCGACGCCCGGCACGCACGCTCGCTGCGTTGTCGGAGTCGCCCGAGTACGTCCAGTACACGGGCGATCCTCCGCCTTGCGATCGCACGCACCGGACGCCGCGGGGCCCGCCCTGCGGGCGGACGACGCTACTTCTGAAACACGGCCTAGTAGTGCTTGGTCAGGTTGGTATGGGTTCTGATGTGTTGCGGTGACATGTGGGGCAGGCGCCGGTCCAGACCGCGAGAAGAAGCTGTATTTCGCGAGCGACCCGGTAGAGGTTCAGGCTGGCGCCGTCTCTTTTGGGGACCGGGTGATGCGCTGGAGGGTGCAGAAGGCGTGTGCGACGGAGACGAGGGTGGCGTGGTGGTGTCGGCCTCTCCAGGTGCGTCCTTCGAAGTGGGCCAGGCCCAGGGCTTGTTTCATCTCGCGGTAGTCGTGCTCGATGCGCCGGCGCAGTTTCGCGGTGCGCACGAGGGTGGCTGGCGGTGTGTCGGCGGGCAGGTTGTTTTCCGGCCGCGATGACCAGGTTCTTCACGGTCCTGGCCGGCTCGGGGCAGACGGGTTGGGGCCTCGGGCCGCGGCCGCTGTAGGACGGGGTGTGCGGCCGTGCCTGGTGCGGGTGGGCGGTGGTCGTGGTGGAGATTCCCGCCACATAACTGAGCCCGCGTTCTTCCAGGCCCAGCCGGAAGGCTGCCGTATCGCCGTAGCCGTAGCCGCCGTCGGCGACAGCGACCGGGACATCGATGCCCCAGGACCGGGTCTCGTCGATCATGTCCAGGGCCAGCTGCCACTTCTCGACATGGCCGACCCCGGCGGGGATGCCGCACTGCGCGCGGCGGGCTGTCCTGGCGGGGTCCGCCTTCGGCGAGGCGTGGTCCCAGCTCTCGGGCAGGAACAGCCGCCAGTCCACGGCCGCCGAGGCACGGTCGGAGGCCAGGTGCAGCGACACCCCGGCCTGGCAGTTGGTGACCTTGCCCGCAGTGCCCATGTACTGCCGCGTCCAGCAGCAATCCCCGCAGATACACCCCGCCCCACCGACGCTGATCCGCCCGCGAGAACGGCTCGAACACCTCCGCCGCGAAGTCCTCCAGATCACACCGGACCGCAGCCAACTCCCCACCCATCACACCCGCTCAACGACACACCCGATCAAACAGACACACCACCACAGAGCGAACCTGACCAAGCCCTACTAACGGTGGTTTGTTGACGGCGAGATCAAGTGGGTGGCCTGCGCGGGCAGTGCGGCCGGGTCGGTGGTCGCGACGACCAGGCGGACGTTGCCGTCGGGACCCCACCAGCCGAGGCGGGCGTCGGCGGCCCATCAGGTCTCGGCACGTCCGTCGCAGAAGGTCCGCTCGACCGGGGTCCAGTCCCCTGGATTCTCGGGGTCCCTCCAGGTCAGGGCGCGGGCAGCGTCGGCGGGGGTGTAGGTGTCCTTGCCGTAGGCCCAGGTGCCGTAGCTCGGTTTGAGGGCCATGACGAACGGCAGTCCCGCCGCGGCGAGCTGTCTGCGGAAGCCGTCCTGGTCGCCGTAGGCGCAGTCGGCGGCCACGGCTCGGAAGGTCGCTCCGGCGGCCTTGGCTGTGCAGGCCAGTTCGGCGGTGATCTGCAGCTTCGTGCGGAAGCCGGGGTCACTCTTGCCCTTGGGGAAGTGATGGGCGGGGCTGTAGGGCACGGCGTGCAGCGGGTAGTAGAGGTTCTCGTCGGCCCAGCAGGTGGTCACCGTCACGATGCCGTTGTCGGTCTTGCCCAGGCGGCCCAGCCACTGCCGACCGATGTGCGCGGTCATCTTCCCGTCCTTGCGGTCCCCCGAATCGTCGATCACCAGCACGCCGCCAGGGTGCGGCGCGGTCGCGGGATCGGTCAGCAGCAGTTCCACCCTGCGGGTGTTGACCTGCTCGTGGTCCCACGTCGACTCGGACAGGAAGAACTGCAGGCGCTGCACCGAGGCGTGCTGGGCACCGACGACGGGTTCGGTGCCAGCCAGGCAGGTCAGTGTCTTGTTGCGGTCCCGCGACAGCAGGAGCCCCGCGAGATACTCCCGAAAGCCGCGGCGCTGTGCCAGGGTGGAGAACAGGTCATCGAAGCGTGCAGCGTATGCTTCCAGCGGGCCTGGAGCGGGCGGACACGGTACACGGCGAGTCATCACAGCTCCCAGGCGGCGAGGCGACGTTCCTCTGCTACCGGCCCACTGCGGCCATGACCCGCCGTCAACAAACCACCGCTGGAAGCCCTGACCGCTCCGGGCCTTGCCGGGACGGGCCTGGTGGTCAGGGGCGGGAGGCGACGGCGCAAATTTGTCGCAGGTGCCGTACCGCGTCGGCCGGATCGGCGATCGCGGTGATCTGCTGCGGCGGGGGCAGGTTGGAGAGCCGGTCGTCCCCGTCGCCGGCGAGTGCCCGTACGGCGACTTCCACGGGCGGAGACATGGGGGCGGTCTCCAGCCAGGCGAGCCCTGCGGGTGGCATGAGCGCGCAAGTGTGCACGGAGAAGCCGGGGTCCAGTAGTACGGCGTCCACCATTAGGCCCTCCGCCTCCTGCTCCGTGTAGTCCATCGTGGTCGAGGCCAGGGCAGACATGGCGGGCGGGGTGCCGGTGAGGTGAGGGAGGACCAGGTCTACGGCCTTGGTTCCGCCGACGATCTGGTCGGCATCGCCGTACCTGACGCGCGTCGGCGTGCCCGCGCAACGACACCCGCCCTGCCGGGGTGCGCACTGCCGCCGGCCCGGTACGGGTGATCTTCATGGCCTCGCCGTCGCCGGAACCGCGATGGCTGCGCATGCAGATGAGACCGTGCGGGATGGCAAGGTCAGTGTGAGCGTCAAGGACCTCGAGCTGACGGTGCGGCGGGCCGGGGCATGGATGGACGGCCTCGGTATCCATGTCCGAGGCCGTTTTCAAATCGAAAGCCCCATCAACTCTCATGGAGGGAGTTGACGGGGCTTCGCCGTACTCTCAGACCGACGGCGACCCGTAGTTCAGTTTGCTGCGCGAACAGACCACCGTGGGTGTCATGAATTTGGTGGTACGAAACTCAAATTCGTGCTCCCCCGTAGCGTGCCTGCCTGATCGTCTTCGTCGGATCCGGTGCCTATTGTTGGCTCAGCTTCCAAAGCCATACTCGGCGGCTCTGCAGGCTCAAGTGGAGGTCATGAGGAATCTCTTTTATTCCAGACCTCCGCAGCCGCGAAACTCCAGGCCGCGAACACTGAGTCAAACGCCGTCGGCATTAACTACTTCCTCCGAGCCAGCCGGAATCCTTGTTGTCCCTCGCGAAGGGGTTGGCTTCAGTGAACCTCATTCGCCAGATGTCCGAGTTGCTGTCCAGCGCCTTTGATTCGCCGGGGAACAGAGTGGTGACCGTCGACGCTACGTTGCCGCTGTAGAACTGGTAGCGGACCTCGACCGGGTACCTGCCGCCGTTATAAGCCCAGACCCAGGCTTCCTTACCGTTACCAGGCGAGAGATCGATCTGCCCTTCGTAACCGTTCCATTTGATATAGTAGACGGTCCCCATGACCCCCGCGTCCCCGGTGCTTGCCGAGACGGGTTGGACGCTTGCCGAGGCGGTGGCGGGCTGCACCATGAGGCCGAGGCTTGCAACAACCGTTGCGAGCCCCAGACTAACTGTCCGGAGTTTTGTTCGCTTCACAGCAGTACCTCCTTCTATTCGAAGTCGATCTGTGCCGCTTCGAACGGGTCCGATCGACGTACGAGCCGCCCACACAAGCCAACTGGCCGTACTGGACGGGCGGTTGTCGATTGAAATTTAACCAGCTCGGGGGGAGAAAATGCTGCCTAAAGCTGGCGGATGCTTGCCTGATCCCGCAGGCCTCGCCGTCCGGCTTCCCGCACTCACCTTTAATACCTAAAAAGCGTTTTGTCCTCGTGAGGGTATTTGACTATTTGGGCGGTATAAGCGGGTTGGGGCTGCACGCGTGGGAGTGTGAGGATCCGTTTGTGGAGTGCGATGTCGTGGACGGGGGTGTATGCGTGTCGGTGACCGGTGCCACAGACTGCGCGAGAACAGGAGATCTGGTTCTGTATCTGGTGTCATGCGGTTATGCATGTGGTGGCGCGTGGTTTGAGATTCTGTGGCCGCCGTACTTGCCGAATGCGGATGCGTTGGGAGAGCGTCGTCACAGAGGGCTTTTCCACCGACATCTCCCATGCCTACGGCATCTTCCGGGAGGGTGCTGGAGAACGTTCGTGGTGCGTGTCGGGAAACAGCGGGCGTCATTGATGGACGCTGGTTGCAGGCACTGCGAGGTGAGGAGACGCGAGGCGATGTCGCTCGGCGGCGGGGCATCGGAGTCGGCCGGCGCTCGATCCGTCGGCCGGCTTGTCGTTGACTGTGGTGCGGGGCTGTCGGGCCCCCACGTTTTCAGTCCTTCTCGGTCTCGCTGGCGGGGGCGGGGGTCAGGACTCGGGTGAGCCAGTCGTTGCGCGTCTGTCGCGCCTCGGCGGAGACCGCGGCCTTCGGGAACAGGGCGTCGAATCCGTGGAAGCCTCCCGCCCAGATGTGCAGTTCTGCCTGGCCGCCGGCTGCCCAGATCCTGGTGGCGTAGTCGACGTCCTCGTCGCGGAAGACCTCGGCCGAGCCTGCGTCGATGTAGGTGGTCGGCAGGTTTGAGAGGTCGTCGGCCACCGCGGGTGAGACATAGACGGGCACCTGGTCGTCCTCGATGTCGCCGAGTACGGAGCGCCAGCCGAACTCGTTCATCTCGCGGGTCCAGACGCCGGGTGTGCCGGAGTACTGCCGGCTGGAGGTGGTGGTGTTGCGGTGGTCGAGCATGGGGCCGATCAGGACCTGGGCGGCGATCGCTGGCGTGCCGTGGTCGCGGGCCAGGAGGGTGACCCCGGCGGTGAGGCCGCCGCCGGCGCTGGCGCCCGCGACGACGATGCGGGCGGGGTCGATGCCCAGTTCGGTGGCGTGTTCGGCGATCCAGAGCAGTCCCTGGTAGCAGTCGTCGACCAGGGTTGTGCCGGTGGCCTCCGGCGCCAGCCGGTAGTCCACGGAGATGACGACCGCGCCGAACAGGTCCAGCCACTCCAGCGGAATGTCGATCTGCGAGAAGCGGTCCCCCATGACCATCCCGCCGCCGTGCATCCAGTAGACGCACGGTGCCCCGGTGGAGCTCTCGGTTCCGGCGGGGCTGAAGACCGACAGCGGAATCCGCGCGCCGTCCGCGGCGGATACGGTGACGTCACGCCGTTCGACTGCACGATCTACGAGCAGGGGCTCGACCGGCATCGACGAGTAGGGGCGGATCTGTGCGAGCGCTTCGGAGTCGAGTTCGGACCGCAGGGGCATGTCGGCGAGCAGCGCGCGCAGTTCGGAATCCAGGCCGGGTCGTGTCGAGGCCATGGCGGGTACCTTTCGTCGGGTTGTGCCAGGTGATCGGGAAGGAAGCGGGCCGGTCAACACGTGCTGTCGCCGGTTGACCGTGCCCGCAGGCGGGCTGGGATCCGGCAGCAGCGCAGCCGCCGGACCCGAGGGATCCTCGGACTCGCGGAGCCGTAGGGCCGGATCGCGAAGGCCGAGGAAGAACCGGCCGGCCGTCTTCAGAAGGTGGCCTTGCCGCGGACCGGTACGTGGTCGGTGTACTCGGACTCCTTGGCCAGCAGCGGGTCGATCCGCGCCACGATGGCCTGGGCGGCCTCACCGGCGAAGACCCGGTGGTGGTCCTCCTCGCTGGTCCAGCCCTCGATGACATGGACCACGTCGGAGTCGGAGGCGGAACGGGAGACGAGGTAGACAACGCAGTACTCACTCGCACCCGGGCTGCCCTCATCCAGCCCGGTCAGCAGCAGACCGACCAACTCATCGCCCAGCCCGGGCTTCGCGGTCAGGGTGGCGCTGAATCCGTAGTTGACGCTCATGACTACCTTCTTCTGCGGGCGGAGGAATGTGAATGTGTGTCCTGGAGGGCGAGCCCAGTGGCTTGCTCCTGGATTCCAGTGACTCCATTCAACCCACATGACCTGCGGAAACGTTAGACAGATGCTCCCGGGCCCTTGCACGATTCTCTCCAGCCTGAGAATGAACGCCCGCTTCCTGCCGTGAAGCACGCGCGCATGCCGACCAGCCCCCACACCCCACCAACCCGACATGGAGCCGGAACATCCGGCCCTGGTTTCGGCCTGCTGCTTCAGCCGCCGGTCATCGCCGACGTGCAAGCGGCTCTCGGTGCCCTCGCACACAACGACACCGCACCGCCCGCCCTCACTGCCGGCGACGCGTCCGATGAACTCCTCGATCGCCCTTCGCGAAGTGGCCGGTGACGGACAGATCGACCGACCGACGAGGTACTGCCCGGCGCGGTGCTCGTACACGTAGAGGAAAAGCGTGGAGGGTGATACGGAATTCCTCTGCAGGGAATGCGGACGCCCCGACAGCCGGCGATCCTGAGTCTGACGAGTGGGTCGTGTCTTCTTTGCTTTGGGTACGGGCGTGGGGCGTTGCGGAGATTCTCACCCGCAACGACGGGCCGGCAAGCCGAAGCCGTCATCGGGAACCAGAGCACCCGCTGCCCTGGGAGGACACGCCGGCCTGTGCCGGAGAACTGCGGGTCCAGATCGCCGCCGCGCCGCCCGAGCCGGTTCACTCCGCGATCACCACGGCACTGGCCGAGGACCGTCCACTCGCGGTACGGGTCGCTCTTCAGCCCCCGTACACCTGGTCGGTGGCCGCCGGCACGGATCAACTGCCCCACAACGGACCCGCCTTCGTGGAAGAGCTGACGAGACGGCCGCGGCTGCTGCTGGTCGGTGCCACGGATCTCGCAGCGATCCTGGCCACCCTGGCAGGCCCGTTGCACCGCAGGACCGTTGTCCTCGACCCCCGGCCAGGCCACATCGCCGCCGGGGCCTTCCCCGACACCGTCACGACCATCCGCGCCTGGCCCGACGACTGGATCACCCGCCACCCGCTCCACGCCGACGACGCGGTCATCACGCTCAGCCACGACCCGCGCATCGACGACCGCGCCATCCGCGCCGCCCTGGCCGGCCCGGCCGGATACATCGCCGCCCTGGGCAGCCGGGCCACCCACGCACAACGCCTGCGACGCCTGGCCGACATCCCGGGACTGGACCGCCTCAACGGCCCGGCAGGCCTCGACCTCGGCGGAACCTCCCTCGCCGAGAGCGCCCTGTCCATCCTCGCCGAGCTCGTCGCGGTGAACAACGGACGCAACGGACGCCGACTGCGCGACGGCCACCTGCCCATCCGCGCCACCACGGCCACGGCGCACGCACAAAGCGCATGACACGACCATGATCGGCCGGGACGCGACTGGACGTCGAAGAAGGCGTGGGAGTGGCGCTAGCTGAAGGTGGGGCTACCCGGCGAGGGTCAGGTCGCGCAGCCGGGCCACGCCGAGGACGGCTTGGTGGACGCCGCCGCCGCGTAAGTGGCAGCCGCGTATCGACGGTGAGGACGAGACGGTCGCCCAGCTGGAGATGATCGTCGGCTTCGATGACGACATGGCCGGCGAGGCCACCCGGGTTGCGAACCGGCTCCACGGCCGGCTGACCCAGGATCCCCCCGCTGGAACGAGTACGGGGGCCGCAGTCGCAGCATCCGGCCGCGCTTACGTTGTTGGAACGGTTCGGGTCCCCGGCCCAGATCCGCAAGGCCGCCCGCGCCCCTGGCCACCCCGCTTCGGGCAGCTACTTGATCTCCGCGTCGGCCTCTGCCGGGTCGACACAGGTCGGGGCAGCAGGGTGCGTTCAAGAGATCCATGGCAGCGGTCGGGGTGGCGCAGGAGGCGGATGACGCTGTTGCCGATGAGGTGGCGCGGGCAGATTGCGCGGGCCGACGCTCAGGAGAGATCGACCCGCGCGTGCAGCGACGCGCTGACCGGTATCACGCCGGTCTCGCTCCGGCGACGGCGAGGTCGGCACGGCCTCGGTTTCCTGGGTGTACGGATGTCTCAGAGCCGTGCCGTGTCCAGGTGGTAGCGGATTCCGCAGTGGGCCGACTGCTGGTCAAAACTGTGCGACGACGGGATCCGTGAGGTACGGAGGCCGCGACAGCTTCGCCTCGACGAGGGCGGTCGCGAAGATGCCGAGGTCGACACCTTCGGCCGCGACGGCCCGCTGGAGCTGGTTGATCACTTTGCCTGGGCGAGCCAGAGCGCGTCGGGACCGGCCGGGAATCGCAGCTGGCCGGTCGTGTCGTGCACGGCTCGCCATACAGTCTCGGCGACGTCGCTCTCCTTGGTGAACAAGTCCTGGCCCGTGAAGCCGTCCATGGTCTTCTTCGCCCACGGTGCGTAGGGCGCCGCAACCAGCTCGTCCAGCGGCATGCCGTTCATCGCGTTGGCTGCGAAGTTTGTCGTCAGGCAGGCTCCCGGCTCGACGGTCTTCGCCTGCACACCGAAGGGCGCGAGCTCGAGCGCGAGGGATGCGGTGAACCCCTCAATGGCCATCTTGCTCGCCTTGTAGACGGCCGAGAGCGGCATGTGTCCCAGCACCACGCTGGAGGTCACGTTGACCACCACGCCGGAGCCGCGCTCGCGGAACTGGGACAGCACCGCCTGTGTCGTCGCCATCACGCCGAACGTGTTGGTCTCGAAAACTTCCCGCACCCGGGCCATGGGGGTGCCCTCGAACACGCTGATCGACGGGACACCCGCGTTGTTGACCAGGACGTCGATGGGCCCCGCTGCCTCGAACGCGGCGGTGACGGACTCGGGCTTGGTCACGTCGAGTTCGACGACGCGTAGCCGCTCCGACTCGGGCAGGACGTCCGCACGCGGCGTGCGCATCGTGGCGATGACGTTCCACCCCTGCGAGTGGAAGTAGAGGGCGGTCGCCCGCCCGTATCCGGATGAGGTACCAGTGATCAGAACCGTCTTCATGCTGTGACCCTTGCGATGTGGTGGGATTTGCAGGTGGACAGGCAATTTCCCGCTCCATAGGAGGACGGGTGATTCCATTGAATCGCTCTGACCTGGAGAAATGGTAGAACTATCCTCCCTTCCTCTTGCATGATTCTGCTCCGGCGTCTGCCCCGCTCAGGGAAGGACGCCCGCGAGAGAGTCTTCGGCTCGGATCGTGATTGATCTCCAGAACCGTCAGGACTGAAGATGAGGGTCGGTGCAGCCGATGCCTGGACGGCTCCGGGTCGGGTGGCCAGGGACCGCGGGCCGGCCTTCGGATGCCGAGCGATCCATGCACAGACAGAAGGGAGCAACTGCGCGGTGTCGGCGGCGTTGTCGGGCAGCGTCGGGATTGGGGATTCGCGATGAGTCTTCGCCCACGACGCCGCTCATCCTCGGTTCGAACCGTGCCATGAACCGGGGAAGATGCAGGGAGATGACTGACACGGCTCCCAAACGAGCAGACTGCCCCTGCCCATCTGCAGGGGATGCCGTGACCATGACTGGGGCGATCTTGCACGAGTGGGGGTCTTCCGGGTTTGGCATGAGACTGCGACCGCAGGAGACGCTGCGGCGTACTCAGCAGGTGGCGGGCCGGACGCCGTCCACGCCCCTGCGCCTGCCGGGCAACACCTGTCGACGTAGAGGATCATGCAAGCATGTGCCAGGAATAGTCTAGGGGTTGGGCCGGCGGATCTGATTAGAATTCGTCCCATGAGTGCGAAGGGCGATTTCTTTGCTGTGGTGGTCCCCCGGATTGAGATCGGTACAGGTTCTCGTCAGTGGGCGAGTAGCGAGTGACCCGCCGGAACACGGCAAGACGGGCCTCACGCGCTCCGGGCCAGTGTTTCCTTCCCTGTGATGTCTCCGTTTCAGGCTTGCGCTGAAGGATTCGGCCCCGGCCTTGTCCGCCGAGGTTCCGACCGCCCCGCGTGATCTGGTCACGCCGTTTTCACGGCACACGTTCGCGACATCCTTCGATGCGTACTGAGCGCCATCGTCGCTGTGAAATATCGCCCCTGCAGAACCAGTAGACGCGTGATACCTGACACTAAGAGGGTGTCTCACGTGGCAAGTTTCGCGAGCTTCTTGTAGCAGGTCAGGGCGGCGGCCAGGCCGAGGAAGGCGAGGAAGTGCGAGTCCTTTCGTTCGTATCGGACGGTGAGGCGGCGGTAGCCGAAGAGCCAGGCGATCGACCGTTCGATCTTCCAGCGGTGCCGACCGAGGCGTTCGCCGGACTCGATGCCGGGCCGCGCGATGCGCGCGACGAGCCCGCGCTCGCGCAGCCAGGCCAGGTGTTCGGCGGAGAAGTACGCCTTGTCCGCGCGGAGTTTGACGGGTCGGCGCCGCCGTGGTCCCCGGCGGGACCGGACGGCGGGTATGCCGCGGATGAGCGGCTTGAGGGCGAGGCTGTCGTGCATGTTCGCGCCGGACACGCCGACGGCGAGCGGGATGCCCCGGGCATCGGACAGCACGTGCAGCTTGCTGCCCTTCTTGCCGCGATCGACCGGGTTCGGCCCAGTCAGCGATCCCCCCTTTTGGCGCGGACGGAGGCCGCGTCGACGATCGCCGAGGTCCAGTCCACCTCGCCCCGGGCCCCGAGTTCGTCCAGCACCGCCCGGTGCAGCCGGCGCCACAGGCCGGCCTCGGTCCATACCGTGAAGCGGCGATGCGCGGTGGCGGGCGACGTGCCGAACGTCGGCGGCAGATGCCGCCAGGCACAGCCGCTGGTCAGCGCGTACACCACTGCCGTGAACACGGCCCGCTCGTCACACGGAGCGGTTCCACCACCTTGCGGACGAGCAGCGAACGACGGCAGCAACGGGGCGGCCAGCTCCCAGAGTTCATCAGGAACCAGACGCTTCGACAGATCAGCACCCACGACCGGCATCATGCCGCACGAACATCAAGTCACGTGAGACAACTTCTAAGCTTTGACTGGTGCGGCCGACCTGGCGGCCTGCTCGATCTTCGCGCAGTAGGCAGCACGGGCTTCCTCGTCGATCTGCTTCTCGTGTTCGGCGCGCAACCCGGTCCGGCCGTCGAGGCTCTCGCGCAGGATATCGGCGTGCCCGGCATG